>JBGAHO010000001.1:0-244219 GCA_044226195.1 Steroidobacteraceae bacterium
GCAGCCTCGTCGAGGTCGGGTCCGTGGAGGCGATGCTCGATCACCCGGCGCATCCGTACACGGCGGGGTTGCTCGCCTCGGTCCCTCGGCTCGGCTTCCCGACCGATCGACCCTTGCCCGCGATCGAAGGCCAGCCGCCGCGCCCGGGCGAGCGTACGACGGGCTGCGCATTCGCACCGCGTTGCGCGGTGGCGAGCGAGGCCTGTCGCGAAGTCACGCCGCTGCTGCGCGCGGTCGCACCCGGTCGAGAGGCGGCCTGCCACGCTCCGTTTGCGCTGGGAGTCGAGCGATGAGCGCGCCGCTCCTGCAGGTCGAGGATCTGGTGGTGCGTTACCGCCTCGGCCACGGTGGCTGGCTCGCGCCGCGCCGCGAGATCGACGCGCTGGCCGGGGTCAGTCTCGAGATCCCACCGGGCGGCACGCTCGGCGTCGTGGGTGAATCGGGCTCGGGCAAGTCGACGCTGGCACGGGCCATCCTCGGTTTCGTGCGGCCGCGCTCCGGGCGCATCCTGTGGCGCGGCGAGGTCATCGACCCCACGGACCACGCGCGCATGCGACCCCTGCGGCGCGAACTGCAGGTGGTCTTCCAGGATCCCTTCGGCAGCCTCGACCCGCGCATGACGGCCGGGGCCAGCGTGGCAGAAGCCGTCTCCTCGCTCGAAGGGGAGGTCGGGCGCAGCGTGCTCGAAGGGCGAGTCGTGCGGGCCCTGCAGGACGTCGGCCTCGATCCCGCGCTCGCGCGCCGGTACCCGCACGAACTGAGCGGCGGGCAGTGCCAGCGCGTGGCCATCGCCCGGGCCACGATCGTGCGCCCGCAACTGCTGATCTGCGACGAGGCGGTCAGCGCCCTCGACGTGTCCGTGCAGGCGCAGATCGTCAACCTGCTCGCGGACACGTGTCGGCGACACGGCATGGCGTTGCTCTTCATCAGTCACAACCTCGCGGTCGTGCACCACCTGTGCGCGGAGATCGCGGTGCTGTGCCGCGGCCGGCTGGTCGAGCGTGCGACGCGGGAACAGTTGCTGACCGCGCCGCGGGACCCGTATACGCGCTCACTGCTGGCCGCCGTGCCCGAACTGCGACGCCCGGCCTTCAGCTGACGTCGGCTTCGGCGCGGCCGCATGCGACACTACGCGTCCGGCGCCGGCACGCGGCGCTTCCCAACGAACCCGAGTAAAAGGCAATGGCCGGACCGCTGAACGGTATCGTCGTCCTCGACCTCAGCCGCGTGCTCGCGGGCCCCTGGGCCACGCAGGCGCTCGCCGATTACGGCGCGGAGGTCATCAAGATCGAGAAGCCGGGCAGTGGCGACGACACGCGTCAATGGGGCCCTCCGTGGCTGAAGGATCGCGCCGGGCAGGACACGCGTGAGTCGGCGTATTACCTGTCGACGAATCGCGGCAAGAAGTCCGTGGCAATCGATCTCGCGCACCCGCAGGGCCAGGCGCTGATCCGGGACCTCGCCCGCAGCGCCGACGTACTGGTGGAGAACTTCAAGGTCGGCGGCCTCGCCCGGTACGGCCTCGACTATGCGACGCTCGCGGCCGCCCATCCGCGCCTCGTGTACCTCTCGATCTCGGCCTTCGGCCAGGACGGACCCGACGCGGCCGGCCCCGGTTACGACGCGATGGTGCAGGGCATGGGCGGGTTGATGAGTCTCACCGGCTTGCCCGACGACGAGCCGGGCGGCGGTCCGCAGAAGGTCGGTGTCGCGGTGGCGGACCTCATGTGCGGCATGTACGGCCTGTCGTCGGTCCTCGCGGCACTCTTCGAGCGCCAGGCCTCAGGACGAGGGCAGTACATCGACCTCGCGCTGCTCGACTCGCAGGTCGCGTGGCTCGCGAACCAGAACATGAACTACCTCGTGGGCGGGGCTCCGCCGCGACGGCAGGGCACCGCGCATCCGAACATCGTGCCGTACCAGGCGTTCGCCACGGCCGACGGCCACCTGATGCTCGCGGTCGGCAACGACGCCCAGTTCACGAGATTCTGCGAGGCGGCCGGCCGGCCCGACATCGCCGCCGACCCGCGTTTCCAGGACAATCAGTCGCGCGTCGCGCATCGGGCGGAACTGGTGCCGCAGGTACAGCAACTGCTCCGCTCGCAGCCGACCGCGCAGTGGCTGGCCCGGCTGCGCGAGGCGAACGTGCCGTGCGGCCCGATCAACGACCTGGCGCAGGTGTTCGCCGAACCGCAGATTCGTCACCGCGGCCTGCGGATCGACCTGCCTCACCCGACCGCGGGATCGGTGCCGGGTGTCCGCCATCCCGCGCTGTTCTCGCGCACGCCGCTCGAGTACCGTGTTGCGCCCCCGGAACTCGGTGCGGACACCGACTCCGTGCTGGCCGACAGACTGGGTCTGGGCCCGGAGCGGCTCGCCGAGCTGCGCCGCTCAGGTGCGATCGGGTAATGCGTCCTGTATTCGGACCGGCGGCCGGGCCATAATTGCGGCTGAACTTTCAGAAGGTTACGCCATGTCGACCCGCAGCATCCGCCCGAGCCCCGGCCTCGCCAACGTCCGCTACGAGATCCGCGGCAAGCTGGCCCGGCGCGCCCAGGAGATGGAGCGCATGGGGTACGACATCGTGTCGCTCAACATCGGCAACCCGGGGGCGTTCGGCTTCCGGGCACCGGAGACGATGCGCCTCGCCATCATCGAGAACCTGCGCGCCGCCGAGGGCTATTGCCACCAGAAGGGCATCTTCCCGGCACGCGAAGCGGTGGTGATGCAGCAGCAGGTGCGGGGCGTGCGCGGCGTGACCGCCGACGAAGTCTTCATCGGCAACGGCGTGAGCGAGCTGATCGACCTCACGCTGCGCGCGATGCTCGCGGCGGACGAGGAAGTGCTGGTACCGAGTCCGGACTACCCGCTGTGGACCGCGGCCGTGAACCTGAATCGCGGCAAGGCGGTGCACTATCCCTGCCGCCCGGAGCGCGGCTTCGTGCCGGATCCGCAGGAGATCGAGGCGCTGATCACCAAGCGCACCCGCGCCATCGTGGTGATCAACCCGAACAACCCGACCGGCGCCGTGTATCCGCGGGACGTGCTCGAGGCGATCGCGCACATCGCGGAGAAGTACCACCTCGTGGTGCTCGCGGACGAGATCTACGACGGCATGACCTACGACGGCGCCGAATTCGTGCCGATGGCCACGTTGGTCCAGCACACGCTCTGCGGCACCTTGTCGGGCCTCTCGAAGGTCTACCGTGCCTGCGGCTACCGCGTCGGCTGGGCCTCGTTCTCGGGCGACCTCGAGAACGCCCGGGAATACCTGTCCTCGCTCGAGCTGCTGTCGTCGCTGCGCCTGTGCAGCAACGTGGCCGGCCAGTGGGCCGTGCAGACCGCGCTCGGCGGGTACCAGAGCATCAAGGAACTCGTGGGGCAGGGCGGACGGCTGGCCGAGTCGCGCAAGGCGATCATCGAGGGCGTCGCCCGCAGCAAGTACCTGTACCTCACGCCGCCGCGCGGCGCGATGTACGCGTTCATCGGCGTGCAGACGGAGCATCTCCCGGAGTTCGACGACCGGCGCTTCGCCATGGACCTGCTCGAGCACAAGCACGTGCTGGTCGCGCCGGGCACGAGCTTCAACGTGCCGTACAACACGCACTTCCGCATCACCAACCTGCCGGAGCCGGCGGTGCTCGCCGACGTGTTCACGCGGATCGAGGAACTGCTCGACAACTACGCAGCGGGCGACCAGCCCGTCTCGCGGCCGAGCCCGCTGCGGGTGGTCGACAAGACCCGCTGAACGGACTTTAGGAAGTTCCCCTAAGATACTGAAAATAATGATGGAAGCCGTGTCTATCAACGATGCACGGCGTTCCCGGACCTGGGTCACTCCGACCCGTCGACTGGCGCATTTCCTGCGCCAGAAGCACGACCAGGCCGCGCTCGAGCGAGGCCTCACCGTCTGGCCCACGCCCGACATCGTGCCGTGGTCCGCGCTGATCGAGCGCATGTTCCACCTCGACCGCGCGGCGGGCCGCACGCATCGGCGGTGGCTCGACGAGAGCGTCGCGCGACGCGCCTGGGATCGCATCCTCGCCCGCGATCCGCAGGCCGCCGCCGTCATCGCGCCCGATGGGCTCGCGCGCACGGCGCAGCGCTCGTGGCAGATCCTGCGCGACTACCGCATTCCGCTCGAATCGGCGGAGCCGGGCGACGGTCCCGAAGTCGCGGCCTTCTCCCGCTGGGCCCACGAGTTCGCGGACTGGATCGACCTCGAAGGGTGGATGGACCTTTCCGAGGCGCAGGACTGGGTCGACCCGTCGTCGGTCGTCGGCGGCCTGACGTTCGTCGGCTTCGATGCCCTGACACCGAGCCAGGCCGCGTTCGTCGAGCGCATGCGCGACGGCGGCGTGTCGGTCGACATCGACGCCCCTTCGACGGCGCGTGCGGCCCTGGCCTGGGTCTCGGCGCACGACCGCGAAGCGGAACTGCAGATGGCGGCACGCTGGGCGGCGCAACGTCTCGACGGCGTCCGCGGCCTGCGCCTCGCGATCGTCGTGCCGGGCCTGGCGCAGCGGCGCGATGGCGTGCGTCGCGTGCTCGACCGCGTGCTCGCCCCCGAATCCTGCCTCGCGGGCGGTCCGGCCCCCGAGTCGCGTGCCTACGAACTCGCGGCCGCCCGGCCGCTCGCCACGCAACCGGTCATCGCTGCGGCTCTCGAATGGCTCGCGGCGCATGCGGGCGCGACCGACCGCGCGACGGCCAGCGCCTTGCTGTTGAGCCCGTTCTGTCGCGGCGCCACGCCCGAAGCCAGTGCGCGCGCCCGGCTCGACGCCTGGCTGCGTCGCCACGAGAACGCCGACCTGCGCCTCGATCGGCTCGCGCGCCACGCGCAGCAGCGCGGCTGTCCCGAATTCGCGCGCGCGCTGCAGGAGGCATTGGCGAGCCGCCTGGCCTGGGAGTCGCGCGCACTGCCAAGCGCGTGGGCCAAACTGTTCTTCGACGCGCTGACACAGGTGGGCTGGCCGGGTGACGCACTGGACAGCGAGGAGCATCAGGCCCGCCGACGCTGGCAGGACCTGCTCGGCGACCTCGGCGCACACGACGACGTGATCGGGGGCATGTCCGCCGGCGCCGCGCTGCGCATCCTGCGCGACCTCGCCGAGGGTACGTTGTTCGAACCGCAGGAAGTGCGGGCGCCCCTGCTGGTGATCGATCCCGAGACCTGTGCCGGCATGTATTTCGACGCCCTGTGGATCTGCAGCCTCGACGCCGCGCAGTGGCCGTCGCCGCAGGCCCCGGATCCGTTCCTCTCGCGGGCGTGGCAGGTGCGTCGCAACGTGCCGGGCGCGACGGCGGAGATCACGGCCGAGGCCGCGCGCCGCAGTTTCCGGCGCCTGTGCGGCTCCGCTGCCGAGATCCTCTGCAGCGTGCCGGCCTTCGAGGACGAGGCGCCGCTGCTGCCGAGTGCGCTGCTGGCCGACGTGCCGCGCAAGGAACCACCGGCCGCCTGGGATGCCCCTGCACCGGCGCAGGCAATTTTCGCGAGCCGACCGCCGGCGGTGACGCTGCGCGATGGCGTCCTGCCCCCGCTCGCGGCCGGAGCCAGCGTGCCGGGCGGCGCGAAGCTGCTGGAGCTCCAGTCGGCGTGCCCTTTCCGGGCCGCCGCGGAGCTGCGCCTCGGTGCACGAGCGCTCGATGAGCCGGGTCGCGGTCTCGACGCGGCCACCCGCGGCAACCTGGTCCACGAGTTGTTCGCGGCCCTGTGGGACGGCGTGCGCACGTCGGCCGACATGACGCGACTGCCCGAAGGCGAGCGGGTCGCGCGGGTGCGGGCCGCCATCGCGCAAGGTCTCGCCCCGCTGCGTCGCGACGCCGACGACGTACTCCAGCGCCTGCTGGACCTGGAGGCGCTCTGGCTCGAGCGTCATGCGCTGCGCCTGCTTGCGGCGGACCTCTCGCGGCCGGCGTTCGAGGTCGCGCACGTCGAAGCGCCGCGGGACGTCGAGATCGGCGGTCTGCACCTCAGCCTGCGCGTCGATCGCATCGATCGCCTCGCCGGTGGCGCGCTGGCGGTGATCGACTACAAGACCGGCGGCAATGCCGAGAAGCGGGCGTGGCTCGGCGAACGCCCCGAGTTGCCGCAGCTGCCGCTGTACGTCGACGCCCTCGGCGGCGAGGACGTTGCCGCTGTCGCGTTCGGGCGCGTGCGCGCGGGCAAGACCGGGTTCGCCGGTCTCGCCCGGGACCGCGACGAGTTTCCAGGCTGCGACAAGCTGCCGAAGGACTACGCGACCTGGGACGACCTGCGCGCGGCCTGGCACCGTCGCCTCGAGGCACTCGCGCGTGAGTTTGCCGAGGGCGACGCGCGCCTCGCGCCGAATCCTGCGAAGGCGTGTCCGTACTGCCATCTGTCCCGCCTGTGCCGCATCGGTGCCGCGCGCCTCGCGGGCGAGGGCGACGGGGACGGGGACGGTGGAGACGACGATGAGTGACCTGCGGCGCGAAGACGCGCAGGCGCGCGCGGCGGCGCTCGACACGTCGCGCAGCTTCATCGTGCAGGCGCCCGCCGGCTCGGGCAAGACGGAACTCCTGACGCAGCGTTTCCTGGCCCTGCTCACGGCGGTCGAGCGCCCGGAGTCGGTGCTGGCGATCACCTTCACGCGCAAGGCCGCGGCGGAGATGCGCAGCCGCATCCTGCAGGCCCTGCGCGACATCGGCGATCCGGAGCGCGAGGCCAGGATGCTGCCGGAGACGGTGACGCTCGCTCGCTCCGTGCTCGCCGCGGACCGCACCCGGGGCTGGGGACTGCTCGCCAACCCGAACCGGCTGCGACTGCTGACGATCGACGCGCTCAACCAGGGCCTGGCCCGTCGCCTGCCGGTGCTCTCGGGCACGGGCGCGGGACTCGGCGTGGAGGAGGATGCGCGACCGCTGTACGAACTTGCGGCCGAACGGCTGCTGGCACACCTGCCCGGCGACGATGCGCACCTCGGCGATGCCGTCGCGCTGCTGCTGGATCACCTCGACAACAACGTCGGCAAGTTCGTCGCGCTGGTGGCAGAAATGCTCGCGCGCCGCGAGGCGTGGTTGCCGGAGTTGCCCGGCGACCTGCGCGACCCCGGGACCGAGACGTCCACGCGAGCGGCCCTCGAGTCGGCGCGACGCGTGCTGGTGGGAGCGCAGCTCGATGCGCTCGCCGCGACCTTTCCGATGCCCCTGCTCGCCGAGGCTTGCCGGATCGCGCGCACCGCGGCGCGCCATCTGCATGACGACGGCGTCGAGTCGCCCCTCGCGGCATGGCGGGACTGCGACCGCATTCCGTCGGCCGATCCCGGCGATGTGCCGCTGTGGCAGGGACTCGCGTTCCTGCTGCTGACGAGCGAGGGCGGGGTGCGCCAGAAGCCCAATCGCAGGCAGGGCATTCCTGCAGATCAGAAGGCCCTGAAGGCGGATCTCGCCGCCGTGCTCGACTCGCTTGCTCCCCTCACCGCGACCGTCGAGACACTCGCGACCCTGCCGGCCCTGCCCGGGCCCGCGTACGACGACGCGGAATGGCGCGTACTGCGTGCGCTGTTCCTGGTGCTGCGCGTCGCCAGCGGCGAGCTGCAGCTGGTCTTCACGGAGCGCAAGCTTGCGGACTACCCGTACTTCGCGTCCGCGGCGCGCCAGGCCCTCGGCACCGACGACGAGCCGACCGACACGGCGCTCGCGCTCGACGCGACCCTGCGTCACGTGCTGGTCGACGAGTTCCAGGACACCTCGGAAGCGCAGGTGGACCTGCTCGATCGCCTGACCGCCGGCTGGGAGCCTGGCGACGGTCGCACGGTCTTCCTGGTCGGCGACCCGATGCAGTCGATCTACCGCTTCCGCCACGCGGAGGTCGGGCTGTTCCTCAACGTGCGCGACCAGGGCATCGGCATCGAGCGCGGATCGTCGCGCATCGTGCTCGAGCCGCTCACGCTGCGCGTCAACTTCCGTTCGACGCGGCCGGTCGTCGACTGGGTCAATCGCTGTTTCACCGAAGTGCTACCCGCGCGCGACGACGACCTGCGGGGCGCCGTGCGCTATTCCGACAGCGTCGCGAAGGAGTCGGCCGGCGAGGAGGGCGGCGTGGTGGTGCACGCCTTCCTGCGCAAGAGCCGGCAGCGCGAGGCGCAGTGCGTCGCGGACATCGCGCAGCGGCGACTCGCCGAGTCGGAGACGGCGCGTGTCGCCGTGCTGGTACAGAGCCGCGGCCACCTGGTTGCGATCGTCGCCGAGCTGGCGCGCCGGGGGCTGGAGTTCCAGGCCACCGACATCGACCCGCTCGGTGAACGCACCGGCGTCCTCGATGCGCTCGCGCTGACCTGCGCCATCGCGCACCTCGCCGACCGGTCGTCCTGGCTGGCCGTGCTGCGCGCTCCCTGGTGCGGCCTCACGCTGGCGGAATTGCTCGACCTCGTCGGGGACGCACAGGACGCGAACGTGCGCGACCTGCTGCGCGAGGAGTCGCGGCTCGCCCGCCTCGCGGCGCCTGCCCGGGAGCGCGTCGCACGCGCATCGCAGGCGATCGAGACGGCGCGCACCGAGGCGCGGCGATTCGGCCTGCGCACGGCCGTGGAGCGGGCGTGGCTCGCCCTCGACGGTCCCGCGACACTCGGCACCGAGCGCGAGCTCGAGGAAGTGGAGGCGTACTTCGACGAACTGTCGGAGGTGGAAGCGCGCTCCGACGGCGCCGTGGACTTCGCGTCGCTCGCCGAGGCCCTCGACCAGCTCTATGCGCCGTCGCGCCCTAGACCCGGCATCCGCATCGAGTTGATGACCATCCACAAGAGCAAGGGACTGCGGTTCGACACGGTCATCGTGCCGGCGCCGAGCGCCGCGGCCGCGCCGACGACAAGCGACTGCTGCAGTGGACGAAGATGTCGGAACGTGAGCGCACGCACCTCGTGGTCGCGCCACTCGCGCCGACCGGCGACGAGTCGAACCCGCTACGCGCATGGCTGTCGGCGCTCGAGAAGGACTGCTGCATCGAGAAGCGGCGCCTGCTCTACGTGGCGGCGACCCGGGCGAGAACGGTGGCTGCACCTGCTCGGCACGGCCACCGTCCTCGCCGATCGCGACACCGGTGAAACTGAAGAAGCCCGACCGTGGCACGAGCCTCGAGATCCTCGGCCGGTGCTCGAGCACCACTTCGTCGAACGACTCGCGGAGGCCGGTGGCTTCGAGGGCGAGGAACCGACAGGTGCCGCGCGATCCGCCGCTGTCGCGCCTGCCGGATCACTGGCGCGCGCCGCCGCTGCCGCGCGGACCCCGGATCGAGACGACGGTCCTGCCACGGCAGCCCGACGCAGGCGACGTGCGGTTCGACTGGGCAGGCGAGACGGCGCGTCACGTCGGCACGGTCGTGCACGGCGAGCTGCAGCGTCTGGCCCGCGGAGAGTCCGTGCCGTTCGAACGCGCGCCGACGCTGCTGGCGCGCTATGCGACTCAGCTCGCGGAACTCGGCGTCCCCGCGGCTCTGCGCGACGCCGCGTCGGAGCGGGTCCTGCAGGCATTGCGCAGCGCGACGAGCGATCCCCGCGGGCGCTGGTTGCTCGATCCGAAGCACGCACAGTCCGCGAGCGAGCTGGCGCTGACGGGACGGATCGACGGGGAGTTGTCGAGGATCGTCATCGACCGCACGTTCGTCGATGCCGAAGGCACGCGCTGGATCGTCGACTACAAGACCGGTGTGCACGAGGGCGCCGGGCTCGAGGACTTCCTCGACCAGGAACAGGAGCGCTACCGGCCCCAGCTCGAACGGTATGCCGCGTTCATGCGTCAGCTCGGGCCCGAGCCCATCCGCCTCGGACTGTATTTCCCGTTGCTCGGCGCCTGGCGCGAGTGGAGTTGAAGGGGGACATTCCTCTTTTTCGGCGCGGGCCAAAAAAGAGGAATGTCCCCAATTAAAGCGTGCCGCTGACGCTGAACGGGCGCCGGCCGGCGGCGTCCGGCGGACCGAGGATGTCGAGCGAGTGCTGCATGCTCTCGGGCACCGCGCCCCGCGGCGCGACCCGTCCCTCGAACAGGAAGCTGCGGTCCTTGCCGATCGAGAGCGCGCCCTCCACGGAGAACGGGCCCTGCTTGTCCGTCACCAGCGCGGAGAGGTGATCCGGCAGCGAGGCGACGCCCTGCGGCGCCGGATGCGGGAAGACGACGTGGAAGCCGCCGACGTTGGCGTTGCGCGGCGGCGGGGCGACGAGGTCGTCCATGTCGAGCGTGCCGCGAATCGTGGTCGGCCAACCGGCGGTGACGACGATCTCATCGAAGCGGCCGCTGGCATGGCCCTGCCAGCCCTTCGGCATGCCGAGCGGCAACTGGCTCATCGCGGCGACCGGCAGGTCGAACGTGGTCGCCCCAAGACGCGCGTCACCGCCGAACGAGGCGCTGAAGTCGGTCTCGAGTCGTCCGTCGATCCGTGTCAGTACCGCGTGCCCGGTGGCCCTGCCGCCCAGCAGCGCGAAGGGCGACAGCGACCACGTGAGATCGCCGATCGGTGCCTCGCGCCACGTGAGCCCTTGCGCGCCGCCGTTCCAGATCGAACCGGTGTAGGACGTCGCCCGCACGCCGATTTTCTCGAGGCGTCCCGAAGCAATGCCGGCGGGCAGCGTCGCCAGCACGAACAGCAGCAACGCGACGAGGCCGAGGGCGATGAGCCAGCCGAAGCGCTTCAAGGGAACTCGACCTGGCAGGCGCTCAGCCCGCGGGGCGGCTGAGCGTCAGGCTGGCGTTGACGATTCCGGGGCCCGTACCGTCGACGGCGGCCGCCTCGATGCTGACGCCGTACTGGCTCTGCAGGCTCGCAAGCCACGCGACCATGGCATCGAACTGCACGCCTTCGAGGCGCAGGCGCAGCGCCTTGTTCTGGTCGGGGCTCTGGTCGCGCAGCGAATTGCCGAGGCCGGCCTCGCGCGCGGTGCGATCGATCAGCACCAGCAGCGACTCGCCCGAGGCACTCGCGGCCGCCGTGCCAGCCGCCTGGGCGACGCGCGGCGCGACTTCGCGCATCCACGCGAGGTCGACCTGTTTCTTCTCCAGCCGCTGGGCCGCGTGCCGATTCGCGGTCTGGAAGGGCAGCACCAGCACGAGGTACAGCAAGGCGAGCGCACCGAATCCGCCGGCGACGGACACCAGCCGGCGTTCGCGCTCCTGCAGGCCGTCGAACCAGGCTCGCACGTTCATGCGGCCCCCAGCTTGACGGCGAGACGCCCTTCGACGTCCTGGCCGCGCGGCGTCGCCGATTGCATCTCGACCTGCACGCCGTTGCGGCTCATCGACTGCTTGATGCCGTCGATCGCTTCGACCGTCGGCGCCACCACGCGCAGCTCGACCGCGTCGCCGCGGAAATTCAGCGACTCGACGCGCGTGGTCGGCGCACCCGCGACTGCCTGTGCCAGCGCCGTCACGGCCGGCAGCAAGGCCGCACCGCCGGCGCCGCCCCGGCGCAGCACGCCTTCGATCTGTTCGCGGGCATTGACCATCTTCTGGCCGGGCAGTGCCTGGTGGAAGACCTCGGCGATCTGCACGTCGACCTGGCGCTCGGCACGCGTCGTCTGCCATAGCGCCACGCCCTGCGCGACGATGAAGACCAGCGCCGTCGCAGCGGCGAGCGCGAGTGGGATGCGCCACTGCTTGATCTGTCCGCCGAAGGAGGAGGGCGGCGCATAGCTGCCCTGCAGCAGGTTCACCGGATCGCCGGCCTGCAAGTGCGCGGCGAGCAGGGGCAGTCCGCCGTCCGGCAGCAGCTTGACCTGCAGTGTCGCGGTGCGGGCGCGCAGCCCCTCGATCAGGACTTTCTCCTGCTCGTACTCGGCACTCGCGGCGTAGAACACGACGTGCTCGCCCGGCTCGACCGCCGGGCCGAGCGCCATCTCCAGCGCCGACGCGAGTGGCTGCGCATCGAGCGCGTAGGGCACGCCCTCGGCACGCCGCACGAACAGCACGCCTTCATCGAGCAGCAGGGTGCAGACGTTGGGCGAGACCGGCACGGCCTGCGACTCGCAGTACGCCGCCGCCGGATGGATACCGGCCAGCTGGCAGGTGCCGAGCCAGCGATCGAGCAGAACCCGAGAGACGGTCGCGACCGGCGTGAGACTGCTGTCGGCCGGTCGGGTGCCGACGGCGAAGTGCAGCGCGTCGACGTCCGTCGCGAGCTGCTCCTCGAGGGCGAAGGGCACGGCTTGCGCCAGGCGAGCGCCGCCCTTGACGGGCAATTCGGGCAGGGCGAGGGAGACTTCCGTCGCGGGGAGCAAGAGCACGACCCGGCGTCCCTGCGCTGCGCTCAGGGCATCGGCCACGGGGCCGTTCGAGACGGTGCCCGAGCGCAGTCCGTTCTCATCGACGATGAGCCATGACGCCGGCGCCTCGTCGTGGGCACGGAGCCGTATCACCAGCGTTTCAGTCATAGGCCTCGGGGCTGCTCAGGCGGTGCCGATGCTGCGCAGGATCGGCCTCACCTGGCCGCTACCCCCGCGCGCGAGCAGACTGTACAGGGTGAAATCCGTGGTGCCAATAGTGACCCATATCGTCGCCCCGAAGTAACTGCTTGTTTCTGCGAGCGAGTTCTTGACTTTGTCGTACTCGGCCGCGCCCAGCGTGGCCTGCAGGTCGGTCAGTTTCGGGAAGCAGCCGACCGCCTGACGCTGCTGCTTCAGGTAGTCCGCATTGAGGCTGAACTGACGCTCGGCCTCCGAGAGCGCATCGAGCACGATGCCCGGCGCCGTGCAGACGTTCAGCTTGGTCCCCACCGGCAGGGCGGCGACGTACGGCTTGATCTTCGCAAAGCGGTCCGGCGTGAAGCCCGGCAACTGCAGCATTTCGCTGATCCGGGTGACCGGCATGTTCGCGGCGAGGTGCGGCGGATTCTGCCCGGTGTAGGTGGTGTCCTCGGCGCCGTTCGGGAAGCCCGGGTCGATGTCTTCGTCGATCCAGTCGGCCATGGTCGTGGCCCAGTCACCCTCGAGGCCCGCCATCACCAGGATGCGTTCGAACTGCTTGATGGCCGTCGGGTTCGGCGTGCCGTCGGGGAACACGAGGTTGTTGAGGTTGAAGCGGCCCTGCATGTCCTCGAGCCGGCCCTCGACGGTGCCGATGCCGTCGTCGATCGGCAGGATCACCGGCTTGGCCCAGGCCTCGCCGAGGTGATCGGTCTGGGAGTTCTGCGCATCGCGGCGCAGCCCCTCGGCGGCCAGCGCTTCGGCGCCGAGCGCGATCTCGAAGGCCTGGTCGCCGCCGAACAGCGTCGCGCTGCGCCGCTGGTCGAGCACGCTGCGAAAGGCGACGTTGACGGCGAGGATGGTCGCCAATGCCACGATCAGCACGGCCATGATGAGCGCGACACCGCGCTGGCGACGCGGGACATGGGCGAGGCGAGGACGTGCGGCGCGCATCAGCCGGACACCTCGATCACGCGCCGCAGGGTGCCCCAGTCGTCGAGATCGACCTGCACCTCGACGGCGGCCGGACGCACGCGTTCGGCGTCCGCGGACCCGTTGGTGGCGCCGAGCGGCCAGCGATCGACCCACGCGCGACCGGCGGTCATGAAGCGGAAGCGGATCGCGCGCACGCCCGGGAGCAGCTTCACGCGGATGGGCTCCTGGGCCTGCGTGCGATCGAGCACCGGCCAGTGGTCGCGCCACAGGCCGTCCTGGTCGAGGCGGTACCCCACGCGCTCGAGCGTCGGCCGCGGCAGGCCCGCCGTGTTGCTCCAGCCGGCGCGCGTGAATTCGATCTTGTAGTCGATCGAGTCGCCGGCCAGCACGGCCGGGATGCGGGCGCCGCCGATCGGCTCGCGGATCGGTCGCGGTTCGAGCTGCTCGAGGTCGGTCGCGAGCACCTGCATCGCGCGCTGCACTTCGTGCACCCGCTCGAGGCGCTGCCCGGCGTATTCCGCCTGGCGCTGCAACTGCGTGTAACCGACCAGCGCCATCACGCCGACGATCGCGAAGATCGCCATCGCGACCAGCAGTTCGATCAGGGTGAAGCCGCGGCTGCGACTCATGGCTCGTTGTCCGTGGGCAGGCCCGGCGGCGGCGTGGTCTCGCCGCCCTGGTCGCCTTCCTTGATGCCGCCACCCTGCGTGCCGCCGGTGCCGCCCCAGGTGACCATCGTGCCGCCGGCGGCGCCGATCGCCGTGCCGTAGAAGCCGCTCACGCTCGCGAGCGGGTTGTCGTCCGGCCTGGCTGCGGGCCGCACGCTGACGTCCATGCGCCGCATGCTCTCGACCTGGGTCTGCGTGGTGACGAGCTCCCACTTCCAGCGCAGCCCGCCCAGCTCGACCTCGTCGGAGGTCTTGCCGACCTCGGGCGGGGAGGCCGCGAGCCGTCGTTCGGTGAGGATGTTCATCGCGACCCAGTGCGCGAGCGTCTTCTCGCGCAGGTAGCTGCCGCTGCTCGCCGACTGCGTGACCGCCTCGATGGCGCCCATCATGCCGAGCGCGACGATGACGAGGGCGGCGAGCACCTCGATCAGCGTGAAGCCGCGCGCGCGCCGGCTACTGCTGTCGTTCGCGCGCATCGTCGTGCACCTCGATCTTGCCGTCGGCCGTGCCCGCCACCCGCCGTTCCTCCGTCGTGCCGTCGCGTCGCAGGATGACGTCGAACGGCACCAGGTCACCGGAGGCCTGGACGAGGATCTGCGGCTCGATCACCGGCTCGGCTTCCTTCAGCAGGTCGGTCGACTCCGGGCGCTTGAACGGCACGTCGCGACCGTCGATGCGCAGCTGCACCGTGAGCCCGGCGGGCAGCTCGCGCGCCCGCAGCACCGGATCGTCGTCGACCGGTTGCCAGAGTTCCTTGCGTGAGTCGTAACGGAGCCAGCCGTAGCCGCGTTCTTCGAGTCGCAGGCCGACGTCGGTGCCGACCATCATCGCGTCCTCGCGCGACTGCACGAGGAGGGCCTGCAGGCGGGCCGCTTCCTGGTCCATCTCGTGGTCGCCGCCGAGGACGTGCACGGAGATCACGGCCATCGACAGGATGATGCCGATGATCACGATCACCACCAGCACCTCGAGCAGCGTGAAGCCCGAGGATCGCTGGCCGGCGTGCCGCCGATTTACCTCAGTCGGTGTCCCAGCTGCCGATGTCAGCATCGGGGCCTTCGCCGCCCGGCTGGCCGTCGGCCCCGAGCGTGAAGAGGTCGTAGTCGCCGTGCGAGCCCGGCGAGATGTAGTTGTAGTCGTTGCCCCAGGGATCCTTGCGCAGTTTCTCGACGTAGCCGCCGGGCTTCCAGTTCTTGATGTTCGGGTCATTCGGCTGCTTCACCAGCGCCTCGAGCCCCTGTTCCGTGGTCGGATACCGGAAGTTGTCCATGCGGTAGAGATTGAGCGCCGTGCCGTAGGACCGGATGTCGTTCTTCGCGGCGGTCACGCGTGCCTGCTCGACCCGGCGGATCACGTTGGGCGCCACCAGCGCCATGAGGATGCCGAGGATCACCACGACCACCATGATCTCGATCAGGGTAAAGCCGTGCGGGAGGCGGGCGGGTCGATGCAGGAGCGTGGATGTGCGAATCTTCATCACGGGTGCCGTGGCGCGTTAGATTGCGGGAATCATACCAAACCGGCCTGGCCCCTCGCGGGCTCCCCATGCTCGAACGTCTGACACGCCTGCGATTCTCCGACTGGGCCGCGCCCTGCGGATTGTCCGGATTGCTCCTGGCACTGTACCTCGGCGGCCCCGGCCTGACATCGACGCTGCGTTACGAACGCGCGGCGGTGCTCGACGGCCAGTGGTGGCGCCTCGCCAGCGGTCACCTCGTCCACGCGGACGGGGCCCACCTCGCCTGGAATGTGATCGGGATCGCAATCGTGTGGGGTCTGTTCGCGCGTGAGTACCGCCTGCGGGAGTGGCTCGGGATCCTGCTCGCTTCGACAGCGGCGATCGGCGCCGGGTTCCTGATCCTGCAACCCGGCCTGGCGTGGTACGTCGGCTTCTCCGGCCTGCTGCACGGAGCGATGGCGGCGGGCCTCGTCGCGTGGCTGCGCCACTCACGCGACCCGCTCACGGCCCTGGTCGGCGTGCTGTTCATCGCCAAGCTGGCCTGGGAGCACACGCATGGCGCGCTGCCGTTCACCGGGGCGACGCTCAGCCTGCCCGTGGTACACGAAGCGCATACGTATGGCGCGATCGGTGGTGCCCTCGCCGGGGCGTTGCTGCAGGCGACCCGGCGGCCCGCAGGCCGCTCGCTATAATTGCGCCGCCCGTTCCGGGCGGGGGCGCGAGGAGAGTCCACCCGATGTCGCTAGCAATGGTGTTTCCCGGCCAGGGATCGCAGTCCGTCGGCATGCTGGCGGCGCTGGGCGCCGCCGAGCCGGTGGTGCGACAGACGTTTGCCGAGGCGTCGACCGTGCTCGGCTACGACCTGTGGGCGCTCTGCCAGAACGGACCGGAGGCGGACCTCGGTGCCACCGAGCGCACGCAGCCTGCCATGCTCGCCGCCGGCGTCGCGACCTGGCGCGTCTGGAAACAGAAGGGCGGCCGGCAACCGGTGGCGATGGCCGGCCACAGCCTCGGCGAATACTCCGCGCTGGTCTGCTCGGGCGCCCTCGACTTTCGCACCGCGATCGATCTCGTCCGCTACCGGGGACAGCTCATGCAGGCGGCCGTGCCGCTCGGCCAGGGGGCCATGGCGGCCATCCTCGGGCTCGAGGACGCGGACCTCGACGCCGCCTGTCGCGTGGCGGCGCAGGGCGAGGTGGTCGAGCCGGTCAATTTCAACTCGCCGGGGCAGGTGGTCATCGCCGGCCACGCGACCGCGGTCCAGCGTGCAATCGAGACGGCCAAGGCACGCGGTGCGAAGCGTGCCGTGCTGTTGCCGGTGAGCGTGCCGTCGCACAGCAGCCTGATGGTCGGCGCAGCCGGGAAGCTCGCCCAGCGCCTCGCCGAGGTCGAATTCCGCCTGCCGGACGTGCCGGCGGTCTACACGGTCGACGTGCAGACACACGCCAGCCCGGACGGCATCCGCCAGTCGCTCAAGGAACAGTTGTACAAGCCCGTGCGCTGGGCCGATACCGTGCGCGCCATGCTGGCATCCGGCGTGACGACCTTCGTCGAGTGCGGACCCGGCAAAGTGCTCACCTCGCTCAATCGCCGCATCGAACGCAAGCCCGAGCTGAAGATGCTCGCCCTCGAAGACCCGGCCTCGATCGACGCTGCGCTCGCGGCCTGCCAGGAGTGATCCCATGCTCGAGAACGACATCGCCCTGGTGACGGGCGCCTCCCGCGGCATCGGCAAGGCCATCGCGCTGGAACTCGCGCGGCGGGGTGCGACGGTCGTCGGCACGGCGACCAGCGAATCCGGGGCCGCGGCGATCTCCGCGTACCTCGCCGACGCCGGTCTCAAGGGGCGCGGTGTCGTGCTGGACGTGGCGCGGGCCGAATCGGTCGACGCCTGCTTCAAGGACGTCGAGGGCAAGGAAGGCACGCCGTCGATCCTGGTCAACAATGCCGGGGTGACCAGGGACGGGTTGCTGATGCGCATGAGCGCCGACGACTGGCAGACGGTGATCGAGACCGACCTGTCGGCGGTCTATCGCACGTGCAAGGCCGTCATGCGCGGCATGATGAAAGCGCGCCGCGGCCGGATCATCAACATCGCGTCGGTGGTCGGGGTGATGGGCAATGCCGGCCAGACCAATTACTCAGCCGCCAAGGCGGGCATGATCGGGTTCTCGAAGAGCCTCGCCCGTGAGGTGGGCTCGCGCAACATCACGGTCAACGTGGTGGCGCCCGGCTTCATCGTGACCGACATGACCGATGCCCTGCCGGAGGCCAGCAAGGCGGCCCTGCTGGCCCAGGTGCCCCTCGGGCGCCTCGGCGGGGCCGAGGACATCGCGCACGCGGTGGCCTTCCTGGCGTCCCCCCAGGCCGGTTACATCAGCGGGGAAACGCTCCACGTCAATGGCGGTATGTACATGATTTAAAAGGGAGTTCTACCCCATTGGACCCCTCGGGGCGCTTAACATAGAATACGCCGCCCATGCCGGTCGCCCGTGGGGGTGGCCCCGGCATGACTTCCTTCCTTGCAAAGGATTCGAAAGACAATGAGCAGTATTGAACAGCGGGTTAAGGCGATCGTCGCCGAGCAACTGGGCGTCAAAGAGGAAGAAGTGACCAACGAGTCCTCCTTCGTCGATGACCTGGGCGCTGACTCGCTCGACACTGTGGAACTCGTGATGGCGCTCGAAGAAGAGTTCGAGACCGAGATCCCGGACGAGGACGCTGAGAAGATCACGACCGTCCAGCAGGCTATCGACTACATCAACGAGCGTCGCAGCCAGGCCTGAGCTGCGGCCCGGTTCCACCGCCACGGAAGGCGGTGACCTGAAAACACGCCATTCGCCCACCCAGGGGGGCCCAGCTTGTCGAAGCGCAGAGTCGTCGTCACCGGCTTAGGCATCGTTTCGCCGTTGGGCAGCACCATCGCCTCGGCGTGGGACGGCATCGTGAACGGTCGCAGCGGCGTGGGCCGCGTGACCCGGCTGGATCTCTCGGCGTTTCCGGTCCAGATCGGCGCGCAGGTCGTCGGCTTCAACGCCGAGGAGTACATGTCGCCGAAGGACGTGCGCAAGTTCGATCCTTTCGTGCCCTTCGGCTTCGCGTCGGCGGTCCAGGCCATCAAGGACTCCGGCTTCGAGGTCACCGAGGCCAATTCGCCCCGCATCGGCGTGGCGATCGGCGCGGGTATCGGCGGCCTGAGCACGATCGAGGAGAACACCGAGAAGTGGCTCGAGGCCCGGTCGCCTCGCAAGATCTCGCCGTTCTTCATCCCCGGCAGCATCATCAATGCGGCGGCCGGCCAGGTGTCGATCCATTACAAGCTGCGCGGCCCGAACCTGGCGCTGGTGACGGCGTGCACCACGTCGACCCACACCATCGGCATCGCCGCGCGCACCATCCAGTACGGCGACGCCGACATCATGGTGGCGGGCGGTGCCGAAATGGCATTCACGCCCCTCGGCATCGGCAGCTTCTGCCAGGCGCGTGCGCTCTCGCAGCGCAACGACGCTCCGGAGAAGGCCAGCCGTCCCTGGGACCGCGACCGCGACGGCTTCGTCATGGCGGAAGGCGGCGGCGCGATCGTGCTCGAGGAGTACGAGCACGCGAAGGCGCGCGGCGCGAAGATCTACGCGGAGTTCGCCGGCTTCGGCATGAGCGGCGACGCCCACCACATCACGGCCCCGCCGGAGGACGGCGAGGGCGCGCGTCTCGCGATGACCGCCGCCCTGCGCGACGCGGCCGTCACCCCGGACCAACTGCACTACATCAACGCGCACGCGACCTCGACCGAGCTCGGCGACCGCGCCGAAACCGTCGCGATCAAGCGCACGCTCGGGGACCACGCGAAGAAGGTGCCGGTCAGTTCCACCAAGTCGATGACCGGGCACCTGCTCGGCGCGGCGGGCGTGGTCGAGGCGATCTTCTCGATCCTCGCGATCCGCGACGGCGTCCTGCCGCCCACCATCAACCTCGAGAATCCCGATCCGGAGTGCGACCTCGACTACGTGCCCAACACCGCGCGCCGGGCGCCGGTGCGGGTCGCGCTGTCGAATTCGTTCGGCTTCGGCGGTACCAACGGGAGTCTCGTGTTCCGCGCCCTCGCGTGAGGGACGCGGCACCCGCCGTCCACGGCTCCGACCTGCTCGCGCTCCACGAACGGTTTCCGGAGCGCTATCCCGTCCTGCTCGAAAGTGCCAGCGGCGCGGGCGCGCTCGGCCGTCATGACGTGCTGCTCTCGTTGCCGGGCGAACGGCTCGAGCTGTCGCCGGAGGGCACCTTGCGCGGCCCCGGCGCGGCCGGGCAGACGCGGTTCCTCGCCGCGCTCGACGCGTGGTGGGCGAGGGAGCATCGCTCCACGTCGGCCTCGCCGTTCGGCGGAGGCTGGTTCGTCTACCTCGGCTACGAGCTGGCCGCCGAAATCGAACCCAGCCTGCGCCTGCCGCGCCCACGATTCGCGCGAGCCATCGCGTGGCGCATGCGTGGCGCGCTCGTCCGGGACATGGACAGCGGCGCGTTGCGCGTGGTGGCCGAGCCCGAGGTGGCGGCGGATTTCGCGCAGCAAGTGGAGGCTGATCTCGCGGCGGTGCGCGCCGGTGCGATCCGGCCGCTCCCGCATCGACTGGTGACGGCCTCGGTCGTCGAGGAGCCCGCCGACATCTTCAAGGAAGGCGTGCGCGCCGCCCTCGACGCCATCGCGCGCGGTGACGTCTACCAGGCGAATCTCTCGCGCCCCTGGCGTGCCTCGCTGGCCACCGACGCATGCGTGTCGGACCTCTACCGGGCGCTGCGACGGGCGAATCCGGCGCCGTTTGCGGGCAGCGCGCGACTCGGGGACTTCGCGGTGCTGAGTTCCTCGCCGGAGCGACTGATCCTGAGCGACGGACGGCACGTGAGCACGCGACCCATCGCGGGCACGCGCCCGCGCGGACCCGACGCCGCGGCCGACGCCCGGCTGGTCGCGGAACTGCAGCTCAACGAAAAGGAACGCGCCGAGCACGTCATGCTGGTCGACCTCGAGCGCAACGACCTCGGGCGCATCTGCCGGGCCGGCACCGTGCAGGTCGACGAGTACATGACCATCGAGACCTACGCGACGGTGCACCACATCGTCTCGAACGTGCGCGGGACGCTGCGCGAGGGCGTCACGCCGGGACAGGCGATCGCCGCCGTGTTTCCCGGAGGCACGATCACCGGCTGCCCGAAGGTGCGCTGCATGCAGCTGCTCGCGGAGTTCGAGGGCACGCCGCGCGACGCCTATACCGGGTCCATGGGTTACCTCGGGATCGACGGATCGCTCGACCTCAACATCCTGATCCGCACGCTGCTGGTTCACGGATCGCAGATCGAGTTCCGGACCGGCGCCGGGATCGTGGCAGACTCTCAACCCGACGCGGAACTGGCCGAAACGCAGGCCAAGGCGCGCGGGATGCTGCGGGCGCTCGGAGGCGAGCCATGATCGGTCGGCGACTGGTGAACGGGGTCGAAGGCACGGGAATCGCGGCGGACGACCGCGGCCTGGCCTATGGCGACGGCTTGTTCGAGACCATGGCCGCCGAGGACGGGCAGCTGCGCCACTTCGACCTGCACATGGCGCGACTCGGCGACGGCTGCCATCGGCTGGGCCTGCCGATGCCCGCAATCGACACGATCCTCGACGATTGCCGCCGGGTCCTCGACGGCCTCGGCACCGCAACCGTCAAACTGATTCTCACTCGCGGCCCGGGTCCCCGCGGGTACGCGCCACCGGCGCACCCGAACGTGACCCGCATCGTGATGTCCGCCTCCTCGCACTCGCACGAGGCGGACACGCTGCGCCCGGTCTTCGTCCAGGTCTGCCAGACGCGGCTGGCCCTGAGCCCGCACTTGGCCGGCATCAAGCACCTCAATCGCCTCGAGCAGGTGCTTGCGGCGGCCGAGGTCACCGCGGCCGGACTCGACGAAGGGCTGATGCTTTCGGTGGATGGCCGGCTGGTGTGCGCGACCTCGGCCAACCTGTTCCTCGTGCAGGGTGAACGGCTCGTCACCCCGACGATCCGGGACTGCGGCGTCGCCGGGGTCATGCGCAGGGTGGTGCTGCAGGCCGCCGAGCGACTCGGCATCCCCTGCGAGATCCGCGACGTCGAGATCGGCGAACTCGGCGCCGCGGACGAAGTGTTCCTCACCAATGCGGTGCGCGGCATCCGGCCGGTGGTCGGCGTCGCCGGCATCGCGCAGTACCCGGTCGCGGCCCTCGCGCCCCGCCTGCTCGCGCACCTCGCGCAGGTCGCCGGATGACCTTGCGCAGGATCGTCCTGCTGCTGGCCGTCCTCGCGCTGCTCGCGGCCGGTCTCGGCTACGCGCTGTTCTCCCGCTGGTTGCACGCACCCCTCGCCATCACGGAGGCGTCGGCCACGGTCGAGATCGCCCGCGGCACCGGTCTGTCGACCGTGGCGAGCGACCTGGCCGCACGCGGCATCCTCGAGCATCCCCGCTGGTTCAGGCTGTATGCGCGTTTCACCGGGGCCGATGCACGGGTGAAGGCGGGCGAGTACGCCGTGCCGGCGGGCACGACGCCCGAGGGCCTGTTGCAGCAGTTGCAGAGTGGCGTCGTGGTGCAGCACGCGATCACGATCGTCGAGGGCTGGACCTTCCGCGACCTGCGCCGCACGCTCGATCGCCAGGCACTGCTGGTGCACGTGACCCGCGGGCAGAGCGATGCCGAAGTGATGCGTGCGCTCGATGAGGCCGACCAGCCGCCGGAGGGGCTGTTCTTCCCCGACACGTACGTGTTCGACAAGGGCGCGTCGGACCTCGACATCCTGCGCCAGTCGCGTGAGCGCATGCGGCGCGAACTCGATGCCGCCTGGGCCGCGCGCGGCGAGAACCTGCCGTTCACGACGCCGTACCAGGCCCTCATCCTCGCCTCGATCGTCGAGCGCGAGACCGCGAACCCGGCCGAGCGCCCGCGCATCGCCGGCGTGTTCGCCGAGCGCCTGCGCATCGGCATGCGCCTGCAGACGGACCCGACCGTGATCTACGGGCTGGGCGCGGGTTTCGACGGCAACCTGCGGCGCGCGGACCTCGAGCGCGACGGGCCGTACAATACCTACACGCGTGCCGGGCTGCCGCCGACGCCGATCGCCCTGCCGGGCCAGGCGGCGCTGCGGGCGGCGGTGCGCCCGGATGCGCGCGGCGAACTGTACTTCGTGGCGACGGGGCTGCCGGACGGCAGTCATCATTTCTCGAAGACGCTCGCCGAACACGAGCAGGCGGTGCGCGACTACCTGGCGCGTTATCGCCAGCAGCAACGAGCGGGGCAGTGACTTGGGCGGCAGGTTCATCACGTTCGAAGGCGGCGAGGGGGTCGGCAAGTCGACGCAACTGCAGCGCGTGGCCACCTGGCTGCGCGAGCGCGGCGTCGAGGTGGTCCTCACGCGCGAGCCCGGCGGCACGCCGCGTGCCGAGAAGCTGCGCACGCTGCTGCTCGAGCGCAGTGACGAACCGATGCCGGTCGCGAGCGAACTGCTGATGATGTTCGCCGCCCGCGCCAGCCACCTCGCGAACCTGATCGAGCCCGCGGTCGAGCGGGGCGCGTGGGTCCTGTGCGACCGGTTCACCGACGCCACGTATGCCTACCAGGGGGGCGGCCGGGGCGTGCCCGAGCGCGAGATCGACGCCCTCGTGGCCATCGTGCATCCCCGGCGCTGGCCCGACCTGACCGTGCTGCTCGATACGCCGGTCGAAACCGGCATGGCGCGCGCCGGGCAGCGCAATGGCGCCGCGGGCCCCGATCGGTTCGAGACCGAGCGTCGCGAGTTTTTCGAGCGCGTGCGTGCCGCGTACCTGGCGCGGGCCGCCCGTGAACCCGCGCGTTTCCGGGTCGTCGATGCGTCCGGCGACCTCGAGACCGTCGGGGCCGCGGTGCGCGCCGCGCTCGAGCCGCTGCTGGCGGGACGCGCGTGAGCGACGACGCGGACGATCTCGATACCGGCGGCAGCGCGATCGCCCGGCCGATCGAGTTCCTGCCCTGGCACGCCGAGGCCCAGGCGCGGCTCGGGTCGGCGCTGGCCGCGGGTCGACTGACTCACGGGCTGCTGCTCCACGGCCCGCGTGGCGTCGGCAAGGAAATCTTCGCGTCCGCGCTCGCCGCGGCGCTGTTCTGCGCGCGTCGCGGCCCCGCGTTCGCTGCCTGTGGCGAGTGCCCGGAATGCCGGCTGAGCCGGGCGGGATCGCACCCGGACCTGCACTGGGTCACGCTGCTGAAGGATGCGAAAGGCGAGAAGGACAAGAAGGCGATCGGCGTCGACCAGGTGCGCGACCTGAGCGACGCGCTCGCGATGACGAGCATGCGCAGCGGTTACCGCGTCGCGGTGCTCGTTCCGGCCGAAACGATGACGACGGCGGCGCAGAACGCGCTGCTGAAGACACTGGAAGAGCCCGCGGCCCGCACGGTGCTCTTGCTGGTCAGCGCACGCCCGTCGGGCCTGCTGCCGACGCTGCGCAGCCGCTGCCAGCGCATCGAGATCGCGCGCCCTGAGCCGGATGTCGCGCGAGCATGGCTCCAGCAGCAACTGGGCGGCCCGGTCCCGGACCGGCTGCTGCAGCTCGCCGGCGGCGCGCCCTTGCGGGCGGCGGTTCTCGCGCCGCACTTCGACGACCTCGAGCACCAGATGACCGGACTGCTCGATGCGCTGCTCGGCGGACGGGCCGAGGTCACGCGACTGGCCGGCGACATGATCGGCGACGGCTTGCCGGCGCGCCTCGACTGGCTGGAGTCCTGGGTCGGCAGCGCCGTTCGCGCACATGCGCTGCCCGGTGAGACTCGCCTCACGCTTCCGGGCAACGCTCTATTGCAAAGGGCGGCCGGGGCAGTGAACATAACGATGGCATTCCGCCTGATCGATCGCCTGCGTGAAGCCCGTCGACTGCTCGAGGGCAATGCGGCGCCGCAGCTGGTGGTGGAGGCGCTGCTGGTCGAAATCCGGCAGGCCTGCGCCGTGTAGGGAGTCGTTCCGATGGCCGTCGCTCCGCGACAACCGAACAAGCCGGGCCTGCTCACGCTCACCATCAAGGACAAGAGCGCGCTCTACCTCGCGTACATGCCGTTCGTGAAGAACGGCGGCCTGTTCATCCCGACCAGCAGCAACTACCGGCTCGGCGACGAAGTGTTCATGCTCCTCAACCTGATGGGCGAGGACGAGAAGCTGCCGGTCGCCGGCCGCGTGATCTGGATGACCCCGAAGGGCGCCCAGGGCAAGCGCACGGCCGGCATCGGCGTGCAGTTCAGCGAGCAGGATCGCGGCAACACCCAGCGCAAGATCGAGGCCTACCTCGCCGGCGCGCTCGGCGGCGACAAGCCGACGCATACGATGTGACCAGAGGCATCCTGGACCCCTGATGGCGGAACAATCCCCTGCGGCGCTCGAACTGGTTCGTCTCACCGAGGCGTATCGCAAGGCCGTCGAGGACGTGATGGCCGCCGACATGCACGAGGTGCTGCGCGTCGCGAAGCTGCTCGAGATCGAGGCGCAGTTCCAGGGGATGATCGAGGCCTGCCGCGAGGCGATCGCCCGCCAGGCCGGGCCGGCCGGCAAGCCCAACTGAGAGCCGCCTAGTCCTTGCGGACCGCCAGCAGCGAGTCCGCGAGGTCCGTGACCGCGATCCCGCCGCGCAGCACGTGGCTGTCGAAGCCGCGCTCGCTGAGGATGTAGGCCGCCGCCGAACTGCGCCGGCCGTTGTCGCATACCACGACGTAGGGAATCGCCGGGTCGAGCGTCTTCAGCTTGAGCCGCACGAAGTACAGCGGCACGTTGATCGACTGGTCGAGATGGCAGTGCTCGAACTCGCTCGGCAGGCGCACGTCGAGCCACCGGCCGCCGTTCGCGACGATGCGGCGGGCCTCGTCGTAGTCCACCCAGCGCATCATCGGCTCGTTCAGCAGGGAGGTGAAATCCTCCTTGGGAAGCCGCATGAGCGCGCCGTCGGTCAGCATCGTCACGGTGGCATTGCGGCGGGCGCCTGAGATGAGCGCTTCCTCGCCGAAGGTCTCGCCGATGCCGAGTTCGGCCAGACGGATGCCCTCGCGGTTGAGCGGCGTCTCGCGACTGACCGCGCAGCGCCCGCTCACGATGATGTAGAAGAAGTCGCCCTCGTCACCCTGGCGGATGATGACGTCGCCGGCCGTGTAATTGACGCGCTGCAGGCGCATGAACACGGCCTGCAGGTTGGCGGGCGGGATCTTGTGGAAGGCCCGGCTCTGCAGCAGCAGGGTCATCCAGTCGTCGCTGTCGACGGCCGGATTGGCGTGCAGGTCGTTGACCTCGTAGGCGCCGGTCTGGTCCCAGGTGATCAGCACGTCGAGCAGATCGCTGTCGATCGACAGGTATTCGATGTGGTCCGAGGCCACGCGCGCCGAGCAGCGGCGCGGCAGGATCGGCGCGAGGGCATGCCGCGCATCCGGCGTGCCTGCCTTGACGGTGCCGATGATCTTGCCGCCGCCCATGAGCTCGACGATGCCCTTCACGAGGTAGAAGGTGCGCTTGTCGGTGTCGTTTTCCTTGAACAGGAGCCGGCCCTGGGTCGCTTCGCGCACGACGGTCTTGCGCGAAAGGGCGACCAGGTTCTCGCGCCGCAGCCCGTCGAGCGGCGAGAACATCCTCAGGATCGACAGTTCAACCGGTGCCGGTTCGTTCATTCGTCATTCATTGTCCGCTGGCCGCTCCCCGCGACGAACCGGACGAGTCTTAGTTGCGGAATGCTAACACACGGGGCCGCGAGCCAAGGCATCCCAACCTGGGTCGGGCTGAAAGCGCGGACCATGTCGCTGCGCCAGTTCCTCCAGCCGCTGGCGGACCGCCTCGATGCCACGCTCGCGCGCGTAGCGCAGCGGGCCCCCGCGGAACGGCGCGAAACCCGTGCCGAAGATCACGCCCGCATCGATGAGGTCCGCCTCGGCGACCACCCCCTCGCGCCACAGCGCCACCGTTTCGTTGACGAGCGGGAGGATCAGGCGGTCCTCCAGGTCGTCCGAAGCGCGCGCGTCGCCCGCCGGCGGCTTCACGGCCTTGCCGTCCTGCCAGGCGTACAGGCCCTGGCCACTCTTGCGGCCGAGCTTGCCGTCCGCGACGAGCGCGGCGACGGCCTCCGGCGCGGGACGGCCGAACGCGGCGCCGAGGATCCGCCCGACGTGCAGGCAGACGTCGAGCCCGACGGTGTCGGCGAGTTCGATCGGACCCATCGGCATGCCGAAATCCACCGCCACGCGGTCGAGCACGGCGTAGGGCACGCCCTCCTGCGCGGCGAGCATGGCCTCGGTGAGGTAGGGCAGCAGGATCCGGTTGACGAGGAAGCCCGGCGCGCTGCGACAGGGCAGGGGCAGCTTGTCGATGCTGCGCGTGAAGGCGAGGGCCGCAGCCCGCGCGTCCGGATCGAGCTGCGCGGTCTCGATCACCTCGACGAGCGGCATCTGCGCCACGGGATTGAAGAAGTGCAGGCCGACGAAGCGCCCGGGCCGGGCGAGGGACGTCGCCAGCGACTCGAGCGCGAGGCTCGAGGTGTTGGTCGCGAGCAGCGCGGTCGGCTGCATGCGGGGCTCGAGCGCGGCATACAGCGCCCGCTTGGCCTGCGCGTCCTCGTGGATCGCCTCGATCACGACGTCGGCGCGCTCGACGCCCTGGCCCGTCACGTCGGCGGTCAGTCGCTGCTTCGCGCGCTCCGCGTCGCCCGGCGCGCGACTGCGCTTCTCGAATGCCTGCCGGGCACGCGCCAGCGCCGCGCCGACGATGTCGTCCGTGCGGTCCTGCAGCGTGACCGTGTGGCCGCGCTGGGCGCACCACGAGGCGATGTCGCCGCCCATGACTCCGGCGCCGACCACGTGGACGTGGCCCGTGCGCGTGCCCTCGCGACCTCCGAGCGCCTTCAATCGCTCCTGCAGGAAGAACACGCGCACGAGGTTGCGCGAGGTCGGTGTGCACACCAGCCGCGCGACCGATTGCGCCTCGGCCTCGTACGCCGTGGCCGGGTTCGCCCCGTGGCGCTTCCAGAGATCGACCACCGCGTAGGGTGCCGGGTAGTGCTCGCGGCGCGCCCGACGTGCCACCTGCTGTTCGATCTTCGGCGCGATGAATCCGCGCACGGGGCTGAGCGACAGCAGGCGCTGCGTGAACGGCGCGCGCCGAACCGGCGGTGGATCGAGCACGATCTCGCGTGCGGCAGGACGCAACTCGGCGGCGGGGACGACCCGGTCGACGAGCCCGGCGGCGAGCGCCTTCGACGGGCGCAGGTTCTTGCCCGTGAGCATCAGGTCCATGGCCGTGGTGACGCCGAGCAGGTGCACGGAGCGCACGGTGCCGCCGAAACCCGGATGGATGCCGAGCAGCACCTCGGGCAGGCCGAGCACCGCCTTCGGGTCGTCGCTGCACACCCGGTAGCGACAGGCCATGGCCAGTTCGAGCCCGCCGCCGAGGCAATACCCGTTGATCGCTGCGACGGTCGGAAACGGCAGGTGCTCGAGGCGCGCGAGGATCGCGTGCGCTGCTCGCACGAACGGCACCGCCTCGTCGGGCGTGCGCACCTGGCCGAATTCGGCGATGTCGGCACCGGCGATGAAGCCCGCCTTGGCCGAGCAGATGACGAGGCCCCGCGGCGCGGCACGCTCGGCACCCGTGAGCCATTCGTTGAACTGCTCCATGGCCGCACGCGAGAGGGCATTGGCGCTCGCGCCGGGCTTGTCGAACGTCAGCCAGGCGATGCGCTCGGCATCGACCTCGAGCGACCACTGTGCGTCGCCGGGGGCAGCAAGTTGGGACATGGCGTCTCCGGGACGGGCGTCAGGCAGCAACGCGCTGCTGCGAGATGACGCGGAAGTCGCACACCAGCGGCCGGTGGTCCGAGTACGTGACCTCGGGGATCGCGAAGGATTCGATCTCGATGTTGCGGGTGTGCAGGATGAAGTCGAGTTCCATGCGGGGCCGGCGCGCCGGATAGGAAGGCAGCTTGGCGAGGTTCGCGCTGCGCAGGCCGGCGGCCTCCATGAACAGCGCCATCTCGTGCTCGCCCCAGAACGTGTTGAAGTCCCCGGCCACGATGACCGGCTTGGTCGCGACCTTCACCAGTTCGTACAGATGACGCAGCTGCGCGTGCCGATGCCGGAACTTCAGCGACAGGTGCACCAGGAACACGCAGAGCTCGTCGAGCTCGAGCTCGATGATCAGCTTCTTGATGCCGGTATCGAAGTAGTGGAAGCGCTCGCCCTCGACGCGGGGCGCGGCGAGGAACGCGTTCGCCTGCTTGTTGACGATCGGCACCAGCGTGTTGAGCGAGCTGGTGCCGTACTTGCACTGGTAGATGGAGTAGTGGCCGAGGGAACTCGCGATGGCCTCGGCCTGGTTCACCCGGCCGGAGCGGATCGAGCCGGTGTCCACCTCGACCAGGCCGACGATGTCCGGGTCCTGCGACTTGATGAACCGCGTGATGCCTTCGAGCACCCGCGGGTTGCTGCGCAGGTAACCCGCCCCCGGAACGGGGAGGTGGAACGCGGCACCCGTGCCGGTCGCGTAGCGGATGTTGTAGAGCAGAAAGCGCATCTGTCCGCAATTCTAAGGGTCCAGACGCCCAACCGGAACCGCACGCGCTAGGCTAGACTACGGCGGCCATCTATCCATCCCGCACGGAAAGGTCACGGAGGCACCGTGGGCAGCGTCACGCAAAAGAACCCGGTCAGGCTGTTCGTCTGCCACGTCTACCACCAGGACGACGACTACCACCGTGTTTTCGAGTACCTCGAAAGCGACGACAATTTCTTCTACGTCAACACGTCGACGCCCGACAAGCGACCGCCCGGCGACAAGGAAGCCATCAAGGACGACCTGCGCAAGCAGATCACGGCCGCGGAATGCATCCTGGTGCCGTCATCGCTCTACCGTCGCCACCAGGACTGGGTGGACTTCATGCTCCACTGCGCCAAGGCCTTCGACAAGCCTGTGATCGTGCTCGAGCCGTTCGGCTCGCACGACACGATCGCACCGGCGGTGCTGGAACTGGGCGACGAAGTGGTGCCCTGGGACAAGCGGCAGCTGATCGACGCGATCAAGCGCCAGGCGCGTCACGAGGAGACGACGCGCTTCGACGTGATCGAGTTCAAGCTCGACTGAGGAAGGCGGGCAGGTCGTCGTCGCCGACCACGCGCAGGCGCGGCGCGGTGGAGACGTCGTGCGATTCGCCGCTGGCTTCCGACAGCACGAGGAACATCGTCAGGATCCGCTCCGCGTGCGTCGCGGCTTCCTGGTCCGACATCTTGCGGATCGCCGCTTCAGCGGCACACAGGCCGCCCATCGGCTTCACGCAGCTCAATGCCGACTGCAGGGCCGCGAATTCGACGCACACGGCATCCGGCAGCGATTCGCTCTCGACCCCACGCAGATGCTCGAGATACGCCCCCGACAGCCGCTGCTTCACGGCGCCGGGGCCGATCAATACCCGCACGGCGCGATGAAACTGTTCCCAATTGCCCGTCATGTGACACCCTGACCGAAAGATTATTATTAAATCAATGTCTTATCGGATTATGTTCAACCGAATTCCCGCCGGCTGAAGCCGCAATTTCCCTTTGGGGATCATGGGGCTACGTCGGGAATATACGCCGACTTTTACGAACTGCAATGATCAGGCTGAAAAAAATGGGATTCACCGCCCTCATGCCTGAAATTCCACGACCTCGCGTCGTGGAAATCCACGAGTCGCGGCGGCTCGGCGGGACCGGAACAATTCGCGCCGTAGCGATTCCAACCCACGGCAGCGGGTATATTTCCGAGCGGCCCACGGGCGCACCGGCGACGGCACGCTCGCTTCCAACCCCTTCGAGGAGATGACTGATGAACAAGGTTTCCCTGTCGATGCTGGCTCTCGCGGCCGTGATGTTCGCGGCGGCGCCGTCGCACGCCGGTGACGTGGCGGCGGGCAAGACGAAGTCGGAGTCGTGCGTCGACTGCCACGGCGACGATGGCAAGGGCGACGACGAGAATCCTTCGATCGCCGGCATGGCGCCGGACAAGTTCACCAAGGCGATGGGCGAGTACCAGGCCGGCACGCGCACCAAGAGCCAGAAGATGATCAAGGAAGCGAAGAAGCTGAGCGCCGCGGACATCGCGGACCTCGCGGCGTACTACGCCACGCTGAAGAAGTAATCGACGGCTGCCGCGGGGCGAGGCGAGGGCAGGTCCCCCGTCTCGCCCCGCCTGCTCCCGCACGCGCTCGCCATCGCATGCTGCCCTTCTCCGAGGCCTGCGAGCGCAACAAGAGCCCGATCCTGGCGGTTCTGCGACGGGCCCTCGACCAGCCGGCGAGCGTGCTCGAGATCGGCTCCGGCACGGGCCAGCACGCCGTGCATTTCGCGCGGGAACTGCCCCATCTGCGCTGGCAGCCCACCGACCGTCCCGACGTGCTGCCAGGGCTGCGCGCCCGGGTGGAAGCGGAGGGCACGCCGAACCTGCTCAGCCCGCTCGGGCTCGACGCCGGCCGCGGTCCCTGGCCGTCGGCGGGCACCCAGTCCGTCGTCTATACCGCCAACACGCTGCACATCATGGGCTGGAGCGACGTCGAGGCCCTGTTCGCCGGGATCGCGCAGCTGCTGCAACCCGTGATCGACGGTCGCCTGATCGTGTACGGCCCCTTCCGGTACCGCGGGGCCTTCACTACGGAAAGCAACCGGCAATTCGACGCGATGCTGCGCGCCCGCGATCCGGCGAGCGGGATCCGCGACTTCGAGGCCGTCGACGCCTTGGCCACGCGTGCGGGGCTGCGCCTGTGCGAGGACGTCGCGATGCCCGCCAACAACCAGCTGCTGCTCTGGCGCCGGGTGGCGCAGGCGTGAATCCGTACGCCAGCGCGACGCAGTGGCTCGAGGCCTTGCGGGAAGGCTCGATCTCGGTGCGCGCGCTCGTCGGCATGCACCTCGAGCGTCGCCAGCGCCTCGCGGGGCGCGTCAATGCCGTCGTCTCCACGAACGATGCACTCGCGCTGGCGGCGGGGAGCGACGCGGACGACCCGGTCGCCGACCGCGATCGCCCACTGCACGGCCTGCCCATCACGATCAAGGACGGCATCCACGTCGCCGGCTGGCCGTCGACCGGTGGCGTGCTCGATCCGGCCCAGGCCCGCGCGCTGGAGGACGCGGCCAACGTGCAGCAATTGCGCGGCGCGGGGGCCATCGTGATCGGCAAGACCAACGTGCCCGTCGCGAATGCCGACTGGCAGGCCTTCAATCCCCGCTTCGGTCGCACGACCAACCCCTACGATCCCGCGCGCACGTCGGGTGGGAGCACGGGCGGCGGTGCCGCGGCCGTCGCCACCGGGCTCAGCGTCGCGGAACTCGGCAGCGACATCGGCGGCTCGATCCGCATCCCGGCCGCGTTCTGCGGCCTCTATGGCCACAAGCCCACGTCCGCAGCGCTGCCGCGCTCCGGCCACTATCCCGGCGGACACACGCCGAACCCGGCCCGCGGACTGGCCGTGCAGGGACCGCTCGCGCGCAGCGCGGCCGATCTCGAGTTGCTGTTCGGAGTGCTCTGCCAGCCCGAAGGGCTGGACGGCAAAGGCCTGCGGTCGCAGCCGCCACCGCCACGTTTCGAAAGTCTCGATGGTGCCCGCGTGGGTGTCCTGAAGCTGCCCGACTGGCTCCCGGTCGACGCGTCCATCCTGTCGGCACGCGACGGGCTGGTCGAGCAGCTCGCCCGACTCGGCGCACGGATCGTGCCGCTGGACGCGCGACCCTGGTTCGGTGACTTCCGGGAGTACTACGCGCGCTACCTCGTCGCCCTGCAGTGCCTGATGAGCGGTGGCCTGCCGGCAGCGGCGCGCGCCAAGGCGGCCCTCAAGATGCGTGGCTACGGCGATCCGTTCCTAGACGCCGTGGCGGATGGACTGGAGGCGAGTGCCGCCCGCCTGCTCGATGTGCTCGAGGCCTTCGAGACCTACAAGCTCGCGTGGGAGCAGGCCTTCGAGCGCGTGGACGTGCTGCTCACGCCGGTCTGCAGCGTCAATGCCTTCCCGCACGACGACGGCTACTTCTACGATCGCACGCTCGACGTGAACGGGTCCGCAATGCCGTATTACCAACTGAGTGCGCTGCCGGCCGTGGCGTCGGTCGCCGGGTTGCCGGCCACCGTTTTCCCGACCGGACAGGTCGACGCCCACGGCGTCCCGATCGGGCTGCAGGTCATGGCGGCATATTTCGAGGACCGGACGGCCCTGCGCTTCGCACGGCTGGTCGAGGAGAGCATCGGGGGATTCCGGTCCCCTCCCGGCTTCGACTGAGCCCGCCGTCGTGGCAAGCTAGCACGACAACAACCCAGGAGCGGCGCGCGCCGGATCGCATGGAAACCCCGCTGACCCCCCTCGACTTCCTGCGCCGCGCGCGCAAGCTGCATCCCCGCCGCACCGCCGTCGTCGACGGGACGGACCGCTACACCTACGCGGAGTTCGGCGAGCGCTGCGACCGCTGGTCGGCGGCGCTCGCGAAGCTCGGCATCCGCCCGGGGGACCGGGTCGCGACCATCGCGCCGAACACCCACCAGCACCTCGAGCAGTACTACGCCGTGCCGCAGCTGGGCGCGGTGATCGTGCCGCTCAACTACCGTCTGGTGCCCGAGGACTTCGTTTATCTCGCCAACCACAGCGGCGCGCGCGTGCTGTGCGTGCACTCGGATTACCTGGACGCCGTGGACTCGGTGCGCGACCGCATGACCACGGTCGAGTATTTCGTGGCGCTCGAAGGACGCAAGGCGGGCTGGCTGGAGTACGCGGAACTGCTGGCCGCGAGCGACGGCCGGTTCGATCGCCCGACGCCTTCGGAAGGCGATCTCATCGCCATCAATTATACGAGCGGCACCACGTCGAAGCCCAAGGGCGTGATGATCACGCATCGCAATGCCTGGGTGAACGCGACCGGCACCCTGGTGCACTGGCCGATGACGCCGGCCGACCGCTTCCTCTGGACGCTGCCGATGTTCCACGCCAACGGCTGGACCTTCACCTGGCTGCTCACGGGTGTCGGTGCCACGCACGTGTGCTGCCGCCGGGTCGACGCCGAGAACGTGTATCGCACCATCATCGACGAAGGCATCACGACCTTCTGCGCCGCGCCCACGGTGCTGATCAGCATCGCGAACGGCCCGGAGGCCTTGCGCAAGGCGCTGCCCAAGGGTGTGCGGCTGCTGACGGCCGGCGCGCCACCCGCAGCGGCGACCATCGAGCGCATCGAAGGAGAATTCGGCTGGACCGTCACCCAGGTGTACGGGCTCACCGAGACCGCTCCGTTCATCACGATCTGCGAGGAACTGCCCGAGCACGCCGCCCTGCCGCCGGCCGAGCGAGCGCGCGTCAAGGCGCTCACCGGCGTCGAGCTGATCACCTCCGGCGAACTGCGGGTCGTCGACGATGCCATGCAGGACGTGCCGTGGGACGGCGCCACGCTCGGCGAGATCGTCGCGCGCGGCAACGTCGTGATGAAGGGCTATTTCAACGACCCCGAGGCGACCGAGAAGGCGTTCCGCGGCGGATGGTTCCACAGCGGCGACGCCGCCGTCGTGCATCCGAGCGGCTACGTCGAGATCCGCGACCGGTTCAAGGACGTCATCATCAGCGGCGGCGAGAACATTTCCTCGATCGAGGTCGAAGGGGCGCTGCTGCGCCATCCCGCGGTGCTCGAGGTCGCGGTGGTCGGCATGCCGCACGAGAAGTGGGGCGAGTCGCCGCATGCCTTCGTGGTGTTGCGTCCGGGCGCCAGCGTGACGGCCGAGGAACTTCGCCAGTTCGCACGGGGAGTCCTTGCGCACTTCAAGGTGCCCACGGCCTACTCCTTCGTGCACGAACTGCCGAAGACGACGACCGGCAAGATCCAGAAATTCGTCCTGCGCGGCGGGAAATCGGCGATCACGCGTCAGTGACCATCGGCACCGGGTACCCGGATGGGCCTAGGGAGTTGCCGGTACAGACTCGACGCCGCTCGGGTCCGGTAAAATGGGCGCCGAGGGTGGAACGGCCCGCGGATCGCGTCGCACGATGGAATTCGTTGCAAACAATCGCGGTGCCCATATCCTTGTGACCACGTCGACGACCGAGGCCGCGACCCGGCTCGGCGTCCCCATCGATCCCGACGAGCTCGCGAGCTGAAGTAGGCCCCTTGTCCAAGATCCTGCTGACGTATTTCAGCGTCTACGGCCAGACACGCAAGATCTGCGAGACCCTCCAAGGGGAACTCGCGAGGCAGGGCGTCACCGCGGAACTGCGTCCCCTCGACGAGGCGCAGGCCGGCCTCGATGCCTACGATGCGATCGTCATCGGTGCGAGCATCCGTCACGGCAAGCACAATCCCGCCGTGTTCGACTTCATCGCGCGGCACCGTGCGCTGCTCGAGGCGAAGCCGAGCGGGTTCTTCTCGGTGAACCTCGTCGCGCGCAAGCCGGAAAAGAACACGCCCGCGACGAATCCCTACGTGAAGGCCTTCGTGGCACGCTCGCCGTGGAAGCCGAAGCTGCTCGGCGTGTTCGGCGGCAATCTCGACTACCAGCGCTACAAGCCGTTCGACCGCGCCGCCATCCGCTTCATCATGTTCCTCACGCGCGGCCCGACCGACCCGCAGACCAACACCGAGTTCACCGACTGGAACGAGGTGCGCCGCTTCGCCGGACAGATCGCGGCGCTGACCACGTCGCAAGCCGGGTAGTTCGTCGATGGATGGCGGGCGCGACAGCCTCACGGGCCGACTGCACGTCGCGGTCGCACTGCTGACCGCGTGGCTGCTCAGCACCAGTCCGTGGGTCGCCATGTATCGGCGGCTGCCGAAGCACGCCGGTTTCCTCGACCTCGCGCACGTCGCACTCGGCCTGCTCGCGCTGCTGCTCGCGTTGGTGTACCTCGCGTCCTGCGTCCGGGGCGGCCGTTGGAGGCTGTATTTCCCGTGGCTGGCGGGGCAGGGCGGTGCCGCGCTGCGCGACCTCGGTGGACTGCTGCGCGGGCGCATTCCGTCCGCCGAGGGCGGCGGACTCTTCGGGCTGATCGAGGGTCTCGCGCTGCTGGCGCTGCTCGCGACGGCCGTCACGGGAGCCGCCTGGTTCTTCCTGGACGGTTCGGACGCCGCGCTGGCGTGCCGCTCGGCGCATGCGGTCGCGGCGCAGGGGCTGATCGGCCTTGCCGTCGCGCACGTCGTGACGGTCTCGCTGCACCTCGTCGAACTGATCCGCGACTGAATGCGCCTGATCGCCACCTGCCCCGAGGAGACCAAGCCGGCGCTCGAGCAGGAACTCGCGGCGCTCGGCGTCGGCGAAATGCGGCCGGGATTCCGTGCCATCGCGTTCGATGCCGAACCCGAACTCGCCTTTGAGCTGCATCTGAAGCTGCGCACGGCCAGCCGACTGCTGCGCGTGCTGAAGGAAGTCCCGGCCCACTCGCCTCCCATGCTGCACTCGCAGGCGCGGCGCATCCACTGGCACGAGGTGTTCGATCCGCAGCACAGCTTCCGGGTCGAGAGCCTCGGCGGCGAGGAGACGATGGCGCAGAAGCAGGTCATCACCCAGGTGCGCGAGGCGATCCTCGACGAGTTCGAGCGCAGCGTCGGCCAGCGGCCCAAGGTCGATCCGAAGGACCCGCGCGTGGTGGTGGTGGCGCACCTCGAACACGGCCGCTGCATGCTGAGCATCGACACGACCGGCAAGTCGCTGCACAAGCGCGGGTACCGCGAATCGGGACACCCGGCGCCGCTCAAGGAGACGCTCGCGGCCGCGATCCTGCAATTTGCGGGGTACGACGGCAGCCAGCCATTCCTCGACCCCATGTGCGGCAGCGGCACGCTCGCGATCGAGGCCGCGACGATCGCCGTCCGCAAGGCACCGCAGATCCATCGTCGCAAGGGGGAGTTCGCGTTCGAGTGGCTGAAGGACTTCGACCGCGAACTGTGGCGGCAAACGCAGGATCGCGTGCGAGCCGAGAAACTCGAAGCTCCGCCAGCGCCCGTCATGGCCTCGGACATCGACCCGGCGTTCGTGGCAATGGCGCGCAAGAGCGCCTTGAGTGCCCGCGTCGAGCGCTACATCACTTTCGACACGCGACGCATCCAGGACGTGGAGCCGCCGGCGTCGCACGGCCTGCTGGTCACGAACCTGCCGTACGGCGAACGGATCGGCGGACGCGAGGCCGACCTGCGTCCGCTCTACGAAGAAATCGGCGACGTGCTGAAGCAGCGTTTCGCCGGCTGGCGGGCCGTGCTGCTCGCGGCCAGCGCCTCGCCGTGGAAGTCCATCGGACTCAAGCCGACGCGCAGCCGGGCACTGATGAACGGCAGCATCCCCTGCCGCCTGCTGCACTACGAGCTGTACGCCGGCAGCCGCCGTACGCCGAAACAAGAGGGGCGCCCGCAGGTGCCCCCCGCGTCGACTTGAACCGTCCGGCTCAGAACTCGTACTGCACCTTGGCTGCAGACTGGCGTCGCCCGAGTTCCCGATCGACGGATGGTTTCATCGTTTCAGTAGTGATTCGCAACGGCGTCCGCCAGGCCGAATGACGTACGCGATTTCGCAATGGCCCCGGCGTTGCTCAGCGACGATGTCGTGTTCAGAAGCGTCCAGCGATGCGACGCCAGGCTTCGAGATCGGCAAGACCGATGCCCGCACGGGCCGCCGGGACGCACGCCGGGGTCCACCCCGCGCGCGAGTCCAGGCCGGGACCGATCGCCGTCGCGCCGGAGATGTCGGCCGTCGCGAAATACACGCTGCGGGTGACGACGACCGGCAACGACGCACGCACGGCGGCCGTCGTCCCGTCCGGCGAATCCTCGATCGCGACGGCCTCGTCGGGCGCAATGCCCAGACGTTCCAGCGCCCGCGTATAGACCTCCGGATCCGGCTTCTTGCGCGCGACGTCCTCACCACAGACCACGGCCGCAAACCCGGAGGCCCACTGCGGACCCAATTGGGTCGCCAGCAACGCCGCCACGTTGTCGCGACTGGTGGTGGTGGCAATCGCGAGGGCCACGCCCTCGGTGCGGCATTCATCCATCAGTGGACGGACGCCCTCCCGCAGGGGCACCCGGCCGCTCGTGACCAGTTCGCCGTAATAGCGGTTCTTGACCGGGTGCAGGCGCGCGGCCAGCGCCTCGCGCTCGGCCGACGACGCTGGCGCATCCGGGACCTGGGAGAAGAAATGCAGCAGGCGCTCGCGACCGCCGGCCACGCGCAGCAGGCGACCGTACAGTTCCACGTCCCAGCGCCACGGCAGTCCGCAGGCTTCGAACGCGAGGTTGAACGCCACGCGATGGGCATCTCGCTCGGTCTCCGCGAGCGTTCCGTCCACGTCCCAGAGCAGGGCCTTCAGGCGACGCATGACGTTGACGTCCGTGCTGGGGATCGATTATTCATGCCGTGAGACCGGACGTTACCGGCAAGGAAGGCAACCAGGATGGCTGACGTTACGCTGCATGTGCTCTACCCATATCCCCTCGACACCGAGATGTTCGACCGCGACTACGCCGCACACCTGCGGCTGCTGCACGCGAAGATGCAGATCCCGGAGCAGGTTCGACCGTACACGGTAACCCGATTCGCCGACACGCCGCAGGGCCGACCCGCGTTCTACCAGATGTTCTCGCTGCCGTTCCCGTCGGCCGAAGCCCTGCAACTCGCCATGGGTTCGCGGGAGATGCAGGAAGTGGCCGCCGATGCGGCGCGCATCTCGTCGGGCGGGTCGCCGGTGGTCCTGGTCGGGACTCTGGCCGGACGCTAGCGCGACGACGCGCTCACGGATCCGGCGTGCAGCGCGGTTACCGGGCGACGCGCGACGTCAGAAGAAGTCCGTCTCTTCGGGCCGTGACAGGTGCCGGTGGACCTGCATCCGGTCGCTGCCGACGATACGGGCCAACCGGTCGCGCACGCGCTCGTCGGAGACCGTCGGTCGCGTGCGCCAGCGCAGGTAGTCCACCCACGTCGGGCATTCGAAGCGCTCGACCCAGCGTCCCGGGTCGTCGATGTCCTGGCAGATCGACCACGACCGGGCACCATCGCGCCGGCGGATGCGACCCACCTCGTTGATGACGAGCGCGAACTCGTCGCAGTCCGCGTCGGCGATGCGGTACTCGATCGTCACGAAGATCGGCCCGGACGTCGGTTGCAGGGCGAGCGCGGGCGTCGGCAGCTTCGGCGTATTGCGCGGATCGAGCGGGCCGACGCCCTCTGTCGCGACGGGGAAGCGGCGCGCCACCAGCAGCGAGACGAGGGAAGCGAGCCCGGCAACCGTCAAGCTCTCGGCCACGCCAAACGCGCCGGCGAACTGGCCCCACAGCCAGCTGCCGAGCGCAATGCTGGCGAACACCGTCGTGTGATACGTCGCGAGCATGCGTCCGACCACCCAGCGCGGTGACGAGAGCTGAACGGCCACATTGAAGTTGGCGAACGACAGCGCCCAGATCGCGCCGGCGACGGCGAAGCAGGGCAGGGTGAGCGCCAGCCAGCGGCTCTGGCCGATGCCGACCATCGATAGGCACGCGCCGAGTGAGAGCCCTTTCAGCAGCGCATCACTCGAAACCCGACCGCGCAGCGTGGCCGTCGAGAGCGCGCCCGCCATGGCACCGATGCCGAACGCGGCCAGCAGCACGCCGTAGGTTCGGGCACCTCCGCCCAGCAGGTCGCGTGCAACGACGGGAGCCAGCGCCTGCACCGCCGCGATCGGAATGGCGTGAAGTGCACAGCGCCCGAGCACCTTCCAGATCTGCGGCGCGAGGCTGACGTAACGCAGGCCGGAAGCGAGGGCCGTGCCAATCGTTTCCGGGGGCAACTCGGTCTTGGGACGGTGAGGGCGCCACCGCCAGGTCGTGACGATGATCGCAAGGTAGGACACCGCGTTCGCGACGAAGGCGGCGGCCGCGCCGAGGACGGCGACGATGAAGCCGCCGATCGCCGGTCCGACGCTGCGGGCCACGTTCATGCCGAGCGCATTGGCGGCTACCGCGGGCGGGATGTGCTCGCGCGGCACGAGTTCGCCGATCGACGACTGCCAGGCCGGCGCGAGGAAGGCATTGGTGCAGCCGATCAGGAACGTGAACAGCAGCAGCAGGCCCGGCGTAATCCAGTGCAGCAGCGTGACGACCGCCAGCAGCGCGGACGCCACCAGCGCGGCGACCTGGCTCGCCAGCATGATGCGCCGACGGTCGCGGGTATCGGCCAGCGCGCCGGCCAGCAGCGAGAGGAAGAAGAACGGCAGCGTTGCCGCCGTCTGGACCAGCGCCACCTGGTCGGCGGCCGGCGAGATGGTGGCCATCATCCAGGACGCACCGACCGTCTGGATCAGGCTGCCGAACGACGAGATGAGCGTCGCGCTCCAGAACACCAGGAAGATCCGGTGCTGGAAGGGGGCGAAGGTGGCGTCGACCCAGCGCTTGAGCGGGTCGGCGGAGGCGGTGACTTGCTCGGGCACGGCCCGGCAAGGATACGCCGAGTGCCGTCGCGGCGGTTCACCGGGCCCGATTGCGGCTAGTGCAGTCCGCGGACGCGCCGGTTCGAGGGTGGCTGCGGATTGACAGCGTCGGGAATCGGCGCACGCTCACGGACGCACAGACAGGAATTCCAAGGAGTCGCCCAAGGAGGTGACCCATGCCTTACGTGCTGCGGTGGGAGGGCCACGGCGTCTACCGGCGGTTCTCCGGCGAGGTCTCGTCCGCCGAGTTCCACGCCGCTTACCGGGACATGGTGGCTGACGTGCGCTACGAGTGCGTGCGCTACATCCTCTCCGATTACCTCGAGGCGAAGCCGGGCGCGGACCTGACGCATACCTTCATCGGTCGCGTCGAGCAGCTCTCGCGCGTGCAGTACGAGTGCGGACCGGACATCGTGCACGCCACGGTGGCCAACGATGCAGCCATGCTCGAGCACGTCGGCTCATTCGAGTCCATGCCGCTCGCCCCGTATCCGGAAGCGACGTTCAGCACCGTGGCGGACGCGCGGCGCTGGATCGCGAGCAATCCGCGCCCCGCGTGGCGTGCGGACCTGGCGAACGGCGCCGGCGGTTCGGTCTTGCGTTGACGGTATCGGCGGCCGCTCGAGAGCCCGGATGCATCGTCTCGTGACGGCCGCGAAGAAGGCGCGCTGACGCGCCGGGACCCTGCAGGCGTATAACCGCATCAGTGCCGAGATGCGGCCAGCCGGTCGCCACAGCGAGGGGTCGTGCCCGTCGGAAACGCATCGTCCGCGCCGAACGAATCGAGCCAGCGCCCGTTGGCGACCGGCATTCCGTCGCCATGGCTCACGATCTGGCGTCAACCGCGTGCCACGATCCAGCACGTCGTCGACACACAGCCGGAACGTCATGTCGTGGCGCTCGGCGCGTTGTCGGGGATTGCCGACCTGCTGAGCCGCGCCATCGACAAGAATCTCGGCGATCGATCGTCCCTGCTGTCGATCCTGACGCTCGTCCTGCTGGCGGGGCCGATCTGGGGCGTGCTGCGCCTGTACCTGGGATCCGTGCTGTTGTGCTGGACCGGCCGGTGGCTTGGCGGTCACGCCTCGACGGTGGCATTGCGGGCCGCGTGTGCGTGGGGCGCCGTACCCATGCTTGCGGGCATGAGCCTGCTGCTGCCGATGCTACTGACCCTGGGCGGGCAGCTCTTCATGGCGGAAAGCCCTTGGCTCGACCAGCACCCGTTCGTGGCGATCGGCGTGTTCCTGCCGGCCGGCGTCTCGATCATAGCGGGTGTCGCGTGGACCGCCGTGATCACCTGCAAGATGATTGGGCAAGTGCAGGGGTTCTCCGCCTGGCGCGCGGTCGTGAATGTGCTGGCGGCAACGGTGCTGGGTCTCGTGCCGTTCGTGATCGCGGCTGCGTTGGTGGTCGGAGTACTCAAATGGTGAGGTTCGGCAAGGCCGGACGACGAGTGACGCTGGGTGAGCGCAGGGATTGAAGGCCGTGTCTCAACCAGGGCGGCGTGCGGAGTCGGCGGACTCGGACCACGATGATCCAAATCCGTACCTGCAACCGACGTCACCACGGTTGTCGCGCTCGGTCGGGCTGGTACTGCTGTGCGCGATGTTGGGCACATCCGCGCTGATCGCGTTCCTGGTGATGCCGCTTTTCGGTCCGCCGGCGGCGCGCGCGCCATTCACGAGCTCAACGCTGATCATCCTGCTCGTGCTGCTGGTCATGTGGGGATTCTGCTGGCAGGCCGGCTGGCGCTTGCTGCTTGGGCGTAGCGACCATCCGGGCTCGCTATTTTCCTGGCCGGTGTGGCTCGCGATCGGGGTGATGCTGCTGACGCTGACGAGTCTCGTCGCCGCGATCAAGGTTCGCGACGATTCGATTGGCGATCTGGACGTGTACATGCTCCTGTCGATGTCGGGACTGGGTGGTTGGTGCCTGTGGCTGGCATGGCAAGGGTGGACGCGCTGAGTGCGCATGGCGGCCGGTGGCCGGTATCAGTCAGTACGCATAATGTATATTATGTGAAATCGCCTATTAGGCCACACTGGCGAGCCGTTATAACTCCCGTTAAACTCTTTCCCAGTCCCTGTCCGGAGCGCCCCGATGGCCGCCAAGCTGAAGATTCGCAAGATCGGCAACTCGGTCGGCCTGATCCTGCCCAAGGAAGTGGCCGAACAACTTCACGTCGGCGAGGATGACACCGTTCATTACGTCGTCGATGCCAACGGCCTGCACGTCACGCCGTTCGATCCGGATTTCGACGCGGCGATGGAAGCGTTCTCGGAAACGCGCCGCCGGTATCGCAACGCCCTGCGTACGCTTGCGAAGTAGCGCCGTGCCACCCCATGACCGTACAGAATCCTCGCTGGGTTCCGCTGCGCGCAGTCGTTGCCATCCAGGGCGAAGTGATCGACGAGCATGGCGGGCTCTCCGGGCCGCCACGCCAAGGCGATCTTGAAGCGGCTCTCGCTCGCCCCGCCAACCTCCACGCATACGCGCAAACGCCGCCGACACTGGCACGGCTCGCGGCTGCATGCGGCTTTGCGCTGGCCCGTGGGCACTGCTTTCCCGACGGTAACAAGCGCATCGCACTTGCCATCGTCGACGTGTTCCTGCGCATGAACGGCTCCGAGCTCACGGCTGACGAGATGGATGCCGCCGCGACGATCCAGGCGCTTGCTGCCGGCGAGATCTCCGAAGACGAACTCGCGGCCTGGATCGGCGACCATTCGACGACGCCGAGGCCGAGACAGAGATGAGTTCATCGCTCAATCGCCCGAGCCGCTGGCGACTGCTGCGCGACGTCGTGGTGTTTCAAATCAAGCTCGGCATGGAGGCCCTGCTCGACATCACGCTGATTCCGGTCTCGCTCGCAGCGGCTGGCTTCGACCTCGTGCTGGGCAACTGGCGACAACCGCGCTGGTTCCACGCCGTGCTGCGCTTCGGCGAGCGCTGCGAGGGCTGGATCGACGTCTGGGGCATCGCCACGCCGGGCTCGGAGATGCCGCCCGCCGAAGCCGACGCACTGCTGCGCAGCGTCGAAGCGCTGATTCGCAATCCGCGGCGGGGTCCCGAACAGATCCGGGAACTGCGACGCTGGGCCGCCGCGCGGATTGCACCGGACGACACCGTCCGCCTCTCAGCCAGCGAGCCGCGCCGCTCGAATCCCGATTGACCCCGGCCGACACGGCACCCGGTCGAGCGCCGCCCTTACCCCTCTCGTCGCGCCGCCACGCGCACGAGCCGGCCTTGCTCGTCCACCTCGCCCGCCAGCTCGATCGGCTGGCAGCACACATGGCAGTCCTCGACGTACCGGAACGACCCCGCCGACGGATCGACCGCGGTGTCGAAATGTTCCCCGCAGTAAGGACACTGCACGGCGACGAACGGCGACAGCTCACTCGCGACCTCGGACCCCGGCTCGAATACCGGCTCGAGCCCGTAGCGGGCATCGATCTCGCCTGATTCGGGCATCTCCGGTCGCTTCGTCATCCCCGCCTCATCGGCTCCGGTCGTGGCACCACGGCAGGACCGCCGTTGACGTTCCCACGCGCCTCCAACACGCTACTTCGCGCTGGCGAGCATCTTCACGAGGTCCGTCAGGTAGTCCCGGCCGGTCATGAGCGACGTAATCGCGATCCGCTCGTCAAGCCCATGGATGCCGTTGAGATCGGGATCGAGCCAGATCCCCGGCACGCCGTACACGGGGACCTTTAGGGCGCCGAAATAAACGGCATCGGTCGCGCCGGTCGCCATGGACGGCAGGACCGGCACGCCCGGGAAATACTTGGCCGACAACTTCTCGACGGGTCCCACGATCTTCGGATCCAGCGGCGGCGGCAAGGCGACGGGATGGTCGCCGTGCTGCGGCGTGACCTTCACGCCGGGATCGTCGATCGCCTTGACGAGGGCAGCCTGCACCTCGCTCGACGGGACGCCCGGGAAGATCCGGCAATTCACGTTGGCCGTGACGCTCTGCGGCAGGGCATTCGTCGCATGGCCGCCCTTCTCCAGCGTGGCGACGCAGGTCGTGCGCAGCATCGAGTGATAGGTCCGGTCCGTGTTGACGATCGCTTCGGCCGCCTTGTCCTGCGGGTTCTTCGAGAGCGCGACCATGGCCGCGCCCAGTTCCCCACCACGCATCTCGCCGGCGCGCGCCAGGAAGCTGCGGGTCGTGTCCGTCATCATCAGCGGAAACTCCAGGTCACGGACCTTCAACAGGGCCTCTGCCATCTGGTAGAGCGCGTTGTCACGGACCGGGATCGAGGAGTGGCCGCCCGGGTTGGTCGTCTCGAGCTCGAAATCCTGGTAGTTCTTCTCGCCGACCTGCAGGTTCTGGCTGACGATCCTGCCCTTTCCGTCGGTGAGGCCGCCGCCGCCCTCGTTGAGCACGAAGGCCGCGTCCACGAGGTCCTTGCGGTTCCGGGCGAGCCAATCCGCACCGTTGAAAACGCCGCTCGTTTCCTCGCCGCAGGTCAGGGCCAGGCGGATCGTCCGCTTCGGCCGGTAACCCTCTCTCTTGAAGCGGACCATCGCGTCGGTCCAGATCGCCGCGAGCGCCTTGTCGTCCACGACGCCGCGACCGTAGTAGGTGCCGTTCTCCTCGATGAAGGTGAAGGGATCACGGACCCAGTCCTCGCGCTTCGCCTCGACCACGTCGATGTGCGCGAGCAGGACCATGGGTTTCAACGCGGTCGACGAACCGGCCAGCGTCGCCACGAGGCCGCCATCCTTGGGGGCGTCCGGCGTCGAGAACAGGATGAGGTCCTCGTCCTTGAAGCCCGCTGCCTTCAGTCGCGCTGCCATCCGCTCGGCGGCCAGCGTGCAGCTGCCGTTCGAATGCGCGGTGTTGGTTTCCACCAGTTCCCGGAACAGGGAGCGGAATTCCAGCTGGTCGGGCCGGAGCGACGGTGAATCCGCGGCAGTCGCCACGGTGGCGGTCGTTGCGAGAACCAGTAAGGCCAGTGCGCTTTTCATGTCGGATGCTCCCGGGGACCTGCGGCATCGTACCAAACACGAGCGCCTGCCCGGGACCCGCGCCGCCGATGGACGAACGTGGGTCGCCCGGACCGTGCCGGCGTGACCATCGCGGAAAAAAAGAGGGCCTGCACCAGGCAGGCCCAATTCAGGGGGAGAAAATCAACGGGCGGCATCTTGCCGAGCCAGTGCGCCCGGCACCATGCGTGCGAAACGCAATCCTCCCCGGGACTCTCCGCAGTTGACGTGGCACGCCGGCGTAGAACCTGTAACCTGACTTCCACTACGGCCACGCGTCGATACTGTCATGACACGCCCCTCGGCCCGCGCGTCCCTTCTTGCCCCGATCGCGGTGCTGGCGCTCTGCTGCGCCGGCTGCACGACCTACGGTACGCAGAATCCCCTGCCGGCGGCTACGCGCATTCCGACGCCCGATCTGCGTGGCATCTGGCTCGTCAAGGTCCCGCGCGATGAACAGAACCCCGGCGATCCGTCGGAAGGCATCATCGTGGTCAACGGCCGGCCGCTGGATGCCAACGGCTGTCAGACGGTGCGCGTGCAGCTGCTCGACGGCAACGGCAGCGCCGGTGGCGACTGGGACGATCGTGACCCCTATTCGGAGGAATGGACATGGTGCGCCTACCGGGTCGGGGCGTTCACCGTCATGGAGCAGCATCCTGTTGAGGATGCCGCGCAGCCGTTCCAGCACGCGCTGCTCTCCATGCGCGGACCAACGGTTCGCTGGTGCTACATCGACGACCAGTTGGTCGATTTCGCGCCGCCGTCGGCGCAGCGGCCCGATTCGGGCAATCAGCACATTCTGACGCTGTCCAGCGAGGAACTCGCGGCACTCCTCTCGAGCCACGCGGGCGAACTGAAGCGCCACTTCCGCAAGGACTGCGGCGCCGAACTGAGGCGTGTAATTCCCCAGCCTCGTCGCTGAACCTCCGGCCACAGCGAGACTCTTGCTTGCCGGCTCCGATCCGGCTGGACCAGATCCGATCCCGTGGGAGATGTTCGGGACCGGATCTGGACCAGCGCGCGCGGTGGTTACCGCGCGACGCGGAGTCTGGGTTCGCCGCCGGTGCGTCGCGACGTGCCGATCGGCCGGACGACGGCCTCGGTCGTGTTCACCTGGTAGCGTGCGATCAGGTGATTCAGGTTCTGGGCCTGCTCCACGATCGCCTCGGAGGCCGCCGCAGCCTCCTCGACGAGCGCCGCATTCTGCTGCGTCACTTCGTCCATCTGCATCACGGCGCGGTTCACCTGCTCGATGCCCGAACTCTGCTCCTGGCTCGCCGCGGCGATCTCCGAGACGATGTCCGTCACCTTCTTGACCGCCCGCACGATCTCGTTGAGGGACTTGCCGGACTCGTCCACGAGCCGCGTGCCCTCCTCCACCTTGACGACGGAGTCCTGGATCAGCGCCTTGATCTCCTTGGCTGCCGTGGCCGAGCGACCCGCGAGATTGCGCACCTCGCTCGCCACCACCGCGAAGCCGCGGCCCTGCTCACCCGCACGCGCCGCTTCCACGGCGGCATTGAGCGCCAGAAGGTTGGTCTGGAACGCGATCTCGTCGATCACGCCGATGATGTCCGCGATCTTGCGGCTCGAGGTGTTGATGCCACCCATGGCAGTGACGGCGGCGCCAACGACCTCGCCACCCTTGGTGGCCTGGTCACGCGCGGCGATCGCAAGCTGGTTGGCCTGCATGGCGTTATCGGCGGTCTGGCGCACGGTGGCCGTCATCTCCTCCATCGAAGAAGCGGTCTCCTCGAGACTCGAGGCCTGTTCCTCGGTGCGCTGGCTGAGCGAGGTATTGCCCTTGCTGATCTCGTCGGCGCCGCTGTGAACCTCGCCGGCCGAGGCCCGGATCTTGGTGATGACCTCGCCGAAGTTGTCGAGCAGCGAGTTCACACCGACCGCGAGCGCTTCGAAAAATCCGGTCTTGCCCTCGCGACGCACGCGGCTCGTGAGGTCGCCCTCGTTGGCGGCATCGACGATGCTGGAGACTTCCTGCTCCACCTGCACTTCCTGGGTGCGATTGACCCACTCCATGGCCGTGCCGAGGCGCTTGCCGTCCTCGTCGTAGATCGGCGTGTGCGTCAGCTTGATCGTCAGGCTGCCCATGCGGTGCTCCGCAATGTGCGTCGTGCGCAGGTCGTCGAGCAGGTTGCGCTGGTGCTGGGCGCTGCGATGGAAGATGTCCATGTTGGCGCCGATCAGTTGCGAGGAGTCGAAGCGAGGCGACACCTTGCGCAACTCGCCCTCGATCTCCCCGAACAGGCGCTGCATCGCCTTGTTCATGTAGATGATGGTGTGGTCCGGATCGGCCAGCAGCGCCGGCGAAGACACGTTGTCGAGCGCCTGCTTGACGCGCAGGTTGATGGCAGCGACCGTCCGCTCGCGTTCCGTGTTCGCACGTTCGGCGTCACGGCTGTCGCGCAGCTGCTGCTGCGTGGTCGCCATCGAGCTGAGCAGTTCCCCGATCTCATCGCGGGTGGTCACGACGATGTCGTTGTCGAGCGAGCCCTCGCCGATCGCCCTGGAGATCGCGACCGCGCGATGCAGCGACGTCACGATGCGGCTGCGCACGTAGAACGCGAGCAGCATGGCTGCGACGATCAGCGCGATGTTGACCGCACCGAGGGTGACCAGGTGGCTCTTGCGATCCGCCAGGCGGTCGTTGTAGCCCTCGGTCGCAGCCCGGATGGCCACGTCGAGGCCGGCCAGCGTCTGCTTCGCCGCCTCGGCGGCCTTGGCGCGCAGCGCGGCAACGTCGCCGCCGTGATCGGCATGGTTGGCCAGCGCCTCCACGAAGGGCTGGTTCGCGGTCGAGATGCCGTCGAACGCCTTCTGCATGGCATCGGCGTGTGCCGGGCCGTGCTGGCGGATCTCGTCGATGTGCCCCAGGAGGTCCTGCGCCTCGCTGGCCAGCACGTGGTAGGTGGTGACGACGAAGTCGCGCTCGACACCCACTGGTGCCTCGGCCGGAATGTGCGCCGTCGCGATGCGTGCCTCGGCGACGCGGTTGATGACGCGCGGCAGGTGCGCGGTCAGCACGTTCATGTAGTAAAAGGTCTTGTCGTCGGGGTCCAGCACCAGGCCGGAGTTGTCCGCGATCGTGTCATTCAATGCCTGGATGCCGTCGACGAAGTCGATGCCGACCTGGGCGATGTCCTCGTCCACGGTCAGCGGCTCGACCTTCGCCGGCATGGCGAGGAACTGCGCCTTGAGCGCCTGGATGCGGCTGCCGAGACCCATCGCGTCGTCGGTGCGGGCGACATGGGCTTCGAGTGCGGCCAACGCCTCGTTGATCCGGCGCTGGGAGTCGTCGAGTCCGCTCGCATCGGCCGAGGCGTGCACCTTCTTGTCCGTGAGTTCGTAGGCGTACTCGATTGCCGGCTCCGTCAGGCTCCGCGTTTCGGCCAGGTAGGCCATGCCTTCCAGTTCGCCCCTGGTGAAGGTCACCTCGTCCCAGGTGCCGCGGGTGATCACGATGGCCAGGATGACGATCGGCACCAGCAGCGCCGTCACGACGACGGCGAACTGCTGTCCGATCTTCAGCCGACCGAGCCAGGCGTTGAGTCCGGATCGACCCGACGTAGCGGGCGCGGTATCCGTCTTGATGTTCATTTCACTTCTCCCTTGTGCCGCGCATCAGGCGGCGTGCGCAAACGTATTCGGGTCCAGGGCGCCGGCCTCGCCGAGGAGGCGCTCGACGTCCAGAAGCACGATCAGCTTGTCGTCGACGAGGGCCAGGTGACGGGCGAAGGCCTGTCCACCGGTGACCGCATCGGGTATCGGCCGGTGCGCGTCGGCACCCACCGTGTAGACCTCGCAGACGGCATCGACGACGAAGCCGACGGTGCGGGCGCGGCCCTCGATCTGGACACGGACCACGATGACGACCGTGGTCGGGCCGAAGTCGGTGGCGGGACGACCGAAACGCACGCGCAGATCGATGATCGGCACGACGATCCCGCGCAGGTTGATCACTCCGAGCAGGTGGGCCGGTGCCTCGGGCAGCGGCGTGGCGCCGCTCCAGCCCTTGATCTCCTGCACGCAGAGGATGGCGATGCCGAATTCCTCGTTCGCGAGACGGAAGGTCAGGTATTGCTCGTGGTTCGCCGTGTCGATCGCGGTCTTCCGGGCGGTGTCGTTCATGTCGAGGTCCTCACCGTTCCATTTCCGTCGGCTGCGGCGGTCGCGCGAGGCGCCACCATTCCGGCCGCTACGTCCCACCCCGCGGCACGCACGGTACCGGACGCATTGCCCCGACACTGAAGGGAACGGTTCACGGTGAAGAAGCTTGTCGCCGCATCCCACCCATGTGGGTGTAAAGAACGCCCGAATCCCGGCAGGACGCATCGAATTGGCGGCGTCAACGCCGGGCAGCGTGCTGCGTTCTGGCAAGTCAGCGCATTCCAGTGAGGTCGCCTCCATGAAGTTTCCCCGCCTGTTCGTCAGCACCGTGGCCCTGGTCGTACTCGGTGGTGGCATTGCGTCCGCCGCGACGAGTTCCCCGGCGACGCCTGCGTCACCGCACGCGATGCATCGTGGCGATTTCGACGGCGCAGGCCCCGAGGGTGGCCTGCGCTTCCACCACCTCGTCGACCAACTCGACCTGAGCGCAGACCAGAAGGCACGTATCGGCGCGGTCGTCGAGCGCATGCGGCCACGCATGCAGGCGCTGCACCAGAGCGGTCGTGCCACGCGCGAGCAACTCGCGTCGCTGCCGCCCACCGACCCGGCCTATGCATCGGCCGTGGCGCGTGCGAAGACGCAGGCCAGCGAATGGATCGACGTGACGAGCGACCTGTGGGTGCAGGTCTATGGCGTGCTCACGCCCGAGCAGCGGGCACGCATTCCCGGCCTGCTCGCGGCGGAACGCGAGAAGCGCGAAGCATGGCGCGAGGACTGGAAGAAGCGTCGGGCCGGCAGCCCCGGCTGACGCTCAGGGCACCAGTACGGCGGGCACGATCGCCACGGCGCGCTGGTCGCGGATTTCCTGCACGATGCCGCGGATGCGGACGGTCTCATCCGTCCGCAACCGCAGCAGCCGCTGCTCGTCGTTGGCGTCGCGCGCAACGATGAATGCCACGACGCGCAGCATCGGCACGGCCTCGGCCCGGTTGCGCGTCGCGATGGCCGTCGTGCTGAGCTGGAATCGATCCTCGGCGATCGACACGTCGCTGACCGGCAGATCCCACTCGACGGTGTGACCCAGGGCACCCTGCCTGAGCGCTTCCCGCTGCGCCTGGGTCGACGTCGATCCCAGGGCATAGGCCTCGACGAGGTCCGCCAGCGCGACCTCGCTGCGAGGCGTGCGGTCGATCAGCGCCACCGCAGCCGCCTTCGACAGGCCCGCGCTCGGATCGTGCACGGGTTCGCGGCCGCAGGCCGGGAGCAGCACGAACCCGAGCACGCATGCCGTGCTCGCTGCCACGCGCGTAAGACGAATCACGCCGACCTCCCGGGCTCCAGGGTCACGAGGGTGAATACCGCTGCCGCAGGCGACATTCCGCCTGCGGCAGCATCTTACCCCAGCCCGTCGCCGCCTCAGTGCAGCGGCACCGTCAGCTTCAGGCCGACGGCGTACGACGACGTGTGGCTCGACATCTGCCCGCCATAGGTGAACCGGGCCGACAGACCGTGCGCGCGCACGAGGTCGAGACCGACGAGCACGTCGGCATAGCTGTCGTCCACGCGATTCTCGACCACGAACGGCGCGACGCCGTCTGGCGCTTCGGCAAACAGCGCCGCGATCGACGACGTCCGCCCCGCCACGACCTGAGTTGCCCCGACGCGTGCGAACGGCCGCAGTGCGTTGCCGCTCTCGAGCCGCAGTTCCGTGCCGACCTCGATCGCCGGTCGCAGTGCCGTCGTGTCGTGCGACTGCTTCTCGACGATCAGGTTGGCCGGCCCCGCGCCCTGCTCCGCGAACCGGTCGACCTGCACGTGCGTGAAGTCGACGTCGAGCAGCGGGCGGAGGTACCACGCCGCATGCTGGAAGTCGTACGCCAGTCGCAGGTCGGCCGAAGTCAGCGTCAGGTCCTGCTTCGAGCGGGCCACGGCATCGTCGCCGAGGAACGGCACCGGCCGACGCGTGTCGTAGCGACCCGTGCCGTAGGTGCCACTGAGCGCCGCCGTGAACGGACCCATTCGGCCCTTGAACACCGCGCCCAGCTGCGTCAGCGAACCGTTGCTGTGCCAGGCCGCGCCGTCATCCAGCTGTGGCCGCTCATACGCGACCGCGATGCCGCCGTACCACATGCCGCCACCGCCCAGCGAGTGCTGCACGCCGGTGCTGACCTCGTCCGAGCTCTCGTGGTAGCCCGTCGCCCGTCCGGTCGACTCCTGCGTCGAGGTCCAGGTGGACGCGCGCGCCCAGGCACAATTGCCTTCATCCGCGAAGCGGTACTCGCCGTCGAGCCGCCGGCAACTCATCATCGCGTCCGTCAGCCGCCACTGCGCGTGCAGGCCGGTCGTGGCCAGCACCGTGTGCGGAGTCGGCTGCAACTGGTCGAGCGCCGCACGCAGCACGTCCTTGTCCGGCGACAGCAGCAGGCTGTCCAGCATGGCCTGCATGCCCGGGCTCGCCCCGGCGTCGACGATGGCATTGAGGTGCTCACCGAGGGCCGAGTCGTTGGCCGGCAGGTCGTCGCCGCCGAGCGAGAAATCGGGCTGCAGGTCCAGCCACGTTCCGCCGTCACGCTGCGAGAGGCTCGCCGTCATGATGACCGGCATCTCGAAGGTCGACAGCAGCAGTCCGTCGTCGATCGTCCGGCCCTGCACCGAGACCAGTTCATACGCCTGGTGCGTGGCCTTCGGCGGACTGACGAACAGCAGGTTGACGACGCCGTCGGCCGTGTAGTCGCCGTGGATCACGAGCGAGTCCGCCCGCTGCCCGGTCATGTCGACGTCGAACCATTGCACCGCCGTCGGCGTGTTCACGAGATTGCCGTCGATCACCGTCGCCGCGATGTTCCCAAAGGCGCCCGGTGCCAGCGTGCCCGCATTGGTCAGGACGTTCCCCGTGCCGAGGCCGATGTGCGACCCGGTGAGCAGCAGGCCGGCGTCCACGTTCTCGAGGCTGTTGTGCCCGGCCCCGAGTTCGATCGAACCGACGATCACGCCTTCGTTGCGCACGTGCTCGTCGAGGCTGCCGCCGACGATGGCGGTGCCCGCCAGCAGGTCGCTCGTCAGGATCGAGCCACGGTTGAGCAGCCGGTTGGTCGCGCCGTCAAGGAAGCGCACGGCCGTCCCGGTGTCCGCACCGCCGAAGAGGACGCCGCCGCTCGCGAGTTCGAGCGACAGGTCACCGTTGCCGAACTCGCCGTGACTCTGCAACACGACGCCGATCGAGCCCGAACCCATCGTGTACACGCGGCCATCGACGGTCACCGAGACGTCGGATGCGGTGCCGCGGCCACCGGCGCTCTGCGCGACGATGCCGTGAGCGCCCGCGCCGAAGGTGGCGATGTCACCCGAGTGCTCGACGGTCACCTCGCCGCCCGAGCCCGCACCACCCACCGTACCGGCGAACGGCAACGTGCCGGTCGTCGAACCGGCCAGCCCGCCACCCCCGCCCACGCTCTGCGCAAACAGGCCCACGGCGCCCAGGCCGTGGGTCTCGACGATGCCCGTCGTGTGGACGTGCACGTTCCCGCCGTCGCCGCCCGCGCCGCCGTCGCCACCGAGGCCGATGCCGAGGGCGAAGCCTTCGGTCAACTTGAGTCCGGCCGTGACGTTGCCTGCGGCGCCACCGCCTCCGCCAATACTCTGCGCGATCAGGCCATAGGCGCCGTCCCCCCAGGTGCCGAGGTTGCCGTCGATCGTTGCGTCGACATCGCCGCCCTTGCCGCCGGCCGCGCCATTGCCGCCGAGCGTGAAGCTGAAGCTCGTCGCGGCCATGCCGAACCCACCGACGCCACCACCGCCGCCGATGCTCTGCAGCAGCACGCCGACGGAACCGCGCCCGCCCGTGTAGACGTTGCCGGTCTGGTAGAAACTCACGGCGCTGCCGTTGCCGCCACTGCCCGCATCGCCACCGATGCTCAGCTGGAGGTCGAGGCCCGGCGTCACGCCGTCCTCCTTCTCGCCCTGGTAGCCGCCGTAGCCGCCTTCGCCGCCACCACCGCCGATGCTCTGGGCGAGCACGCCGTACGCCCCGGTGCCGCGCGTGCGGATGTCACCGGTGTTTTCGATGCTGATGAGTCCGCCGTTGCTCGCTCCCGCGCCCGAACCGCCGATCGCGAGGCCGAACATCAGCGACGTGCCGCCCTCGACCTTGGCGAGGTCCAGGCTCTGGCTGTTGCCGCCGCGTCCGCCGCCGCCGCCGATGCTCTGCGCATAGATGCCGTGCGAGGCGAGTCCGTACGTGTCGATGTCGCCCTCATTCAGCACGGTGACCGTGTCGCCGTAGTTCCCGGCGCCACCACCGCCGCCGATGCCGATGTTCAGGCTGGCCCACTTCGCGGGACCGCCGGTCGCCACGGACGTGCCGCCGGCGCCACCACCGCCACCGAGGCTCTGCGCGAAGATGGCGATCGCATCGTCACCCCAGGTCGTCATCGCGCCGCTCGAATCGACCGTCACGGCCGACCCGTGGCCGCCGATACCGCCCCTGCCGCCGATGCTCACGCCGAGATTGAGCGTGCTCTGGGTGTCGCCGCCGGGCAGCGTCGTGGACAGCCCCCCCTGTCCGCCGCCGCCGCCGATGCTCTGCGCCAGCACTGCGTACGCGCCCGCGCCCACCGTCTCGATCGCGCCGTCGTTCGTCACGGTCACGATTCCGCCATTGCCGGCGCCGCTTCCGCTGCCACCGATGGCGACGTTCAGGTTCACCGACAACTGCTCGTCGGGCTTTTCGCTCTTGCCTTGCGAGGTGCTGGTGCCACCGTTGCCGCCGCCGCCGCCGATGCTCTGCGCGAGGATGCCGTGCGCACCGAGGCCGTCCGTGTGGATGATGCCGGTGTTGCTCACGTCGACGCGTGCGGCCGAGCCGCCCGTGCCGCCACGCCCGCCGAGGCTGAAGCCGAACTCGACGGCCACGTTGCCGCTGCCGCCACTGCTGTCGGTCGAACTCGCCCCGCCGACGCCACCGCCGCCCCCGATGCTCTGCGCCACGATGCCGTGGCTGCCGGCGCCGTGCGTGATGATGCCGTCGTGGGTCGTGACGCTCACGGCGCCACCCGTGCCACCCGCCTCGGCCTTGCCGCCGAGGCCGATGGCGATCCCGACGCTCCAGGTCTCCGGCTTGTCGTCCTCGCCTGGCGGCTTCGGTTCGTCGCCGGACTGGTCGTCGTCGTCCTCCTGGCCGATCTTGACCGTCGACTCACCGCCGTCGCCCCCGCCACCACCGATGCTCTGGGCCAGCACGCCGAACGAACGCGCACCGCTGGTCTCGATCGTGCCGTCGTTCACGACGGTGACCGCCGCGCCGTTGCCACCGGCCTTGCCGTTGCCGCCGATTGCCGCATTCAGGTCGACCGCGACCTTCGCATCGTCGCCGGCGCCCTTGCTCGCCGCGGCCGAGGCCCCGCCCGATCCGCCACCGCCCCCGATGCTCTGCGCGACGATGCCGTGCGCGTCGTCACCGAGCGTCGTCAATGCACCCTCGCTGTTGACGCGGACTGCACCGGCCGTGCCGCCGGCGCCGCCGTTGCCCCCGAGGCTCACGCCGACGTGGATGCCGATGTCGCCGTTGCCACCCGTGCCGTCGGTGGCACTGACACCACCGATGCCGCCACCGCCGCCGATACTCTGCACGACGATCGCGTGGCTTCCGTTCCCGTGCGTCGTGATGGCGCCCGAGTTGTCGAGCTGCGCCAGTGCCGCATCGCCCGCCGCGCCGCCACCGCCGCCCGAACCCACCGTGACGTCGAAGCTGAGCGACTTCGGCTTGTCCTTGTCCTCGTCGTCCGGTGCGCCCGGCAGCTCCGGCGCCTGGTAGTCCTCCAGCTTGTTGATCACGCGGGCCCGGCCGCCGTCGCCGCCGCCCCCGCCGATGCTCTGCAGCAGCACGCCATAGGCGCGCTCACCGAACGTTTCGATGGCACCGTCGTTCACGACGGAGACGACGCCCGAGGTGCCGCCTGCGCCGCCGCTGCCGCCGATGCCGATCGACACGGTCCGCGACTGCGGGCCAAGTTGCAGCGTACCGGCCATCGCGAGTCCACCCGCACCGCCGCCACCGCCGATGCTCTGCGCGACGAGTCCGTGCGCGTCGGTGCCCAGCGTGATGACGTGCGAGTCGTTGTCGACGTTCACCGTGCTCGAGTTCCCGCCCGTGCCGCCCTTGCCGCCGAGGCCGAAATTCACGGCCGCCTTGTTGCCGATGCCGCCGGCGATGCTGTAGCCGCCATCGCCGCCGCCGCCACCGACGCTCTGGGCATACAGTCCGTAGGCGCGGTTGCCCTCCGTTTCCACCAGCGTTCCGGTGCTCGTCAGGTGCACGGCACTCGACGTTCCGCCGACGCCGCCCTTGCCACCGATACCCACCGCGACCTGCGCACTCGTGGCCGAGATGCCACCTGTGATGCTGAAGCCGCCAGTGCCACCGCTGCCACCGATGCTCTGCGCGATGATGCCGTGCGCCGCTTCGCCCCGCGTGTGCACGTCGCTCGCGCTGGTCAGGTCGACCACGCCGCCGGTGCTCGCACCGCCGCCGGTGCCGCCCATGCCGAAGTTGATCGAGGCCGACTTGCCGATGCCGCCGGCGATGCTGAAGCCGCCGTCGCCGCCGCTGCCGCCGACGCTCTGCGCCAGCATGCCGTAGGCCCGCTGGCCCCAGGTCTCGATGGCCCCGCCGGTCGTGGTCAGCGTGACGTGGCCGGACTGCGCGCCCGCGCCACCGCTGCCGCCGATGCCGGCGGCGATCTGCGCACTGCTCGCGGAGATGCCGCCCGTGAGGACGAAGCCACCGGTGCCGCCGCCGCCGCCCACGCTCTGTGCGACGAGGCCGTGCGCGTCGTTGCCGTGCGTCGTCACATCGCTAGCACTCTCCAGCGTGACGTCGCCACCCGCGCCGCCCCCGCCACCCTTGCCGCCCATCGCGAAGTTGACGCTGGCCGAGCCGCTGAGGCCGCCGGCGAGCGAGAAGCCGCCGTCGCCTCCGCTGCCGCCGACGCTCTGCGCGATGGCGCCGTAGGAACGCGAACCCCAGGTCAGGATGTCGTCGCCGCGGGTCGTCAGGCGGACATTGCCGCCGTAGCTCGCGCCACCGCCATCGCCCCCGAGTGCGATGCCGATCTGCGGTGCATTGGCCGACAGGCCACCTGCGATGCTGAAGCCGCCGGAGCCGCCACCGCCGCCGACGCTCTGCGCGAACAAGGCGTGCGAGTCGTCCTTCAACGTCGTGATGTCGCCACCCGACTCCAGCGTCACATTGCCGGCGTTGCCGCCCGCGCCGCCGCTGCCACCCATCGCGAAATTGACGCTGAGCGACGCCGACGCGCCGCCCGCGATCGCCATGCCGCCGTCGCCGCCACTGCCGCCGACGCTTTGCGCGAAGATGCCGTACGCGTGGCGTCCGTTCGTGACGACGTCCCCGCCCGCGTGCACGTCGACTGCACCGGCCTTCGCGCCGGCGCCTGCATCGCCGCCGAAGCTCGCGCCGAGTCCCGCGCCGAGGCTCAGTGTCGCCGCGACGCTGAGTCCGCCGCTGCCGCCGCCACCGCCCGCGCTCTGCGCGAACAACCCGTGCGAGAAATCCGCGCCGGTCGAAATGTCGTTGTTGGTCCAGACGCTGACGGCGCCGCCGTCGTTGCCCGAGTTGCCCTTGCCGCCGAAACTCAGCGAGGCCGAAAGACCGGTGCTCGCGGAACCCGCGACGCTGAAGCCGCCATCGCCGCCGCCGCCGCCGATGCTCTGCGCGAGAATGCCGTACGAGTGTTGCTGGTGCGTCGTGATGGTGCCGGTGAGCGGGTTCGTCGCCGAACCCAGCGTGACCGTGCCGCCCTTGCCCCCCGACCCGCCGCTGCCGCCGAACGCAAGGCTGGCGGCGATGCCGTCCGATCCACTCACCGCGACGCTGGCTCCGCCGCGCCCGCCGCCGCCGCCGATGCTCTGGGCGACGATGCCGTGCGCGTCCCGGCCGTCGGTCTCGATGTCGGCCCCGCTGTTCACGGTCACGAGGTTGGCGTCGTTGCCGCCGCCGGCCTTGCCGCCGAACGAGAGCGAGACGCCGAGCCCCTTGGAGACCGTGCCCGCGAAGGCGAACCCGCCGTTGCCGCCGCCGCCGCCGACACTCTGCGCGAAGATGCCACTCGAGCGATCGCCGCTCGTCTCGATGTCACCCGCGCCGCCGTCGACGACGACCATGCCGCCGGTGCCGCCCTGGGCCCCCTCGCCACCGAAGGCGACCGCCGCGAGCGTGCCGACCGCGATCGCGTTGCCGCCGTTGCCGCCGCCACCGCCGACGCTCTGCGCGAAGATGCCGTTGGCGTTGTCTTCGTGGGTGGTGATCTCGCCCGACGAAGTGACGTAGACGTTACCACCGGCTCCGCCACCGCCCCCCTTGCCGCCGAATGAGAACCAGCCGGCGCTCGATCCGCCGTTGCCGCCGCCGCCGCCGATACTCTGTGCAAAGAGTCCGGTCGCCGTCGAATCGATGTTGCCGCGGTTGACGACCTGCACCTCGCCGCCCGCGCTGGTCGCGCTGCCGGCACCGCCGATCGCCGCGATGCCCGCGGAATTACCGCCGTTGCCGCCGCCGCCGCCGACGCTCTGCGCGAAGATGCCGATCGAGCCCGAGCCCGCGGTGACGATCTCGCCGCCCGCGAGGTTCTGCACGATGACGCGCGATCCGTGCCCGCCGCCGGCACCGGAGCCGCCGATGCCTGCCGCGCCCGCAGCCGCGCCACCGTCACCGCCGCGTCCACCGACGCTCTGCGCAAAGATGCCGTAAGCACCGACAATGTCGTCGTCGTCGTAGTGATCGGCCATTCCTGTATAGATCCGGCCGGCGTTGGTCACGGTCACTTCGCCGCCATGGCCGCCCTGCCCCGAATCACCGCCGACCGCCACGAGTCCACCGGTGTCGCCACCGCTGCCGCCGCCGCCGCCGACGCTCTGCGCGAGAATGCCGTGCGCACCGACCCCGCTGGTCACGATGCGGCCCGTCGCGGTCTGCGTGACCGCGACGTTGCCACCGCTGCCGGCGCTGGCGCCGCTGCCTCCCGCGGAATAGAACAGGCTGAAGCCGCCGCCGCCGTTGCCGCCGAATCCGCCGACGCTCTGCGCATGGATGCCGTGCGCCGCGTACCCGGATGTGGTGATCCAGCCGCCACTCTCGACGGATACGTTGCCGCCGTCGCTGCCCTGGCCGCCGCTGCCGTTGTCGCCCCACAGCCAGCCGCCGCTGCCGCCGCTGCCGGCGTTGCCGCCCGTGCTCTTCGCCCAGATGCCGTAGGCGGCCGTGCCCGTCGTGTCGATGTTCCAGGTGCCGGTGACGTGCACTTCACCGCTCGCGCCGCCGAGGCCGCCGGCCGCGCCGCCGGTGACGAACGAGCCGCTGCCGCCGTCGCCGGCGTAACCGCCGATGCTCACGGCGAGGATGCCGCTCGCGTTCGTACCCGTGGTGTGGATCGCGCCGTCGCCGTCCACGATGACGTTGCCGCCGCGGCCGCCGGGTCCGCCCGGCTGACCGTAGCGCCACGTGCCGCCTTCGCCGCCATGGCCACCGAGCCCACCCTGACTGAGCGCCAGGACGCCCACGGAGCCCTCGCCGGTGGTGCGGATGTCACCGCCCGCGGTGACGTGCACCGTGCCGCCGTTCTGGCCCGGTCCGCCGCCGCCGGCCGAATGCGAGATCGATCCGTCGCGTCCGTGCGGCCCTTCTGCGCCGCGCGTCTCGGCGAGGATGCCGTACGCGTTGGCGCCCTTCGTCGTGATCGACCCGTGGTTGATCACGGTCGCATCGCCGCCACCGAGGCCCGAGCCCGCCACCCGCAACTGGAACTGCATGAAGCCGTGCAGGTCCGGCAGCGTCGAAAGCGCGTGGCCGTCGCCGGCCCAGTTCGTCTCGCTGTAACCGAAGCGGTCGAAGTGAGTCTCGCTGATTTCCTCGAACTGTCCTTCGTGCTGGCGCACGATGACGACGAGTTGCCCGCTGTCGTCGGTCGTCGGCTGCGTGTTCGGGCCCGTGCCGTGCACGGTGTACTCGACGCCGATGCGGACGAACTCGCCTTCCTTCAGCGAGAGCCCGGTGAAATAGCTGCCGCGTGCGAAGTCGAACGTGCCGTCCGCCCGCAGGTGGAACGTGCCGCCGACGATGGGATGGCCGTCCGCGTCGCGCAGGAGCCGGCCCGAGTCGTCGACGAGATAGCCGATCACGTCCTTCCCGAGTTCGCCGCTCGTGCCGACGAGGCTCTGCACCGACGTCACCGTGAAGTGGAACGCGCTGGCGTCGAAGTGCTCGAGCGGATCGGTCACGGCCGTGCTGTAACCGGTCGAGTTGCTGTACGCGTAGATGCCGTGAGCGTTGGCGTCGTTCGTGGTGATGGTCGCGTAGTTCTCGACGCTGGCCTGCCCCCCTGGCTGACTCGGCGGCGAGATCGTGCCGTCCGTGGATGTGCCGCCCCAGGGCGCGGCGACGAGGAACACGCCGAGGAAGGGATCACGCGCCGAGGCCGGCGGATTGGGCGGCACGCCCGTGCTGATGACGTGGATGCCCTGGATGCCGGCGCCCGTCGTGGTGATGGTCGGCGCCTCGCTCGGCGTGCCGACGATCACCGTGCTGCCGAGTCCGCTGTAGATCTCGGACGAAACGGCGTGCCAGACGTGGCCGCCGAGCCACGACGGCCCGATGTCCGCTTGCCCCGGAACGTGCGTCACGACCCGGACGTTGAGCACCGTGGCCCAGTCGTAATCGCTCCCCTGGGTCACGCCCCCGTGGAGGTCGCCGCTGCAGGTGACCGTACCGGTGCGTGGCGTGCATGCATTCGGTGCGGCACCCAGCGCGGGCTGTGTCACCGCCGTGGCCAGCGCGACGCTCAGGATGCGGGCAATCGTAATGCGCAGGACGCGATGGTCCCGTTCCGCTTGCGTTGACATAGGGGCTCCCTCTCAGGGGGAACGCGCCCGAACGGGCAAGAGGCCTGGACAGGCCGTCCCCGCTTGCTCTGCCATTCCAGCGTATGCCTGTCGCCGGAACCGAGGCATCCGCACTAGTGCAGCGAAAATGGCGACGGCATTGCGCGCGCGGCAGTTACGCATGAAGCGGTCGACGGATTCGCGCTACGCTTCGCGTCCCACCTTCTCGACTGGGTCCAGTGCGCGTATGAACATCCGCTCTCTCGTCGCCATTGCCGCGCTCGTCGCGCTGTCGTTCGTCGGTCGTGCCGAGGCCGGCGCGGACGGCTCGAGCTTCGAATTGCCGAAGAAGGCCAAGGCGGCCGTGCTGATCTTCGAGGACCTGCAGTGCCCCGACTGCGCGCAGGCGCACCCGAAGCTACTCGAGATCACCAAGGCGACGAAGGTGCCGCTCGTGATCCACGACTTCCCGATCACGCGTCACGTGTGGGCGTTCCCGGCGGCCGTGCTGGCCCGCTGGTTCACCGCCCAGTCACCGGACCTCGGCCTCGAGTTCCGCAGCTACGTGTTCGCGCACCAGCCCGACATCAATCCGGACACGCTGCGCCCGCTGGCGGAGAAGTTCGCGGCAGACCATGGACTGACGTTGCCGGCGGTGGTCGACCCGGACGGCAAGCTCAAGGACGCGGTGCAGGCGGACTTCGACCTCGGCATCAAGATCGGCCTCCAGTACGTGCCGCTGATCTTCGTGCTCTCGCGCGCCGAGGGTCCGGACCACTGGGTCGAGGTGACCGACCTCAACCAGCTGGCCGACACGATCGAGCGTATGAAGACGCTGAAGTGAGCCGTTCTGCGCCCGGAATTAGCCTGAAGAACGTACTGTAACTTATTGTTTTTTAATATACTGTAGGCGCCGATCACGTCGCCTACGCATCAGGCCTTCTTCAGGAAGCAGGTCTTGAGCACCACCGTATTGCGGCCGGAGCCGCATTCGACCGCTTCCTCGTCGTCCTCGATCAGGCGGATGCCCTTGAACTGCGTGCCGCGCTTCAGGGTGTCGGACGAGCCCTTCACCTTCAGGTCCTTGATCACGACCACGGCATCGCCGTCCTGCAGTTCGTTGCCGTTGCTGTCTCTCACCGTCACGTCGATTCTCCCGCCTGCGTCGGACACCCCGCGCCGCCGCGCATGATCCGGATTCAGCGCAGGAACGCAACCACGGCGATCGCCAGGGCGGCCACGACGAGGGTCGGGACCAGCCACTCGACGATGCGCAGGGCCGTCATCACCCGCTGGAAGAACACCCGGTCGTTGAGGCGCGGGAAAGCCGTGTCGCCCGGCACGGGCCGGCCGAGGAAGCGGCACAGCGGTTCCCAGCCCTCCTTCACGTCGTAGACCAGCAGGCGCTCCGGCGGCACCGTGCGCCGTACCTCCTCGACGTGCTCGCGATATCGCTGCAGCGTGGCCTCCCGGTCGAGGAATTCGCCGCGGAAGCGCGAGTTCCACAGCAGGTCGTCGTGGATCCGCCAGACGTTCCGCGGCAGCCACCACGGGAAGACCTCCTGGATGGCCCAGATCGTCTCGACCATGCTGTCGTACCACCCCTCGGGATCGCGCACGTTCAGCAGCACCTTCGCCTCGGGAAAGGCCTCCATCAGCTCGCGGTGGAACTCGCAGGCGGGCCAGTCGACGGTCGCCCGGTAGCCCTGCAGCACGCGCCGGTAATCCACGGCCTCGCCCGCCTTTGCGCGGATCCAGAACTTCATGTGCGCGTTCGACAGCAGGGCCACGCGCATGTGGTAGCAGGGCGAGAAACCGAGGATCTGCAGTGCCCGGCGCAGCGACGTCGTGCCCGAGCGGCCGAATCCCGCGCCGATGACCTGCAATGTGCCGCGTTCCGTCACTTTCGTCCTTTGCCTTGCGAGCGCCGATTATCGGCGCTACCTTCCGGGCCAGCCATCCGGAGGGGTCCTGACGTGAAACGCCTGCCACACCTGCTAGCACTCTCGCTCGGCGCCGTCCTCACGCTCGCTCAGGCGCAGGCGGACATCGTCACGGGCGCCGTGTCGCCCGCGGGCGCCAAGGTGGTGATCACCGATGCCACGGGTCGGGAGGTCGCCAAGCTCGGGGCCGGCCCGTACCAGCTGCAGCTGCCGGCCGGGAAGTACACCGCGCACTGCCAGGCGCCGGCCACGCGCGACCAGGCGTTCCTCAGCCTCAACGATCCCGTCACCGTCAACATCCACTGCGGATGAGCGACGACGCCGACAAGCCCGCGCCCGGCTGGCGCGCGAACATCCGGCTCGCCGCGGACGTCGTCAACACGCTCGCGATCCCGCTGCTGACGCTCGGCGCCACCATCGTCGGCGTGCATCTCACGAACTCCATGAAGGAGCGCGAGATCGCGATCGCCGCGCAGAACAACCAGCAGAGCCTGCGCAACCAGCGCGAAGCGTCCGAGACCAACCTGCGCTCGGAGATGTTCCGCGAGCTCGTGGGTCCGCTGCTGCAGAGCCAGAACGACCGGCCGGCCACCGGCGAATCCGCCGACCTGCCGCGGGCCCAGCGGCTCGCCCTGCTCGCCGAACTGCTGACGCTCAATTTCCACGAGCACTTCGAGCTCGGCCCGCTGCTGCGCTACGTCGACACCCTGCCCGGCCAGTCGGAAGACGCCCGCGCCCGATTGCGTGGTACCGCCCGGCGCGTCGTGTCGAGGCAGCTGGCGCCGATGCTCATCGTCGGCAACGGCGAGCGCACGGGCACGCCGGGCTTTTTCGAGATCTCGCTCGACTCCGACGTGTCGGAGCCGGCCAGCACGCCCCAGTCGTGCGCGCTGCCGGCCGGCGACACCTCGGCCGCGACTACGGGCCTGACGCTGACCTGCTCGAGCAAGGCGAGCGGCTCGCCCATGCAGGTCGCCTCGCCCGACGGCAAGGACCGGCTGCAGGTCAGCCTGCGCGGTGCGCGCTGGGACGAGCAGACGGTCGGCATCTACGTGCTGCGCCTCGATGCCAAGGGCCAGCCCGACCCGGACGCGCCGCCGATCGAGTTCACGCTGACGCCCTACTCGTTCCCGTTCTCGGACAACACGCTGCTGCCGAGCGGCAACCGCTTCGGCGTGTACCTCACCCGCGTCGACGCCATTCCCGACGTCGCGCGCGTCATGCGCCTGTCGTTCGTGTGGTTCCCGAAGGACTTCGTGCCGCCACGGGAACGGCCGCTCGACATGGACCTCGAGCAGGCCGCGCTGCCGCACGGCTGACCCGGTTTACGCGCGTGCCTCGCGCAGGCGCAGCGTGATCGTGCCGAACTCGAGATGGGTGACCAGTTGCACCATCCACCGCCGCTCGTCGTTCGACAGCCACAGTTCCGCGCGGCCGTGCTCGGAGAACACGCCCTCGGAGCGGATCACCGGCTTCAGCACCAGCGCGTCGAAGCGCCCGGCCGGCACGGTGACGGCCTCGCGGCGCACGACCGATACCGCGACCGGATTGCGATCCGGCATGAAGTAGCGGCCGTAACTGTCGGCGTCGCCTACCCCGAGCGGTTGCTGGCGCAGGAAGTACAGGAAGGACGCCTGGTCGAGCGGTGCCGCGACGGTCGGCCGCTCCATGGCATCGCCCAGCCGATAGACACCGCGCTCCGGGAAGATCTCGTATTCGCGCAGCCTCCGGCGCGAGCCCTCGGTGCTGTCCTGGCGGAAGCGCAGCGAGTTGCCGGTCTCGACGTCGATCCAGCTCTCGAGCACGTCCCGCACGCGGTAGCCGAGCACGCCGCCGTCGATGGCGAGCCGCGTATGCCACGCGGGCCGGCCCCGGACCGTCTCCTGCCCGATCACCTCCATCCGCGCCGTGCCCACGTCGAGCACACCGAAGCTCACGTCGTAGGTCAGGGCCTCGCCCGCACGCAGGTCGAACGCCGACTGCGGCGTGGCGTGCGCGTCGCGCATGAGGACGGCGCCGGCCAGCAGGAAGAGCAACAGCCCGCTCCAGCGCCACCGCGCCAAGCGAGCCAGCGCCGTGGCCCGCTCGTGCGGCGCGGGACGCGTCCGCGTGCCTGTGTGTCGCAAGGACATCCGTCGCCCTCCAGGGTCACCGTACAATCCCCCAACGCCGCGTTCCGGCCGAGGTTGACATGCGGATTGCCTACACGCGGGCCGTGAGCCCGGCCCTCGCGCACTGCCAACTGACCCACCTCGCCCGCACGCCGATCGACGTGGCGCGCGCCGCCGCCGAGCATGCCGCCTACGAGGACACGCTCAGGCGACTGGGCGTCGAGGTCCGACCCATCGCCCCCGCGCCGGAGTCTCCCGATGGCGTGTTCGTCGAGGACGCGGCCCTCGTGCTGCCGGAACTCGCGATCATCACTCGGCCGGGCGCGGTGTCGCGACGCGGTGAGACGCCGAGCGTCGCCGCGGCGTTGGCCGCGCATCGGCCCTTGCACGCGATCGAGGCCCCCGCGACGCTCGATGGCGGCGACGTGCTGGTGACGTCGCGTCGCAAGGTGTACGTCGGCCAGTCGACCCGCACGACGGCCACCGCGATGGAGCAACTGGCCGCCGTGCTCGCGCCCTTCGGCTACGACGTGGTGCCCGTGGCCCTGCATGGCTGCCTGCACCTCAAGAGCGCGGTGACCCAGGTCGCCGACGGCTTGCTGCTGCTCAACCCTGCTTGGGTCGATCCGGCCGCCTTCCGGCCATTCGAGTGGATCGCCGTCGACCCCGGCGAACCACACGCCGCCAATGCCCTCGCCCTGGGCGCCGACGTGATCCATCCGGCCGCCCACGAGTGCACGCGCGCGCGACTCGAGACCGAAGGGCTGCGGGTGCACGCGGTCGATGTCCGCGAACTCGCGCGGGCAGAGGCCGGCGTCACCTGCTGCAGCCTGATCGTCGAGGACTGAGGCCCACCGGCATGTGGCGTCATCTGGCACTGCCGCTGCACCTCGCCCCGCTGCTGCTGGTCGGGCTGATCGCGATCCTGCTGAGCCTCGCCTCCTACTCGGGACCGTTCGGCTGGCCGCTCGGCTTCATCCTCGGTTCGTGGTTCTTCAAGTACGGCTTCGTGCTGCTGGACCACGCCGCCGAAGGTCGGCCCGGCGCGCCCGTGCTCAGCATCGAAAACGCCAACCCGCTGGGAGAGACGCGACCTTGGCTCTATCTCGGTGTCGGACTCGCGTACTACGCGCTGACCGCCCTGTGCGGCGACGCGCTGGGCGATACGGTGGCCACGACACTGCGCACGATGGGGCTGCTGGCCCTGCCGGCCGTGATTGCCACGCACTCGATCACCGGCTCGTTTTTCCGGGCACTCGACCCGAGGGCGGCCGTCGCGATGATCCGCCGGCTCGGGCCGGCGTACGGCTACGTCCTGGTCGTGGTGCTGGCCTGCGGGCTGGCCGGTCGCTGGATCCTCCTCGACGCCATCGACCTGCCGCGGGTGCTGCAGCTCGCCGTGCTGATGCTGCTGTGGCTGATGATGTTCGCGACGCTGGGCGGCGTGCTGCACGCTCGTCGCCAGGCGATCGGCTACGAGCCGGAGCAGTCGCCGGAACGACGCGCGGCCGACGACCAGCGGCACCGCGACCGCGAGCGGGACAAGTTTGCCGACCAGCTGTTCCACGAGACGCGCAGCGGCGCCGTCGGCAATGCGCTCGCGACCATCCGCGCGCGCGCCGCGGCGGGCCCGTCGGCCCTCGACGAATACACCTGGATCTACGCGCGCGTCGCCACCTGGCCGGACGGGAAGCTCGCGAACCGGGTCGCGCAGGAGTTGCTGCCGCTGCAACTGGCCGCGAAACGCACGGGACAGGCCCTCAAGGTGGTGAACGCGCGCCTGCTGGCCGATCCCGCGTTTCGTCCCGCCACCGCCGAGCAACTCGTGCAGCTCGCCCTGCTGGCGCGTGCCGCCGGCAATCTGCCCCTCGCGCGGCGCCTGATCGAGGACTTCGACCAGCACTACCCCGGCGATCCCGCCCGCGCGCGGATCACCCAGCTCGAAGCAATGCTGAAGCGCTAGCCGCCGATCAGGCGGGTCGCTCGCCGGCCAGCGAGGCCATGTCGATCACGAAGCGGTACTTCACGTCGGCCCGCTCCATGCGGTCGAAGGCACGGTTGACGTCCTGGATCGGGATCATCTCGCAGTCCGGGTACACGCCCTTCGCGGCGCAGAACTCCAGCAGCTCCTGCGTCTCGGCGATGCCACCGATCGGCGAGGCGCTGATGCTGCGCCGGTTCTTGAAGATCGAGCGCGCATGGAAACCGGGCATGGGCGAGATCGAGCCGACGATGACCAGCGAGCCCTCGAAATCGAGCAAGGCCAGGTAGGCGTCCAGCTCGTGCGCGACCGGCACGGTGTCGATGATCAGGTCGAGTTGGGAGGCCAACGCAGCCATGGCCGTGGCGTCTTTCGACAGCACGACCCGGTGCGCACCGAGCGCGGCCGCCGCGGCCCGCTTGGACTCCGAACTCGTGATGACGGTCACCTCGCAGCCGAGGGCAACGCCGAGTTTCACGGCGAGGTGGCCGAGGCCGCCGATGCCGACGACGCCGAGGCGCGTGCCCGGTCCGGCGCCGTACTTGCGCAGCGGCGAGTAGACCGTGATGCCGGCACAGAGCAGCGGCGCGACGCGGGACGCATCGAGCGCGTCCGGCACGCGGACGACGAACGATTCGCGACACACGATGTGGTCGGAATAGCCGCCGTAGGTGATCTCGCCCGACACGCGGTCCTTGCCGTTGTACGTCAGCGTGTAGCCGTTGCGGCAGAACTGCTCGCGCCCGTGACCGCACTGGTCGCACTCGCCGCAGGAATCGACCAGGCACCCGACAGCCGCGCGGTCACCGACCTTGAACTTCGTGACCTGCGGGCCCACCGCCGTGACGATGCCGACGATCTCGTGCCCCGGGCAGCACGGGTACACGGTCGCACCCCAGTCGTTGCGCGCGAAGTGCAGGTCGGTGTGGCAGATGCCGCAGTAGCGGATCTCGATGCGCACGTCGTCGGGTCGCAGCGCGCGGCGCTCGAAATGGAACGGACTCAGCGGCGTGGTCGCCTGCTGCGCGGCATAACCGTAGGCCTTCGACATGGCACCTCCTCGTGGGGCGCCGATTCTTACCCGGCGGGCGTGGTGCTGTCGACCTGGCGGAACTCAGGCGCGGGTGTCGACCGGCCCGGGATAGAGCGTGGCGAGCACGCTGCGCAGGATGTGCAGGAGCGAGCGCTCGAGGGCCGCGCGCAAGGTGGCGGGCAGACCGCCATCCGCCGCGAGCGACCAGGCCTGCGCGAGACGCGGCTGCTCGGCCAGGACCACGCGCTCGACGAGTGGTCGCCAGTGCGGCGGATACTCGCTGGCCACGTACTCGCCGCGGCCGCGGCCGAAGTGCGCGACGGCGAGATAGCGCAGCGACGCCGAGACCACCAGCCGGTCCAGCATGTCGTCGTTCCAGCGCACGCTCGACTGGTCCGTGCCGCGCAGCAGGTTGTAGCCGTGGGCCACGCCGGCCGCGCCAGCGGCGCCGAGCACGGCGCCGACGATCATGCCGCCACCGAGCGTGAGTCCCCCGCTCGCGAGGTCGGCGGCCAGTCCCCCGAGTGCACCGGAGAGCGCCGCACCGATCACGCCGGCCTTGCCGCGGCTCGCGGCGCGATCGAGCGCGAAATCCCCGGACAGGCGCGACTGCACTTCGCCGGCCGCACGGCCCGCCAGTCCGTGCAGGGCGATCAAAGCGTCGGTCGCTGAGCGGATGCGCGCGTCGGCGCGCTCGGCCAGCAGCTGCATGGCCCGGTCGACGGCGGCGTCCCCGTTCGCGGCGCCCGTGACCACGCTGCGCAGCCAGGCCTTGGCGGACGCGCCGAATCCGGCGAGCGGCACGGCCTCGGCATCGAGCGCGATCTCCGCCAGTTGCTCGGCGAGGGCCTTGGCCGCCTGGCGAAAGGTTGCTTCGTTGCGTTCGCGCCAGGCCGATTCGATGCGCGCGAATGCGGCGCGGCGATCCTCCGGCAGCGCCGTCGCGATGCGTCCGAGCAACGCCTGCTCCTGGACCCAGCACCGCGCGAACGCATCGAAGGTCAGCACGTCGCGCACGCCCGCGCGCTGACCGAGGAAGCTGCGCCAGCGCTCCACCTCGGCCTGCTCCGCGTCGGCCGGCCGCGGCGCACCGACCTGGTTGAGCAGCACCAGCACCGGCTTGGCGAGCCAGCCGAGGATCTGCAGCTCCGCGTCGAGATACCCCAGCGACGACGGATCTTCGGCGGCATTCACGAGATACAGCACGACGTCCGACTGATCGCGCACGTTGCGCAGCGCCTGCTGGCTGCTGAAGAACGGCCGGTCGGTATAACGGTCCCAGACCTGCGTCAGGAACCAGCCGAGCGCGCCGGAACTGCCCTGCAGGCGACGCAGGAGGCGTGCGCTGTCGCCGAATCCCGGCGTGTCCCACAGGCGCAGCTCGTCACCTTCGGTCGTCGTGATCAGGCCGTAGTCGGTCGCGGTCTCGGTGACGTGCGCCGCATCGAGCACTTCCCCGACGTCCTTGCGCAGCAGCGTGCGTGCCAGGGTCGTCTTGCCGACGTTGGTGTGCGAGACGAGACTGAGCTGGAACCGGCTCATGTCGAAGGCCCTACCGTCACGAACACGGCTTCGAGGCCGTGACCGCGCGCGAAGGACTGCCACAGTCGGCGACGCTCTTCGAGGCGGCCCGCCCAGGCCGGGTCGGCCCCGAATCGCTCCGCGTATGACGTCGCATCGAGCGCCAGCACGGTGCGGATCGCCGGCGAGCTCGTGCGCAGGAGCGAGAGCAGCCGGCCGTGGTTCTCGCTCTCCGGCGTGGCCGCGAGGTTCATCAGCACCAGGCGCCCGGCCACACCGTCCGTCGGCATCGGGCCCGTCTCCTCGGCGCCGTAGGCAACCGCCGGCAGCCAACGCAGGCGCGCATGGCGACCGAACACGTCACGAGCGGTCGACTCGAGCGCAGTGCGTGCCGCCGTCGTGGGCTCGTGGGCATACGGCACGACATCGATCCCCAGGGACTGGCCCTGCCCGCCCGCGCCCAGGACCTGGCCCGCGTAGTTCGCCAGCGACTCGGGCAGGACGTCGCCGCTCTGGCACCTCGCCGCCTTCCACGAGGCCACCGAGGCCAGCACCAGCCGCGGCAGGACGATCGATGCCAGCAGGCAGAGCGCCATCAGGTGGATCCAGGAGGCGGCCGACTCGCCGCCACTGCCGTCCGGCTGGAACTGCAGCCGGGCGACCGCCTCGACCGTGGTCGGCAATGAAATGGCAGCCCAGCGCGCCGGCGGACCGAAGAGCGTGTCGATGAGCCAGCGCACCTGATCGGGGCCGAGCCACGTGCTCTCCCAGCCCGCGACGTAGGCATGGCCGATCCCGCGCTGGTAGAGGCCGGCGAGCAAACCCAGGGCCAGCGCTGCGGCCGCCAGGTGCAGCCACTGCCGCAGCAACTGACCGATACGGGCCGCGTCGGCGCGCGTGTAATCGGCCGCATAGCGGCGCACCGCGGCGCCGAGTTCGGTGTCGACTTGGGCGATGCGCGTGACCAGCGGCCCGAGGCGGCGTCCGAGACCGCGCACGACGGTACTGCCGGGCAAGGCCGCGGGCGGACCAGATCGTGCCATTGCGCGCAGGCTCGCAAGCAGGATCCAACCGTAGACGACGAGGTTCCAGGCCAGCAGGCCGAGGAACGGCAAGGCCAGGATGTTGATGCGTCGCGAGCCGTGCAGCGCCGACAGGCTCACGCCGCTCGCAAATGCCACGACCAGCAATGCGAAGCCGGCCCAGCGGGGCCAGTCGCTGCGCGCCAGCAGGTCCCCGAGCGCGGGATGGCGTTCGAGCAACGGCGGCAGCAACCGGCTCGCCCGCATCGAGAGCGCTTCGACCACACGGGACGTCGCCGCAGGCTGCCGCAGTTCGTCGGTCGCCAGCGGCGCGCTGCGCATGGCCTCACGGGCGGCGCGCTCGCGTTCCTCGAACGGCAGGAGGCGACCGGCGACGTCCGACTCCTCGATCGCCCGGACCAGCAACACCTCGCGCAGCGCTTCCGTACGCATCGAGGGCGGCCGTCAGGAACGAGGGCCCAGCTGGTCGGGCATTTCGTCGGCGAAATACACGCGCACGGTCGACCCGCTTTCAGTCGACCACTGGGCCTGGGTCACCAGCCACTTGCGCACGAACTCCTCGAGCGTCTGGCGGGCGGCGGCCCGCTGCAGTTGCAGGTAAGCCGGCAGCGTCGCCTTCTGCGCCAGCTTGTCGGTCAGCTCGTGCTCCAGGTCCTCGAGCGAGTCGTCCCCGGTGAACGGCAGCAGGATCCAGGTGCCCGACGCTTCCTTCTCCATGCGGCGGAAGTCCACGCCGACCGGCAGCGCCGGCCGTACCGGCGGCGCGATCACGGTGAACTCGCGACCGGTACGCAGGACGTTCCACTCGGGTGCCAGCTCGACCTGGTAGCGATAGACCACCGGGACGCGGATGCGCGGATGCGTCTCGCCGACGGGCACGCCGAGCAGCGAGTGGCTGAAGGTCGTCTCGAACACCTCCGTCGCGTGGATGCGCGAGACCTCGAGCAGGCCGCCACGCGTGCGCATGACGAGGATCTCCTCGGGCGCGGACGAGACCACGGCTCCGCCCGTGGTCTGCCACGCATGCAGCGAGTGGAACTTCTGCCAGGCGAGCACCAGCAGGCCGCCGGCGACCACGGCAATCGCGAGCATCACTCTGCGGGTCGTGGACGCCATCGCCTCAGTCCGCGAGCGGTTCGAAGCGGGCCGTGAAGTGCCGCAGCTGCCGCGGCTGCGCCACGATGCGCAGGCCGCGCAGGCCCGCCCTGCGTGCGGCGACTTCCTCGAACACTTCCACCAGGTAATCGGCGTGCGACTGCGTGTACACGCGGCGCGGCATCGCAAGGCGCACGAGGTCCATCTCGGCCGCCACCTCCGTGCCGTCGGGCTTGAGGCCGAACATCACCGTGCCGATCTCACACGCCCGGATGCCGCCGTGCTCGTAGAGGGCCACGGCCAGCGCCTGGCCGGGGTATTGCAGCGGCGGAATGTGCGGCAGGAACCGGCGCGCATCGACGAACACCGCGTGGCCGCCGACCGGCTGCACGATCGGGATGCCGAGCCCGAGGAGCTTCTCGCCGATGTACTCGTTGGTGCGCACGCGATAGCGGAGGTACTGCTCGTCGACGATCTCGGCGAGCCCGACGGCGATCGCGTCGAGATCGCGGCCGGCGAGCCCCCCGTAGGTCGGGAAGCCCTCGGTCAGGATGAGGCGATTGCGGGCCGCCGCGGCAAGCCCGTCGTCGTTGAGCGCCAGCCAGCCGCCGATGTTGGCGAAGGCATCCTTCTTGGCACTCATGGTCATGCCGTCGGCGACCGCGAACATGTCGCGGACGATGTCCGCGACGCGACGGTCCGCCTGTCCGGGCTCGCGGCACTTGATGAACCAGGCGTTCTCGGCGAACCGGCACCCGTCGATGAAGAACGGCTTGCCGTGGCGATGTGCAAGATCTGCCGTGGCACGGATGTTCGCGAGGCTCACCGGCTGGCCGCCGCCGGCGTTGTTGGTGACCGTGAGCATCACCAGCGGAATGCGCTCGCCCTGCTCGCGGAGGACCTGCTCGAGGCGGGCCAGGTCGATGTTGCCTTTGAACGGGTGAGGCTCATCGGTGCGGTGCGCCTCGGCCACGACGAGGTCGAGTGCCGTGGCGCCGGTGGCTTCGATGTTACCGCGCGTGGTGTCGAAGTGCGTATTGGACGGAATGACCTTGCCCGCCCCACCGACGATCGAGAACAGGATGGCCTCGGCCGCGCGTCCCTGGTGCGTCGGGATGACGTGACGGAACGGCATCAGGTCCTGCACGGCCTTCTCGAACCGGTAGTAGGACGGCGAGCCCGCGTAGGATTCGTCGCCCTTCATGACCGCGCCCCACTGCGCGGCGCTCATCGCCCCCGTGCCCGAATCGGTCAGCAGGTCGATGATGACGTCGTCGGAGTGCAGGCCGAACAGGTTCCAGCCGGCCCGTCGCAGCAGTTCACGCCGCTCGTCGGGCGTCGTGAGGCGGATCGGCTCCACCGTCTTGATGCGAAACGGCTCGATGATGGTCTTCATGTCTGCCCCGCTCGTCGATCGTGGCGCGCGTCAGGTGCGCACCTTCTCCCGCTTGCCGTCGCGCTCGGAGTAGCGCGTCTTCGCGTCGAACTCGTCGAGGTCGAGCGTCACCTGGCGCCCGCCGTAGACGTGCTCGCGCAGCCAGCCGAGTTCGGCATCGACGTCGGCCCGCGTCGCGAACTCGCCGACCCAGGTGCGCTTGTCCGCCACCCAGCGATAGCCGCGCTGCTTCAGGACGTCCTTGGACTCGAACGGCGAGTTGTTCGCCCACAGGCGATACGACGGCCGGCGCGCCGACTCGAGCAGCACCTTGAGCGCGGTGCCGCCCGTCGTACCGAACGGCTGGCCCAGGACTTCGAGCAGCGCACGGCAGTCGATCTCCGCGCGGTGGCCCTCGTAGAAGAAGCCGTACCGGTAGGCGAGGTACTCGAGCTTGCTGCTCTCGATGCCCGCGTCCGACCATGGGACCTCCTGCCAAGAGCAGGCCCAGGGCACGGTGGCAAACACCGGCAGACGGGCCTCGAGGAATGCACGGTCGAAGCGCGCGTTGTGGGCGATCACGAGACCGACCTGACCCAGCAGGGCCGCCACCTGGTCGTCGTCGATTCGATGTCCCCGCACCATGTCGTCGGTGATGCCGTGGATGGCCGTCGATTCCGGCGGAATCGGGAATCCGGGATCCTCGAGCGCGTCGTAGGTCGTCACGACCGGGCCGGTGGCGCCGGTATCCGCGCAGTACTCGAACACCACGATCGCCAGCTCGATGACCTTGTCGCGCGCGGCATCCGTGCCGGTGGTCTCGGTATCGACGATGGCGGCCCGGCGGATGCGCGAGCTGACCAGCGCAGGTGGCGTGCGCGACGGGTCGAGCCGGCGCACCACCCGGTAGTCCGGGTGCGCGGCCAGTTGTGCTGCGAGTTGCTCGTAGTCCTTGCGGTTCATCGCCCCTTCACCGCCAGTACGCCGTCGCCCTCGAGGCGGGCCTGGAAGCCGACGCCGTGCAGGCGTCGCGCCACTTCGCGCGGCACGTCGCGTCCGCTGGTCAGCTTGTTCGGCGTGCCAGTGTAGTGGAACAGGACCCCGCGCGGCTTGAGAACCCGCGCCAGCTCCCGGTAGAACGCCTCGGCATAGAGCTCACCCGCGATGCCGAAGCGCGGCGGATCGTGCAGGATCGCGTCGACCGAGGCCGACGGCAGGCCGCCGATCTGCGCTGCCACGTCGCCCTCGCGCAGTTCCAGTGCGCCCCCCGCCGCCGGCGACCACGGATTGAGGCTGCGCAGCCAGAGCACGTCCGGATTCTTCTCGAACGACAGCACGTGCCGCGCGCCTGCGGCGACGCACCAGGCGGCGAAGTAGCCGAGGCCCGCGCAGGTATCGAGGACGGTCTTGCCTGCCGGCTGGATGAGTTCCACCTTGTGGCGGGCATCCTCGTACGGCGAGACGCGGGCCGTCGGCAGCATCTTGATCCCGTCGATCTCGAACGTCGGCGCGCCCCACTCCGTCGGGACCAGCTTGACGAGCGCCTGCGTGTAGCGCGCGACGGGGCCGAACGCCTCACCATCCCAGTGATAGACCGTGCGGTCCTTGCAGCGCTCGAGGAACGGATAGCACCGGTCGTCGCTGCGCCAGTCGCTGGTGGCAATCGCGACGTCGACCTGCGTGCGCCCGAGGTCGAGCGAGCAGCGCGCCGTCGCGGCACCCGACCGGCGGGCCGCGACGAGCTGCTCGTGCACCGGCAGGGTCAGGAGCGGACCCAAGCTCAGCCCAGGGTGAGCAGGTGGCGGCCGTACGCCGCGACGTCGTCCCACTGCGTGTAGTCGATGACGGTGCGCCGGTCGGTCGGTCCGTGCGTGAACTTCATGATCATCTGGATCATGATCACTTCGTACCAGGCCCACGACGGGTAGTCGACCTTGCCCGCGATGACCTTCAGGTCCTGCGGCTTCCAGGGCGAGAGTTCCAGGAATTTCTGCATGTAGCGATTGCCCGCGACGGTCGCCTTCTCGGGCGTCCGCGCAACGACGGACACGTTGAAGAAGCTGTTCGGCTTGCCGTCGAGCGCCGCGTGGTTCGCCTTCACGTACTCGAGGAACGGCGCGTCGTAGGTGCCGTAGATCACCGGCGCGCCCACGGCCACCACGTCATACTGCGTCCAGTCGACGCCTTCGTGGATCGCCTCCTGGACGTCCATCATCGCCGCCCGCCCGCCGGCGGCCTCGATCGACGCGCAGATCGCGCGCGCGATCCGCGCCGTGTGGCCGCGTCGGCTCCAATACAGCACCAGCACCGATTTCATGCGTCCTTCCCGTCCTCTGGTTCATCCGCCGCGCGCATCGCCTCGTCCCACAGCCGCCGCGGCACGTGTGTCGTCAGCCTTTGCAGCACGACACCCATCGTCTCCTCCGGGATCTCGTGCCCGACGAACGGGTGCACGTCGGCCGTGACGTCGCCGCCGAGTTCGAGCAGCCGGTGCGCGGCCTCGACCGTGTGCCGGTACGGCACGACCGCGTCATCCTTGCCGTGCACCAGGTGCAGGGTCACCTCCGCGGGGACGGCGCTCGGCAGGCGCGCGAACCGTCCCGCGATCGCGACCACCCGCCCGGCCGGCGCCGGCTCCGTCACGCTCGCCTCGAGCACCATGATCGAGCCCTGCGAGAATCCCACGAGCGCCGTCTCCCGCGCACCGAGACCCAACCGCTGCTGCCAGTCCCGGATGCGGGCCAGGAAGGCCGGCATCGCCTCCGCCACCCGGGTCACGCGGTTGATGTCGTTGACGCCGTCGAGCGAGAACCACTGCAGTCCGCCCGGATAACCCATCGGCTCGGGCGCGGCGAGGCTGACGATCGTGGCTTCGACAAAGGCCCGGCCGAGTCGTTGCCCGAGCGGCACGAGGTCCTCGGCGTTGGCGCCGTAGCCGTGGCACAGCAGGAACAGCTGGCGCGCGCCGGCGGGAGCGGCCTGAACGACGATCGCGTCGGAAGTCATGACCCGCGTATTGTCCGGGGCCGCGGGCTCCCGCGCCACCCCCGAGGGTCAGAACCAGCCGAAATTGAAGCTGATGCTGACGCGTTCGGACGCGACCGGGTTCGGCGGCACCTCGTGGCGCAACCAGCTCTCGAACAGCACCACGTTGCCGGCGGCCGCGGGCACGGTCACCCACGGCCGGTTCGCCGCGCGGTGGCGGACCTTGCGCGGCGGCGCGGCCATGTAGCGGTCGAGTCGCGGGTCCTCGAACTTGAGGCCCGGCGCGCCCTTCGGCGTGCGCACGTAGTACGTGCCGCTGATCGTCGACAGCGGGTGGAGGTGCAGCGAGTGCGTGACGCCGCGCGGCATGATGTTGACCCAGCAATCGGTCAGGCTCAGCGCGCGCCCCTCGAGGTCGAGGTCGAGCGCGGCCGCGTACTTCGCGACGTGCCGCTCGAGCTTGCGCCCGAGCGTGGCGAACGTCGGCGACAGCGTGTGCATGCGGCACAGCGAGCCGTACGACGTGTAGCCACCCGGGTAGTGCGTGCGCGACCACTCGCGCCCGCCCGCATCGTCCTCGCGCAGTTGCAGCGCCTCGTCGAGCAGCCGGCGATTGAGCGCCTGCCAGCCGGCTCCCTGCAGTCGCGCGACGTAGACCTGTGTCGGGAACAGCGACTGGATGGCCATCACGCCCCGCCGATGCGCACCACGAGCTTGCCGAAATTGCGACCCTGCAGCAGGCCGATGAACGCCTCGGGCGCGCGGTCGAGCCCGTCGACGACGTCCTCGCGCACCTTGACCTGCCCGGCGGCCAGCCAGCCGGCCATGTCCTTCACGAAACGCGGGCGCTGGTCGTAGTGATCGGAGATGATGAAGCCCTGCAGCTTCGCGCGCTTCATCAGCAGCGCCCGCATCAGCATGGGCGTGAAGTCCGGGCCCTGCGGCAGGCCGGTCAGGTTGTACCAGGCGATGACGCCGCACAGCGGCAGGCGCGCGCCGACGTTGAGCAGCGGCAGCACGGCGAGCAGGACCTTGCCGCCGACGTTCTCGAAATACACGTCGATGCCCTTCGGGCAGGCTGCGGCCAGGCGCTGCGGCAGGTCGTCGCCGCCGTGATCGAGGCACGCGTCGAACCCGAGTTCCCGGACCGCGTACTCGCACTTGTCGGCGCCGCCCGCGATGCCGACCACGCGACAGCCCTTGAGCTTCGCGATCTGGCCGACGACGGAACCGACCGGTCCCGTGGCCGCAGCCACGACCACGGTCTCGCCCGGCTTGGGCTGGCCGATCTCGAGCAGTCCGTAGTACGCCGTGAGCCCCGGCATGCCGAGCACGCCGAGCGCCCAGGACGCCGGGGCGCCCGCCATGTCGAGCTTCATGAGCGCCTTGCCGGACGCAACCGGCCGCTCCTGCCAACCCGTCTCGCCGAGCACCAGGTCGCCAGCCCGCAGGTTCGGCGCGCGGGACTCCACCACGCGACTGACGGCGCCGGCCGTCATCACGCCGTCGATGGCCACCGGCTGCGCGTAGGACGCGGCGTCCGACATGCGGCTGCGCATGTACGGGTCCAGCGAGAAATACAGGGTCTGCAGCTTCACCTCGCCTTCGGCGGGCGTCGCTTCCGGGACTTCCTCGAGGCGGAAGCAGTCGGGAGTCGGTGCGCCGACGGGACGGCGGGCCAGGACGATGCGTCGATTCATGCGGGATCCTCAGTAAAGGCCGGGCACCAGGGCGCGGGTGCGCCGAGCGTAGTCGATGTAGGCCGCGCCGAGCGAGTGGCGCAGCGCCGCCTCCTCGACCGCGATGCGACCGAGGATGGCGAACGTGATCGGGAACAGCAGCACGGCGACGGAGACCCAGTTGCACAGGCACAGGCCGAAGCCGAGGAAAGCGAGCAGCAGGCCGCTGTAGGACGGATGGCGCAGGAAACGGTAGGGCCCCGTGTCGACGACACGATGGTCCGCAGCGATCGCCACGTCGACGGTGAAGAACCGGCCGAGGTGCACGATTGACCACCAGCGCAGTGCGAGCCCGAGCACGAACAGCAGCAGCCCGAGCGGATACAGGGTCTCCAGCAAGCCCGAGTGCGCGCCCGGCACGAGCGCGGGCGCGAGCACGGCCACTGCGACACTCGCGAGGATCGTCATCCACAGCAGGCGCAGCGAATGGCGGTCGGCGCGCACGACGTCGCCACGCGAGCGCTTGACCGCCGCGAGCACCATCTCCGACAGGCCGTAGAGCATGCCGATCAAGTCCGGTCCGGGCAGGCGCACGACTCAGTCCTCGGGCGCGGGACGACGCAGCGGTCGCGGCGGGTCGTCCTCGTCCGCCACGGGACGCTGCAGCACGTCGAGGACGGTCTGCGCGGCGCGGTAGCGATACTCGAAGCGCGGATCGGCCGGCACGCGGCGCGCACGCAGGTACAGCTCGAGCGCCTCGCCGACCACCTCGGCCTCGAGCTCCGGCAACAGCAGCTTGATCGGACCCTGCGCCATCGTCGACGCCGCTCAGCCCTTCTGCTGCGCGTAGATCTTGACGACCTCGTACAGGAAGCGGCGGCCGTCGAGCAGCGACTTCACGCGGATGCGCTCGTTGAGGCCGTGCGCGTGGCTGCCGTCGGCGTCGTGGAACATGCCGGAGAGACCGTAGGTGTGGATCCCGGCATTGTTGAGGTAGCGACCGTCCGTCGCGCCGGGCGACATCGTCGGCACCAGCGGCACGCCGGGCCACAGCTTGGCGGCGACCTTGCGCGCGGGATCGAGCACCGCTGGCGTCAGCGGCGGCACCGGCGAGCTGAGCCCGCGCATCTGGGAAATCGAGATGTGGATGCCGTCGTCGGCCACGACGCGCTGCAGCTCGGCCTGCACGTCGTCGATGTCCTGGCCCGGCAGGATGCGGCAATTGACGTTGGCGGTCGCGCGTTGCGGCAGCGCGTTCGGCGCGTGCCCGCCGTTGATCTGGGTGGCGACGCAGGTCGTGCGCAGCATGCCGTTCCAGCCCGGGTTGGCCGTCCACAGGCGGGCCGCGGCGTCCGCGTCGTCGGGATTCGCGACGATCGCACGCATGTCGGCGGCGATCTGCGGGTCCTTCTGCAGTTTCGCCTGCTTGCTGAAGTACGCGCGGGTCGTGTCGTTGAGGCGGACCGGGAACTGGTAGGCGCCGAGACGCTCGAGACCCGCCGCCAGCTGCGTGATCGCATTGACGCGCACCGGCAGCGAGCTGTGGCCGCCGACGTTCGTCGTCTCGAGCCGGAAATCCTGGTAGACCTTCTCGCCCGCCTGGATGCCGAGCGACACCGGCTGGCCCTGCGCGTCGAGCAAGCCGCCCGAGCCTTCGTTCAGCACGATACCGGCCTGCATCGTCTCGGGCCGGTTCTTCAGCAGCCATTCCACCCCGTCGAAATGCTCGGAGGTTTCTTCGCCGCAAGTGAGCGCGAGGCGCACGTCGCGCCGCGGCTGGAAACCCTCGCGGTGGAAGCGGATCAGCAAGTCGGTGAAGACGGCGGCCATCGCCTTGTCGTCGCTCACGCCGCGACCGTAGAAGAAGCCGTTCTCCTCGACGAGCTTGAAGGGGTCGCGCTCCCAGTCCTCACGCTTCGCCTCGACCACGTCGATGTGCGCGAGCAGCATCACGGCCGGGGCCTTGCGATCCTTCCCGGGCAGCGTGGCAATCAGCGCGCCGTCCTTCGGATGCTCCGGCGGCACGATGATCTCCATCGCCTCCTTCGGCAGGCCAGCCAACTGCAGGCGTGCGGCCATGGCCTCGGCAGCCTGCGTGCAGCTGCCGACCGAGAGCGTGGTGTTGATCTCGACGAGCTCGCGGTACAGCGAGCGGAAATCCGCCTCGCCGTCGTCGGCAGCCCGTGCTTGCGGCATCCCGGCCAGCAGGATGGTCGCTCCGAGCGACCAGGCAAAAGACGACAGCAGGCGACAGTCGGACATACGGACTCCTTCAGGTCTTGTGCGTCGAGAGTAGCAGGGACGTTTCGGTGCTGGCGATGCCGTCGAGCTGGCGGATGCGCGTGAGCACGGCGTCGAATGCCTGCAGGTTGTCGGCGGCGAGTTCCGCGACGAGGTCCCACCGGCCGTTGGTGGTGTGCAGCGCGGTCACGGCGGGCTCGCGCCGCAGTGCCTTGAGCACGGCTTCGAGGCGATTGCCGGACACGGCCACGGTCATCAGCCCGCGGATCTGCTGCTCCTCGTGCTGCGGCCGCAGGCGCACGCTGTAGCCGACGATCGTGCCGTCCGCCTCGAGGCGCGCGAGGCGATTCTGCACCGTGCCCCGTGCCACGTGCAGTTGCTTGGCGAGCGCGGCGATCGATGCGCGGCCGTCGTCGCGCAGCAGGCCGAGCAGCCGCCTGTCCAGGTCGTCCATCTCCCTACCCCACCCGATTGAACAGTTTGCGCAACGGAGTCTTGCGATCTGGTCAATCTTCGTCAAGTTCTGCATCATTTCCTGTCTTTTCGTTTGCCGGTCGTCGCGCCGACACTATCGCCGGCTCCGACCCGTGAGCCTTCGGGGGACAGCACATGACGCCACTGACCACCCTGCCCGCGCGCGGCGCCGGGAGCCCACCGTGAGCCGCCCGATCAGCCTCATCGGCGCACCCACCGACGTCGGCGCGGGTTCGCGCGGAGCGTCGATGGGCCCGGAAGCGATGCGGGTCGCCGGCCTGCAGGCGGCGTTGCAGGCACGCGGTCTCGAGGTGCACGACTGCGGCAATCTCGCCGGGCCCCACAAGCCGTCGACGCCTCCCGTCGACGGCTATTGCCACCTGCCTGAGGTCACCGCCTGGAACCAGGCCGTGTTTGCACTGGTCACGAGCGAGCTCGCCCGCGATCACCTGCCGATCCTGCTCGGCGGCGACCACTGCCTCGCCATCGGCTCGATCGCCGCGGTCGCACGCCATTGCCGCCAGGAGCGCCGCAAGCTGCGCGTGCTCTGGCTCGACGCACATGCCGACTTCAACACCCGCGAGATCTCGCCGTCCGGGACGCTGCACGGCATGCCGGTCGCGTGCCTGTGCGGCCACGGACCGCGCGAGCTGACCGAGCTGGCGGGAGCAGTGCCCGCGGTCGCCGCGGCCGACATCCGGCAGATCGGCATCCGCAGCGTCGACGCAGGCGAAAGGCGCTTCGTGCACGAGCAGGGGCTGGAGGTCTTCGACATGCGCTACATCGACGAGATGGGCATGCGCCACACGCTGGAGCAGGCGCTGCTCGGCGTCGATGCCGACACCCACGTGCACGTCAGCTTCGACGTCGACTTCCTCGACCCCGAGATCGCCCCGGGCGTCGCGACGACCGTGCCCGGCGGCCCGACCTACCGCGAGGCGCAGCTCTGCATGGAGATGATCGCGGACACGGGCCAGCTGCGCTCGCTCGACGTGATGGAACTGAACCCGGCGCTCGACGTGCACAATCGCACGGCCCGGCTCGCGGTGGACCTCGTGGAGTCGCTGTTCGGCAAGAGCACGCTGATGCGCAAGAGCCCGCCCGTCGACCGCTAGTCTTGCGTACAATCCGCGGTCCCAACCGCCGCGGAATGGACCGTGCGATGAGCGATTCCCTGCGCGACCAGCTCCTCCGGGCAGGACTGGTGACCGAGAAGCAGGCCCGCCAGGCCGAGCAGCAGGCCCGTCAGCAGCAGCACCAGCACACGCGCGCCCCGAAGAAGGACAGGCCGAAGACGGCCGCACCGGGCCCGAGCCCCGCCGTGCTCAAGGCGCAGGCGGAGAAGGCCGCGCGCGACGCCGAGCTGAATCGCAGGCAGCAGGAGAAGGCGCAGGCCCGGGCCCGCGCCGCCGAGATCACCCAGATCATCGAGCAACATCGGGTGCCGCGCGCCGAGGACAGCGACGACTACTTCAACTTCGTCGCCAACGGCAAGGTGCGCCGGCTCGCGGTCTCGCCGGAGCAGCGCGCGCGCATCGTGGCCGGCACTCTGGTGATCGTGCGCTGGGGCGGCCGCGCCGACCTGCTGCCACCGGAGGCAGCGGCCCAGGTGCGGGAGCGCCACCCGACCGCGGTCATCGAACTGGGGGCGAGCGAGCCCGCCGCGCCTGCCGAGGACGACCCCTACAAGGACTTCGTGGTCCCCGACGACCTGAAGTGGTGAACAGCCCCGGCCGTCACGGCCGGGTGCGCGGCGCGAAGAGCTCGGCGAGTCGGTCCGGCGTGCCCTCGATGCGCTGCAGGTGCGGATAGCGCAGTCCGCCGTGGTAATCGATGCGTGCGGTCTGGAACGTGTCGACGTTGCGCACCAGCAGGTCGATGGTGCCCTGCCCCCCGCGCGCCGCCTGGATCGCTTCCTTCAGCAGGTCCTGCGACCATGCCCGGTTGCCGATCGCGAGCAGTTGCATGCCGGGCGCGAGTCCGGCGCGGTACGCGGGACTGTTCCACAGCACTTCGGCGATGCGGCCGTCGGCATTGTCGACCACGAGCCCGAGCGACCACGCGAAGTTCGCCTGCTTGCTCGACGCCGCCTGCGCCACCGCGTAGGACGAGGGATTCTCCGTGTACACCAGCTTCCAGCCGCCGCGCGCGAGGCCGTCGAGCGGCGCGCCGGGCCCGTGGCCTTCGACCCGCTCGCGCAGGAAAGCATCCCAGTCGAGCGGGGCGAGTTCGCCGAGGGTCGCCACCACGTCCGCGCGCGTGTAGGTCAACGGCCCGAGTTCGCCGTCCTGCACGCCGAAGAAGCGGCGCGCGAAGTCGTCGAGCGAGCGCCGGCCGCGCGTCGCCTCGCGCAGCCGGGTTTCCACGTCGAGCCACAGGAAGAGGCCTTCGGTGTAGTAGTCCTTGCCGCGCTGCCAGCTCGGCCAGGTCTGTGGCGTGCGATACGCGATGATCGGCTGCTGGGTCGTGTCCTGCAGGTTGCGCCATTCGCGTCCCGGCCGGCCGAGGTCGTACGCAGCGGCGTAGTTGGCGAGCACGTCGCGCGCATAGTCCTGCGACCACAGGCCGGCGCGCGTCGCGAGCACCGCGCCCCAGAACTCCGTCATGCCCTCGTACACCCACAGGAGACTGCTGTGCATCGGCACGTCGTAGCTGGGCGTGGCGAGATCGGCCGGCCGGCGGAACTTGCCGTTCCAGGAATGCTCCATCTCGTGCGCGAGCAGGTCGCGCCCCGCCGCCGTGCCCGTCCAGTCGCTGAAATAGCCGGTGCCGACGCCGTTCTCGCTCGACTGATGGTGCTCGAGGCCGATGCCGGACAGGTTGTCGGAAATCGCGAGCAGGAAATCGTAGTGACGAAAATGACGGCTGCCGAACAGCGCGAGTTCCTCGCGCACGAGCCGCTGGTGGGCCGCGACCTGGCTCGCGCTCGCTTCCAGTTCCGACGCCCGCTCGGCGAAGACGTTGAGGCGCACGGGAGCGCGCGCATCGGTGTCGAGGTCGTAACGACGGTAGTACCGGCCCGCATACAGCGGCGAATCGACCAGCATCTCGAGCGCCACCGGTGCGAACGTCACCGTATCGCCCGCACGCTGGGCCCCGTCGAGCGCGGACGCAAAGGACCAGCCGGCGGGCAGGCGCACGCTGGCCGCAAACGGGATCTGCCGCGCGTAGTACCCGGCGGGATACAGCAGCGCCTTCTCCCAGTGCACGCGCAACAGGTCGGGCGTGACGCTGCGCCGGCCCTGCTCGTCCAGCATCGGCGTGAGGAACTGGAACTGCAGGTCGAGGGAGCTCACGCCGGCGGGCACGTCGAGATGGAACGCGTGCATGTTCTCCGCATCGCGCCGCCAGTCGAGGCGCCGTGCGCCCGGCTGCCCCGTGACCACCAGGCCCGCCAGCAATTCGACGTTGCCCGTGGTCGAGTGATTGCCCGGCAACCACTTCGGATAGAGCAGCACCACGGGGCCCGGTGCCACGGGCACGCTTTCACGGACCTGGAAGACGCGATGATCGGTGTCGGTCGCGTCGACCACGAGTTGCACGGTGCCCGGGTACGGAACGTCGCGCGGCGCGGGGACCGGCTCGGCCCAGGACGACAGCGATACGAGGCAGGCCACCCAGCCGAGCGCCGGGCTCAGGAACGCGGGCTTCATCGTGTCGTCTCCCTCGGGCTCAGGCGGACTCGAGCATGGCGTCGGCGATCCGCGCCTGCGCCGTCGCAGCGACCCCGTGCACGTCGTGCAGGTAGCGCTCGACGCTGCCGTGCGTGGCATCGATGTCCGCGAATGCGGCATCCAGGTAAGCGGCATCGGCGGCAAGGACCGCGTCGAGGGCCGCCGACGGCATCTCGACCATGTAGCGGCGCCCCTGCGGAATGCCGAGTCCCGTCTCGTCCTCGCGCAGGCGGGCACGCAGGTCCGCGGTGCGATTGGTGAGCAGGTAGTCCTCGAACACGGTCTCGCGCGGCACGCCGAGCATGGTGAGCAGCAGCGCCACCACGAAGCCGGTGCGGTCCTTGCCCGCGGTGCAGTGGATCACGAGCGGTCCCTGCGGCTGGCGCTGCAGCGCGGCCCACAGGCCGCCGACGTGGGGCGCGAGTCGCGTAGGCATGCCCGCGTAATGACGGATCATCACCTTGCGCGCCAGTTCGTGCGTCATCGACGCGGGATCCGGCAGCGACTTCGCGAGCCCGACGTCCTGCGTATCGCTCCACGCGAGCTGGTCGACGTCGCGGCCGAAATCCGGGTTGGGCTGACGTTCGCGTTCGTCGGGCCGGCGCAGGTCGCACACGAGCTGCAGGCCGTAGCCCGCCACGACCTGCCGGTCGCGCTCGGTGAACCGATGCATCGCCCCCGAGCGGAAATAGCGGCCGCGGCGCACGCGACGGCCATCGCGGGTCGCGTAGCCGCCGAAATCGCGGAAGTTGCAGGCGCCCTCGAGCGCGGGAATGCGGGTCATCCGGCCATGATCCCACGCCCGGCCCGTCTTTTCCAAGGCGAGGGCCCGCGGGGAACCCCGCCGGCGGTCGAAGGTCTTACACTTTCGTCAGGATGCAATGCGACCCCCGGTCGCAAGGAGGCCCGCATGTTCCGACCCCTGCTCGCCGCTGTCGCTGCGTTCGCTTTCGTCGTCGCCGTTCCGGCCCATGCCAAGGTCACGGCCGGCGAGGAACTCGACGATGCGGCGATCACTGCGCAGGTGAAGGCCGCGCTGCTCGATCACAAGGACACGCATGCCACGAAGATCAACGTCGGGACCTACCTCGGCATCGTGCAGTTGTCCGGCTTCGTGTCCTCGGAGGCCGAGAAGGCCACCGCCGAGCGCATCACGCGCGACATCCAGGGCGTGAAGCAGGTGCGCAACAGCATCGCCCTGCACCCGTCGACCAGCGTCGGCACCAAGCTCGACGACAGCGTCCTCACCGGCAAGGTGAAGGCGGCGCTGATGGACGCGGCCGACGTGAAGAGCGGCCAGATCAATGTCGAGACCGAGGGCGGCATCGTGCAGCTCTCGGGCTTCGTGACCGGTGAAGGCATGAAGCAGCGCGCGCTCAAGATCGCGGGCGACGTGACGGGCGTGAAGCGCGTCGACGACGCGCTGATCGTCAAGCCGCGCTAGGCCCCAGCGCGACGTACAGGTGGGCACGCCCGCTGCGTGCATCGCACAGCGCGCGGCGTGTCCCACCCTCCTCCGACCATTCCTTGACCGCGACCCGCGCGGGCAACGACACCGGTACCAGGAACCGCGCGTCGATCTGTGCACGTGCGGGCAGCGGCGCGCACGGCCGGGCCAGCAGGCGCGCCAGCGACCACATGCCATGCGAGATCGCCCCGCGCAGGCCGAACAGCCGCGCCGTCGGGTCGCTGAGGTGGATCGGGTTGTAGTCCCAGGACACGCGCGCGTAGTCCCAGGCCGTGCGCAGCGTCACGTCGAACTCGTCCAGCACCTGCGCATGGCGCGGCACCCGCGGGGGACGGGGCGGCCGCCCGCCCGGACGCTCGCTCGCGTCCTCCCAGCGCGACAGGTAGGAACTCGTCTCGCGCCACACGGGTTTGCCGCGACTCGAGAGCTGGCTCTCGAGGTCGAATGCCCAGCCTGCGTCGGTATTGCGATAGCCCCGGACGGCCACGTCGACGGCGACGGTCATCCCCGCGGCCAGCTTGCCGAGCGTCTCGATGCGATTGGCGACGTGCAGCAGGCCCATCGGTCGCAGCGGGAACGCCGCGGCCGCGAAGATCTTCAGGTGCAACGGCGCCGCGAGGATGTGCGGATAGGTTGCGGGCACGACCGCACTGCCGTCGAATCCGCACACCCGTGCGTAGCGCGCGACGTCGCCCGCCGCAATCACCACCTGCTCGACGTGCGCGCGGAACTCCGGGGGATCCTTGACGGCGGCGAGCGCGGGGCGGCGCGTGAACAGCACGCGCGGGTACGACACCAGCCCGGACGGCAGCCGGCCGAAGCGCAGGTGGATCGAGCGCAACACCGTCAGGGCTGGACTTTCGAGATCGTCACGGCGAGATCGGTGGGCCCGCCCTTCTTCTGCAGCGAGGTGCCGACGAGATCGCCGCTGGCCGCCATCGGCGACCCGCCGAACGCGACGCGCGCGACCACCTCGACATCGTTTACCGACGACAGGTTCCGGCCGTCGACCATCGCGTCGGCGTCGCTCAGCACGATCGTCGTCGGCAACTGGTCGGTCGTGAGGCGCGTGGCCGCCAGCGGCGGCCCCGGAATGCCGGGCTCGCGGGCGGCCACGAAAACCACGGTGCCCGGCTTCGCCTTGTCCTTCAGCGCCGGATCGATCGACACGCTGATGCGGATCTGGCGACCCTGGGGAGCGGTGGTCGCCGAGTCCGACGCCGCCATGCCGGCCCCCTCTGCGGGCGCCGCCGGAGTTGCCGCGGCCGGGACATTGACGCCGAGCGCGGACAATTGCTGCTCGACGATCTGGCGCACTTCCGGCGGCGGGTTCTGCTCGATCAGGTGCGTCCAGCGCGCCTTGGCGGTCGCGAGGTCATTGGCCTTGTAGGCGAGCACGCCCGAGTACCACAGCGCCTTCTGGTTATTGCCGTCCGCGGCGAGCGCCGTGGAAACCAGCTGCGTCGCCTGCGCCTGCTGCGCGGGATCCTCGGCCAGGATCATCGCCTCGGCGAGGTCGAGGTTGAGGCCGGGGTCCTTGTCGCCGACGACCGCAATCGCCTTCTGGTAGGCCGTGATCGCATCGCGCGGACGATTGGTCATCAGGTAGGTGCGGGCCAGCATGCGCAGGCCATCGACGTCCGTCGGATTCGCGGCCACCTTCGCCTCGAGCTGGCGCGTGATTTCGGCGATCGACTGTTCGTTCATGTCGCCATGGCCGGCCGGCACGGGCGCGGCGAGTCGCGGATCCTGCCAGGGGAAGCTCGAGGCGTGGCGATACATCGCGTAGCCGCCGCCCGCGAGCAGCAGGCCGATCGCCAGGGCGGGCACGATCGACGGCGGCAGGGCCGGCTGACCTTTCACGGTGGACGGGACGGGGCGCAGCAGCGGCAGGACGATGACGGCAGTGGCCGCCAGCAGCATGACGGCACAGACGAGGATGAAAGCAGTCACGATTGGCCGGCCTCCGGGCCTGCTTGGTCGGTTTCGGTGGGAATGTCGGCTTCCTCGGCGCGCTTGCGGATGAATCGCCCCGCGGCCACGACGCCGAACAGCAGCATGAGCACGGGCGCGCCCCAGAGGATCACGGTCTTGCCCGTGATCCGCGGCTTGTAGAGCACGAAGTCGCCGTACCGGTTCAGCATGAATTCCTTGATCTCTTCGTCGGTCTTGCCGTCGGCGATCATCTTGTGCACTTCGCGGCGCAGGTCGATGGCGAGGTCGGCATTCGAGTCGGCGATGGTCTCGTTCTGGCAGACGAGGCAGCGCAGTTCCTTGGTGATGCCTTCGTAACGCGCCTGCAGGACGGGATCGGCGAAGTCGCGCTCCGTGTCGATCGCGTAGCCGAGGCCCGCGAAGGCGATGCCGACCGCCACGAGGCCCGCGCGCAGGAATCCGAGCCGGCTCACGACTGCGCCCCTTGGCCAGCCTGAGCCGCCTGGATGCGCGGCAGGAACTCTTTCGCCCAGACGTCGAAGGTCATTGGTGCGATGTGCTTGTAGATGATCTTGCCGTCCGGACCGATGAGGAACGTCTCCGGCGCGCCGTAGACGCCCCAGTCGATCGCCGTGCGTCCGTCGTGGTCGGTGGCCACGGCCGCGTACGGATTGCCGAGCTGGCGCAGCCACTCCTGCGCCGACGCATTGTCGTCACGCCAGTTGAGCCCGATGATCGGCACCGTGCCCTGCTGCGCGATCGCGACCCAGGTCGGATGCTCCTCGCGGCAGCCGCCGCACCACGTGCCCCAGACGTTGAGGATCCACGTCTTGCCCATCATCTCCTTCGAGGCGACCTGGTAGGACGGGTCCTGCAGGCTCGGCAGGGTGAACTCCGGCGCCGGCTTGCCGATCAGCGGCGAAGGCACGTACGACGGGTCGCGGTTCAGGCCGACCCACAGGAACGCGCCGAGGATGATGAACAGGACGAAGGGAACGACGAATTTCCACATGATGCGGACCCCGGCTCAGGTGGCCTTGACCGTGCCGGGCGCGCCGACCTTGTCGGACGCCGGCGCGCGCTGCCTGAGGAAGCGGCGATCGGTGATGGCGAGCAGGCCGCCGAGCGCCATGATGATGGCGCCCAGCCAGATGAAGCGGACGAGCGGCTTGTACTGCAGGCGCAGGCTCCACGAGCCGCCGCCGAGGTCTTCACCCATGGCGACGAACAGGTCGCGGTTCCACGTCCACTCGAGGCCCGCCTCGGTCATCGGGCTCTTCTGCACCCGGTAGACGCGCTTCTGCGGGTGCTGCACCGAGATGACCTTGCCGTCGCGCGTGATGGTCACTTCGGACTGGATGGCCGTGTAGTTCGGGCCTTCGAGTTCCTTCGTGCCGTTGAACGTGAAGGTGTAGTCCTGCAGCGTGTACGACTCGCCCGGCTTCAGGGCGATGTCCTTCTCGATCTTGTACATCTGCACCACGGTCACGCCGATCGCGAACACGCCGACGCCGATGTGGGCGATCGACATGCCGAGCAGCCCACGTGAGATTGTCTGCTTCCGGCGCCAGCGCTGCACCGGATCCCAGAGCGAGCTGAGGATCACCCACACGCCGGCCGCGAGGCCGACCGCGCCCATGATGGTGAAGCCCTTGTAGGCCGCCATGGTGACCACCACCGCGAAGACCGCGGCGACGGCGCCGAGCACCGCGAGCGGGCCCTTCATCTCCTGGAGCTGCCCTTTCTTCCAGCTGGCGTGCGCACCGACGGCGAGCAGGAACAGCAGCGGCACCGTCGGGATCAGGAACACGACGTTGAAGTACGGCGGCCCGACCGAGATCTTGCCCATGTTCAACGCGTCGAGGAACAGCGGGTACAGCGTGCCGACGAGGATCAGCGCCGCGGCCACGACCAGCAGCACGTTGTTGAACATCAGGAACGATTCGCGCGAGACCACGTCGAAGCCGCCGCGCGTGCGGAAGGCCTCGCCGCGCCACGCGTACAGCGCGAGCGAGCCGCCGATCACCACGCCGAGGAACAGCAGCAGGAACAGGCCGCGGCTCGGATCGGAGGCGAACGAATGCACCGACACCAGCACGCCGGAGCGCACGAGGAAAGTGCCCACGAGGCTCAGCGAGAACTGGATGATGGCGAGCAGGAGCGTCCAGCTCTTGAACAGGCCGCGCTTTTCGGTCACGGCCAGCGAGTGGATCAGCGCCGTGCCGACCAGCCAGGGCATGAACGACGCGTTCTCGACCGGGTCCCAGAACCACCAGCCGCCCCAGCCGAGTTCGTAGTAGGCCCACCAGCTGCCGCCGGCGATGCCGAGCGTGAGGAACAGCCAGGAGATCGTGGTCCACGGCCGCGTCCAGCGCGCCCATTTCTCGTCGAGATGGCCCTCGAGCATGGCCGCCACGGCGAAGGCAAACGCGACCGCCGAGCCGACGTAGCCTGCATACAGCGTCGGCGGGTGCACCGCGAGCGCGAAATCCTGCAGCAGCGGGTTGAGGTCGCGGCCGTCCGGCGCCGCCGGGATCAGTCGCTCGAACGGATTCGAGGTGAACAGGATGAACGACAGGAAGCCGATGCTGACGACGCCGAGCACGCCCATGACGCGCGAGGCGAAGGTCTCCGGCAGATTGCGGCTGAAAGCCGCGACCGCGAATGTCCAGGTCGACAGCGCGAAGGCCCAGAGCAACAGGGAGCCTTCATGGGCTCCCCAGGCGGCCGTGAACCGATAGAACGTCGGCAGCTCCGAATTGGAGTTGTTGGCCACGTACAGCACGGAGAAGTCGTTCTGGTAGAACGCGTAAAGCAGGACGCCGAAGGCCATGGCCACGAAGACCCACTGGCCGGCAACGGCGGGACGCACGGCGTTCATCCAGCGCCGGTTGCCCACCTGGGCGCCCGCGATGCCGAGGAAAGCCTGGGCCACGGCGATCATCAGCGCGAGGCTGAGCGAGAATAGTCCGAGTTCGACGACCATCGATGGATCCTCCCGTGGGTCGCCGGATCAGGTGCTGCCGGGCGCGGCGGCGGCGGCAGGCGCGGGAGCAGTGCCTCCCGCGGCGTTGGCCGCATCCATGTGGCCTTGCAGGCTCTGCTTCACTTCGGGCGGCATGTAGTTCTCGTCGTGCTTGGCGAGCACTTCCTCGGCCACGAAGACGCCGCCGTCCCCGAGCTTGCCGCGCGCGATGACGCCCTGCCCCTCGCGGAACAGGTCCGGGAGCACGCCGGTGTACTGCACGGTGATCTCCTTGTTGAAGTCGGTCAGCGTGAAGTGCGCTTCGAGGCTGCCCTCGGCACGCTTGAAGCTGCCGTTCTCCACGAGGCCGCCCACGCGGAAGCTGCGCGCGCTCGGCGCCTCGCCGGCCGCGATCTGCGTCGGGCTGTAGTAATAGAGCAGGTTCTTGTTGAAGGCCTGCAGGGCAAAGGTCGTGGCGATGCCGACACCGACGACGATGACGGCGACCGTCACCATGCGCTTCTGGCGAGGAGTCATGAGCGGTTCTCCCGTGAAATTTCGTTGCGGCGCTGGGCGCTCGACTGGGCTTCGGCTTCGCTGCGACGCGCCGACCAGTAGTTCCACAACAGCACCAGCAGGGCGAGGCCGTACGCGCTCCAGACGAACGCGCCGTAACCTCCCATCGCAAGTTTACTTTGCAAGTCCATGATTTAGCTGACCTCCTTGAGCCAGAGCGCATTGCGCTCACGGCGCAGGATCTCGCCACGCAGCCGGCGGCAGATGGCCCAGCCGAAGTAGAGCTGGAAACCGATGATCATGATGAACAGCGGCACCAGCATCACCAGCGCGATCGACGGTTTGGCGAGCTTGGTCACACTGGCGGCCTGGTGCAGCGTCGTCCACCACTTCACCGAGTAATGGATGATCGGGATGTTGATCACGCCGACGATCGCGAGCACCGCGCTGGCCCGGTCCGCGCGCTGGGCCTCGTCGAAGGACGCGCGCAGGGCCATGTAGCCGAGGTAGAGGAACAGCAGCAGCAGCTCGGAGGTGAGGCGCGCATCCCAGACCCACCACGTGCCCCACATCGGCTTGCCCCAGATCGAGCCGGTCGCCAGGGCGAGGAACGTGAAGGACGCGCCGATCGGCGCGCAGGCCGCCGAGGCGGCGTGGGCCAGCTTGATGCGCCAGATCAGCGCGATACCCGCCGCGACCGCCATCACGACGTACGTGAACATCGACATCCACGCGGCCGGCGCATGCACGTACAGGATCCGGAAGGCATCGCCCTGCTGGTAGTCCGGCGGCACCTTGAACAGGCCCCACCAGGCGGCGACCACGATCAGGACCAGGGACGACCACCCGAACCACGGGGCCATCTTGCCGAGCAGGCGGTACGCGTGCGGGGGCGACGCGAGCTTATGAAACCACAACCACATGATTTGCCTGTGACTCCTGAAAACGCGATCAGTTCTCGACGCTAATACGTATTGCGGCGGACATGGCCAGCGGCCCGAGGCTCAGCACGCCGAAGAAAATGGCCGCCAGCAGCTGCAGCGGACCCGCGGGCGACTCGCCGTCCATGGCCATGCCGACCGCCCGGGCGCCGAAGATCAGCAGCGGCATCGCGAGCGGCAGAACCAGCAGCGACAGCAGCACGCTGCCGCGACGCACGCCGACGGTCAACGCGGCCCCGATGCCGCCCAGGACGGACAGGGTACCCGTCCCGAGCAGGAGGGACAGCACCAGCGTGCCCCATGCCTCGCCCGGCAGCCCGAGGGCCGTGCCGACGATCGGCGACATGACGACCAGCGGCAGGCCCGTCAGCACCCAGTGGGCCCCGGTCTTGGCGAGCAGCAGCCAGCCGAGCGGCTGCCCCGACAGCACCCATTGCTCCGTGGTGCCATCCTCGACGTCCGCGCGGAACAGCGCTTCCAGCGCGAGCAGCGAGGCGAGCAGCGCGGCGACCCACACGATGCCGCCCGAGATCACGCGCAGCTGGCTGAGATCCGGGGTGGTTGCGAGCGGGAACATCGTGGTGACGACCACGTAGAAGATGAGCGGTTGGGTGACCTCGTCCCAGCGACGCCAGGCCAGGGTGAGGTCACGCTGGAACACCAGGCGGGCAGCGCGCGTGATCGGCGTGCGATTCATGGCTCGAGCTCCAGCCGGCGCAGGATCGTCGCATCGTCGAGCAGGCGCTGGTGCGCGGCGGCGATCGCGAGTCCGCCCCGCGAGACGTGTTCGTGGATCAGGGCTTCGACCAGTTCGATGCCGGCCGTGTCGAGGTTGGTGACCGGCTCGTCGAGCACCCAGAACGCCGCATTGGCAAGCACGAGGCGCGCCAGCGCGAGGCGGCGCTTCTGCCCCGCCGACAGCGAACGTGCCGGCAGGTCTCCGCGCGACAGGATGCCGACGCGCTCGAGGGCCGCGTCGATGTCTTCGTCGGTCAGGCTCTCGCGCAGGCCCGCGAGGAACTTCAGGTTCTCGCGGGCGGTGAGGTCGGCCTTCAGCGAGTTCAGGTGGCCGAGGTACGCCATCTCCGCGTGGAACTCGTCGCGGCGGCCGCGCACGGGCTGGTTGCGCCAGTAGAGCTCACCGGTCTCGGCCGGCAGCAGGCCGCAGATCACCCGCAACAGCGTGGTCTTGCCGACGCCGTTGGGACCCGTGACCTTGAGAAACTCGCCGGGCCGGATCGTGAAGGACACATCCCTCAGGATGTGGCGGTCACCGCGCCAGGCATTGATCGAGCGAGCCTCGAACAAGGCTCCGTCGGAACTCATCCATCCTCCGCCTTAGTGCCGGCCCGGGGGGCCCGGAACGGGCACGAGGGGCGACGTAAGTCGGCGCGGAGTCTAGCAAAAGAGACTCATTCCAGTCTTGCGGGTTGCCGCAGTCAGACTTCGGTCGAAGGTCGCAGCTGCACGAGGTCCGCGCCCTCCTCGACCCGGTCGCCCGTCTGGACGCTCAACGCGGTCACGCGACCGTCCCACGGGGCCGTCAGCGAGTGCTCCATCTTCATGGCCTCGAGCACCATCAGCACCGCGCCCGCCGCGACGTCCTGGCCCGGAGCGACCCGCACGTCGAGCACGTGCCCCGGCATCGGCGCGCGGAAATGCCCCTCGTGCTCGGCCGAGGCGCGGCGCTCCGCACCGGTGTCTTCGCAGAAATCGAAACGCAGGCACTGCCGACGGATCACGCAGTGGTCGTGATCGAGTTCATAGCGTGCCGTGACCGGTCGACCGTCGACACGGGCGCGCGCAGTGTTCGCATCGCCGTCGCGCCATTCGACACGATGCTCGCGACTCTCGTGCACCACGCGCCACACGCCGCCGGGCGACGGCTCGACGCGGTCGTCGGACGCGAGGCGCTCGAGCCGGTACCAGCGGGCGGCCTCGCGCAGTCGCAGCGCTACCCGGATGGTTGCCGGTCCATTGAGGCGAAAGCCCGTGGCCGAGTCCCAGGGACTCGCCGCGGCGTGTGCGTGCCCGCGCGCATCGCCTGGCAGGTGCCGCGCAGCGATCGCGGCCGCGAGCAACCAGGCATCCTCTTCCTCTTCCGTCGGCACGCCGACGACCGGCTGCAGGGCCTGCTCCAGCAGCCGCGTGCTGACCCGTCCCTGCTGCACGGGCTCCGCGCCGAGCACGTCCCACAGGAAGCGCGCGTTGGTGCGCACGCCTTCCACTTCGGTGCTCTCGAGCGCGCTGCGCAACCGCGCCAGCGCCGTCGTGCGATCGGGACCCCATGCGATGATCTTGGCGATCATCGGATCGTAGTGGACGCTCACTTCGTCGCCCGTCTCCACGCCGGCGTCGACGCGGACGTCGGGGACCGTGAGCGGCAACTCGAGCCGCGACAGGACGCCGGTCGACGGCAGGAAGCCGCGTTCGGGATCTTCGGCATAGAGCCTCGCCTCCACCGCATGGCCTCGGCGGGTCAGTTGCTCCTGCGTGAGCGGCAGCGGTTCGCCCGACGCGACGCGCAGTTGCCACTCGACGAGATCCTGGCCGGTGATCGCTTCGGTCACCGGGTGCTCGACCTGCAGACGCGTGTTCATCTCGAGGAAATAGAACTCGCGACCGTCGTACAGGAACTCGACCGTCCCGGCACCGCGATAACCGACGGCGCGTGCCGCGGCGACGGCAGCCGCGCCCATGCGCGACCGGGTGGCCTCGTCGAGCCCGGGGGCAGGTGCCTCCTCGATGACCTTCTGGTGGCGACGCTGCAGTGAGCAGTCGCGCTCGAACAGGTGGATGGCCTGCCCCGTCGCATCGGCGAACACCTGGATCTCGACGTGCCGCCCCTGCTCGACGAAACGCTCGAGCAGCACGCGCGGATCGCCGAAGGCCTTGGCTGCCTCGCGCCGCGCTCCCGCCAGCGCCTCGGCAAACTCGCCGGCACTGCGCACGATCCGCATGCCCTTGCCGCCGCCGCCCGCGGTCGGCTTGATCAGCAGCGGGTAGCCGACGCGCTCTGCGGCCGCCGCCAGGGTGGCGTCCTGCTGGTCCTCGTCGTCGTAACCCGGCAGCACGGGCACGCCGGCCGCCGACATCAGGCGACGCGCGGCGCTCTTCGAGCCCATCTGCTGGATGGCCGTCGCCGGCGGACCGACGAAGATGACGCCCGCGTCCGCACAGGCGGATGCGAAGTCAGCGTTCTCCGACAGAAATCCATAGCCCGGATGAATCGCGGCCGCATGGGTCTCGCGCGCCGCCGCCAGGATCCGTGCACCGTCGAGGTAGCTCTCGCGCGCCGCCGCGGGGCCGATGCAAACGGCCTCGTCGGCGAGGCGCACGTGCAGCGCCCCGCGATCCGCCGCGGAATAGACCGCGATGGTGCGCAGGCCTAGGCGGCGCGCCGTGCGGATGACCCGGCAGGCGATCTCGCCGCGGTTCGCGATCAGCAGGCTGGTCAGCATCGGCTCACATCCTGAAGATGCCGTAAGGCGTCTCGCCTTCGTCGGGCCGGCACGTGGCCGTCCCGAGCGCCAGCGCGAGCACGTGTCGAGTGTCGACCGGGTCGATCACGCCGTCGTCCCACAACCGGGCACTCGCGTAGTACGGGTGTCCCTGCGTCTCGTACTGCGTACGGATCTCGTCCTTGAAGGCCTGCTCGTTGGCCTCCGGCCAGGCCTCCTGGCGCCGCTGCAGTCCCTCGCGCTTGACGATCGCCAGCACCGTGGCCGCCTGCTCGCCGCCCATCACCGAGATGCGGGAATTCGGCCAGGTCCACAGGAAGCGCCCGCCGTACGCACGGCCGCACATGGCGTAATTGCCGGCGCCGAACGAGCCGCCGATGATCACGGTGAACTTCGGCACCGATGCGCAGGCCACGGCGGTGACCATCTTCGCGCCGTCGCGCGCGATGCCACCCGCCTCGTACTTGCGACCCACCATGAAGCCCGTGATGTTCTGCAGGAAGACCAGCGGAATGCGCCGGCGATTGCACAACTCGACGAAGTGCGCGCCCTTGAGCGCCGACTCCGAGAACAGCACGCCGTTGTTCGCGACGATGCCGACCGGGTAACCCGCGATGCGCGCGTAGCCGCAGACCAGCGTGGTGCCGTAGAGCGCCTTGAACTCGTCGAATTCCGAGGCGTCGACCAGCCGCGCGATCACTTCCCGGACGTCGTACGGATGGCGCGTGTCCCGCGGCACGATGCCGTACAACTCGTCCGCCGCGTACCGCGGGGCGCGTGATGGCTCGGGCGGAGCGCGCGAGCCGTCGCGGTTGAGGTTCGCGACCAGGCGACGCGCCATCCACAGGGCGTGTGCATCGTTGTCCGCGAGGTGGTCCACGACGCCCGACTGCCGGGCGTGCACGTCGCCGCCGCCGAGTGTTTCCGCGTCCACGCGCTCACCCGTCGCGGCCTGCACCAGCGGCGGACCGCCGAGGAAGATCGTGCCCTGCTCGCGCACGATGATGGCCTCGTCGCACATCGCCGGCACGTACGCCCCGCCGGCCGTGCACGAGCCCATCACCACCGCGAGTTGCGGAATGCCTCGGGCCGACATCTGCGCCTGGTTGTAGAAGATCCGGCCGAAATGCTCGCGGTCCGGGAATACGTCGTCCTGGCGCGGCAGGAAGGCGCCGCCGGAATCGACGAGGTAGACGCAGGGCAGCCGGTTCTCGAGCGCGACTTCCTGCGCGCGCAGGTGCTTGCGCACGGTGATCGGGTAATAGGTGCCGCCCTTCACCGTCGCGTCGTTGCCGACGATCAGGCACTCGCGGCCGCTCACGCGCCCGACGCCGCAGACGATGCCTCCGGCCGGAATCCAGTCCTCGTAGAGTCCGTGGCCGGCGAGTTGGCCGATCTCGAGGAAGGGCGAACCCGGGTCGAGCAGGCGGTCGATGCGGTCGCGCACGAACATCTTGCCGCGGCTCTCGTGCTGCGCGCGCGCCGCCGCCGAGCCGCCCTCGCGCACCTTGCCGAGGAGCGAGCGCAGGTCCGCCGCGAGGGCCCGGTTGACGGCCTCGTTGGCCGCGAACTCGGGCGCGTGACGCTGGACCCTGCTCTCGATGACGCTCACGCGTGCGGACTCCTGCGCTCGTTCAGTGCGGGGACGCCGCGAGAATGCGCTCGGCCTGCCGCACGTGCGGACGATCGAGCAGCTTGCCGTCGAGCTGGATCGCGCCCTTGCCGCCCGATGCACGGAACGCCTCCAGCACCCGCTGGGCCCACGCGACCTCGTCTGCCGTCGGCGTGAACGCGGCATGGATGGCCGCAACCTGCGCCGGATGGATCGCGAGCTTGGCCACGTACCCGGCCCGGCGCGACGCCCGCGCGCGGCGCTCGACTGCCGCCATGTCCTTCGTCTCGGTGTCCACGGTCTCGATCGCCCAGACGCCCGCGGCGGCCGCGGCGTACAGGCACATCGTGCTCGCCACCACGTAGGGCGGCTCGTACTCGCCGGCCGCGTCCTTGTTGCCGAGCGAACCGAGATCCGCGGCGAGGTCCTCGGCGCCCCAGGTCATGCCGAGCACGCGTGACGGCGCGGGCGCGAAGCTGGCGACGTTGAGCACGGCCGAGGCACTCTCGGTGATCAGCGGGATCACCTGGATCACGCCGACGTCGAAGCCGTGTGCGGTCTCGAGGATCTCGAGCCAGTGGTCGAGGCGACGCACGTCGTCGCCGTTGCGTGCCTTCGGCAGCACGATGCCGTCCGGGCGCGCGAAGGCGACGGCCGCGAGATCGGGCAGTGCATCGGGCGTCTCGATCGGATTGATGCGGACCCAGAGCGGCACGTGGCGGTCCGACATCTTGAGGTAGTTCGAGATCTCCACGCGCGCGCGCGGCCGGTTCGACGCGGCGACGGCGTCCTCGAGATCGAAGATCACGGCGTCGGCGCCACTGGCCTCGGCCTTGGCGAAGCGCTCCGGCCGGTCGCCGGGCACGAACAACATCGAACGCATCAGGCCTTTCCTTTGCGCTTCATGAGCGCGGTTCGCTTGCACACCGCCACTTCCTCGTTGCGCTGGTTGTAGCAGCGGTGCCTGAATACCACGATTCCGCAGTCGGGGCGCGACTTGCTCTCGCGCATCCCGAGGACCTCGGTCTCCGAGCGCAGGGTGTCGCCCGGGAAGACCGGGTTCGGGAAGCGCACCTCGTCCCAGCCGAGGTTCGCGATGGTCGTGCCGAGCGTGGTGTCCGCGACCGACACGCCGACCATCAGGCTCAGCGTGAAGCAGCTGTTCACGATGCGCGATCCGAACTCGGTGCCCTTCATGTACTCCTCGTCGAGGTGCAGGGCCGCCGGGTTGTGGGTCAGGGCACTGAAGATCAGGTTGTCCGTCTCCGTGACGGTGCGCCGCAGCACGTGCACGAAGCGCTGCCCCGGCGCGAATTCCTCGTAGTACAGGCCCCCCATCGCCATGGTCGTGCCTCCTCAGGCGGTGGCCGCGAACAGCTCGCGGCCGATGAGCATGCGGCGGATCTCGCTGGTGCCGGCGCCGATCTCGTAGAGCTTCGCGTCGCGCAGCAGCCGGCCGGCGGCGTAGTCGTTGATGTAGCCGTTGCCGCCGAGCGCCTGGATCGCCTGCAGCGCCAGCTGCGTGGCCGTCTCCGAGGCGAGCAGGATGCAGCCGGCCGCGTCCATGCGCGTGGTGCGTCCCGCATCGCAGGCGCGCGCCACCGAGTAGACGTACGCACTGCAGGAGTTGGTCGCCGTGTACATGTCGGCGAGCTTCGCCTGCATGAGCTGGAAGCTGCCGATCGGCTGGCCGAACTGGCGCCGCTCGTGCAGGTAGGGCACGACGAGATCGAGGCAGGCGTGCATCAGGCCGAGGGGCCCGCCGGCGAGCACGACGCGCTCGTAATCGAGGCCGCTCATCAGCACGCGCGCACCCTGCCCGACTTCGCCGAGCACGTTGGCCACCGGCACCTCGCAGTCGCGGAAGACGAGCTCGCACGTGTCCGAGCCCCGCATGCCGAGCTTGTCGAGCTTCGGCGCAGTGGAATAGCCCTTGAATCCCTTCTCGACCAGGAAGGCGGTGACGCCCTTCGGCCCCAGCGCCGGATCGGTCGACGCGTACACCACCAGCACGTCCGCGCCCGGGCCGTTGGTGATCCACATCTTGCTGCCGTTCAGCACGTAGCGGTCGCCGCGCAGTTCGGCGCGCAGCTTCATGCCCATCACGTCCGAACCCGCGCCGGGCTCGCTCATCGCCAGCGCACCGAGGTGCTCGCCGCTCACGAGCCGGGGCAGGTAGTGGCGCTTCTGCGCGGGCGTGCCCCAGCGGTGGATCTGGTTCACGCAGAGGTTCGAGTGCGCGCCATACGACAGGCCGACGGAGCCGGAGGCCCGGCTGATCTCTTCCATTGCCACCACGTGCGCGAGGTAGCCGAAGCCCGTGCCGCCGAATTCCGGGTCGACCGTCATGCCGAGCAGGCCGAGCTCGCCGAGCTTCGGCCACAGGTCGCGCGGAAACGCATTCTCGGCATCGATTTCGGCCGCGCGCTGCGCGATCTCGCTGCGAGCGAATGCGCGCACCGTGGCGCGCAACTGGTCGATGTCGTCGCCGAGGCCAAAGTCGAAATCGGACATGGCTCCACTCCCCGGATCTTGCCATCCAGTCGTGGGACGTATATTGTCCGACAATCGGACTATCCGTCAATCCGGGAGGAGCCATGGCCGGCGCCGACAGCAAGCCCCCGATCTTCGAACCGCTCACCCGCCAGCCCGCCTACCACCGGGTCTCGTCGGCGATCGAGCAGAAGATCCTGCGCCGCAGCCTGCGCCTCGGGGAGCTGTTGCCCACGGAGACCGAACTGGCCGCCCAGTTCGCCGTCAATCGTTCGACGGTAAGGGAGGCGCTGCGCCGCCTCGAGTCCGCCGGGCTCGTGGAGCGCTCCGTCGGCGGCAAACGCCTCAAGGTGTCCCGACCCGGCCGCGCCGACACCGCGAGTCGTGTCGGCCGTGCCCTCGCCCTCGACGACGTCACGTTCATCGAACTGTGGGAAGCCATGCGCGCCGTGGCGCCGCGCACGGCGGCCCTCGCGGCCGAGCACGCCAACCCGGCCGGGCTGGCCCGCCTGGAAGGCGCGATCGCCGCCCTCGAGACGGCGCGCACGGCGGATGCGGCCGTCCAGCACGTCGTGGAGTTCTTCGGCGCCCTCGCCGACCTGAGCGCCAACAAGGTGCTGCACCTCGCGATGCAGCCCGTCACGCAACTGCTGGCACCCTCGCTGCGCCGGATGATCGATCGCGTGCCACAGGGACGCACCCGCATCCTCGTGGCACAGCGCTGCATCGTCGAGGCCATGCGCACGGGCAAGGCGGCCGAAGCCGAGTCGTGGATGACCCGGCACGTCCAGGACTTCCGCCGCGGCTACGAGCTCGCGGGCATCGCGCTCGACACGCGCGTCGGCACCGGCACGATCGTCGACTGAGCCCGGTCAGTGTCCGCTGGCCGCGCGGCACAGGCTGCGCACGATGCTCTCCGACAACGAACCCGCGGGCGCCACGCGAAACTGCAGCTGTTCGCGCGAGGCCGCGAGCGACGGAATCTCCGTCCCGTCAGCCGTCACCAGCGTGCGGGTCTGCAACGCAAAGGACGCCGTGGCGCAGTTCACCTGCAATCGATCGAGCACCGCGTAGACGACCTGTCCGCTCTGCGGGTCCTGCCGCGGCTCCGCGTATTCGTTGCGCACCACCGCGCTGACGAGTTCATGGTCCTTGCGCACCGAGTCGCGATCGACGGAATACACGTTGCCTGCATCGTCGGCCGCCATCTACTGCCAGTCGGCCGCCTCGATCGGTCCCGCCGGCAGCAACGCCAGGCCCACCAGCATCGTCCTCCAGATTCTCTGCATCATCCGTCAATCATCCGTCAATCTCCCGTCAGCGATTGCGGCCGTACTGCTCGTGGCTGGACACCCACTCGTCCGCGACGATGGCGGACCCGAGCGACAATTCCCCGCACAGCACCGTGGCGGCGACGATCTCGGCGAACTTGCGCACCGTCCCCGGTCCGTCGCAGCCGAGCATCCGCAGGCACTCCCGCTGCGTCGCGAGACCCGTGCCGCCGCCGTGCGTCGCCACGATCAGCGACGGCAGCGTGATCGAGTAGTAGTAATCGCCGGCCGGCGTGAGTTCCGCGTGCACCAGTGCCGTCGACGATTCCGCGACGTTCGCGACGTCCTGTCCCGTGGCGATGAACAGCGCGGTGATCGCATTGGCCGAGTGTGCGCCGTTGTTGACGACGCCGGCCATGAACCCGCCGAGCTGGCTCGTCAGGCGCGCGCGAAACAGCGTGGCCGCGTCCGTGTTCATGATCTCCCGCAGCAGCCGGTCGGGGATCGTCGCCTCGGCGATCACGCGTTTGCCGCGCGTGCGCAGCGTGTTGAGCCGCGACGCCTTCTTGTCGGTATCGATGTTCGCCGCGAGGAAGTAGTGCTGCAGCGGTCCCGGGTAATGGCGCCGGATCCACTCGCACGCGGCGCGGGTCGCCCGGCCGACCATGTTCTGGCCGGCGGCATCGCCGGTGGTGTAGTTGAAGCGCAGGTAGCGGAAGCGCGCGGCCGCATACTGCTCGATGTCGCGCAGCCGGCCGACCCGGGTCGTCTCACCGGCCGCCGCCTGGATCTCCGCGAAGTGCGCGTTCACCCACTCGCCGAAGTCACGCGCCTGCCGGGCATCGTCGAACGCGAACGCCGGGCCGCGTTGCATGGCGTCGTCGACCACGGTGGTCTTCACGCCTCCCGCCGCGCGCAGCAGCTTCATGCCGCGGTTGTAGCTGGCGACGAGCGTGCCTTCGGTCGTCGCGAGCGGCACGTAGAACTCGCCCCGTGCGTGCTCGCCGTGCACCAGCAGCGGGCCCGCGATGCCGAGCGGCACCTGCGCCACCCCGGTGAAATGCTCGATGTTGCCCGGCAGCGAGGCGGGGTCGAGCGAGAAATGGCCGACGTGGTCCAGCGTCGCGCCCGTCGCTTCGGTCACGAAGCGCCGGCGCTGCTCGGCAGCGACGTGGCTGTGGTCGTCGGTCGAGCGTGGAATCTTGCGTGCAGTCATGGCACCTCCCGGTCGCGGCATTTCGCCGAGCCGCGGGCCGGCGCGTCAAGTCGCGCCGCCGGCCGGGAACATTGCTACCATGCGGTTGAATCCCGCACCTCGGGGGGTGGCGAAGGGACGCGAAGGATTCGAGGGGATAGGACATGACCAGGGAACAGCGGCGCGTCTGCAGGATGCGCTGGTTCTGGACGGCGGCGTCCCTGGCGCTCTTTCTGTGGCTGGGCGCGGCCCGAGCGCAGTCCGCGGGCGCCCTGCCCGACGACGACATGAGTCTCCTGCACCGGGTGCTGGTGCTCGGCGGAGCCGGCGCCGCGTGCGCGCTCGCACTGTTCGGCCTGGGACTGGGCGTCTTCCAGCTGCGCAAGGAACTGCGACGCCGGCGGCGCGGCCACTATCGAGGCTATCCCGGCCGGCCGAAGGACAAATCGCCGCACTGAGAGCGCCCGACGCTAGAATGCCGGGCCGCCCTGGTGGCGAAATGGCAGACGCTGCAGACTTAAAATCTGCTGGCCGCAAGGCCGTGCCGGTTCGAGTCCGGCCCGGGGCACCACTCCTGCGCTATCGACTGTCGTCGCAGACTGCTGCGCCAATGTGGCCCGCTCGCGACGAGCGCCGCCCGACTCTGGTGCAGCGACGTGCCCCCAGGGCAGCGCAGGGCGTGGCACGCGAGTTGCACCGCTCCCGGGAATGAACGTCGCCCGGGGGAATCGACGATGAACCGCAGTGCCGAGCAGTCACTCGGCTGGCGCACCCGCGCCGGCATCCTGGGTCGCCACGCCTCCAGCGCCCAGTCGGTCCACACGCTGCTCGGCTACTTCCTGCGCGACCGGCACTCGCCGACACCCTTCCCCGGCCGGGACCGGCTCGCGACGGAAGGCGTCTTCAATTGGGGCATCGCCCCGCCCCTCGAGAAGGTCATCGAGTCGCAGGCGCATCTGGAGCACCTGCTGCGCCAGCCGGAGCTGTACCGTCGCAGCGTGTCGATCGTCGAGCCGTGGGGCGACGTCGGCACGAACGCCCTCGGCGAACCCGTCCGCGCCTCCAAGAACGTCGCGTACCTGCTGCAGCAGGTCGCGGATGCCGACAGTGTGCTGTTCCCCGTGTGGCAGAGCGGTGTCGGCCACGCCGGTCGCCTGGCCAGCCTGCTCGGGGCCTCCATGGCGACGATCGTGCAGGGCGGCAGTCCGTCGGTGCACGATCCGGCGAGCTTCGCGGGCTCGAAGGCCGGGCTCGACGACCTGCTGCGGCTCATCGAGCAATTGCTCCTGCAACGCTCGCCCGGCAGCGGCCCCAGCATCTTCATCTGCCTCGGACACCAGCTGGCCGCCGCGGCCCACGTGCGACTGCTGCAGCGTGCCGTACACGAGGTGCTGGCCTCGCCGCCCCTGCCCCTCGATCCGGGCGGTCGCTCGCTCGGGGCATTGCAGCGCGCGTGTCAGCGGATCCGGGCGGTGGGCGCCTCGCTCACGGTCCAGAAGGAAGGCGAGACCCGCGCGACGGGCTGGCTCGACCCGGCATTCGCCGTCGCGCGCAACGAGGGCGCCGAGGTCGGCGTGCGCCGACTCGTCCCCTACGCGCGCCGCGCCCCGGGTGAGCATGTGCCGCAGGAACTGCACGAGGCCCACGCGCTGGTCGCCGACGAGCTCGACGGCGTCATCGACCTGGTCATGTCGCTCGAGCGCCGCGTCGAAATCCAGATGTTCCACGGCGACGAAGTGAACGAGGAGGCGAGCCTCTTCGCGAACTGGGCATATCGCACCCTGCACCAGACCATCGTGCCCTTCCGGCACGAACTCGCCGTGAGCCCGCTCGGCTGGCTGCTGGAACTGCCGTACGCGCTGGAGATCCTCGCCCAGACGCAGGTTGATTCCCAGCACTGGACCGAAGTAAGTGCGACTGCGATTTATTACAAGGACTGGGAGACGCACCGCATCCGCCGCTCCTTCACCTGCCAGTTCCACCCGGAGCTGATGGAGGACATCCGCGACATCGGCGGCCGCTCGGCGCCTCGCTACAGCGAGCTCAAGGACAGTGACGGAGCACGAATTCTGGCCCGGCTCCTCTACACAGGGATGCAGGAATAGGGTTTAATGCGCGGCGGCGATCTGCGATGCGAAGCACAAATTGCGTTGCGCTGCGATAGGAGCTTCATGCAATCTGGCATAAACCGCTGAGGCCACGGACGGTACCCGGTTCCAATGGAAACAGCTCTGACAGACTTGGGTCGTCTCGCCGTCTGGATCACGCTGGTGGCGGCGACGGTGGCGATCCTCGCGGTACTCCGCCCTCTCTGCTACCGCTTCAACCTCCTCGACCATCCGACCGAGCGCAAGCAGCACGGCGCCCCCGTGCCGGTCGCGGGCGGCATCGCGATGCTGCTCGTCGTGGCTCCGACCATGCTCGGCGCGACGGTGATCGACCCGCGGACCGCGTTCTCGCACTGGTGGGTGGTGCTCGTGGCGGCCGTGACCCTGCTCGGCGTGGGCATGATCGATGACCGCCGCGGGCTTTCGCCAGCGCGTCGCCTGGCCGTCCAGCTGATCGCGGCCATCGCGGTCGTCTACGTCGGCGACTTCCAGGTCACGAGTCTCGGTGCCCTCGGCCAGCTCGGACTGTGGTCGTCCGCCTTCACGGTCCTGCTGATCGTCAGTTTCCTCAACGCCTGCAACATGGTCGATGGCGCGGACGGCCTGCTCGGCAGCGTGCTGCTGCCGCCACTGGTCGCGATCGCCATGATCGCGAACGAGCCGCTGAACTGGGGCTCAGGCCTGCTCGCAGCCACGGTGCTCGGCTTCCTCGTCTTCAACTGGCCGTCGCGCTCGGGCGTCCGCTCGCGTCGACGCGTGTTCATGGGCAACGGCGGCGTGATGTTCATCGCCCTGTTCATGGCGGCGGTGCTGATCCACGCGACCGTGCCCGGCGGCCCGCTGCGCCCCGGTACCGTGCCGCTGCTGGTGCTGATCCCGCTGGCGGAACTGGCGACCACCTGCGTCCGCCGCATCATCCGCCGCGTCTCGCCGCTGTCCCCGGACCGCGGCCACCTGCATCATTACCTGCTGCACCACGGCTTCACTCCGCGCTCCCTCGCGTGGTCCTACCTGCTGCTGTCGTCCGCCGCGACGCTGTTCATCGTCCTACTGAGCCGGACGGGCATCGACGGATTCTGGCTCTGGTGCATCGGTGCCGCGCTGCTGACCATCGTCACGCTCGCGGAATTCTGGCGCTCGACGCCGCTGCGCGACTTCCACCTCGGCGACGCCACGGAAGCCGAACCCCTGCCCAGCTTGCAGGATTGACGCGAACCGGGGATCCTCCCGCCCCACAGGGCCATCACGGAGGATTCCCGCATGCGTCGCCAGGCAAGGCTACTACTCGCCACAATCGTCGCACTACTCGCCACCGGCACCGCCCGCGCCGACTACGTCGCGGACGATCACGAGATCGCGGCGATGAAGGCGAAGATCCTCAAGAACCCGCCGACGGCCGAGACGCTGTCGGCACCGCTCTACCCGGGCGCCAGGCTCGACGCGGACTGCTCCGCGGACCAGAGCGCCTCCAATCGGTCGGATCCAATGGTGTACTGCATGTACACGAAGGACCCGCTCGACAAGGTCAAGGCGTTCATCGAGGGACCCGGCAAGCCCGCCGACGGCGTGTCCGCGGTGATCGACCGCACCGACGTCGCCAATTCGCAGGGTTACGTGATCGCGTCCGACGTGAGCCAGATCCGCTACTACGTGAGCGAGCGACGCAAGGCCGAGGCGCGGCAGAAGGCCGCGGCGCAGGCCACAGCGCCCGCAGCAACACCTGCCACAGCAGCTCCCGAGACCGCCGCCGCCACCGCAAGTGCGGCGCCCTCGGGCAACGACGGCGGCTCGACCGCGGCGACGGACGATGCGGCCGCCAAGAAGAAAAAGAAAAAGCACAAGGAAGGGTCGGATGCCGCCTCCGAGGCGGCTGACGCGGTCAACGCCCTCAAGGGCATCTTCGGCCACTGAGCGGCGGTCAGCGGCAGCGCCCCCGGCACACCACCCACTGCCCGACGAGTTCCTTGAACGCGCGGCCGCTGCCCTCGAGCGCCTCGGCGTCCGGCAATGCGGCCATGGGCCAGGACGGCGGACGTGTCGCCTCGAAATCGGTCGGCGCGGGGATGGCATCGATGCCGGCCCGGCGAAACTCCTGCAGGGCGCGTTCCATGTGCAGCGCCGACGTCACGAGCAACACGCGCCCGAGGTGCCGTGCGCGCAGCAGCTCGCCGGAGTACTGGGCATTCTGCCGGGTATTGCGGCTGCGCTCCTCGAGCAGCATCGCCGCGTCCGGCACCGAGAGATAACGCAGGAACACGCGCATCGCCTGCGCCTCCGAGTACGCGCTGCGCTCCGGGTCACTGCCTCCGCTCAGCACCAGCACGGGCGCGCGGCCGGCGTGATAGAGCTGGGCGGCGAACAGCACCCGGTCCGACCTGTCCCCGAGGTGGATCTTGCCGCCGGGTCGCGCAGGCGGGGCAATGGCTCCGCCCAGCACAACGATCGCATCGGCCGTCGGCAACCGCGCGGCCGGCACCCAGGGATGTTGCGACTCGAGCGTCGCGCGCAACAGGAAGCTCGCGATGGGCGTCGACCACAGCCACAGCCAGCACAGTGCGAGCGCGCCGAGGCCTGCCGCCGCGCGCGCCCGATGACGCGCGGAGAGCACGACGGCGAGCAGGCCCACCAGCAAGCTCGTGCCGAGCGGCGCGACGAAGATCGTGACGAGGGCGGCGGCGCTCACGCGCTCAGGGCCGTTCGCGGTACCAGGCGTAGGTCGCCGCGATACCGTCGCGCAGGCCGGTGACCGGGGCCCAGCCGAGCGCCGTGATGCGGCTCGTGTCGAGCAGCTTGCGCGGCGTGCCGTCCGGCCGCGACGCATCGAACACGATGCGCCCGCGATAACCCACCACGTCCGCGATCAGTTCCGCGAGCTCGCGGATGGTGATGTCCCGGCCCCAGCCCACGTTGACCGGGGCCGGATCCGAGTACTCGCGCGTGAGTTGCACGACGGCCCGCGCCAGGTCGTCGACGTAGAGGAACTCGCGGCGCGGCGTCCCCGTGCCCCAGACCACGACCTCCGCGTCCTGGCGCAGTTTCGCCTCGTGGAAGCGCCGGATCAGGGCCGGCAGCACGTGCGAGTGCTGCGGGTCGAAATTGTCGCCCGGCCCGTAGAGATTGGTCGGCATCAGCGAAATGGCGTCGAAGCCGTACTGGCGGCGGTACGCCTGGCACATCTTGAGCCCCGCGATCTTGGCGATCGCATACCACTCGTTGGTGGACTCGAGCGGGCCGGTGAGCAGCGAGTCCTCTTGGATCGGCTGCGGCGCCAGGCGCGGGTAGATGCAGCTCGAGCCGAGGAAGCAGAACTTGCGTGCGCCGTGTCGCCACGCCGCGTCGATCACGTGGGTCTGGATCTGCAGATTGTCGCGCAGGAAATCCGCCGGGTAGCTGTCGTTCGCGAGGATGCCGCCGACCTTGGCCGCGGCGAGGATCACCACGGCGGGCCGTTCGGCTGCGAACAGCGCGTCGACCGCGGCCTGCTGGCGCAGGTCGACCTCCGCCGAGGTGCGCAGCAGCAGGTTGTCATAGCCCTGTCGCCGCAGTTCGCGGACGACCGCCGACCCCACGAGCCCGCGGTGTCCGGCGACGAAGATGCGCTCGCCCGGCTGCATGCGCCTACTCGTGCGGCCGGTGGACTTCGTAGCCCTGCTTGCGCAGCAGGGCGTCGCGTTGCGCGTGGGCGAGGTCGGTCGCCACCATTTCCTCGACCAGCGCGTCGAAGCCGATGGCCGGGCGCCAGCCGAGGCGCGTGCGCGCCTTGGTCGCGTCACCGAGGAGCGTCTCGACCTCGGTCGGCCGGAAGTAGCGCGGGTCGATGCGCACGATGACCCGGCCGCTCGTCCGGTCCACGCCCTCCTCCTCGACTCCGCTGCCGCGCCACTCGATCGCGAAGCCCAGGTTGGCGGCTGCGCGCTCCACGAATTCACGCACGGAATGCTGCTCGCCGGTGGCGACGACGAAGTCCTCGGCCACGTCCTGCTGCAGGATCAGCCACTGCGCCTGCACGAAGTCGCGTGCGTGCCCCCAGTCGCGGCGCGAATCGAGGTTGCCGAGATAGAGGCAGGGCTCCAGCCCTTCGCGGATGCGTGCGAGGCCGCGCGTGATCTTGCGGGTGACGAAGGTCTCGCCGCGCATCGGCGACTCGTGATTGAACAGGATGCCGTTGCAGGCAAATAGCCCGTAAGCCTCGCGGTAGTTGACCGTGATCCAGTACGCGTAGACCTTCGCGGCCCCGTACGGCGAGCGCGGGTAGAACGGCGTGGTCTCCTTCTGCGGGACCTCCTGCACCTTGCCGAACATCTCGGACGTCGAAGCCTGGTAGAAGCGCGTCTTCTTCTCTAGGCCGAGGATGCGGATGGCCTCGAGCAGCCGCAGCGTGCCGAGGGCGTCGGCATTGGCGGTGTACTCGGGCGTCTCGAACGACACGGCCACGTGGCTCTGGGCCGCGAGGTTGTAGATCTCGTCCGGCTGCACCTCCTGCACCACGCGGATCAGGTTCGTGGCATCGGTCAGGTCGCCGTAGTGCAGGCGCAGGCGCACGCCCCGCTCGTGCGGGTCCTGGTACAGGTGGTCGATGCGGTCCGTGTTGAAGGACGAGGCCCGGCGCTTGATGCCGTGGACCTCGTAGCCTTTGGCGAGCAGGAACTCGGCGAGGTAGGCGCCGTCCTGGCCCGTGATGCCGGTGATGAGGGCTTTTTTCATCCGGGCATTCTATGCAAGCGCACCGCACCCTGTCAGGGCGACCGCAGTTCGGGATAATGAGAGCATGAACCTGCTCGCAAAGCTCGGCGGACCCCTGCAGGTCCTGCGCCGCATCCTGCCCCTGCTCTGGTCCAGCGCCCCCCGCTGGACGGTGGCCAGCGCAGTGCTCATGGCGCTCGAAATCGTCTCCGGCCTGGGCGTGCTGTATCTCGTCAAGCGCCTCGTCGACGCGGTCCAGGTGCTGCTCGCAGGCTCGGCGGCGTCGACCGGACTGCACGCCGTGCTGGTCGCCGTGACCCTGACCGGCGCCTGCTCGCTGGTCTTCCTGGTCTCGCGCTCGCTGGCCGGTCTCGCCCGCGAGGCCCAGGGCATGCTGGTGGCCGAGCACGTCGACCGGCTGATCCACGAGCGCGCGGTGGCCGCCGACCTCGCGTTCTACGAGAGCCCGCGCTACTTCGACACGCTGCAGCGGGCGCGCGAGGCAGGCAACCAGCGTCCTGCCCAGGTCGTGGGCAACCTGCTGATGCTCGGCCGCAACGTCGCGATGCTCGGCGCCGTGCTGCTGATGATGGTCTCGATCCACTGGCTGCTGCTGCCGACGCTGCTGCTCGCGGTCCTCCCCGCCCTCGTCGTACGCGTCCGCCACACGCGACGGCTGTACGACTGGCGTCGCCGGCGCACGCAGATGGAGCGGCAGGCCGGCTACCTGGACTGGCTGCTCACCTCGGACTATCACGCCAAGGAGGTGCGGCTGAACCGGCTGGGCGAGCACCTCGGACGCCTGTACGCCGACCTACGCCGCCGCATCCGCACGGAGCACCTCGATCTCAGCCGGCGTCGCGCGCTCCTCGAACTGGGTGCCGCAGCGTTCGCGACCGTGGCGTTTTTCGCGGCCCTGGCGTTCCTCGCCGTGCGCACGGCCGAAGGCCAGATGAGCGTGGGTGACCTCGTGCTGTTCCTGCTCGTGTTCCAGCGGGCGCAGGGCACCGGCCAGGACGTGGTGCAGCAGGTCTCGACCCTTTACGAGGACCAGCTGTACCTGGGCCTGCTGTTCGAGTTCCTCGACGTCCGTCCGGCGCTCGTCGAGCCGCGCAACCCGCGATCCATTCCGGCGGCACTGCGCGACGGACTGCGGGTCGAGGGCGTCTCGTTCCGCTATCCGGGCACGGACCGCGACGTGTTGAAGGACATCGACCTGCACCTGCCGCCGGGGCGCATCACCGCGCTGGTGGGTGCCAACGGCTCGGGCAAGACCACGCTGATCAAGCTGCTGTGCCGGCTGTACGACCCGACCGAGGGCCGCATCACACTCGACGGCATCGACATCCGCGAATTCGCGCTGGAAGACTACCGGCGCGTCTTCAGCGTCGTCTTCCAGGACTTCGCCCACTACGCGGCGACCGTGCGCGAGAACATCCGGTATGGCGACGTGCGGCTGCCGGCCGACACGCCGCGGGTGGAGGCCGCCGGGTTGCAGTCCGGCGCCGACGAATTCGTGCGCGGATTGAAGTCCGGCTACGACACGCGTCTCAGCCGCATGTTCGACGATGGCGCGGAGATCAGCCTCGGGCAGTGGCAGAAAATCGCCCTGGCCCGTGCCTTCCTCCCCGAGTCGCGGCTGATGATCCTCGACGAGCCGACCAGCGCGCTCGATCCCACTGCGGAATACGAGCTGTTCAAGGACTTCCCGAATACGATCGGCCCGCGCGGGGCCCTCGTCATCAGTCACCGCCTGTCGACGATCCGCCAGTCCCACCACATCCACGTGCTGGAGCAGGGCGAGATCCGCGAGCACGGCACCCACGACGAGCTGATGCTCGCGGACGGCGCATACCGCGCGCTGTTCTCGCGGCAAGCGCACTTCTATCGCGACTGACACCGCGGCGCGCTCAGTCCCCTGCACCGAATACGGCACGCATGATGTCCGCCTGCCGCCGCGCCGCTGCGGCGAGCAGCGCGGCCGACGGCGTCTCGGCAACGACGGCATCACAGGCGGCGGCCAGCGTCGCGAGGCACTGCAGGTTGTGCCGCGCGACCGCCACATAGGCTGCGCGCGCAGCCCGTTCGGCAGCGGCGAGGCCGCGCTTTTGCGCCGCGGCCCGCAGAGCGAGCTGCAGCACGACGCGCAGGTGCTCGGGACGCTCACTGTTGCAGCACAAGTGGCTGATCACCAGCTTGTCGTCGCCGATCGTGAGGCGGGGCGGGTCGATGGCGTGCAGCGGACTCGGACGTTCCCCGAGCACGACGACCCCGCCAAATCCCGGCACGTCGAGTTCGAGGGGAGCCGAGTACGCGAACGGCGTACTGCGATCGAGGTAGCCATAGCGCAATGCGAGTTCGAGCACGTCGCGGACACCGCCGTAATGCGCGAAGCACTCGGCATCGCCATTGCCCTGAGCGATCTCGATCGTCATCGCCCGCTCGTCGACCGCGTATGGGTATCCGCGGTAGTGGTGATTGAGCAGGTCGATCAGCGGCATCAGGTGCTCGAGCCTCTGGCCGCCCGGGCCGCGCAGCCCGTAGGTGCGCGTGGCGAGGAAGCCTTCGGTCGGGTTGGCGGGTCGCCAGCCCGCTCCGGGCCGCAGGCGCTCCATCGCCGCACGCACTTCGGCGTGATCCCAGACCGCACGACGCGGATGCCCGCCCCAGTACGCCGGGAGCTTGCCGGCCGCATTGAACAACTCGATGTGCATTTCCAGCAGTTCGTTCTGCACGGGCGTGAGCCCCGGTGGTGGCCGCAGCATTTCGAGCCGATCGGTGCGCTCGCTCCACACCGCATCGTCGGTGGGCACGAGTAACCGGCGCGGGACGTCGAACAGCAGTTCGCCGGCCCGCCCTGCCGAGGGATCGCAATGCACGGTGAGATTCGCGTCGCGCTCGACCAGCCTCAGGCCGGGATGCAGTCGTGCGCCGTGGCCGAGCAGCAGTTCGGTCATCGCGCGCAGGACGGACGTCACAACCGCGTCATCCGCGCTCACGTGATCCATTGGCCGCATGCCGCCGCTCATGCGATCCTTGCCATCCCGCGACCATCCTGACTCGCCTTGGCCGGCGACCGAGATCCGATCATCACCGCATGCCGACGTCCCGTCAGCCCCGCTTGTACCGAGCCCACGGACTGGTCATCGAGTCCGACCTGCCCCTGCCGGAATTTCCAGCCGTGGAGGGCCATGCGGAGGTCGACGCGGTCATCGAAACCGGCGCACTTCCGGAGACGCTCGAGGATGCCCGCGAGTCGGGCGCGTGGTGGCAGGCGCGACCGGACGCATATCAATTCATTGCCGAAGGCATCGCGCGCTACCGCATCGAGCGGGGTCGTCGCATCATCGTCGATCCCCTCGACTTGCGTGCGGACGCCGACATGCCGCGACCCGGCGACGTGCGCCTCTATCTGCTCGGCACTGCGCTCGGCGCGCTTCTGCACCAGCGCGCACGCGTGCCGCTGCACGTCAGTGCGGTCGCGACCCCGCGCGGCGCATGGGCCTTCACCGGTCCTTCCGGAGCCGGCAAGTCCACCCTCGCCGCCTGGCTTCGGGCGCGGCAAGGCTGGTCGCTGGTGAGTGACGACGTCTCGGTGGTCCGCTCGACAGCGGCAGGCCCGCTCCTCGAACCCGGGCCGGCGCGACTCAAGCTCTGGAAGGACGCGCTCGCGGCACTCTCGATTCCCGAGACCGGCCTGGTGCGCGACCTGACGCGCGCAGACAAATTCCACCTCGATGCGCACGACGGACTGCAGGACTCCGCGGTTCCGCTCACGGCGATGGTCGTGCTCGAGACAGCCGGGGATGGCGAGGCGGCGGAACTCGTGCGCCTTCGGGGGCAGGAGGCATTCCGAGCATTCTTCGGCTCGGTGTACCGGCCGGACATCGCGCTGCAGTTCCACCCGCTCGATGCGCTGTTCCGGCACTGTGCCGAGTACGCCGATCACGTGGCGGTGTACCGCTTCCGCCGTCCGCGCAGCCTGCCGGAATTCGACCGCTCCCTGCGGGCACTCGTGACCGAGATGTCCCGCCCGGCGCAATGATTCACGCCAGTTCGACCAGTCCCTCGGCGAGCATCTGTTCGACGAACGCGCGCACTTCGCGCTCGCACGTCTGCCGGTCCACGTCGAACTGCTGCAGCAATTGCTCATTGATGTCGCTCACCGACATCGGCTGCTCGAGCAGCGCCCACACGCATTTGCCGACGACCTGCGTGCCGTAATACTTCCCGCGATCGATGCTGAGGATGACGAGGTCGTCGTTGACGTTGGCCGACACGAGGCTGGGTGACCGGCGAATCTTCTGTTGCATCTCAACCGTGCGAGGCATGCGGATTGGAGTCCGAAAAATGAACGCGGGATCGATGCCGCAAGCGACACGATCCCGCCGTGAGTGCTTCGACGCGAGACCGTACCTGGCCTCGCATCAAGTTCGATGCGTTGCGATCAGCTGCCGCCCGGAGGGCCGCCGACCGGGTTGCCCTTGCCGTCGAAAATCTCGATCGGGAACGCGAACGCACCGGTCAGGGTCTCGCGCACGTCGAGATCGGTCAGCGTCGGGGTTACCCAAGGCAACTTCTTGTCGGCCACGTCCTGCATGTCAACTTCCTCCAGATCCGAAACTCACCCCGAGCCCGCTCCAGTGCGCCTGGTCGGCGTTCACTGGCAGCCCAAGGAACCTTCGGGATGCAACACTCTCATTTCGCGAGTGTTTTTGCAAGGGTCGAGTGGGGCCCGTCGAGTCCCGAAAGTGTGCACCGATTCACGGGATTGGACGGACTCGGACGGCATGCAGGACCCGGACCGCGACTCGTGCCGCGGCGAAGGCTGCAACGTCCCGGGTGACCACGGGCGATGACGCGGCCTGCAGCGATGCCACCAACCGCTGGACATCGATCCAGCCCGCAGCGTGTCCGGCGAACTTGCCGGCGGCAACATCCTGGGCAAGCAGGGCCCGGCACCCTGCCCGCAGGTCCTGACGCTTGCGCTCATTGACCGGATCCCACTTGTCCCGGCGCCAGGCGATCTCACCGGGTAGTGTGTCCGCCAGCGCTGACCTGAACAGGTAACGCCAGTGCCCCTGCTGGTAGAGCATTTCCGGCGGCAGACCGAGTACGAAGTCGAGCACGCGACGGTCCGTGAGGGGATACGCGTAGACCAGGCCGTGCTCGGCCGCCCAATGGGCCCAGGTCTCCATGCGTCGTGCCAGGTGACCCTCGGCAATCAATGCGATCTGGCGCTCGCGGGGGTCGCCGACCTCCCGCCACAGCGGGTGACGTTCCCCCGCCACGTGTGGAAACTGAGCCGACAGCGCCGTACCGAGCAGGCCCAGGCCCGGCGCGACGGGGCCCGACAGGCGTGTCTTCGCATAAGCGGCGTCGGGCAGAAGGGGCACGACCGCCGCGTGCCAGACATAGTCCAGCCAGCGGCGCGGATGGCGCATCCCGCCCGTCTCCTGCTGCAGCAGCGCCCACAGGCGTGCCCAGTGGCCATGCGTCAGCAGCCAGGCAGGATAGCCGTTGCCGGGAAAGGTCGCCGCCTCGTCCCCGCCCCATCCTGAGAGCATCGTGCGGATGCCGAGCGACGCCGCGTGCACCATCACGGCACGTTCCTCGAACAGGTCCGTGCCTCCTTCCACTGCCAGATCGCGAGCCAGCGAGTCGCGGAAGTCCTCCGCAGTCGCCTGGGGGCCGTTCCACTGCAGGCCCTCGCATCGGCACACTGCATCGATGAGGCGTCGCTCGTCGCCGTCGACCCACGGATAGCGGTCCGAGACCTCGGGCGTCCATGCGTAGGCGCGCGTCAACCCCCTCCCCCGCTGCCGCAGCATCCGCTGCGCCAGAACCGTGACGCCCGTCGAGTCGAGGCCGCCACTCAGGTGCGAGCCGACCGGCGCGTCGAACTGCACGCGGTCGTCCACGGCCGATTCCAGCAGGCCACGCAGTGCCTGTGCGTACTCGCGCGAGTCGCGCAGCCGCACGTCCGGCCCCTGCCCGGGCGACCAGTAGCTCCCGAGTCGCACGCGACCGTCGCCGGCGAGCAGTGTGTGGCCCGGAGGCAGCGCCTGGGTCGAGCGCAGGAACGACCGTCCGGACGGTACCAGCCAGCACAGGTAGCGCGCGACCGCCTCGGGATCGAGCGTTCGATCGACGCCAGCGAAGGCTTCGATTGCGCGAATGTCGCTGGCCACGACCAGCGCGTTCGCCGAGGCATGGTAGTAGAGCGGCCGCGCACCGATGTGGTCGCGCGCGCAGAACAGGTGCCGCGTCGAGCCGTCCCACAGTGCGAACGCGTAGTCGCCGAGCAAGTACTGCGGACAGCGCTCGCCCCACCGCTCGTACGCGGCGAGGATCAGTTCAGCCGCGGTCAGTCCCGCGGCCCGACCCGGCGGCAGGCCGAGTCGGCGACCCAGCGTATCGCGGTCGTCGATGCGCGCGTCGCAGACCAGCACGCGCGCGCCTTCCCAGCGCGGGGCACCGTCGGCACGCCACAGGGCAACCTCGCCGGCACACCAGCGCGATCCACCGCTTCCGTAGTGCGCCTGGGCTGCCGCGGCGCGGTCGAACTCCGCCTCATCGATCGGCGCCGCGACGAAATTCAGGCGGGCCAGGATCGCGCTCATGCGGTGCGGTCGCGCAGCCCGGGACGATCGCTGTAGTGGCGGGACACGACGGTGTATTGCGTGTGGCCCTCGCCCCCGAGCACGATGATCGCACCGCTGCTCAGCCACGCGTGGGCGGCGATCTCGACACCACGCTCCCGGGGGACCGTGCGGACACCGAGCACCAGCGTGTTGCCGATGCGGCGACGATTGAGCATCGCCTTGCCGGTCACTGCCTGCATCAGGCAGGTGAAGCGTCCGCCCGCGGCGCGATTGACCCGGTCCACCGCGCGCGCGACTTCGCGCAGCAACTCGACGTGTTCCGTTCGCGCGGCCTCGCTCGCCGGCTCCTGTGCCGTGCCGAGACGACCGGACCAGCGGCGGAACGGCACCAGACGCACCAGCAGCAGCGATAGGCACAGCAGCACGCTCGCTTCCAACAGCAGGCGCTTGCGCCCCGTGCCCGGACGCAGGAAATCGGCGGCACCCGAGGTCCGCGAACTCATCGGCGGCCGCGTCGCCTCGCCAACAGTCGCCAACCCACGCGCAGCGGGCGCGTGACGTAATACAGCCCGTGCAGGTGCGGCGGCAGCGGCCACGCACGATAGTCGGCCGGCCAGGGATGCAGGCGCGACAGTCGCTGGCGCCAGCGATCCCGCGCCTCCTGTCCCGCCGGGACCTGCCAGTCGAACGCAAAATTGCCGAGCCGCACGGTGTCGCGCAACTGCACTTCCCGGTCGCGACCCAGGACCATGCACTCGACCGCGAGCCGCATCAGTTCGGCCGCGCGCGGGGATCGCGCGGTCCGTCCGGTCGTGTCGCCCAGCGCCGCCAGTTCCCGCAATCCGAGACAGGCCTCGACCGTGGAGCCGAGCCGGGCCGCTTCGGCCGAACGACGCACGGCCTGCTCATCGTACGAAGCGTGGCGGACGATCGCGTCGAGGTCGCCGAACCAGTGCAGGTGCGACCAGAAGTGCCGCGTGTGGTGCGCGCAGACGTACACGAACAGGTCGGCGGTGTTCAGCACGGGGATGTCGAGCCCCCCGTGCGCGATGGACTCCGACCGGCGCAGCAGCGGGCGCGTGTGGAACAACCCCTGCCCCTGGTCGAGCGTCTTGTGCAGTTCGATCAGCACGCCGTTCGGCGACACCAGCGAGAGATCGTTCGCGAACCGGCAGTACGCCGCGGCATCCCAGTCGCCCCAGCCCTCCGGCTGCTCGTGCAGTCGATAGCCGAGCCGGCGAGCGCGCAGGACCAGCGGGATGAGATCGCGCGGCTCGAGTAGCACGTCGAGGTCGCGACAGGGCCGCAGCGCCGTCGACTCGTAATAGCGTGCCGCCAGGGGCAGGCCCTTCAGCACCACGTAGCGCGTGCCGAGCGGCGCGAGGCAGTCCGTCTGGAACGCGCGCTGTGCCGCCTCGACGCGCAGCGCCTGGGCCACCAGCAGCAACGTGAGGCGGTGCATGCGATCCAGGGCCTCGGCGGGCACGCCGTCCGGGCCGAGGCGCGACAGTTGCCGATACGCGAGCGGCAGGCCCTGGTGCTCGACCGCGAGACGCGTGAAGGCCTCCCAGTCGTCCACCCGGCGGCAGAGCTCGCGCACGGCTGTCTCCTGCTCCGTCGTGAGCGACTGCCGCGCGACCAGCATCAGCAGCGGGACGATGACCTCGTTCAATCCGTTCACAGGAACTGTCCCAGCTTGCTCAGGTTCTTCCACGCCAGCGCACCGATGCCCCCGACGCCGCAGCGACGCAGCGCATCGTAGTCCTCGCGCGACTTGCGCATGAGATTGCCGAGCGAGCGATTGCTGACGCCGCCGACCCGCATGCGCACCAGGACGCGCGGCACGTAGGCGACCCGCAGGCCCGCCTGCGAGAACAACCGGAGCACGAAGTGGTAGTCGGCCGCGATGCGATAACGCGTGTCGTACGCGCCGAGGCGCTCGTACCAGCTCCGCCGCACGTACAGCGTCGGATGCGGCGGCATCCAGCCCCAGGCGAGGCGTCGCGGCGTGAACTCGCCCGCCCGCCAGTGCCGCACGACGGACTGCGGCGCGTCCGCGCGCACGTACTCGCAGTCGCCGTACACGGCGTCCACCGCCGGGTCTGCGAAGGCGCGCGCCACCTGCAGGAGCGTATCGTCCGCGGCGAATACATCGTCGGCGTGCAGGAAACCCACCACGTCGCCCGTGGCGCGCGCGATGCCCTTGTTGAGCGCGTCGTAGATGCCGCGGTCGCGTTCGCTCTGGAACACGGCGAACTCGTGCCGGCGCGTCTCCAGGTACTGTGTCGTGCCGTCAGTGGAGGCGCCGTCGATGACCACGTGGTCGACGTCGACGCCCGCCTGGCAGCGCACGCTGTCGAGCGCATCGCCGACGGTGGCGCGGCTGTTGTACACGGCCGTGATCACGGAGACCTTCACGGCGACTCCGGCCGACGGGCACGCTGGTCGAGTTCATAGACCTTGGCGCGCACCTGCGCGATGTAGCTGGCGCGGATCTGGCAGGCGAAAAGTCCGCGGCGACCTTCGAGGAAGCCGAGTCGCACCACGTAGTGGAACAGGAACCAGAGCCAGGGCTCAAACGGCAGGCGAATGATCCAGCGCTTGAGCGCCCGGCGCCGCTCCTGGGAATTGCCCAGCAGTCGCGGCCGGATCGTGTCCTGACCGTAGTTGCCGGTGCGCAGGAAGCGGTGGCGCAGGTGCGCTTCCCAGGTCGAGTACGCGTTGTGCCTGGCGATGTACGCCTCCAAGCCCTTGAAATCCTCGTGCACCAATGGCGTGTCGAGCCGACCGATCGCGCCATCGACGACTACCCGCTCGTGCACCTCCATGTCGAGGCCGCCGACGCTGTCTTCGAACAAGCGCTCGAATCGCGCCCGGCCGCGCCGGAACAGGATGATGGCGCGATGCGAGAAGCCACCGAAGCGCAGGCGTCGGCCGAGGAAATGGAACCCCTTGCGGACCAGGAACGCATCCGGCATCGACGGATCCGCCAGCACGGCGCGGATCTCCTCCCACAACGGCGCCGGCACCACTTCGTCGGCGTCGAGCAGCAACACCCAGGGCGTGTCGATCGCGAGGTGATCCAGCGCCCACTGCCGCTTCTTCGGGTAACCGCCTCGGTAATCGAACTGCACGACCTCCGCGCCGTGCGCCGCCGCGATCGCAGCCGTGGCATCGGTGCTCTGCGAATCGAGCACGACGATGCGTGCGGCGGACCCGAGCGCCGCAAGGCACTTCGGCAGGTTCGCGGCCTCGTTGCGCGCGGCGAGCAGCACGGTAACGGGCAATTTCGAGTCGTTCGTCACTCGCGACCCTCCAGCACGCGCGGGCCCGTCGGCACGGCAGGATTGCCGCGGGCCACCGTCCAGGCCGGCAGGTCGCCGAACACGCTCGAGCGCGCTGCGACCACCACGCCGTCGCCCACGGTGACACCGGGACCGACGAATACGTCCGCAGCGATCCACACGTGCGATCCGAGCGTGATCGGTGCAGTGACGAGCGGAAAATCCGCGGCCCGGGAATCGTGGCTCGCGGTGCACAGGAAGCTGTACTGGCTCACGGTCGTGTGCGCACCGATGCGGATGGGGTCGACGCAGTAGCAGTCCACGTCTTCGCTCAGGCAGGCCGCATCACCCATCTCGAGGTTCCACGGGGCCCACACCCGCGACGACGGATACGGATGCACGCCCCGACCGAGCCGGGCGCCGAACAGGCGCAGCAGCAGGCAGCGCCACGCGTGCAGCGGCCGCGGCGACGGGCGATACAGCAGCCACCAGACCGCCTGCCAGAGGGCTCGCAGGACCTTGTTGCCCGCGCTCAACTGCTGACGACGGTACGGCACTCGCATCTCAACTCCCGAGGTGGACACAGTCCGGCCGGCCACCTTGCCCCAGGCACCACGCGTAGACGGCGCGCATCTCGCCGGCGATGCGCGGCCACGTGAATCGATCCTCGACCAGGGCCCGACCCTGCCGGCCCATGGCCGCGCGCGCATCGTCCGACAGGCTCCAAAGTCGCTGCAGTCCCTCCGCGATGCTGGCCGGTTCGGGCTGCACCTCGAGCGCCGCGCCCGACTCGAAGCCGCAGGCGAGATTGCAGGCGCGAGTCATGATCACCGGCAGGTGGTGCGCCCAGGCCTCCAGCACCGCCATCGGCAGGCCCTCGCTGAACGAGGGCAGCGCGAAGGCCTGCGCCTGCTGCAGGGCCGCCGCCTTGGTCGCACCGAAGGCGGGTCCGAACCAGTGCACTTCGTCGCCGAGGCCCCGGCGTGCGATGAGTTGCTCCAGCTGAGCCGCGTAGCCGGCCTGGTCCCAGCCCAGGATCGCGAGACGCCAATCGCTCCCGCTCTGTCCGCGGGCCAGTGCCCAGGCTTCGACGAGTTCGGCGAGACCCTTCTTGGCGTGCAGCCGGCCGAGATAGAGCAGGACCGGCGTCCCCGACGGCCAGCGATCCTGCCAGGGGGCCGCCGTCGCCTCGACCATCGGGCCCGGCAGGTCGACGCCATTCGCCACGACGCAGGCGGGCGTGTCGATGCCGAGGTCGCGCAGGTGACCCAGTTCCGCCGTGCTGTTGACGTTGATGCAGTCCGCGCCCTGCAGGTGCTCACGCTCGAACAGTCGCCACACCGCCTGCTTGCGGCGGCCGTGGTGACGCATCACCCACGGCTCCAGCATGCCCTGCGGCGTGATCACGTGCGCGCGCCCGCCGCTGCGCTTCCATCGATGTCCCACGTACGACGGGTGGATCCAGAGGCCGTGCTGGTGGACGACATCCGGCGCGTAGCGCGCCAGGCCGCCGGGCAGGTGCGGCGCATAACCCAGCGCACGGGGCCCGCGCACCGCACACGCGTGGGTCCGCACCGGTGCCCAGCGCGACGCATCCGTCGCCGTGTGTTCGTCCTGCAGTCCGAAGGCCTCGACCGCGACCTCGCCGTCGGCCAGTGCACCGGACAGCGCGCGCACGATCTCGAACACGCCGCCGCCGGCGCGCGACAGGGAGCCCGTGAGCATCGCCACCTTCATGCGACCCTCGTGCACGGCGCCCAAGTCATGCGCGCTGCCCCAGCCCCCAGACCAGCGCACGATCGAGCATCGACGGCGGGGATCCACCGGCCCGCCGCGCGGCCTGGACTGCGGACTCGAGACCGCCGGCGAAGCGCTGCGTCCCCCACTCGGCGACGATGCGCTCGCTGTGCCGGCCCATCGACTCGCGTTCGCCGACGGTACGCTGCGCCAGCCACTGCAGGCGCGCCGCGAGGCCGTCGACGTCGTATGGATCGAACACCGCACCATTGCATTCCGGCTCGACGAGATGCGCGGCACAACCGCAAGGCTGCGAGACGAGGACCGGCAACCCCGCCGCCATGGCCTCGTTCACCACGAGGCCCCACTGCTCCACGGTGCTGGCATGCACGAAGGCGTCGGCCAGGCCGTAGTACTCGGGCAGGTGCTCGTATTGCACGAAGCCCGGCAGGTGCACGCAGTCGTTCAGCCCGAGTTGCGCGCGGATCGACTGCACGTCCGCGCGCAGCTCGCCATCGCCGATCAGCACGAGATCGCGGGGTGCGGACGTTGCGCCGCGGCGATACGTCGCGAATGCCTGCAAGAGGCGCGGCAGGTTCTTCTTGGCGACGAAACGCGCCGACGCGAGCCAGTAACGCTCGGGCAAGCCCAGTCGGGCGCGCACCTGCGCCGCCGCGGAGCGCGCCCGACGTGCGCCGTCGGCGAAATGTTCATTGTCGACGGCATCGTAGCCCAGGAAGATCGCCTCCCTCGGCAAGCCGAGGCTCGCGAGATACTCACGGTGTCCCTCGCCGCCCACGAGGCCGCTGCGACACTGCCCCACGACCCGGCGCTTGATCCATTCGCGCCGCGGGTCGCGCACCTCGTCCCACGCGTTCGACTCCGACATCACGATGCCCGGGACTCCGTGCCCGGTGCACCACGCCAGCGCCGCAAGCGCGGCGGGGTGAGACCAGCCGGGCAGCGCGACCGCACCCGGGCGAATCCGGCCGAGCGCATCCCACACGGCGCGTCGGACGTCGGCACGTCGCACACCGCGCGCATCGGCCTCGGGGAACAGGGTGACTCGCCCGAACTGCGCGCCGCTGTCGACGCGGTCCCAGGCGTATTCGGCGGATTCTCCGTAGACCTCGATGCCGACGAGCGGCGTCCGGCGGGCCGCCGCGGCCAGTCGTGCCACGTGGTACGGCCCGAATCGATCGAACAGCACGACCGTCTGGGCCATCAGTGGCACGCTGCGGCCCGTCGCCGCGCCTCCGACCGTTCGCCGATGATCTGCAGCAGTCGCGCCTGATACGCGTCCGGACCGAAATCGCGGGCGCGCGCCAGGCAGGCGGGCCTCATGCGCCCCGCCAGTTGCCGGTCGCGCACGAAACGCCGCAGTGTTTCGGCGAGCGCCTGCGGATCACGGGCCGGCACGAGGTACCCGTTGCGCCCGTCCTCCACGACGCGACCGCAATTCGGCGTCGTCACGACGGGCAGGCCGTGCGCCATGGCTTCCAGTTGCGTGATCGCGAAGCCATCCGACACGGTCGGCAGCACGAACACGTCGGCGGCCGCGTAGCACCCACCGACGGCGCTGCGCGGAACGGGGCCGCGCCAGGTGATGTTCGCCGGCGCGAGGGCACGCGCCGACTCCGGAATCTGCAGTGCACCGACGACCTGGAACTCGACCGGATCATCCACCAGCAGCCGAGCGGCCTCGACCAGGTAGGGAATGCCCTTGCGCAGGTTGACCTGGCCGAGCCACAGCACCCGGAGCTTCGCCGACGGCACCGGCTGGACGGCCTGCACGCTCGACGCGTCGAAGGCCAGCGGCAGGATCTCGATCTTGTCGGCCGGCACCTGCTCAGCGAGCAGCGCCTCCCGGGTCCACTCCGAGTTCGCGACGATGACGTCGGCGAGTCGCCACTCCTCGTGCAACCGCGCGAAGTACTCCTCGGGAAACGGCACCGGACCCGACGCGTATTGCGGCCAGGCGACCGCCTCCTCCTGCACCCGCCGGAATTCGACCGGCCCCGGATCGATCTGGTCGAGCACCGTCAAGGTGCCGCGTTGCGACGCGGCCTGCAGCGCCTCCAGGGCGGCGTACGAGTACAGGAACAGCACGTCGTGCTCGGGCAGGTCGGCCTCGACCAGCCGCGCGGCAAATTGCCGGTCGGCCGCCAGGAAGTCCCGATAGTCCTGTGCGCCTCGACCTCGCAGCGATTCCAGGACCCGGGCACCGAGCGTGCGGGCCCGGAACGCCACGACGCGCGAATCCGGCAATGCATCGGTGCGTGCCGCGAGCATGCGGCGCCCGGCGCCGCCGCCGAGTGCCAGCACGTCGCGCCAGGGACCCGACTCCGGCGCGTACCAATCCGTCACCAGCGCCGCGAGCGCACCCGCGCGCTCGAGGGCCGTCGCAGCCATGTAATGCTCGCGCGCACCCCGCTGGGCCACCACGACGCGCACCGGACGTGAGGTCACGCGGCCCTCCGGTAGATCGCGTCATAGGCGTCCACGACGCGGTCGAGGGCGTATCGTTCGTCGAACACGGCAAGCGCGCCTGCGCTCCATTGCGCGATCCGCCCAGGCGAGTCGCACACATCGCGCAGCGCATCGACCAGGGACTGCACTTCACGCGCCACGAGTCGTCCGGACACACCGTCGCGCACGGCGCCGGGCAACCCGCCGATCGCGGTGGTGACGGCGGGCACGCCATTCGACAGGGCCTCGATGACCGCCATCGGCAAGCCGTCGTTGGCCGTCATCAGCACCAGCAGGTCGACCCCGGGCAACACGGACTCGACCGGCTCGCGCACGTACCCGAGATACTCGATGGCGCCGCCACTGGCCCCGGCCCGGGCACGCACCGCCTCGGCGTCCGGACCGTCGCCCGCGATGCGCAGGCGCACCGAATGTCCTTCCCGGCGCAGTTGCTCGACGGCGTCCGCGACCAGCCGCCAGCCCTTGTCGGCGTTGAGCGTGCCCACGTGCGCGACCGTGAGCGTCCCGGGCTCGACGGGCGCGTGTCGCGGGGCGACGGCACGGCGCGGCAAACCGTTAGGCACGATGTCGAACGCGTCGGGCGGCAGGTCGAACAGCCGCGCCGCCGGCTCGAGGTTGGCGGCGTCGACGGACGTGAGCGCCGCACGATGCCGGCGCAGTCGTTGCGCCATCCAGCGATGGGTCGCGCGCCGCAGGGGCTGCCGCGAGAGTTGCTCCGCTCCGGCCACGCCGTGAAAAGTGGCGACGATGCGTGTGCCGGCTTCCTCGCGCGCGAGCGGCAGGAAGACGCCCGACAACCACGCGTTGTGGAAGTGGACGACGCACTGGCGGGCGCCGCTCTCGCGCTTCACGGCCGCGATCCACTGCGACAGCGGCGGCGGAGCGACCCGCTGCCACAGGAACGACGCGGTGCCGAACCAGTGCGGCGTCGTCGTGCGAAAGGCGTAGGGCGCAAACGCCTCGAGGTTCTCGGCATACTCGGCGGGCCAGTCCGCGTAGCTCACGATCCCGAGGCCGACCGCGGCGTACCTCTCCCGCTGCGCGCGAGCCAGGGACCGCATGACGCTCCACGGCCCGGTGACGGGTTGCAGCGCCACGTGCAGGACGGCGAGTGTCGCGTCCGCCATCAGTGCGCGCTCCGCAGGCCCTGCCGGTACATCTCGAGCAGTCGCTCGCTGCCCGACTCGAGGTCGAACGGGCTGCGCCGGACCGCGGCGAGGCATTGCACCGGGTCGGGCGACGGCTGGGCCAATTCGTCGCGCAGGCGCGCCGCCCACCCGTCGGCACCGAATGCGAGCGACGCCCGCGCCACGAGGCCCGGCACGATCTCGACTTCCCGCGTGATGTCGTCCGCGATCAGGCAGCGCACGCCGGCGGCCTGCGCTTCCACGACCGCGACCGGCAGGCCTTCGTGGATCGAGGGCAACGCCAGCAGGTTCGCCGCGCGCAGCAACCGGGGCACGTCGTCCCGATCACCGAGCAGCCGAACCTGGGAGCTCAGTCCCTGTCGCTCGATCGACGCCGCCAGATCGGCGGTCAGCGGTCCGGAGCCCGCGAGCAGGAGCTGCGCCTCCACCCCGAGCGCTCGCAGTCTTGCGAAGGCATCGAGGAGGAACCCGACGTTCTTCGGCGGGACGTGACGGCCGACGTGCAGGATGACCGGCACGTCCGCCGGCAGGTCGAGCGCCGTGCGGGCCTCGGCCCGCGCCACGCCGACCCACTGTTCGTATGCGTGCAGGGGCGTGCCGCAGTACACGACGGACGTCGGCACCGCGGAACCTTCCGCGCCGACGAAGGCCGCCAGCGCTTCGGCCGAGCAACCCACGTGCAACTGCGCGCTCGACAGCGACCGGCGCCGCAGCAGGCGACCCGCCATCCACCGCAGCCGGTTCGCGCGTTCGTCGAAGCCAAAACGCGTGTTGTGAATGTGGTTGATGCGAAACGGCACGTTCGCCGCGCGGGCCACCGGCAACACGACGCCGCCGAGGTAATCCGCGTGGCAGTGCACCACGTCATAGCACCCCTTCTCGAGCAGCTCGCGCAGCCGGTCGCGACTCGCCGTCCAGCCACGCCAAGAGAACTGAGAATCGTGGACCTCGCTGCCGGCGGCCGCGAATTCCGGGACGAGCGCCCCGTTCGCGCCGAACAGCGTCACGTAGTCGATGTGCACGTCGTCCCGATGGCGCAAGGCCACGTACCGCTGGACGTTCAGCAGCCAGCGCTCGATGCCGCCGATGTCGAGCGTCGCGACGACCTGGCACACGCGCAGGCTCATGGCCGGTCACCGCGCATTCATGAACAGCCAGATGGCGAAGACCGTCATCAGGGTCAGGGGCGTCGTGATCTTCTGGAATCGCCGTCCGGCGAACTCGTGGCCGATCATCGCGAGCACGACCGCGCTCGCGAGGAAGGTGTCGCGATAGCGGACGACCTCCGGTCCCACGCCGTTGAAAGCGATCGCCGCGGAGAACCACACGCAGACGTAGGGGAGGACGAAGGTCGCGAGCCGACTCTTGCGGTCCCAAACGGCAAGCAGGCCGAATGCGATCCACGGCGCCATCCACCACCACTGCACGGTCCGCAGCTCGCGGAAGACGTCCTTGAACCAGTTGTAGTCCTTGAGGTCCCAGGCGACGTACTGGTGCAGCAGGAACGGCGGGGGGTTGGCGAACGACAACGGCACGTGGAACAGGCGCGCCGGTCCGGTCAGGCCGGCCGCCCAGCCGAACGAGGCCCCCTGCTGGAGCGTCGTGTCCTGGAGCACCGACTCCATCATGTCCTTCTTCGGACCGAAGTTGAAAATCGACATGATCACGATGGTGGCGACGATGCCGAGGGCGATCCGCGAACCGTACTGCGCACCGCCCTTCCACGTGAAGACGAAGAAGTGCACGGCAGTGACGCCGAGCGAGAGCAGGAACACCTCCTGCCGGCACCACCAGATGCAGGCCAGCGCGACCAGCGCGGTCGCGGCGGATCGAGGCCGGATCTCGCGGTCCTGCGCCACCTGCCACAGGCCGTAGAGCAGGATGGCCGTGGAGAGGTGGACGTACACTTCCTTGTACAGCAGGATCGAGGACTGGATGAACTCGGGCCCGAACACCACCAGCAGCGCCCCGAAGCGCTGCGACGCCGGGCCGACCAGACGGCGCAGGCTCAGCAGCACCACCAGTGCCGTGACGGAGCCCAACAACACGTGCACGAGGCGGACCCAGACCTGGGCCTCGCCGAAGATGAGCTTGATCCAGGAGATCAGCAGGCCGACGTGCGCGACCTTCAGCGCGAACGGCAGCGTGGGATTCTCGAAGACGACCTCGCCCGCAGGCACGCCGAAGTCGACGATGTATTGCCCGGCGCCCACGTAATGCACGTCGTCGTCCCAGATCGGCATGGTCGACGTATTGATGTTGAACAGCGGGAACGTGAACGATTCGGGCGCCACGAGATAGAACACGCCGAGCACCGCCAGTCGAATGGCGGCGGCCTGGATGAACACGGCGCTGTACTGACGGCCGCAGAACAGGTGCAGACCGAGGGCAATGGCGCCGTAGACAGCCGAGAGGACCGTCGACCCCTGCATCGCCGTGAAGTAGTCGCCCGGACCCTCGATGCCGTACGGCGCCACCCAGAGCACGACGAAGACCAGCAACAGCAGCAGCGGAGAGGTCGCCGGGCTGAGCACCGCGCGCAGGCCCAGCGGATCCTTCTTGCCGGCGCCAAACACGATCTCGGCACGCGTCACCATCGCGCAACGCCCTCCTCGCGACGAGCCTTCGCGCGATGCGCCGCGTGACGGGCATCGGCAAAAAGGCCGGCCACGACGTCGTTCATGCGATTGAAGTAATGCGGGCCCGCGATCCGCCAGCGCTCCGGGATGTCGACGGGTCCGGGCACGCGGATCGCCGTTCGCCGACCGGGGGCCGACGCGAGCGTCGCTGCGAACTCGCTCCAGCGCTCCGCCGTGCGACCGACCGAGTAGCGGGCGCGAATGTGCTGCGCGGCGGCCGTCGACAGCCGCGACCACAGCTCGCGATCCGCAGCGAGACCGGCGATCGCGCGCACGAATTCGTCGCCGCGGTCCCGCACCACGAGTCCGGTCACGCCGTGCTCCACCAGGGCCCTCGTGCCCCCGCCGATGTCCGTGACGACCGGGACCAGGCCATTGGCCATGCCTTCCATGACGCTGGTCGGCGTGCCCTCGTAGTCCGACAGCAGGACCACCACGTCGTGCTCGCGCAAGCGGTCGTAGACTTCATCGGCCGGGATCGCGGCATGGCGCCGGACCCGTTCGCCGCCGGGTTCATCGGCCAGCAACCGCGCGAGCGCCGCATCCTCGGCGCCGCTGCCCCAGATGTGGCACTCGACGGCCGGCAATTCGCGCGCAACCCGCGCGAAGGCCCGGCCGAGGTCGAGGATGCGCTTCTGCTCCTGCACGATGCGCCCGAAATACGCGATGCGCAGGCCCGCACCAGACCGCGTGATCGGTGCATCGGGCGTCGGCACGCCACAGGGAATGCTCGCCACCGGCAACCCGGCGTGGCACGCGAGCGCCTGCGCCTGGATCACGTCCGACACCGCCACGGCTCCGCTGACGCGGACAGGGCTGTCGGGGTGGCAGAATACGTCGATCAGGCGCTTCGTCGGCGCATCGTCCGAGTGCAGGACCACCACCGACGGGATGCCCGCCTCGCGCAGCCAGGGCGACGCATAGAGCGCCCAGTAGCAGTGGTGCGCCACGAACACGTCCGGGGGATGCGCCGCCAGCTGTCGCAGGCACCAGCGGACGTTGTTGCCCATCGATCCCCGACTGTGCGTGGCCGCGAACTCGATGCCGTGGTCGCAACAGAAAGCCGACAGCGAACACACCGACGGATCACGCGGCGCGATCAGCAACAGGCGTGGCTCGTGGCCGAGCGCACGCAAGGCCGGCATCAGGCGACGCAGGAACACGCTCTGCGCGTCGCAGAGGTATTCGGTCTCGTTGTGACAGAAGGTGATGCGCATGGTTCGCTGCGTCAGCGGCGCCCTCCGCGACGCAGGTCGTGCATCCAGTCGTAGGCGCGTTCATGCCAGGTGGCGGCCCGGCGCTCGCCGACGACGCGCGAGAGAGCGCGCAGCGACGCCCGATCGGCCCGCAGGCGCGGCGAGCGCGGCGCCTGCTCGTGCAGCGCCAGCAGTTCGCGGGCCTTGTCGCCCTCCCCGACCTGCATGAGCTTGCGTGCGACGCGGAATCCTTCCTTCGCAAGGGCCGAAGCGTAGGGTTCGACGCCGCGGCGGTCGACGGGAAACCTCGCGCAGACGTGGCAATGATGGCGATACAACGCCAGCACCTCGTCGTGCGCCCGTTGCGGCTCGCCGCGGAAGCTCACGCGCGGGCCCTGCGTCATGTCCGTGCTGACCCGATGACCGCGGATGTAGCTCGGTGCGCCGGCCACGTATCCGATTGCCAGCCCGGCGCAGAAGATCGACGCCATGTAACTCGCATCCTCGAAGCAGCGCATGCTGGCGTCCCACGGCCCGAGACAATCGCAGGCGCGCCGCCGGAACAGCGGATTGTTCACCGGCAGCGTCCAGGACGTGATGCAGCGCGCCAGCCCGGTCTCCCGGGTCAGGGGTTCGCGCGGTTCGGTCTGCGCGCCCCGTCTCGAGTTCGAACGAGTCGCCGGCGACCACGTCCCACTCGGGGTGCGCACGCAGGGCCGCGACCTGCGTCGCGAGCTTGCCGGAGCCGAGCGTGTCGTCGGAGTCGAGGTACTGCACGAACTCGCCCCGCGCGCTCGCGAGCCCGCGATTGCGGGCGGCCGGCGCGCCGGCATTGCGCTGGCGCACGTAGTGAAGCCGCCAGTCGGCGCATCCGTCGGCGCCGGGCCAGCCGGCCACGGCGTCCTCGGTGGCGTCGGTCGAGCCGTCATCGACCACGACGAGTTCGATCGGCCGGTACGACTGGGTGAGCACCGACTCCAGCGCTTCCAGCAGCAGCGCCGCACGGTTGTACGTCGGCACGATCACGCTGACCCAGCCGGGTTCGTGGAAGGAGCTCATGCGCGCAGCCGCCGCATCCAGCGCCAGGCGATCGAGGGCAGCAGCACGCCCGCAGTCGCTCGCGCACCTTTCGCGGTGGCCAGCGACTGCGGATCGACGCGGACCGACGTCCGGAACAGGCGGCGACGCAGGCGCGAGTGCCGGGACTTCTGGTAGTAGGACTGCGCGAGCAGGCCCTCCGCGGCATGCCGGGCGAATTCCGCCGCGATGTCGGGGGCCTCCTGCGCACGCACGCGGCGCACGTAGCGTTCGAGCAGAGGCAGGCCAAGCGCGATGGCCTCGTCGTCCATGATGCGGTCGGCCATGACGAGACCGCGCAGCGACATGGCTTCGACCTCCGTGAGGTCTTCCCCGAGGTACTGGCTCATCAGCCCGCGGTGCACCTTGGCCGTCAATTGAAAGTGCACGGCCTGTCGCTCCGGCGACTGCGTGATCGAGCGGTCGTGCACCCGGTACAGGATCAGGTCGGTCGGCAGGTTGGCCATGTGCGTGTGCGCGAGCAGGCGCGCCCAGAAGTCGTAGTCCTGCCCGGTCCACAACTCGGTGTCGTAACCGCCGACCTGCTCGGCCAGGTCGCGCCGGAACATGGTGGTCGGGTGCACCATGCAGCACCAGAACGCCATGAACAACCGGATGCGCGCATCGTCGTCCGGGTGGCGGGTCGAACCGAGGAAACGACCGCCCGCGTCGATGTGCCGGCAACTGCTGCCGAGCACGCCCACGTCCGGGTGTCGCTGGAGGTAATCGAGCTGCACCGCGAGACGGTCGACGAGCGCAACGTCGTCGGCATCGATGCGCGCGATCCAAGGCGCGCGGCATGCGCGCAGGCCGAGGTTGAGCGAGGTCGGCAGGTTGCGCCGCGCATCGTTGCGCAACAGGCGGATGCGCGCGTCGCGATCCGCGTAGTCCTGGAGCATTTCTGTCGAGCCATCGGTCGAACCGTCGTCGACGATCACGAACTCGAAGTCGCGCCAGCTCTGGCCGAGCACCGAGTCCATCGACTCGGCCAGCGTCGGCCGTCCGTTGTGGACGGCCATGAGGACGCTGACGCGCGGGGTCACTGGCCTGCTCCTAGCGCCAGGACACGTTCTCCCGGATCACCCGCGCCGGCACGCCGGCCACGAGGCTGCCAGGCGCCACGTCCCGCGTCACGACGGCGCCCGCCGCAATGACCGCACCCTCACCGATCGTGACGCCCTTGAGCACGATGGCCCCGGTGCCGATCCAGACGCGGTGCCCGATCCGGATCGGCGCCCGATCGCGCGCGCCGTCGATGCTGTGGCTGTCACAGTCGCGGATCACGACCCCCTTGGCCAGCGCCACGTCGTTGCCGACCGAGATGTCCTCGAAACAGTCGATGCTCACGCCCGTGTTCGCGTAGCCGCTGCCGAGGCGCAGTCGCGCGCCGCGATTGACGCTCACGTGGAAGCCTGAGTGCAGGCGGAAGTCGCCGTCAACCGAGAGCCGCCCATCCTCGTGCACCACGAGTTCCGAATCGAAGAACCGCGCGCGCGGCCAGGCCGGCCCGAGGTCCAGCGATCCGGCCACGTCGAGCACCGCGCCGGGTGCGAGGGCGACGTGGACGTGCCGTCGCACCACGATCCGGCGCGACCCGCTCCCCGACCGCCAGCGCAGGCTCAGCGTCCGCAGCCAGCTCGTTTGCCAGATGCGTTGCCAACGTGAGCCCCAGGCGTCCCGGACCCGCATCAGTACTCGAGCCTCAATTGCGAGGTGAGCTGTTCGAGCGAGAGCGCGAGGGTGACCGTCACGGCCGCCGCCGGATCCGCGGCAGCACGCAGTCGCTCGACGATGCCCTGCAGCGTGCCAGGCCGGAACATTCCTTCGACATGACTTCGTCCTGCCCCCAGGGTCTCGCTCACCCAACCCGCCAGGTCGTTCCGCAGCCAATCGGGGTAGCAGTGGTTCAGCAGCCGACCGCGGGGCGAGACCGTCCCGGCGCCGGTCAGACGCTGGCTTACGTCGGCCAGCCGCTCCTCGATCCGCGTCCGGACCTTGGCGAGTCCGCGGTTCGCCGCCGGCAGTCGGGTCCCGGCCCACGGCACAGCCGCCAGCGCGGACGAGTAGCGTTCTAGCACGGCGCACTGCAGGCGGCGGTCAGCGCGGAACGCCGGCGGCAGGCCGTACAGGCAGCGCAGCAGTGCGACGTCGAGGAACGGCGTGCGCGACTCGATCCAGGGCCGGTTGTGCACCAGGTAATACTGGATCTGCTTGCGGCCGTGGAACTGCAGCGCGAACAGGTCGTGTGCCATCGCGGGCGGCAGGTCCGCAAACGGTGCAAACGAGGCATCGAACGCGGCGCGCATGCGCTCGACCAGCGCTTGCGCCGGCAGCGCGAACACCGCGGCGAACTGTGCGGGATCCCCGAAGCCGCCGCCCCACTTGCCGAGGAAAATGCGGTACAGGGATTCGCGCACGCCAGCGGCGGGACCGTCGTACACGTAACTGCCCCCGAGCAGCAGATCGCCGAAGTGCCCGCTCAGGTTGACGTTCATGCAGGCGGCCGCCTCTTCCACGCGCCACAGATTGTGCGCGTGGGACAGGCCGTGGCCGCCCTCCGTCAGGCGCGCATGCCTCGCAGCCAGGTCGCGCAGCCACTGCCCGTCGTGCATCAGGAACTCGTGGTGACTCGTGCCGGCAGCCCGGGACGCGCGCCGTGCGTACACGATGTCGGGCGAGTCGGGCGGGCCGAAACAGAACGTGTGCAGGCCGGCGCCACCGCCGAGCGCGGCGACGATCAGCCGGCTGTCGAGTCCACCGCTCAGGTAGACGCCGCGCCGCTCCCCCTCGCGGCCGGTCTCGGTGCAGGCCGCACGAAAGAGGTGCGCCACCTCATCGACGGCCGCAGCGAAGGTCGGCGTGGACGCCGTGGCCTGCAGTTCGCTCCAGCGCCAATAAGGCCGCACGGCGAAGGCGCCGGACACGAGGTCGATCTCGGCGATCGATCCGGCCGGAAAGAGCTGGACGTCCCGCAGCAGCGTGCGCTCTTCGAGCACGCACTGGCAGCAGAAGTACTCGGCCACGGACAGCGGATCGAGCGCGCGCGAAACCCACGGCGCGTCGAGACAGGCGCCGACGGTTGGCGCGAGCACGAATCCCTCCGGTCGCTCGCTGTAGTAATGCGGCCGCAGCCCGAAGCGATCGTTGGCGAAGTGGATCCGGCCGCACTGCCGATCGTGCACGGCGACGAAGAATCCGCCGTCGCACGGACGCAGGCAGTCTTCGAGCGTCGCTCCCGAACGCAGCAGCGCCAGCAGCAGCGCCGCATCGCTCGCCGGACAGGCCGCGTCGCGGGGTCCCAGGCGACGCCACAGCGCGTCGCGTCCGCCCATCTCGCCGTCGACGAAAACCGTGTAGCGCGCATCGCGCGCCGGCTGGTCGCGGTTCCAGATTCCGTTGGTGACGCGTGACAGTCGAACCCCCGCTTCGCCTCCACGCTCCGCGCGCAGGGGCAAGTCGCCCGCTGGAGCGTCCCAGCCCTCGGGCAACGGAGCGCCGCGGGTGAACGTCAGTCCGGGCAAGGAAACGCCTGCGGGTGCCATCTCAATACTGACGCAGCACCTTGGCAGGGACGCCGGCCGCGAGGCACATCGGCGGCAGGTCGCCGGCCACGACGCTGCCGGCGCCGACGATCGTGCCGCGTCCGATGGTCACGCCCGGCAGCACGATGCAGCCCACACCGAGCCACACGGCGTCCTCGATCACCACCGGTCGCGACTCGCCCTGCGTGGCGACCCGGGCATCGACGTCCTCGAAACTCGGCGCGTGGCCGTCGGAGTCGAGGATCTGGCAGTTCGCCGCGATCAGGCAGCGCGCCCCGATGCGCACGCTGCGTCGCGCGTGGATACAGGTACCGTGGATGCGGGTCGCCGTACCGATGTCGATCAGGGCGCCCGGTGAGTCCGCCACCAGCTTGACCGGGGCGAACATGTTCGCGTGGTAGCCGCGGTTGCTCGAATCGAGGACGACGCCGTCGCCGAGCCGCACCCGGCCGCCGTGGCCGATGCTGAGCAGGGGCGTGCCGAGCATCTGCACGCCGCGCCCGCACTCGAGACCCTCGTCCGGCGTGAGCGACAGCTGGCGGTAGTCGACGTAGAGCTCGCGCAGTCGCCGCCACAGGAACGGCAGGAAGCCGAGCCAGCGCCCCACGCGCGTGCGCGGCGCGCTCATGCGGCCCCCGTGGCGTCGCGGCGGGCGGCAAAGAGCATGGCCGCGGCGCTCCAGGCATCGCGATACACGTTGCCGCGCAGCAGCCACGCGAGGATCAGGTACACCGTCGCGCCGGCGAGGACCTGCAACGCCAGTACCAGGGGCGACGGACCGGTGACGGCGCGACCGACCGCGACGGCGGCGGCGCCGCATGCTCCGCTCGTGAGCAAGTACGGCAGCACGTCCGCGAGGAACTCGCGTGCGCGATACCCGAGTCCGCGCCGGTTCCACACCAGGTTGAGAGCGCTACACGCCACGTAGTGCGCGACCATGCCCCACACCATCGCGAGTACGCCGAGCCGGAACGTGCCGAGCGCGATCGCGAGCAGGATGCCCTTCTTGAGCAGTTCCAGCCGCAGCACCAGGGCGGCTTTGCCCTGCGCGTTCATGGCGCTGACGTGCAGCGCGTTGAGCGGGTACAGCAGCCCGGCGAAGCACAGCACTTCGAGCAGCGGCACGGCACCGCGCCACTTGTCCATCAGCAGCCACGGGATCAGGGTCGCCGCCGTGGCCGCGAGACCGACCATGACGGGAAAGTGCACGGCGCCCACGATCCGGGAGAGGCGGCGCAATTCGTCCTTCAGGCGCGGCACGTCCGACTGCATGGTACTGAAATGCGGAAAGGCCACGCGGCCGACCACGTCGGTGACGATCATCGCCGGCAGCTGCTGCAACTGGTTGGCGCGCGTGAAGAAGCCGAGGCTGGCCGGGCTGTAGAGCTTGCCGATCACCGCCGGGTACAGGCTGTCGAAGCCGACGTACAGCAGGCCCGAGCCGAGCGAGTTCGCGCTGAAACCCGCGAGGTCGCGCAAGCGTGCCCACGCCGGGCGTCCCCGCGGCCGCCAGGGACTCACGATCCACAACAGCAGAGTGTTGAGCCCGCAGGCCAGCAGGCCCTGGACGACCAGGCTCCATACGCCCGCCCCGTGCAGGGCCAGCCCGATGCCGACGGCCCCGCTGGCGGCGGTGACCACGAGACTCACCATCGCCTGCGTGCGGAAGTCCATCGCCCGCGTCAGCAAGGCCCCCTGCACCACCCCGAAGGCGGTGAGCAGGACCTGGAAGGACGCGACCCAAGCCATGTCGCGCAGGATCGGCTGATCGTAGAAATCCGCGATCAGCGGCGCGAGCGCATAGAGCACGCCCGTCAGAGCGATGCCTGCAACGACGTTGAGGTAGAACGCACTCGTCTCGTCCGCCTGGGTGAGGTCCTTGCGCTGGATCAGCGCCAGGCCGAGACCGCCGTTCGCCAGCACGTTGGCGATGGCGATGAAGATCGCCAGCACGCCCACGAGGCCATAGTCCGCCGGCGACAGCAACCGGGCCAGGATGATGCCGATGACGAACTGCAGCGCCTGTCGCGCCACCCGGTCGAGCAGCGACCAGAGCGCGGCGGAGCGCAGTGTGGCGACGGGTCTCAACCCGGCTGACCGGCACGGGCCAGGCCTCCTGCGGCGCCGACGCCTTGCGCTCGGCGCATCCATGCCCACGCGGTCGCGACGATCTGCTCGAGGTCGGCGTGGCGCGGGGACCAGCCGAGTTCCCGCATCGCACGCTCGGCGCTCCCGACCAGCGCGGCCGGATCCCCCGCACGCCGGGGTCCGCTCGCGACCGGCACCTCGCATCCCGTGACGTGCTCGACCGCGCGAATCACTTCGCGGACGGAGAAGCCGCGGCCGTTGCCGAGGTTGTAGGCCGTCGATGCGGCACCGCGCTCGAGCGCGCGCAGCGCGAGCACGTGGGCTTCGGCGAGGTCCGTGACGTGGATGTAGTCGCGCAGGCAGGTACCATCCGGCGTGTCGTAATCCGCGCCGTGGATCGTGACACGATCGCGCCGACCGGCCGCCGCCTCGAGCACCAGCGGGACCAGGTGCGTCTCCGGCTCGTGCTGCTCGCCGATCGCGCCGTCCGGGTCCGCGCCGGCCGCGTTGAAATAGCGCAAGGCGATCGAGCGCATTCCGTGGGCCGCGTCCACGTCGGCGAGGATGCGCTCGACCATCAGCTTGGAACGCCCGTAGGGATTGATCGGATCCTGCGGGTGCGACTCGGGAATCGGCAGCTCGCGCGGCACGCCGTAGGTTGCGCACGTGCTCGAGAACACCAGCCGGCCGATCGCGTGATCGCGCATCGCCTCGAGCAGAGTCACGGTGCCACCCACGTTGTTGCGGTAGTACGCGAGCGGCTCGCTCATCGACTCGCCGACGTACGCGAAGGCCGCGAAGTGCAGCACGGCGGATGGACGGTGGCGCTCCAGCACGGCGTCGAGGCGCGCGCGATCGGCGATGGACCCGACCTCGAGCGGCCCCCACTGCACTGCCGCGGCGTGCCCACGGCTGAGGTCGTCGAGCACGACCGGGCGATAGCCCGCCGCCGCGAGCGCCTTGCAGGCATGGCTGCCCACGTAACCCGCACCGCCCGTGACGAGCACGGTGCGTTCATGGCCGGAGGGCGTCGCAGGCATCAGGCAGTCCGCCGCGTCACTCCCCGGCCGACAGCAGCTGGTCGAAGTAGCGGATCGTGTGCTGCAGACCCTCGGCCAGCTGCACCTTCGGTTCCCACTTCAGGTGCTCGCGCGCGCGGCCGATGTCGGGCTTGCGCTGCATCGGGTCGTCCGCCGGCAGCGGCCGGAACGTCATTTTCGACTTGGAACCGGTGAGTTCGATCACCTTCTCGGCGAGCTGGCGCATGGTGAACTCGACCGGGTTGCCGAGGTTGATCGGTCCCGGGAAGCCGGGCTGGCCGTTCTCGCCGGCCGGCAGGTCCATGAAGCGCAGGAAGCCCTCCACGAGGTCGTCGACGTAGCAGAAGCTGCGCGTCTGCAGCCCGTCGCCGTAGAGCGTCAGGTCCTGGCCCTGCAGCGCCTGCACGATGAAGTTGCTCACCACGCGCCCGTCGTTCGGGTGCATGCGCGGCCCGTAGGTGTTGAAGATGCGCGCCACGCGGATGTCGAGGCGGTGCTGGCGGTGGTAGTCGAAGAACAGCGTCTCGGCGCAGCGCTTGCCCTCGTCGTAGCAGCTGCGCGGCCCGATCGGATTGACGTTGCCCCAGTACGCCTCGGTCTGCGGATGCACCGACGGGTCGCCGTACACCTCGCTCGTGCTCGCCTGGAAGATGCGCGCCTTCAGCCGCTTGGCGAGGCCGAGCATGTTGATCGCGCCGTGCACGCTGGTCTTGGTGGTCTGCACCGGATCGTGCTGGTAGTGGACCGGGCTCGCCGGGCACGCGAGGTTGTAGATCTCGTCGACCTCGATGTAGAGCGGGAAGGTCACGTCGTGGCGCACGAACTCGAAGCGCGGGTGCTCGTGCAGGTGGTCGATGTTGCGCTTGGTGCCGGTGAAGAGGTTGTCGGCGCAGACGACCTCGTCGCCGCGGTCGAGCAGGCGGTCGATGAGGTGCGAGCCGAGGAAACCGGCGCCGCCGGTGACCAGGACTCGTCTGCGGGGGTTGTATCTGCGCATGGGGTGTTCTCTCAGCGTGGCAGGTCGGTGGGAATGCCGGCGTCGGCGGCCTCGCGCCGCAGTTGTTCGATCTCGGCGCGCAGCAGGTCGTATTCGTCGAGCTTGCGCTTCAGGAAGCGCACGGTGAGACGCGCCTTGCCGTCGAGGCCGGCGGGCGTCAGCAGGTAGGCGTAGGCGAGCTTGTTCGGGTTGGCGCGGAAGTTGCGCACCTTGACCCAGCCGCGGTCCACGAGCGCGCGCAGGCAGTAATTCGCCTTGCCGAGGCTCACGCCGAGTGCCTCCGCCAGCTCGCGTTGCGTGGCCTGCGGATTGCTCTCGATCGCCTTCATCAGGCGAAGGTGGATTTCATCCATCGGGTGCGGGAATGGCTACCGCACTACCGTGCGCGGGGCGCAGGCAGCGGGCTGGCCTGTTCAATCGTTGAACAGGCCGCGACTTTAGCCGCTGACGGCCGGGAAAGCCACTAGGCGGGGCGTTTGCGCCCGGAAATGCGAACTGAACCCAGGAGGACGGCGGCCAGGAGCGCCGCGTAGCTCGCGATGGCCAGGGTCCGCAGCGGGTAATCGACCAGCGAGTGCAGGAGCAGCAACAGCAGCGCGAAGGCAGCGCCGAGTTTCACCCCGCGATGGGTGCCCTCGCCGTTCTCCGCGCCATTCGAGGCTCGCAGATACCTGCGGACCTGGGACACCACCGCCACCGCCGCGGCGAGCGCCATCAGGACGGCCGGCAGCCCGGCCTCGAGCCAGAGCTCCGCGTAGTCGTCGTGCGCGTGGTTGACGTACTCGGGGATGTCCGCAGCCGCGTCACCGACGTCGTCATAGGCGTGCCGGAAGCTGCCGAGGCCGAAGCCCGTGCCGACCGCCGAGGCGGACACCGCCAGCGTGTTCGAGTTCATGGCCCAGCGATGATCGTCGAGCGGGTCCGTATCGAGCCGCTGCAGCACGCCGTACAGCGTGAACTGCACGATCAGCACGCCGGCCAGCAGTGCGCCGAGCCGCAGCCAGGGCAGCGATGACGCCAGCGCGCCCGAGCGGCCGAGCCGGCCCACGATGACCGCGCAGGCGACCACACTCAACATCAGCATCAGGAATCCTGCCCGCGAGTGCGTCGCGGTCACCGTCACGCCCAACAGCACGATCAGGATCGTCAGCACCCAGACATAGAGGTCGCGTATTCCAAGCGGGTGGTTGCGCAGGCGATCGGCCAGCGTGCCGACGGCCACCGGCAACGATGCGGCCAGGAAGCTGGCCAGGTGATTGCGGTTCGCGAACAGGCCGACGGCCTCGCCCCGATTGGTGATCTGGTACAGGTACAGCGGGCTGCCGGGTCCCTCGACCAATTGCCACAAGCCGAGGAAGGCATTGACGGCGGCGAATCCCAGCGTGAGCGCGACCAGGAGGCGCCGTTCGGTCCCTCGCAGAACCGCAGCCGCCATGAAGACGCCGGCCGGGACCAGGGCGGACCACAGTACTCGCTCGGTCTCGAGCGGCGTGAGCGTCCAGTGACCGAGCCCGGGCTCGACCCCCGCGGTCGCGAGGTCGCCAGCGAGCGACGCGCGTCCGGGCAGCGAGGTCCACAGGAAGGCCGGCAAGGGCAGGAGTTGCAGCGCCGGCAGCGCGATCAGCAGCGCAGGCAACAGCCAGAACCAGCGAATGCGATCGGCGTCCGCCTGCGACGTGGCCTGGCGCACGACCGCGATCACGACCAGGAGCAGACCGAAGATCGCCAGCAGCGTTTCACCGGCCGAACCCTGGCCGCCCCCAAGCAGGAACGCCAGCGTCAGCGTGACCGCCGTGAGAACGAGGATGAAGCGCGACTCCCGGCTGGTCGCGCGATGGCCCCCGGCCGCCATCCGGGTCAGGGCGAGATCGGGCTGCCCTGGGTGTTGGTCGCGATGATGTAGATCGGCGCCGCGATGCCGAGGCCGATGAGGCCCCACTTCATCACGCTCGCGGTGGTGACGCCTTCCGAAGCGCCTGCCGCCGGCGTGCGCAGACCGCGATCCAAGGCCGCGGCCTCGCAGATCTGGTCGGAGTTGATCGTGTAGACCGACTGGCGGTTGACGTTCTGCTCGCAACCCTTGTCGTAACGCACGCCCACCGCGCCGCCTTCGAGCACGACGAGGCGGTCACCCGGCGAGAGGCGCTGTCCCTTGACGGCCGGCTTGTAGTCGGCGCCGCGGTTCAGCAGCACCTTGCCATTGGTCGACTGGACGGTCGCCACTTCCCCCGAGGCAGCCGGAGCGGCCGGCGCAGCGGGTGCCGGATCCTGCGCCGCGGCGGTGGCGGTGACGAGAGTAGCGGTCGCGATCAGTGCGGCAAGGCGGGCAGTCAGGGTCATGTCCGAACTCCAGTTCAGGCAAACCGGCATTAATGTACCACGGTCCCGACGGATGCGCGCGGTGCCGACATCGGCAGCTGCACGACCCTCACGTCGTCGAACCACGCGCTCCCGAATGCCTGGCTCTCCGCCGGGATGCGCGCCTCCAGTTCCAGCGTCAGCCACTCGGCACCACAGTCGTCGGGGACCGCGAACCGGACCTGCTGCACGCGCCAGCCGCTCGTACCCGCCTGGGGCGTCGTGGCGAGCAGCGGCTCGCCGCGACCGTCCGCGCAGGACACGGTCCATTGCAGCCCGCGCGCCGCCTGCAGTTCGTCGAGCCGGCTGCGCCATTGGAGCACATACGACTGCCCCGGTTGCAGGCGCAGAAGTTGACGCACGTCACGAAACATGGCGCGGCGGCCGAGAAATTCCAGCCACAGCGCGTGACCGCGTCCCTCGGGTGAGGGCCGCACCGCCACCTCGATGCCTTCGGGCGGACGGATCGACCAGTCGAACGGGCTGCCGCTGCGACTGCGGTTCTCGAACCCGCCGTCATACGGAGTGGCGAGCCTGGCGAGTTCCTCGGGCGGCAGGGTAGCGACCCAGGCCAGGAAGGCGTCGTCCCAGCGGCGATCGCGGACGAGGCGACCGAGGTACAGCGCCATCTCCTCCTCGTCCAGGCCGCCGCGCTGCTGCAAGGCGCCGAAGATCGGCGCCAGGTCGTCGCTCGACGGCGCGAGGCGCGCGAACTGGCGGAGAAACTCCGGACGCCAGTACGGCTGGCCCGACAGCTCCGCCACGACCGCCTCGCGTGCGCCGGGCATCGACGCCAATTGGACGATCGCGGGAATGACCGTGGGTTGCGTGGACGGGGCCACGCGCAGGAGACGGTCATAGTGATGCAATGCTGCTGCGACATCGCCCCGCTGCAGGGCGATCTGAGCGGCCCAGGTTCGCGCCGGAATGTCCCTGGGCGCGTGGCGTACCGCCAGGTCGATGAGACGGGCCTGCGCCGCACGGTCCCCGCCGGCCGCTGCCACGTCGGCCAGGACGCGATAGCCCCGTCCGTCGAAAGGATTCGCTGCGAGCGCCCGGCGCGCGAGCACGGCGGCCGCGTCGAACTGCCCGCTGGCCACCTCCTGCTCCGCCAGCGCGATCAGGGCATCCGCCTGGTTGTCCCGCCACCGCAGTGACTGACGCGGATCCGACGCCTGGTACAGATCGGACAGGGCGAGACTGACGATGCGCCATAGCGCGAAGCCAACCAGCATCGCGAGTGCGACGATGAACAGGCCCATGCGGGCATCGACGGGCCTGCCCGCCCGCTGGCGACGTCTCATTCCTTATAACCGCTTGAGCCGGCGGGCGTCCGAGACCTCGGAATAGTGGTAGTAGTAATCCGAGTAACCGTAGCCGTAGCCATACCCGTAGCCGTAACCCGCCTGCTTGGCGTCGTACTTGACGAGCAGGGCCCCAGCGATCCGCGCGCGCACCGCGAACAGTCGCTTGAGCGCCCCGCGCAGCACGCCGATGCGCGCATGGCCAGCCTCGATCGCGATCAGCGTCGCGTCGGAGGCATTGGCGATGATGGGAACGTCGGCGAGCCCGAGCAGCGGCGGACCGTCGATGATGATCTGGTCGTAGGAATGCGCCGCCACCGTGAGCAGTGACTTGAAGCGCGCCGCAGCCAGCAGTTCCGCCGGATTCGGCGGAGTGGCGCCCGAGGTGACGACCGTCAGGTTTTCGTGCACCGTCGGCTTGAAGATCGCCGGCCCCTCGACCTGCCCGGACAGGTAGCTGCTCAGGCCGACCTCGTTGTCCAGCGTCAGCTTCTTGTGCAGCGAAGGCTTGCGCAGGTCGGCGTCGATCAGCAGGACGCGTTCGCCGAGCTGGGCGAACTTGCGCGCGAGCATCAGCGCGGTCGTGCTCTTGCCCTCGCCCGCCACGGCGCTCGTGACCAGCAGGATCTTCGGTGAGCCGGCCTCGGTCGCGTACTGCAGACCCGTCCGCAGGGAGCGATACGCCTCCGAGAAGGACGACCGCGAGTCTTCCGCCACTTCCGCGAGCGAGCCGACCTCGACTTTCGGCACCACGCCGATCACCGGCAGTCGCAGGTGGCGCTCGATGTCCTCCGGCATCTTGATGGTCTCGTCCAGCTTCTCGAGCAGGAACGCCAGGCCGATGCCGAGCATCAGGCCGAGCAGCAGGCCGATGGCCACGCGCCGCGGGATGTTCGGGTGGAAACGGTAGCCGTCCAGGGCCGGGTCGACGAGCGAGACGTTGTTGGCATTCGCGTCCCCGGTGACGCCGATCTCCTTGTAGCGCGCCAGCAGGCCGTCGTAGAGCTGCTTGTTGGTGTCCGACTCGCGCTTGAGGATGTTGAACTGGACGCTGCGCCCCTGCAGGTCGAGCAGTTCCGCCTGCAGTGAGGCGACCTGGTCGCGCAGCAGTTTCTCGTTCGCGAGGGCGGCGCTGTACTCGGCCTTGGCCGCCTGTGCGTACGTCGCCGTCTCTTCCTTGATCCGCTGCTCGACTTCCGCAATGCGCCGCGACAGCTGCTGCATCTCGGGGTAATCCGGCTTGTAGGTCGAGCGGCGCGACTCGTATTCCGCCATCAGCTCGACGCGCGCCTCGCGCAGCTTGTCGAGCACCGGGCTCTCGAGCGCGTCGCCGGTGGCCCCGCCCGTGATCAGGGCCTGTCGCCAGTTTGACTCCGCCTTGATGCGCTGCGCCGTCGCGGCGCCGAGCGCGTTGTTGAGCTGCTCGAGGTTGGAGCTGGCGAGCGAGGTCGTCTGGTCGATGCTCGCGAGGCCCTGTTGTTGCGCGTAGTTGATCAGCGCCTTTTCGCTGTCCTCGAGCTTCAGCTTGGTCTGCGCGAGCTGGTCCTCGAGGAACGTGCGGGCATACTGCGAATTTTCCTCGCGCCGGCTGACGCTGGCCTCGATGAACGCCTTCGCGATGCCGTCGGCGACCCGCTGCGCGACCTTCGGCTCCGTGCTGACGAAACTGACCTTCACCAGTTGGGAGCCGCGCACGACGTTGATCGAGCGGCCTTCCATGACGCGGTTGACGATCTGCGACTCGCGCTCGGCGAGCGACAGCTTGGCCGTCGGCTCGGCTTTGGACTTGCCGCCGGTCAACCCGAGCAGCAGCGCGAGCGGACTCGGCTTGTCCAGCGAGTCGAGGAACGCCTTGTCGTTCACCAGGCCCAGGTTGCGTACCGCACGCAGCGCGAGCGCGCGACTCTTGAGCAACTCGACCTGGGTGCCCATGAAGTCGCTGCCCGAGTCGATCGCCTCGATGCCCTCGGACTTGAAGATCCTCAGGCCCGAGCTCTCGATCTGCAGCGTCGCGTTCGACTGGTACAGCGGCGTCTGCAGCAGCGCCCAGATCAGCATGAACGCCGTAATGAACAGGGTCGCGCCGAGCACCGCCCAGCGGCGCTTGAAGATGATGCGCCACGTGTCGCGCAGCGTAAGCTCGACTTCCTCTTCCTCGATGCCATCGGGCGCGAGCGACACCGCCGCTTCCCGGGCCGGCATTTCGGCCAGCTGCCGGCCACGGCGCGGTCGCTGCGAGTCCCCGGGCAGGCGGGGGAGTTCGTCTTCGTCGCGCGGATCCTGGGGTTCGACAGCCATCGTCAGAGCACCATGAACATGGCGAGCAGGGGCACCGTGTAGACGAAGTCCTTGAGACCGGACCTCGCCCCGGAATAGTCCACGACCACGATGTCGTTGCCGAGCACTTCGGGATCGATCAGCCGGCCGGCGCGAATTTCGCGGATGTCGAAGGCCGCCGCATAGCGCTTCTCGCCGATGTTGCGGTAGATGACGATGCCACGCGGGTTGGCCAGTTCGTCGAGGCCGTTGGAGAGCGCGATCAGTTGCAGGAGCGAAGTCCGGCCCGTCAGGGAGTAGATGCCGGGCTTGCGTACCGCACCCTCCACCGTGACGCGCTGGCTCATGTACTCCTTCACGAACACCGTGACCTGCGGGTTCTCGAGGTAGCCGTTCGACCAGCGCCCGGCGAGTTCCTGCTCGAGTTCACTGGTGGTCTTGCCCGTGACATGGACCCGGCCCACGAGCGGCACGGAGATGTCGCCGTCCTCGCTGACCCGCACCGGCTTCGACAGGTCGGGCACGCCGAAAACCTGGATGTCGAGCACGTCCAGCGGGCCGAGGCGGTAGTCGGTCGGTCCGACCACCGGAACGGCCGGCAACGCGCCCGCCAGCACCTGCTTGGGCGGCGTTTTGTTCGACTGCTCGACGGTCGCGTCGTCGATGCGCGCACTCAGGCAGCCGCCAAGCAATGCGGCCACCGCCAGCAGTGCCGCCAGTCGCACGACTCGATTCAGGCTGGTCCTCAATTCATGCACTCCTGTTCGCCATGGAGCGACCGCCGATGCGGTTCATCCAGGACTGGATCGAACGCTCGATCCGGTCGAGACACTCCTCGTATTCCGCGCGCGCCGCGCCGTACGGATCGCTGATCGCGCCGACGCCCCAGCGCCCGAGCAGGTGCACCCGGCCGGCGAGCGTGGGCACCGTCGCCATGATGCGCCGCTGGTGCTCGGGCTCCATCACCAGCACCAGTTCGTGCCGGGCCGCTTCCGCGGCATTGAAGCGCATCGAGCGGTGGTTGGTCAGATCGATCCCCCGCTGCGCCATCAGTTCCACGCAGGCATCGTCGGCGGGCCGACCCGGCGTCGCCTCGATCCCGGCCGAGGCGACCGGCATGAGCCGGCCCAGCCGGGTGGCCGCGTCCCGCCACAGGACCTCCGCCATCGGGCTGCGGCAGATGTTCGCCGTGCACACGAGCAGGGTGCTCGCGGACGCCGCGCCTGGCGCGTTGGCCGCCACGTCAGCAGCGCCCCGCCACCACGACCCGCGGCGAAGTCGGCACGAGGTACCCGCGCGGCAGGGTGACTTCCGTCAGCCGCCCGAGCACCTCGAGAAGGACACGGGCGCGCTCGGTGCCGCTCGACGCCTGGAACACCGCCTCGAAGCCTTCGAACGGGCCCGCAATGACCGTCAACCGGTCGCCAGGAGCCAGCCGGGCATCGGCAAGCACGTGCAGCCCCGCCGCGTCTTCCCGCGCCCGCAGCCTGTCGATCAGCAGGGCCGGTGCTTCCGCGTACCGCGCACCGAAGCGCGGCACCGCACTGACGCCGCGGGTGGAACTCACCGGGGCGAGCGCCTGTTCACCGACCTCGACGGACACGAAGAGATACCGGGGAAACAACGGCTCGACCACGTCGGCCCAGCGCGAACGCCGCAACCGGGGCAGGCGAAGACGCGGAAAGTAGACGGGATACCCCTGGCGCTCGAGTTGGGCCTGTGCCACGGCTTCCTGCCGCGGCTTGGTGTGCACGACGAACCAGGTGCTCATCCGTCCCTTCGCGCCTCCCAGGCCGCAGCTTGCGCAAAACGCCAAGAGTGCGTCAAAGATCTTGAGAAATCAACCAAATACGAAAGCTTCCGAGACTCGGAGAGAACCGCACGACCGTCCGTGGAGAGCCTCAGCGGCCCGGGCCGCCCCGCGCCTGCACGTCGATGTAGACGAACATGCCGCACCTTGGGCAGTGCGTCGCGTCGGAGGGCTCGGCCTCGAACCAGCGCCGACCGCACTGGCAGCGGACCTGCAGGATCCAGGTGCCGACCGCGCGACCAACCCGATGCTCGATGACCTCCATGCCGGCCGGCATGCGGGTAATGCCCGGCACGTCGTCGCCGTCGTCACGTGCGTCGGATGGGTCGCTGTCGAGTTCGACGCCCAGCGGGCCGAACAGCAACGCGGGGTCGATGAAATTCTCGTGGGGTTCACGGGCAGACATGACGTTCCCTCGGGTCGCCTCGGGGTCATCGTCCGCCGCCCGGCGGGGGACGTCAAGCCGGCTCGCTCTGCCCGTCCGCCGGCCTCGTCTCCCGGGAACCGGTCGCGGCCGCCGGGACGGTGAACCAGAACCGGCTGCCCTGCCCCACGGCGCTGTCGGCGCCAATCTGCCCGCCCATGGCCTCGACGATCCGCCGGCTGATGGCCAGGCCGAGCCCGGTGCCCGGGCGAACCCCGGCGCTGCTCCCGCGGACCCTTGCGAACGGCTGGAAGAGCTGGCTCAGCTGGTCCGGCGCGATGCCGATGCCGGTGTCCTGGACTTCGATCCGGACGTCACCGGAGATGCGGCGCGCCGAGACAGATACATGGCCGGCATCGGTGAACTTGACGGCGTTCGACAGCAGGTTGCGCATGACCTGTGAGAAACGGCGCCGGTCGACGAGCACCTCGAGAAGCTCGTCGCACTGCACCGCACGCAGCTCGATGCCCCGCTCGGCGGCCTGCACCTGCAGCGACTCGCACTGCTCCGCGAGCAGGGGCCGCAACCACTGCGGGCCGAGTTCCACCTTGAGGTTGCCCGCCTCGATGCTGGTGAGGTCGAGGATCTCCGTGACGAGGTCGAGCAGTTGCTGGCCGGAGCGATGGATGATGTCGAGCGGATGCGCCTGCTGCTCCGACACCGTGCCGAGCACGCCGTCGCGGATCAGCGAACTGAACCCGATGATGGCGTTCAGCGGCGTGCGCAACTCGTGGCTGACCGTCGCGAGGAAGGCGTTCTTGGTGCGACTGGCGTTCTCCGCCGCGTCACGCGCCTGGATCAGCTCGGCCTCGGCGGCCTTGCGCGCAGTGATGTCGTAGAAGAAGGAGATGAGCCACTCCCGTGTCGCGGAGCCCGTGACGTAGGCAGTCACCTCGGCCGGGTAGCAGGACCCGTCCTTGCGCCGGTGCGCGGTCTGGAACGTCAATCCGTTCGGCGACGCGCGGATGGCAGCGATCATCGCGTGGTACTGCTCCGGCGGATGCTCGGGGTTGAGATCGGAGATGGTCATCCGCTGCATCTCGTCGGTCGAGTAGCCGAACTGGCGGCTGCACTCCTGGTTGACGTGCACGAAGCGTCCCGTCGCCGGGTCGTTCCACGCAATGCCGACGCCCGCGCGTTCCATGGCGAACAGTGTGAGCGCGAGCCGCGCTGTGGTCTCGTCGAGCGCCGTCGTGCGTTCGTGCAGCAGGCGTTCGAGCTCCGCGCGATAGCGCTCGAGTTCGGCCTCGTGATGCTTGCGCAGCGTGACGTCGCGATGGACGCCGATCAGTCGCAACGGCTGTCCGTCGGGGCTCCATTCGACCACCTCGGCGACGGAGGTGACCCAGAGCCACTCGCCCGACTTCTGCTGGCGGCGATACGTCGCCTCCGAGACGCCCGGCCGGCGGATGCCCTCCTGGAACACCTTGCGGACCAGCGGCTGGTCGTCCGGGTGCACGTTCGCGAACCAGTAATCGAAGCTGGTCTGGAACTGGCCGGGGTCCTGGCCGAGCAGGCGCACGTACTCGGGCGACACGACGACCGCGCCCGTCGGGATGTGCAGTTCGAACCAGCCGGCCGAACCGATGTTGAGCGCGAGCCGCAGCCGCTCCTCGCTCGCGGCGAGTTCGGCGGTGCGAGCGGTGACGCGATCCTCCAGCTCCTTGTTGAGGCGCTGCAGCTCGGCGTTCGCACGCTGGTGGCGCAGGCGCTGCAGGCCGCCCTCGGCGAGCGTCGCCGCGAGGCGCGCGTACATCTGCGTCAATTCCTCGGCGCGTTCACGTCCGAAGACCGGCACCTGCCGGATCGCGTCGAGGTATTCGGCTTCGTCGAAACCGAACTCGCGGGCCTGGCGCCGGAAGTGCTCCAGGTCGGGAGGCGCGGTGAAGAACTGGCCGGTCAGGACCGTGGCGACGACGTGGCCGTCGACCTCGATCGGCGCGATCGCATCGAGCAGGCCGTTGGCGCAGGTGTAGGTCGCTCCCGCCCGCCCCTGCACCAGCAGACGCATGTGCGACGTGTCGCTCTCGATGCACCGTTGGCAGCTCTCGGTCTGCTGGCGATGGAATCGCGTGCACGCATCGACCCAGCCCGCGCGCGCGAGGATGCTGCCGTCCGGAGCGAACACCGCGTTGGCGGTGCCGAGCGCCCGGCTGAAGCTCTCCATCAGCGACTGCAGCTTGGCGAGGTCGACGAGCTCGGCGTAGGTCGGCGGGGACGCGGGATCCATCGGGCGAGACTCTAGACAGAATGTTTCAGACTGCACAATTCGGTGCTTTCCACGGCGCCGGTCCCGGCCGATTCCGCGACGCAGTGACCGATTTTCCCGGCCATTGTGGGTTACGCGACGGTCCGCGGGCGCATGGTCCCGTTCAGTGCGGGTGGGATTGCGCTCGCCCGGACCCGGGGTCCACCGGAACAATGGCGCATCGGAAACCAAGCGGGAACTTGCAGCGATGAAAGGTGCGCAACAGGCCGGCTTCACCCTGGTCGAGGTGATGATCGTCACGGCGATCATCGGGGTGCTCGCCACCGTGGCCGTCCCCTTCTACCGCGACTACGTCGTGCGGACGCAGGTGAGCGAGGGCCTGACGATGGCCGCCGTGAGTGCGGACGCCGTGACCCAGACGTTCATGGCAGACGGTCGCTGGCCGACGGACAATGCCGCGGCCGGCATTGCGGAACCCGACGACCTCGACAGTCTCTATGTCGAGAGCGTCGCCGTCGTCGACGGTTCGCTGCTGGTGACCTTCGGACGCCAGGCCAATGCGGCGATCCAGGGACGCACGCTCGAACTCGACCCGGAACTCGACAATGCAGGCGACGTCACGTGGAACTGTGGCGATGCCCCACCTCCGGCGCAGCAAGTCGCCCGCGCGATGAGCGCTGCCGCCGACGTCGTCGACAGCACGCAGGCGATCGAAGCCAAGTACCTGCCGGACGCCTGCCGCTCCTGACGCGCCAGCACTCGCTGACGCACTGCAGCATCTAAAAATTCGCTGACGCCGAGGCTACCCTTCACGGGGTGGCAGCGGCGACGGCCTGTCCGTAAGATCCCCGGCCTACGCCCCGAGCGACGAGTGAGGTCCGCTCCGAACCCATGGCCGAGACCGATCTCCAGCGCCAGGCCCAGGTCGACGAGATCCTGGCGACCCTCGAGGAGCAGCCGGGTGCGCTGCTGCCGATCCTCCATGCGGTCCAGGAAGCGCTCGGCTACGTTCCGCCGGACCAGGTCGGTCGCATCGCGCAGCGCCTGAACCTGTCGCGCGCCGACATCCACGGCGTGCTCAGCTTCTATCACTATTTCCGCCAGCACCCGCCGGGACGCCACGTGGTGCAGGTGTGCCGTGCCGAAGCCTGCCAGGCCGTGCATTGCGAGCGCACCGAGACACACGCGCGCCAGCGACTCGGCGTGGACTACGGCGAGACCACGGCGGACGGCGCGTTCTCGCTCGAGGCGGTCTACTGCCTCGGCAACTGCGCGGCCGGTCCCTCCATCATGGTCGACGACGAACTGTACGGTCGCGTCACGCCGGAGCGTCTCGACGCGGTCCTCGACGAGTGGCGCAAGCGCTGATGGCCACGCAACTGTTCCTGTCCTGCGATGCCGCGGCGCTCGCACTCGGCGCCGACGCCACGGCCACGGCCCTGCATCAGGCCGCGGCCCGGCGCGGCCAGGCCCTGGACCTGCGACGCGTCGGATCCCGAGGCATGGTCTGGCTCGAGCCGCTGCTCGAGGTCGTCGACGAACGCGGCCAGCGCATCGCGTACGGTCCGGTCACGGCGGACCGGGTGCCGGAACTGGTGACGGCCGGACTCTTCGAGGCGGCCGCACATCCGTTGCGACTCGGGCGGGTCGAGGACCTGCCCTACTTCGCACGCCAGGAGCGCCTCACCTTCGCGCGCGTCGGCGTGATCGAACCGTGCAACCTCGACGCCTACGTCGCGCACGGCGGCTACGAGGGCTTGCGGCGCGCGCTGTCGCTCGACGGCGCCGCAGTAGTCAAGGAAGTGCTCGACTCCGGCCTGCGCGGGCGCGGCGGCGCGGCGTTTCCGACGGGCATCAAGTGGCAGACGGTGCTCGCGCAGTCCGCGGACCGGAAGTACGTCGTCTGCAACGCGGACGAAGGCGACTCCGGCACCTTCTCCGATCGCATGCTCATGGAAGGCGACCCGTTCACGCTCATCGAGGGCATGACGATCGCCGGCACGGCCGTGGGCGCCACGCTGGGCTATCTTTACGTCCGCTGCGAGTATCCGCATGCGATCCGTACGCTGCGCCAGGCGATCGAAGTCGCCCGGCAGCACGGCTACCTCGGCCAAGATGTCTGCGGCAGCGGGCGCGCCTTCGACCTCGAGGTGCGCGTCGGCGCGGGCGCCTACATCTGCGGCGAGGAAACCTCGATGCTCGAAAGCATCGAGGGCAAGCGCGCCGAGGTGCGCTTCCGGCCGCCCCTGCCGGCGATCGAGGGCCTGTTCGGGCGACCCACGGTCATCAACAACGCCATCTCGCTCGCGTCCGTGCCGATCATCCTCGCGCGCGGCAGCGCCTATTACCGCGATTACGGCATGGGCCGCTCGCGCGGCACGCTGCCGATCCAGCTGGCCGGCAACCTGCGCCACGGCGGACTCGTGGAGAAGGCGTTCGGCGTCACGCTTCGCGAGTTGCTGTACGACTACGGCGGCGGTTCGCTCTCGGGCCGTCCGTTGCGCGCGGTACAGGTCGGCGGCCCGCTCGGGGCGTACGTCCCGGCGTCCCAGTTCGACACGCCGCTCGATTACGAAGCCTTCACGGCCATCGGCGCGCTCGTCGGGCACGGCGGCATCGTGGCGTTCGACGACACGGTCGACATGGCGCGCATGGCGCGCTACGCGATGGAGTTCTGCGCGCTCGAGTCGTGCGGCAAGTGCACGCCCTGCCGCATCGGCTCGACGCGCGGCGTCGAAGTCATCGACCGGATCCTGCGCGGGCACGAACGGACCGCGAACCTCGCACAGCTCGAGCAGCTGTGCGAGACCATGCAGCATGGGTCGCTCTGCGGGCTCGGGGGCATGACCCCGTTCCCCGTGATGAGCGCGCTCCGGCACTTTCCGGGCGATTTCGCCCGCGACTGACCGGACGAGGGGGAGCACGATGCACGCAATCAATCGCAAGGACCTCGGCACGCCGGCCGCTGCCGGAGCGCCCGTCACCCTGTCGATCGACGGCGCGGAGGTCACCGTCCCGGCCGGAACGTCGATCATGCGCGCCGCCGCGCTCGCCGGCGGGCGCATCCCGAAGCTGTGCGCCACCGAGACGCTGAAGTCGTTCGGGTCGTGCCGCGTCTGCCTGGTCGAGGTCGAGGGCCAGAAGGGCTACCCGGCGTCCTGCACCACGCTCGTGGCGCCGGGCATGAAGGTGCGTACCGACACCGAGAAGCTGCGCCAACTGCGCAAGGGCGTGGTCGAACTCTACGTCTCGGACCACCCGCTGGCCTGCGAGGGCTGTCCCGCGGACTCTCATTGTGAACTGCAGAGTGTCGCCGCCACGGTGGGCGTCACGACGAGCCCCTACGGCTTCGACGGCGCGAACCATCGCGAGGCGCCCTGCGACGCGAGCAATCCGTACTTCGAGTTCGATCCGACGCTGTGCATCGCGTGCTCGCGCTGCGTGCGCGCCTGCGGCGAGGTCCAGGGCACGTTCGCCCTCACGATCGAGGGCCGCGGATTCGACTCGCGGGTCGTGGCGAGCCAGGACGAATCGTTCCTGAAGTCCGAATGCGTTTCGTGCGGCGCCTGCGTGGAATCGTGCCCGACGGCCGCGCTCTCGGAGAAGCCGCTGCGCCAGCTCGGCCGCCCCGAGCGCGCCGTCACGACGACCTGCGCCTACTGCGGCGTCGGCTGCTCGTTCGAGGCCGAAGTGCGCGGCGAGCAGGTCGTGCGCATGGTGCCGAGCCGCGACGGCCGGGCCAATCGCGGCCACGCCTGCGTGAAGGGTCGGTTCGCCTACGGTTACGCCACCCACGAGGACCGCATCACGACGCCGATGATCCGTCGCCGGATCAGCGACCCGTGGCAGCCCGTGAGCTGGGACGAGGCGTTCGCCTACGCGGCCGGTGAGTTCCGCCGCATCCAGGCGAAGTACGGCCGCCATTCGGTCGGCGGCATCACGTCCTCGCGCTGCACCAACGAGGAGACGTTCCTGGTGCAGAAACTGGTGCGGGCAGCGCTCGGCACCAACAACGTCGACACCTGCGCGCGCGTCTGCCACTCCCCGACGGGGTACGGCCTGAAGCACACGCTCGGCGAGTCGGCGGGGACCCAGACCTTCGACTCGGTGCAGAAGGCGGACGTGATCTTCGTCATCGGGGCCAATCCCACGGAAGGCCACCCGGTGTTCGGCTCGCGCATGAAGCGCCGGCTGCGTGAAGGCGCGAAGCTGATCGTCGCCGACCCGCGCGCCATCGACCTCGTGAAGAGCCCGCACGTCGAGGCCGCCTACCACCTGCCGCTGCGCCCCGGGACCAACGTCGCGCTGATCAATTCGATCGCCCACGTCGTGGTCACCGAGGGCCTCGTGAACGAAGCGTTCGTGGCCGAGCGCTGCGAGCCGGGCCCGTTCCAGAAGTGGCGTGACTTCGTGTCCGAGGCGCGCAATTCGCCCGAGGCGATGGCCAGCGTGACCGGCGTGCCGGCCGAACTCGTGCGCGGCGCGGCCCGGCTGTACGCGACGGCCGGCAACGGCGCCATCTACTACGGACTCGGCGTGACGGAGCACAGCCAGGGCAGCACCATGGTGCTCGGCATCGCCAATCTTGCGATGGCGACGGGCAACCTCGGTCGCGAGGGCGTGGGCGTGAATCCGCTGCGGGGCCAGAACAACGTGCAGGGGTCGTGCGACATGGGCTCGTTCCCGCACGAACTGGCGGGCTACCGCCACATCTCCGACGGCGCCGTCCGCCAGCTCTTCAACGACGCCTGGGGCGTCGAACTGGAGCCCGAGCCGGGCCTGCGCATCCCGAACATGTTCGAGGCGGCGCTCGACGGCAGCTTCAAGGCGATGTACGTGCAGGGCGAGGACATGGCGCAGTCCGACCCGAATACGCAGCACGTCACCGCCGCCCTCTCCGCCCTCGAATGCCTGGTCGTGCAGGACATCTTCCTCAACGAGACCGCGAAGTACGCGCACGTGTTCTTCCCGGGCTCGTCGTTCCTCGAGAAGGACGGCACGTTCACCAACGCCGAGCGGCGCATCTCGCGGGTCCGCAAGGTGATGGCCCCGCTGGCCGGACTCGCCGACTGGGAAGTCACGATCGGCTTCGCGCGCGCGCTCGGCTATGAGATGAACTACTCGCATCCGTCCGAGATCATGGACGAGATCGCGCGGCTGACCCCGACGTTCGCCGGCGTCACCTACGAGAAACTCGATCGGCTCGGCAGCATCCAGTGGCCGTGCAACGAGGCCGCGCCGGAGGGCACGCCAACGATGCACATCGACCAGTTCGTGCGTGGCAAGGGCCGCTTCTACGTCACCGAGTACGTCCCCACCAAGGAGCGGGTGAACGCCCGCTTCCCGCTCATCCTCACGACCGGCCGGGTGCTCACGCAGTACAACGTCGGTGCGCAGACGCGACGCACCGCGAACAGCCAGTGGTACGAGGAGGACGTGCTCGAGATCCACCCGCAGGACGCGGAGGACCGCGGCATCACGACCGGCGAATGGGTCGGCGTGACGAGCCGAGCGGGCGAAACGGTGCTGCGCGCCGTGGTCACGGAGCGCGTGCAGCCGGGCGTGGTGTACACGACGTTCCATTTCCCGGACTCGGGCGCCAACGTCATCACCACCGAGAATTCGGACTGGGCGACGAACTGCCCCGAGTACAAGGTGACGGCGGTGCAGGCGGTCAAGGTGCAGCGGCCGTCCGAGTGGCAGCGGCGCTACCGCAAGCGCAACGAGGAGCAGCTTGCCCTTGCCCGCGACGCCACCCATGCGCGCGTGCCGGGCTGAGCCATGCACGTCGAGCGGCTGGTCGAGATGGCGAACGAGATCGGGACTTTCTTCCTGTCGGAAGCCGGCGCGGATGGCGCCCCGAAGGAGATCGCCTCGCACATCACCAAGTTCTGGGACCCCCGCATGCGCTCACAGCTCATCGCGCACGCCAATGCGGGCGGCGCGGGACTCAGCCAGGCGGCACTCGCGGCCGCCCGGCTGCTGGCACCCGTCTCGCAGCGGGCCTAGCCGGCCTTCGCCCCGGAGAGCATGCGCGCCGAGCGCAGCGTGTTCGCGAGCAGCATCGCGATCGTCATGGGACCCACGCCGCCCGGCACCGGCGTGATGGCCGAGGCCACCTGGGCCGCCGGCGCGTAATCCACGTCACCCACCAGCTTGTCGCCGACGCGGTTGATGCCGACGTCGATGACCACGGCGCCCGGCTTGATCCAGTCGCCCTTGACGAACTGCGGGATGCCGATCGCCGCCACCACGATGTCCGCCTCGCGGCAGAAGCCCGGCAGGTCCGGCGTGCGGCTGTGGCACAGCGTGACGGTCGCGTCGGCGCCCTTGGCCGAGAGCAGCATCGCCATCGGCTTGCCGACGATGTCGCTGCGACCGATCACCACGGCGTGCTTGCCCGCGGTCTCGATGCCGGACACCTTGAGCATGCGCATGACGCCTGCCGGCGTGCACGGCAGGAAGCGCGGCCGACCCTGCGACATCAGGCCCACGTTCTCGGCGTGGAAGCCGTCGACGTCCTTGGTCGGGTGGATGGCATCCAGAACGGCGGTCGAGTCCAGCCCCTTGGGCAGTGGCAACTGCACGAGGATGCCGTGCACGTCCGGGTCGGCGTTGAGCGCGTGCACCAGGGTCATCAGGTCGGCCTGCGTGGTCGTGGCCGGCAGCCGATGCAGCGTGCTCTTGAAGCCCGCCTTTTCGCAGGCGATGTGCTTGTTGCGGACGTAGACGGCGCTCGCCGGATCGTCGCCGACCAGCACGGCCGCCAGGTGCGGCACGACGCCCTTCTCCTGCAGCAACACCCGCGCCCCCGCGGCTGCTTCGGCGCGTGTGTCTTCCGCGATCTTCTTGCCGTCGATCACCCTGGCCGTCATGCACTCACTCCAGTCTCGTTGCGGGGGTCACCCGGTGGATACAGTGGGCTGTCGTCCCGCAGCCGGTAATACGGGGCCGTCGACGGCGGCAACGGCGTGTTGCCGAGGATCAGGTCGGCGCTCTTCTCCGCCACCATCATGGTCGGGGCATAGATGTTGCCGTTGGTCACGTACGGGAAGGCACTGGCATCGACCACGCGCAGCCCCTGCACGCCATGCACGCGCATCGAACCCGGATCGAGCACCGCATCGTCGCCGGTGCCCATCTTCGCCGTGCACGAGGGATGCAGCGCCGTCTCGGCATCCCGGCGCACCCAGTCGAGGATCTGTTCGTCCGTCTCGACCTGGGTGCCCGGCGAGAGTTCGCCATCGTTGTACGGGTCGAACGCCGGCTGGTTCAGGATCCGGCGCGATACGCGGATGGCCTCGACCCACTCGCGGCGGTCCTGGTCCGTCGAGAGGTAGTTGAACTGCAGCGAGGGATGCTCGAGCGGATCCCTGGAGCGGATCCGCACCCAGCCGCGCGCATCCGAATACATCGGGCCCACGTGCACCTGGTAGCCGAGGCCCTTCGGCGGCAGTGTGCCGTCGTAGCGGATCGCCATCGGCAGGAAGTGGAACATCAGGTTCGGGTAGTCGACGTCCCCGTTGCTGCGGCAGAATCCGCCGCCTTCGAAGTGGTTGGTCGCGCCGATGCCGGAGCGCAGGAACAGCCATTGCGCGCCGACCAGCAGCTTGCGCGGCCAGCCAATGCCCGGATTGACCGGCACCGGCTGCTTGCACGAGAACTGCACGTAGACTTCGAGGTGGTCCTGCAGGTTCGAGCCGACGCCGGGCAGGTCCGCCACCACGTCGATGCCGAGCGGGCGCAGCAGGCTCGCGCTCCCGATGCCCGACAGCTGCAGCAGCTGCGGCGTGTTGATCGCACCACCGCAGAGGATCACTTCACCGGCACGCGCGGTGTCGGTGGGGCCACCCGCCGTGCGGTATTCGACGCCGACCGCCCGCGGGCCTTCGAACAGCACCCGCCCGACGTGCGTGCGCGTGATCACCTTGAGGTTGGGCCGGTCGATGACCGGATGCAGGTAGGCGCGCGCCGCGCTCAGCCGCCGCCCACGGTGGACGTTGCGATCGAACTTCGCGAAGCCTTCCTGCCGGTAGCCATTGACGTCGTCGGTCGGCGGAAAGCCTGCCTGCTTCGTCGCCGCGAAGAACGCATCGAACAGCGGGTTCGTGGCCGGCCCGCGCTCGAGCACCAGCGGACCTTCGCCGCCGCGCCAGTCATCGACGCCGGCGAGGCAGGTCTCCATGCGCTTGAAGTACGGCAGGCAGTGGCGGTAGTCCCACTGCTCCATGCCCGGGTCCCGCGCCCAGCGCTCGTAATCCATGGGATTGCCGCGCTGGAAGATCATGCCGTTGATGCTGCTCGAACCGCCGAGCACCTTGCCGCGCGCGTGGTACACGCGACGCCCGTTCATGTGCGGCTCCGGGTCGGTCTGGTAACCCCAGTCGAAGCGCGGATTGCCGATGGGCATCGACAGCGCGGCCGGCATGTGGATGCGCGGCTCCCAGCGGAAGTCCAGTCGGCCGGCCTCGAGCACCAGCACCGACACGCCCGGATTTGCCGAAAGCCGGTTGGCGAGCGCGGAGCCCGCCGAGCCGCCACCGACGATGATGAAATCGACCTGCCGCATGGTCACTGGATCCTCGCGCCCTGGCGGCGCAACTCGGCGCGCACCATGCCGACATCCAGTGCCGGGAACGGCTGTCCCGTCTGCAGCGAGACCGCCGCCGCGACGCCGGCGCCCTGCCCGCTCACCGCGCAGCACATCATGTTGCGCACCGCGGCGTGCGAGACCTTGTCGCCGCCGATGCAGCGGCCGGCCACCAGCAGGCCCTCGACTCCACGCGGCACCAGCGCGCGGTAGGGCACGTGGAAGTAGCGGCCCGTCGTCGGCAGGATCAGGTAGCCGTAGCCGTCGATGAACTCGGGAAAGATGCCGATGGCATCGTCGAAGCGGCCCTGCTCGCGCACATCGTCCGCCGTGAGGTTGTAGAGCGCGTCGATCTTGCGAGTATCACGGATGCCGAGGGTCATGCCGAAGTTGCGCAGCTTGGCGTTCTCGCAGCCCGGCATGAATTGCCGGAGCGCGTTGACCGCATGCATCGCCTGCCTGCGCCCCTCGATCTCGCCACGCGTCAGTTCGTCCGGGTTCGTGCCGTCGGCGGCGAGGAACACGAGGTTGAGATAGGTCAGGTCGCCCTGGTCGCTCACGGTGCCCCAGGTGCCTGCGAGCGTCGCGAGTGTCGGAGGAATCACGCCGGCCTGCACCGCCTGCTTGAACGGCTTGCGCAGGAAAGGCGAGAACAGATCGTCCTCCTTGCCGGTGGTGGTGATGTTCCACTCGCCGTTGCCGACCCAGTCGCGGTACGTCTGCGGATCGGCCTTGACGGCATCGATGAAGCGCCGCTTGTTCACGCCGCTCATCGAGAACATGACCGAGGCCGACATCATCTCCTCGCGCGGCGTCTTGCGCACGATCGCGCCGGCGCGCGCGGCCACGTCGGCATCACCGGTGCCGTCGATCACGCGCCGGGCCAGGATGGCCTCGCGACCGGCCTTGCTCTCGACGATGACGCCGCGGATCACGCCACCCTCGACGATGGGGGCCACGAACTGCCGGTGCAGCATCGGGTGCACGCCCGCCTCCTCCACCAGCACATCCGCCACGTGCTTGAACGCCTCGGCGTCGAGCGAGTGGCTGATGGACTGCGGCTCCGGCATGGCCGCGCCCATCGCCTTGGCGCGCTGCTCGAACTCCGGACCGATGCCTTCGCTGTCGACCGTCTGCTCGTGCCGGTACCACGCGAAGCCCTCGACGCCGACCTGCGTGATGTTGCCGCCGAAGCAGCCATAGCGTTCGACGAGCGTGGTGCGCGCGCCGGCCCGGGCAGAAGCGAGCGCAGCCGCGAGCCCGCCGGGTCCGCTGCCCACGACCAGGACGTCGGTCTCGTGGACGACGTCGATCTCGCGCGCCGGTTCGAGGATCTTCTTCATGCCGTGCGGCCTGCCTCGTGTTTCGCCCGCTCCCCGGCCCAGTCCACCGGCTTCACCTCCGGCACGATCACCAGCCAGGCGACGAGGCCGCACAGCGCGACCCCGCCCGAGACGAGCAACGCCGAAGTGTAATGCCCGCTCTGCTGCACGAGATATCCGGTCACGACCGGCGCTGTCATGCCCGCGACATTGCCGACCGCATTCTGGATGCCCATCCAGCGGCCGGTGGCCCAGGGTCCCGCGAAGGTCTGGGTCACGGACGGATTCGACGGGCTGTTGAGGCCGTCGAACACGCCGGTCAGCAGCAGGATGGCGGCGGCCGGGAGCAGGCTCGACACCTGGCTGCTGGCGATCAGGCACAGGCCCACGCCGGCGCTGCTGCAGGCGAGCGCGGTCTTGTACGCGCGGTTGAAGCTCGTCCCGCGCGTCACCCAGCGGTCGAGCAGCAGGCCCGCGACCAGCACGGTCACGCCATCGACCACGTAGAAGGCGCTCGCGACCTCGGTCATCGTGGCGAGCGACAGCCCGCGCTCGTTGACGAGGTACAGCGGCAGCCACGAGAACACGAAATAGAACGCATAGTTGCCGCAGAAGGTGCCCAGCATGCCGCCCCAGAGCGCGCGCTGGCGCAGGATCAGCCAGTACGGCGGGTCCTCGCCCGCGCGGGGCATCGCGGTTTCCCCGGCGTGCGGGCGGCGCATCCAGCGCAGCCAGAACACGAGCCACACCAGCGAGGCCGTGCCCATGGCGATGAACATCGCGCGCCACCCGTAGCGCACCATGATCAACCCGCCGACGAACGTGCCGAGCGCGGGCCCGACGACCGACCCGAACTGCATGACGGCTGTCGCGCGGGCCCGCTGCACGGGCGGCACGTTGCGCGACAGCAGGCTGAGCGCGCTCGGATAAAACGTCGATTCGCCGAGGCCCATCGCGAGACGCAGGGCGACCAGCGCCGCGAGGCCCCCGACCAGCCCGGTGGTGGCCGTGGCCACGCTCCACACGAGAAAGCCCCCGGCGAGGACGCGCGCGGGTCCGAACCGGTCGGCCAGCCAGCCGCTCACCGGCTGCAGCGGCGCGTAGGCCCAGTAGAAGGCCGCGAGCACCCATCCCATCTCGCTCGGCGAGAGGGAGAGTTCCTTCTCGAGCAGGGGCGCGGCGGTCGCGATGCTGCCCCGGTCGACGTAGTTGACGAGCAGCGCGGTGGCGAGCAGCGCAACCAGCCCGAGCGGCGCGCGCGCGGCCGCCGAAGTAGCGTTCATGCCGGTGGTCTCTCCCCCAGGTGCCGGCGAGTGTAGCGCACTCTCCCGCCCGCGCCGCGGGCGTGACCGCGCTCCCTGCCATGCGCGACAATGCGCCGTCCAACGTCCGGACATGAACCACCGCGAAGGGGCCAATCGATGCGTACCGCCGTCGTCACGGGAGCTGCACAGGGACTGGGGCTGGAGACCGCGACGGTGCTCGCGCGCCAGGGCTACGAGGTCGTCCTGACGGACGTGCAGCCACTCGATGCAGCCGTGGCCCGACTCGCGGACGAGGGCCTGAAGTCCCGCGGCATCGTCGGCGACGTGGCGTCGGAAGAGTTCGTGGAGTCGCTGGCGGCCCGGATCGCTGCGGACTACGGTGCGGCAGACGCGCTCGTCAACAATGCCGGCGTGAGCCTGATCCAGCCGGCCGAGAGCACCACCGCGGCCCAGTGGCGCCGCGTCATCGACATCAACCTGCTCGGGCCCTTCCTGCTCTGCCGCGCACTCGGCTCGCAGATGCTCGGACGCGGCCGCGGCAGCATCGTCAACGTCGCCTCGATCGCCGGCCTGCGCGGCGTCATCCACCGCGCGGCCTACAATGCCTCGAAGCACGGACTGGTCGGGCTCACGCACACCCTGGCGGCCGAATGGGGCGGCCGGGGCGTGCGCGTCAACGCGGTGTGCCCCGGCTGGATCAAGACCGAGATGGATGCGAAGGACATGGGCTCGGGCGCCTACACCGACGAGGACATCGAGCGGCGCGTGCCGATGGCGCGCTTCGCCCGGCCCATCGACGTGGCCTCGGCGATCGTCTACCTCGCCGACCCGGACCTGAGCGGCTTCATCAACGGCGTGGCGCTGCCGGTCGACGGCGGCTGGACAGCGGACGCCAGCTGGGACGCGCTGCGCCTCAAGACCCGCTGACCCGGCGGCGCAGAGCCGCTACTTGCGGCGTGATCCGCGCCGGGATGGCCGGCCTGCCATCAGGGCACGGACGGCGGCCCCCTCCAGTTCCTGGTGCTCGACGAGCGCCGCCGCGACGCGCTCCAGCACCTCGCGATGGCTGCGCAGGAACGTGACGGCCGCGCGATAGGAACTGCGCAACAAGGCGTCGATCTGCTTCGCCTGTGCGGCCGTCGGCTCTGTCGTCCAATGCAGGCTGCCGTCGCTGCCGAATCCCGATGTGCAGATCACGCTCGTGGCAGTGCGGGTGGCCACCGCGAGGTCGCTCGACGGGCTGCCACCGGAACTCAGGCTGATGCCGGACTTGCCGTAGACCACTTCCTCCGCTGCCCGGCCCGCGAGTATCGTCCGCAGCCGCTCGAGGACCTGCGTCCGGGTCATGACGGCCCCCTCGGGCGGCATCGACGCCGTGAAGCCGAGCGACCCGTCCATGCGCGGGATGATCGACACGAAAGTGAGTTCGGGGGCCCCGGCGGTGCTGCCGAGCGCCGACAAGGCGTGACCGGTCTCGTGCACGGCGACCCGCCGCATGTCGTCCGGCGTGAGTCGGATCACCGCTTCTTCCCGCCTTGGCCGGCGTGTCACCTCCGCGACGAGATCTTCGTGAGCGATGCGCCTCCCCGCCTTGCGAGCCCGCCTGGCGGCGCCGCGAACGAAGAATTCGACGTCCGCGCCCGTGGATCCGAACGCAAGTTGCGCCAGGACGTTGAGCTTCACGTCCCGCTCGACGTTCTTGGCCTTGCGATGCGGGGCCAGGTAGTACGCGAAGATGTGCTGCAAGCCGGCGACGTTGGGACGCGGCAACTGGATAACCTGGTCCAGTCGCCCGGCACGGCGCAGCGCCGGATCGACCTTGTCGGCGAAATTCGTCGCGCCGATGACGACGACCGGCTGCTCGGCGTCCATGCCCTGGATCTGCTCGAGCAGCGCGTTGACCACCTCGGTCTGGTAGATACCGTTCGAACCGGAGAACGTCTCTCGGTTGCCGACACTGTCGATCTCGTCGATGAACAGGATGGCCGGCGCATAGCGACGCGCTTCGGCAAACGTCTCGCGCATGGCCCGCAGGTGCTGGTCGAGGCCGCCGGCGGCTTGCCACTGCGTGGCGCTCGCAAGGACGAACTTGATGTCGCACGCACGGGCAATGGCACGCGCCAGCGTGGTCTTGCCCGTGCCCGGCGCGCCGACCAGCAGCAGGCCGCGATCGACCGCGTGCCAGGCAATCCGGCCGGCGCGCGCGGCTGCGATGTCCGCAATCAGATCCTCGGCCACCTGGCGTGCTTCGCCGAGTCCGTGGAGGTCCTTCAGGCTCAGTGAATGGGCGGCGGATACCTGCGCGAGTCGCGCCTGGCAACGCTCGCGCAGATAGTCGATCGCCTCGGTCGCGCTGAGCTTGAGACGAATCGGCGCATGGAAATCCGTGTGCAGCAGGTAGCGGACCCAGTCCGCGCCACCGCTTCGCCATCGCGGGGGAGGCGGCGCGCCGACGATCTGCCGGAACATGCCGACGAACAGCTTCTCATCGACGCGCGGCAACGTGAGGAACAGATCCGTCACGCGTCGCAGGGGCTCCGGCACGTCGCCGCGTCGTTCGCATCCGATCAGGACCGGCGCTTCACCGATGGCCAGTTGATGCGCGGTCCACTCCGCGTCCCACAATGCTCGATAGGCGTGAAACGAGATCACGTGCAGCGCCGCTGCCGGGGTGCGAATGTCGACCCAGCATCGGGCGTCGTCCCCGCTGACGGCCGCCGCGTGCTGAGTGCCCGCCGCGGGGAAAGCGGCGCGTTGCGGATCGAGCAAGCCGACCACGATGTCCTCGACGAACGGGATGTCCGATTCGATGACGATGATCGGCGCGAATTCTTCCACAAAGCGGGCGAGCTGGCCGATCGATCCGGCCGGGTGCGACTGCGAGTTGAACCGCTGCAGCAGGCGGTGACCCAAGGCGCCCCGCACCGCCTCGGCGAGCAGGACGGACACGAACGATTCGGTGACGGACAGGTCGCTCTTCGTCTTCGCGATCTGCGCCTCTTCGCCTTGCCGCGCTTCAGTCGCCCGCGCGACCGCGACCGCCTCGGCGAGCCGCACGCTCGCAGGGCTCGGTGCAGCCGGGGGATCCTCGGGTTGCGGGACGAGTTCGAGGCACGTGGGAACCGCAAGCCCATCGAGCGATCCCAGCGGCTGATCCTCGATCATCTCGATCTCGCCATCCGCCTTGACCGCGAACGTCGATGCATAGAACCCGCCCGCATAGGCGACGCTCGCCCGCACGCGGAAGCGGTCGTCCTCGGTGCGGCCGTCGAGTCGCAGCGGCGCCCACTGCTTGCGACGAGTCTCGAGGTCGCCTTCGCTCGCCGCCGACCCGGCGTCCCCGGCCGTTCCGGCCGGCGTGATCTCCTCCGGGGCCTCGATCAGCACGAAGGCCCCCTGGTCGCCGCGCATGGCGAACACAAACAGCCGCACGTAACTGAGGATCATCGTCTCGAGCAGTTCCAGCGACTCGAGAAGATTCACTGCGTGAATTGCGCTTGACGCTCCATCGAGCCAGAACGTGTTGTGCCCGCTGTGCAGCAGCAGGGCCCGGTCGACACTGGCCACACCGTGGAGCTGGACGTCGAGCAGGACGTGATCCGTGTAAAACGGCAGCCTCGCCTGCCGCGCGCGCAGCACGGCCGCGCCCGCGAACGCCTGGGGCGCTCGCCCGCGCAGGTTCGCCAGCAATTCGCCGATGACCTCGGGCCTGCATGGCTCCCATTCAATGTCCGGACCCAGCGTTCTTTCCACCTTGCCCCCGACAGCGGCCCGCACGGCCTGATTGTCCGCCTATCTTGCCGTAAATAACGTGGCGCCTCGGACGTCATCCGGTCGCAATTCCCAGACGACACCCTGGATCGACTTGTAGCCGCGAGCCGCCGTGTACTGCCGGTGGTACCACTCGAGGTCGAAGATGCGCGACCAGCTCGGCGCGATCCGGCGCCGGTCCGGGCGCTCGTCGTACGCTCGCTCGTCGGCCAGCGAGCCCGGCAGGTACCAGCCGTTCAGCACGTAATGCCAGAGGTCGAAGTCCGAGCGCAAGACGCGCGCCGCGTCGAGTTCCAGTTCGATACGCACCCCGGCCGAGCCGGCCGGCAGGTGCCCGGAAGCGCGCAGGTCGGGCCTCCGCCGCGCCGAACCTCGCCATTGGCACCAGAGCCAGATCGGCCACTGGCCGGGCGACTCGGGCGGCCCGAGGCGGGAGCACATTTCGCCCGCCATCCATCGATACGCCGGCCGCCATTGGCGCGCGATCGGCAGACCGCTCGCGCGCCAGGTGCGGCCCGCGCGCAAAGCCGACGAGACGTCCGGCGTCTGGATCGTCCAAGCACGCATCGACAGATCGGGCGGCCTCGAGTGACGGGACCAGACGCTAGCACACAGGTGCCACGCCTGTCGTTTTGACGCGGACTCTGCGAAGCTTGGGCGAGGCATCCCGAGTGAGGCCAGCCATGCCCACGAAGCAGACCCGCGCGTCGCGGCACGTCGCTGGATGGCGATGCGTCCTGTTGATGTCGGGACTGGCCTGCGCAGCACAGCCGGCAACGGCGGCCACCTGGATCGAGCAGGCGCAGGCCGAACTCACCTGCACCGAGCAGGCCGATGACTCGGAGCGCCTGGCGCTCGACGCACCCTGGCTGCCCACGCCGCTGGACGCCAAGGGAGTGACCGACTATTTCCGCGGCAAGCCGCGCGATCCGCGCCACGCCCGGTTTCGTCACCTGACGATGCTCTCTGCCATCGGCTGGTGGGCGGACCTCGTCAACGACCAGTCCCTGCGCAGCGACGTCTACGTCACGATTGGAGTGCTCGCCGACCGCTACGCCGCCAACTCGGATGCACCGTTGTTCCGCCAGATTGCCCGCTGCGCCCGGGCCCGTTTGATCAGCGCCCAACTCGAGCTCGATCATCCGCAACTGGCGGATCAGCTGGCCGACGACCTGGTCCGCCGGTATGCGCCCGATGCGCCGGCGCTGCCGGTCGAGGACTGGCCGCTGATCCTGGCGCTGCGTGAAATTCGTCTCGAGCCGGGCGCGCGTGCCGGCATCGCCCAGCTCGCGACCCGGGCCACCGTGTATGGCGGCGCGGCGGCACAAGCGAACCAGCGGGATCGATCCAGCCGACTGCTCGCGGCCGCCGCCCAGGGCGTGTTCGCGCTCGGTGACGCGGACAAGGCGCGCCAGGTTGCGCTGCAGTCGATGGTGGTCACCGGGAAGCCGCCAGGCACGGTGGCGGCCTGGCGCGCGATGCCGACGCTCTACGACGCCAGCGTGCGACTGAACGGCGCTGCGGACGCGGCCAGCCTGCGCGCCTTGCTGCAGCCTGACCAGCCACCCGGTGGACTCCGCGACCCGCAGGCCGCTTTCGAGTCCCTGCTGCGCCTGTCGCAGGCCGCCGAATCGCGAGGGCAATTCGACGACATGAGCCGCTTGCAGCAACAGGCCTTTCGCGCACTGGTGGAGCTGGGCGGGCTCGAGCGGTACTCCCTGCCCTTCTACCGGCACGCCCTGGACGACCTCGCCAGCACGCGCGACCCGGACCTCGCCGCCGCCGCCCGACGAGATTCCGCCTTTGCGGCCCGGACGCTCGCCACCTACACGGGCCTGTACGACACACTGCTGCGCCAGGCACAGAGCCAGTTCGTCGGCGATGCCCGTGAACAGCTCGTTTTCCAGTACAAGATCGACAACAGCCTGCATGCGCTCACGCAGTTGTCCACCGCCATGCCGCGCTCGAGCGCAGCGATCACCGACACCACGTTCCAGCTGGCACAACTGCGGTCGTTCGGCCGGCTGACGCTCGCCACGTTGTCGGCGCAATTGTCGCGAGCCAGCATCGACCCGGCGTCACGGTTCAGCGTCGAACGCTACTTCTCGCTCGCGACGCAGACGGCCGTGTGGCTGCGCGGCATGCTCGATACCGTCCGCATCGCTCCAGGCGCCCCGCCGCCGGACGGCGAAGCGCTGTGGAAAGTCTTCTTCATGCTGGACGTCTTCAACAACGAGACCACCCGGGAATTCGATCGCTACACCGCGTTCGTGCGGCAAAAAGCGCCCGGAGTGGCAGAGCTGGCCACACCTCGACCGTTGGCCGTCCGGGAGTTCCAGCGCCGGCTGCGCACGGGCGAGGCGCTGGTCGCCACGCTCGTGACTCCGCGCGACCTCTACGTGTGGGCCATTACCGCGGACCAAGTCGTCCTCTCCCACCAACTCGTCACCGAGCGCGAGCTGCGTGACAAGGTGATGCGCCTGCGAGCCGGCCTGGTTCCGGTCGGCGGCGCGAGCGGCCTGCCGGCCTTCGACGCGGCCGCAGCGTACGATCTCTATCGACTCGTGTTCGAACCCGTCGCGAAAGCACTGCAGGGCATGACCGATGTGCTCTGGTACGGGCACGGACCGCTCGGGGCCGTGCCACCGCCCGTGCTGGTCACGGCTCCACCCGTCAAACCCAAGCTGCGTACCGCCGCAGAATTCGCGGCGACGCGCTTCCTGGTGGACCGCCATGCCTTCGCCGCGCTGGCGGACCTGTCGCTCTTCCCCTGGCAGCGGGACAGGGCGCCCCTGCAGCGATCGAATGAGCGCTTGCTGGGCGTCGGCGCGCCACTGCTGACGGCCGACGAAATCGCCGGCAGACCGCGCGCGAAGTCCTACGAGCTGGCGGGCGGGCTCGACGGCAAGGCATTGTCGGAACTGCCGAAGCTGGCCGAATCCGTCGACGAAATGAAGGGCCTGGCCGCAGTGGTCGGCGAATCCAATGCAACACTCTGGCTCGGGCCGGACGCCAGCGAAAAGCGCTTCGTCGGCGACGCTCTGCGATCCTACCCGTTGATCGCCTTGGCCACGCACGGCTTCTTGCCGGGCGAAGTGCGCGACGTACCGGAGCCGGCCTTGATGCTGGCGCTCGACGCGACTCGCCAGGATCGTTTCGACGGCATCCTCACCAGCCGGGAGATCGCCAGCCTGCAACTCGACGCCGATCTCGTCATTCTCTCGGCGTGCAACACCGCGAGCGCCGACGGCCGGCCGCGCGCCGAAGCATTTACCGGTCTTACCCAGGCATTTTTCACCGCAGGCGCCCGCTCGCTGATGGTGAGCCATTGGCCCGTGATGTCGGGCGCAGCCGTACAGCTGTCGGTCGGTACGCTCGAACGCGCCGAAAAGCAGGGTCTTTCCCTGTCGAGGAGTCTGCAGCAGGCGATGCAGGCGGCACGCAAGGCGGGCGCCGCCAGCCCGATCGAATCGCACCCGTCGTTCTGGGGCCCGTTCGTGATCGTCGGTGACGGACGCTAATGCGCGGCCGGCGACGCGCCGCCCCATAGCACGCCGTCACCGATCGTGCCGGCGAGCGGATCGCCGGCACGGATGAGCGGGCGCAGGCGCTCGAAGCTCTCGAGCCGCCAGCGACCGCCGTCCTGGCCCGCGAGCCAGACCGCCTGCGCGGTGATGCCAAGCGGGCTGGCGTCAGCCGCAAGATCGGCCGGCGGCGCCGGTCCGCCAGCCACGGCCTCCAGCGCGGTCTCGAAACGCTTGCCGGTCGCGTCGGTGATCAGCACGGTGTAGCGGCCCACCGGCAGCGGCACGTCGTCGAGGCGCACCTGCCACCCGTCGATCGATTCGCGGTCCACGAGGCTGTTGCTGCCAGACAGCACCTTGACGATGAATGGCGGACAGCCCCCGTGCCACGCGAGCGGCAGGTCGCGCTCGCCGGCGACGATGCGCGCGCCCGGGACGAGGATCGGCACGTGTATCTCCCTGGCCGCGTCACTGGTCGACGTGCAGGCCTCCCCGCCTCGCGATGCGGCCGTACCGGCGACCCGGTATTCGTCGTCGAACAGGTCAGGGATCGACTGGAAGATCGACTGCAGCTTGCCCAGAGGCCGCGCATCGGGAATCACGAAAGTGCCCGGCCCCTTGAAGCTGGAGACTTCGCCGCTGGCCAGTTGCACCTTGAGCGACGCACCGGCCGGCAGTGTCACGCGGTCGCCCGCCATCGCGACCGCGCCGATCTGTACCGGCACGCTCTGGCCGCGCGGCGGGCGAGTGAACGTGAAGCGCCCAGCGGCGGGGCGGTACTCCGCGACGACTCCCACGCCAGAATCGCTGCTGGCAGCCAGGGAGATCGAAACCGGCAGCAGCACTGCGATTGCAACCGCTGCGAAGATCCGCTGGCTCGTCCACACCATGTCAGTGGCCCTCTGGATGCGGGTCGTGTTCGCGCAGGCACGTCGCGAGCAGCGTCTGGAACCACCCGTTCAAGCCCGGCGAGAAACGGCGGCGCTTCGCCTTGAAGTGCTCGATGAACCCGAGCCCCGTCTCCAGCGCCTTGTACACGATCACGAGCAGGATCGCAGCCTCGACGGCGTCGAACACGCCCAGGTACCCGAACAGCGCCAGGGCGGCGGCAACGCTCGCCAGCACGCAGGCGGTGGAGACGACCAGCGCTGCAAGTCCCCGCAGCCGCCATTCCGCGAAAACGACGCAAGCGAACAGCAGCAGCGCCGTGAGGCGATACGCGAGTCGGGCCCGCCCGCCCTGCTCCGAGTCCTGCAGCGGGGCATACCGAATGGTGTTCGCCAGCAGTTCGACCCCGGGCAGCACGCCGCTCGGGGTCAGCCAGAAATCGCCCGCGCTCGCATGCGTCGAGCCGATGAGAACGACCCGCCCGCCAAACAACCGGGCATCGTCGCGCGCGATCTCCGGGTCGAGGACCAGCAGCGCAGAGACAGCCTGCGCGTCCGTTCGTGGTGGCGCCTGCCCTGCTCCGGTCAGCCGCGGTCCGACCAGCAGGCGTTGTGGCGCGGTGGTCTCGCGGCTGTGGCACGCGTTCCCGGGCACGGAAGGCACGACGGGTCGATGGAGCCCCGGTGGAAGGGGATCGAGCAACGCTGCCAGGCGCGTCGCCACCGACGGCAACCAGAGCGCTTCTCCGGCGCTGCATACGGCCAGCCATGGCTGCCATCCATGGACCGCCCCGCCGCCACCGGTTTCGAAACTCGCGTGCGCCCAGGCGAGACGGGCGTTGCTCTCGAACACGTCGTCGAGCGGGCTCGCGGCCATCCGATGCGTGCCGTCCGGCGCCGGCTCGATGCGCTTCGGAAACACCAGCGGAGCGGACCCCGGGTACTGCATCAGGAAATCCCGCAGCACTCGCTCGTCCCCCGTCCCGCCGTCGGTCCCGCCGAACGACAAGTCGATGTCGACGACGACCGCGGCGGGTCGTGCGCGGGTGACGACCTCCATGAGGCGCGTCAGTTCCCTGCGCGGAGTGATCGCGGGCGAGCCCCATGCCTGCTGCGTTGCCTCGTCGATGTCGACGATCGTGACCGGGATCGTCCGGTCGGATTCGAACCAGCCGTGCGACAGAGCGCGCAATGACAGGTCGAGTTCGACGGGCGAATGACCGAGCGTGTCCGTGACGGCGAAATGGCGGATCGTGCCGAGCAGCGCGAAGCCCATCCCAACGAGGACAGCCAGGACCACGGCGCGGATCGTTTCGGCACGCGGATCGTGTTCGAGCGTGGCGGCCACTCGCAGCCAATGACGCAGGCGCAGCCTGGCACCCTTCCGCTTCTCACCGAGCGACGTCGATTCGATCCGGTCGCTGCCGCTCATGCCCCCCCCGCGCGATGTCCACATCATGCACCACGGCGCCGGCCCGCGGCGAGAGTCCTCGAGCAGCGTGCCGTGTTCGTTCAGCCGCGTGCCCGAATGAGCTTCACCAGTCCCAGCGTCAGGGAACAGCATCAACATCCGCTGGCCCTTCACCGCGTACGGCCCCGGTGGATGCAGCCGCGTCGCGGGCATGTCGACGGCGAGTTGGGCCGCCCCGTTCTGATCGACGGCCTGGCTCAGCGGCTGGTCGAACTCCTCGCGAACGTCGATGTCTTCGCCACGAAAGACTCTCAGGATGATGTCCGCAGCAAAGGAACCGCTGTTGACGATCGTCATGTCCCGGTCGGCGGCAACGTCCTCGCCCGGCGGCACATGCCAGTCGATGAGCGCGTTCATGCGAGGGTCCTGCATCAGCCGTTGGTAGACGCGAGTCTCGTCGCTCTCGTTGTGCTCGCCGCCTGCAACGGCGACGAGCGCAGCACGGCAATAGCCCATGACGAAGCCCAGCATGAACGGACTGGAGAAGGCCATGATCGGCACGCGTTCGCGATCCGTCAGTTCGGCCGCCGCGGCGATGTACGGGCCGAGGGAATCGAACACCTCGTCTGCGGCTGCATCGACGAGCGGTCGCGGTTCTGCCGGTCGGGCTGGCGGTGCCTCAGCCGCGCGCGCCTTGCCACGACGCCGGAGCAGCACGATCAGTCCTGCGAGCCCGACAATGCCGGCGAGCGGCAGGAGGTAGGACGGTGCCGCCCCGTCCCGGGACGCGCCGAGCCCCTCCAGCAGTTCGCGTCCCGCCTCGGCGGCACGCGCGTCCGACGCCGACTTTCGGGCCCCGAGTTGCGCAAGCAATGGTGGCGACAGGTAGCGCCCGAGCGTCCGCGCTCGTACGGCCGGATCGCGCTCATACTTCCACTGCAGCGCGTACCACTCCTGAAGCGGCGGCTTCGCAAAGGGCCCGTGGAATCCCGGCGACAGCTCGTTCGGCAGCGTTGCATTGACTTCGTCGCGAATGCGCTCGGCTGCCGCCCAGTACTGTCCACGCAGCTGGTCCTCGTCCGCCGTCAGTCCATGCCAGCGGCGGGTATCGGCCATGTCCTCGACGGCCCGGTGCAGGTGATGCAGGGCGGCCATCTGCCGGGCCAGCGTGTCCTGCCGGTCCTCGCCCTGGTGATCCGCAAGCACGCGATCGACAGGCGGCCACTCCGCGAGGTACGCAGGGTCGAGCGCATGGACAGCCGACGCGAACAGGACCATCAGCGCCATGCCGGGCAGAAGCCGTGTCACACGCGACCATGCGTTCACACTCGGCGCTCTCCTCGTCGCGACGTCCATCGTGTCCCGATTCGCAACGCGTGGACCTTTGCCGCGGCCGGGTCCGGCAATTGCACGCAGACCGAGATCGACTGCCGGATCTCAGGATTCGGTGACTACTGCCGAATCTCCCCTACTGGATCATTTTCACCGTCGACACGGGTGCCCAGTCGAACTTCTGAGTCTTCGCATTCCACACGATGGAGCGGTCGCAGAACTGCTCGCTTGCGAAATCCCTCGCGGGCTTCTTGCCGCAGGCCGGACCCATCACGGTCAGCCAGAGTTTCGCCGCTGCGCCGGTGCCCTGAACGGACATGCCGAACACAGAATCGTTGAACGTTTCCCGTGCCCCGCCCTTGCCGTCCGCGACGAAGACGGTCACGCCCATCTCGCGGTCCCCGTAAATGCTCGCAGCTCCTTCGCAGTTGATGCCACGCACATCGAAGACGTAGTCCTCGATGCCGTCGCCATTGAGGTCCATGCGGTGAATGGCCTGCGACACGTCGGCCTTGCCGCCGACCTCGGTGCACATCGCAGCCGTCTCCTTCACTGCCTTGGCAACCAGCGCCGGCAGCTGCGGCGAGGCGGCCTGCACCGCCGCACAGCAAGCAACGGCGGCAATTGCGGCGACGGCGGCGAACCCATGCGTCTTGAGATTCATGGTGACCTCCCCCGGTTGGAGCGGCCGACGCTACGCCCGTGGCCCAGGGAGGTCAAACGACGGAAGCGAGGGGACACTCCGCTGTTTCCGTGGCCGAGAATTGAACACGTGGGCGGGGGTCAGCCCGATGCGAGATGGAACTTGGCGCGCAGGAAATCCATGAGTGCCCGGCACCTCGCCGGCAACCAACGCAGCGGCGGAGCACCGGGCTCGAGGGGAGCGAACGGCATGAGCAGCATCAACGTGAGATACACGAGGATCACGCCACCGCCCGAAAGGAGCAGCAGCAGCACCGCCAGGACCCGCAGTGCCGCCACGTTGAACCCGAAATAGCGACCGAGGCCCGCGCACACGCCGCTTATCACAGCCGCATCGCTCACCTGCTGCAACGGACGCGCCGCAGCGCGCGGCGTCGGCTCCGCGGCCGGGGACGCAACCGACGCCTGGACCGAACCGATCTCATCGAGCGCGGGCGCCAGTTCCGCCAGCGTCACGACGACCTGCCCCGGCCGCAGACGACGTGTGCACTGGTCCGCGACGGCCTGCTCCAGGTCAGCGAGGATCTCCTGTGGATCCGGGTCGCCGTCGAGCAGGCTTGCAGACTCCGCAAGGTACGTCTCGAGACGCGTCTGCGCCGCATCGTCGAACTGCAGCACGCAGCGGTTGAGCCGGACCGTCGTGGATAGGCGTTGCATGGCTTAGTATCCGATGTCTGCGATCGTGCGGTTGATCAGGCGCCAGTACTCGTCCAGCGCCGCGAGCTGTGCCCGGCCAGATTCTGTCAGCCGGTAGTACTTGCGTGGCGGACCGGCCTCAGACTCCTGCCAGTCATACTGCACCAGGTCCTCGCGACGCAGCTTGCTGAGCAGCGGATAAAGCGTGCCCTCCTGCGTCGCAAACTCCGTGCCGGCGAGCCGGCGCAGGATGTCGGGCACATACATGCTCTGCGCGCCGACGATCTTCAATACCAGGAACTCGAGGAGCCCTTTGCGGATCGGAGCCAGCTTCGATTCGGCCGCCATAGTTTTAAAAAACAGTACCTTTTTTTATAAAGGTACCTGCATTCGAACCTTGCGTCAATACTCTCAAGCCGCCCGGGCCCTGCGCGGGGTCTGGCTGACGATCCAGTCGATGAACGGCCGCACGCGATTGTTTTCGACTGTTTCGGCGCGGCAGATCAGGCCCCAGGAGCCCGGGCAGGTCACCTGGTGCTGAACCGGCCGCATCAGGCGCCCGGCAGCCAGGTCGTCGTCGGCGAACGGTCCGTTGATCAGCGCCACGCCGCGCCCGTCGAGCGCGATCTCCAGCGCCACCGCCAATGTGTCTACCACGATGCCGGGACGCGTCGCGTAGGTGAGTTGCGCCGCCTCGCACCAGATGTCCCAGTTGTGTTCTTCGCTGTAAATCTCGACGAGCGGCAATTCGAGGACACTCGCCGGCGTCCGCGAGTTTCCGAGGGTGGCCGCGAGCGCTGGACTGCACACCGGCATCAACGCGTAATCGAACAGCGGGATCCAGTGGTACTCGGGCCCCGGTGGCGTCGGGCAATACACCAGCCCGACGTCGGCGATCGAATCGTCGAAGTCCCAGTCGAACGCGCAGGTGCTGAGCTGGATGCGGATGTCCGGGTGCTTCGCGACGAAATCCGGCAGCCGCCGTGCGAGCCACCGGATCGAAGCGGTCACGTAGGTCTGCACCCTGAGCGGCGTCCCGGCCCGCGTGCGGCGCACGCTCTCCGCGCCTTCGATCAAGGCCTCGAGCGCGGTGCGCACGTGGCGGTAGAACAGCTTGCCCTCCTCCGTCGGCACCAGCGCGCGGCCGGTGCGCGAGAAGAGCGGCACCCCGAGGTCCTGTTCGAGGACCTGGATCTGGTAACTCACGGCGGGGTGCGTCAGGCACAGCTCCTCGGCCGCTTCGCGCACGCTCTCGCGACGCGTCGTCGCCTCGAATCCTTTCAGGGCATTGAGCGGCGGGAGCTTGCGGAGGTCGATCTTCTTGCTCAAGCGGGCTCCAGCTCAGGGCAGGAGCACGATCTTGCCCGTCTGCGCCTTGTTTAGGAAGGCGGCCTGGGCCTCGGCGATGCGCGCGAGCGGCCAGGTGGCGCTCACCACGGGCTGGATCTCACCGCGCTCGACATAAGCCACGAGGTGGGCGAACACGGCCGGGGGCGTGACGGTGCAGCCGAGCAGGCGCAGGTCCTTCAGGTACAGCGTGCGCAGGTCGAGTTCGACGCGCGGCCCGGCGATCGCCCCGGCCACGGCATACCGGCCGCCGATCCGCAGCACGTCGAGCAGCGCGCCGAAACCCGTGCCACCCACCACGTCGATGACCACGTCCACGGTCTCGCGGCCCAGCGCCTCGACCGGATCGACGTCACGCGCGAGCGTGCGCACCGCGCCGAGGCGCCGCACGTCCTCGGCCTTGGCCGGATGCGTGACGGCAATGACGACGGCCCCACGCCGGCGCGCCAACTGCACGGCGGCCGACCCGACGCCGCCCGAGGCCCCGGTGACCAGCACCGTCTCGCCCGCCGTCACCGCGGCGCGTTCAAGCATGTTCTCGGCAGCGGAGTACGCGCAGGGCAGCGATGCCAGTTGCACGTCGCTCCAGTCGCAGCGCACGGCGTGGGCGTTGGCCGCGGGCACCACGACGTACTGCGCGAACCCGCCGTCGCGGTCGGCGCCCAGGAATCCCGTGCCGGCCAGCGCACCGTCGGTTGGTCGCAGCACGGGATCGACCAGCACGCGCTCGCCGATGCGCGACCTCGCCACCCCGGCCCCGACGGCGACGACCCGGCCACACACGTCGGTGCCCTGGATGCGTGGAAACACGAATGCCGTCCCCGCCCAACCCCCATCGTCGGCGTCGTGTCCGCCGCCGGCGACCGTCGCGGCCGTGTCGGCGCTCACCGCCCGCGAATACCAGCCCACGCGCGTGTTGATGTCGGTGTTATTGACGCCCGCGGCCAGCACCTGCAGCAGCACGTCGCCCGGCCCGGGGACCGGGACGGCAACGTCCGTCCGGTACTCGAGCTGCTCCGGCCCGCCATGGCCCTTCAGCAGCACCGCATGCATGGTTTGCGACACGGCTCCCATGGATCAGGTCCAGCCCTCTCGACGATAGCCTTCGTCCGGGATCTCGTAGTAGTCGCCCTTGCTCGCGCAGAAGATGTGGCCTTCGGTCACCACACCGGTCGGACCGTCGATGGTTCCTGCCGTGATCGAGAGGTCCGGACGGCCCTCGCGGCGCCAGAACATCACCGAGCCGCAGCGGCTGCAGAATCCGCGCTCGGCTTCCGCCGAGGAGCGGAACCAGCGCAGGCTCGCGTCCCGCACGAACCTCACGTCCTCGCGTCGCGCGCTGGTGGCCGCCATGTAGTGGCCGGTTTGCTTGCGGCACTGCAGGCAGTGGCAGGCCACGACGTTGCGCAATGGGCCGTGCACCTCGTAAGCCACGTCGCCGCACAAACAGGATCCCCGCACCGGCTTCGCGTTCATGCCGTCCTCCGCGCACGTTGCCGCGCGCCGCGCACGCCGGCGGCACGCGGTCGCTCGATGAACAGCTCCGCGAGCTGCTCGATCATCGCGCCGCCGAGCTGGTCCACGCCCGGGATCGCCGCCGCGCGCGCGTAGAAGTCGGTCACGTCGTGACCGATGCCGATTGCCACGAGCTCGATCGGCGACCGCGTCTCGATCCATTTGACGACGTTGCGCAGGTGCTGCTCGAGGTAGCCGCCGGGATTGGCCGACAGCGTCGCCTCGTCGAGCGGCACGCCGTCGGAGATGACCATCAGGATCCGCCGCTGCTCGGTTCGCCCCAGCAGGCGCTCGTGGGCCCACAGCAGGGCTTCGCCGTCGATGTTGTCCTTGAGCAGGTCCTCGCGCAGCATCGCGCCGAGGTTGCGCTTGGCACGGCGCCACGGTTCGTCCGCCGACTTGTAGACGAGATAGCGCACGTCGCTCAGCCGCCCCGGCCCGGCCGGCCGGCCGGCCGCGAGCCAGTCCTCGCGCGACTGTCCCCCGCTCCATTCGCGGGTGGTGAAACCGAGGATCTCCACTTTCACGCCGCAGCGCTCGAGCGTGCGGGCGAGCACGTCGGCGCACAGCGCGGCGACGCGGATCGGTCGTCCGCGCATCGAGCCGGAATTGTCCAGCAGGATCGAGACGACCGTGTCCTTGAACTCGGTGTCCGTTTCCTCGCGGAACGCGAGCGGCGCGAGCGGATCGGTCACCACGCGCGAGAGCCGCGCGGCATCGAGCACGCCCTCCTCGAGGTCGAACTGCCAGCGACGCGTCTGCCGAGCGAGCAGCAGGCGCTCGAGGCGGATCGCCAGGCGTGACACCGCGGGCTGCAACAGGCGCGACTCGCGATCGAGTTCGGCGCGCAGCGTCGCGAGCTCCTGGTCGTCGCAGAGATCGAGCGGCGCGACCACTTCGTCGTGCGCGCGCGTGAAGACACGGTAGTTGCGGTTCGGGTGGTCGGAATCGTCCGTCACCCACTCGCGTCGCATCCGCGCGCCGGTCTCGTCCCGTTCCGCCGAGCGCTCGACTTCGGCCTGCCCGAGGCGCGAGCCGATCTTCTCGCCCTCGTCTATCTCGGGCGCATCCTGCTCGAGCGTGCCGGCTTCGCCCCGCACCTGGGCTTCGGCCTCGCCGAGGGCGTCGGGCGTCCCCGGCGTCAGGGATTCGACGGGCGAGGTGGCGACGCGTCGCGCCTCGTCGGCGGGCCCGAGTTCGAAGCCGAGATCGAGACTGCGCACGGCGTCGTGCACGGCGAAGGAGAACCGCTGTTGGTCCTCGATGCATTCGGGCAGGTCCCCGAGCACCAGTGACAAGCGCCGCTCGAGGTCGTCTCGCCATCGCGCCATCAGCTCCGCGGCCGCCGCCGGCGGCGCCCGGCCGGTCAGTCGCTCACGCACCAGCAGCGCCAGCGCCTGCGCCATCGGCGCGAGGCGCGGTCCCTGTCCCACGGCAGGCCCCTTCCGGGAGAGCGCATCGACCAGCATCGCCTCGAGATTGTCGGCCACGCCCGGCAGGACCCGGGCGCCAATCGCCTGGCAGCGGACGTCCTCGAGGGCGTCATAGACCTCGCGCGCTCGCAGCCCGGCCGGGCGATAGCGGGCATGGACTTGCGCGTCGTGGTACGCACGGCGCAGCGCCTGGCGATCCGCATGGCCGCGAATGCGCGCGGCATCTCCGGTGCCCAGGTCGCGCGGCAGCGGCGGCAGGCGGATGGCCGGATCGCCGGGCAGCGGGGCCGCCGTGCTGAACGTCACCTCGACGTCCGCGATGCCGGCCAGCGCGCGCGTCGCCTCCCGCAGCGCCCGCTCGGCGCGCTCCTGCGACGTGGCGCGCTCGCGCGGTCCCATCGGCTACACGACCTTCACGCGCGCAATGGACTCGGGCAGTTCACGGGCAAACGCCCGCTGGAAGAACTCGGCGACGGTCGCGCGCTCGAGCTCGTCGCACTTGTTGAGGAACGTCACGCGGAATGCCAGCGCGACGTCGCCGAAGATCTGCGCATTCTCCGCCCAGGTGATGACCGTGCGGGGACTCATCACCGTGGAGATGTCGCCGTTCATGAACGCATTGCGCGTCATGTCCGCGACGCGGACCATGGCGAGGATCGTGCGACGGCCCTCCTCCGAGTCATAGGCCGGCGCCTTGGCGAGCACGATGGCCGCCTCCGCGTCGTGCTCGAGGTAGTTGAGCGTCGTCACGATCGACCAGCGGTCCATCTGGCCCTGGTTGATCTGCTGCGTGCCGTGGTAGAGGCCGCTGGAGTCGCCGAGGCCGATCGTATTGGTGGTCGCGAACAGCCGGAAGAATGGGTGCGGGCTGATGATGCGGTTCTGGTCGAGCAGCGTGAGCTTGCCGCTCGCCTCGAGCACGCGCTGGATGACGAACATCACGTCCGGCCGGCCGGCGTCGTATTCGTCGAAGACCAGCGCGATCGGCCGCTGCAGCGCCCAGGGCAGCAGGCCCTCGCGGAATTCGGTGACCTGCCGGCCGTCCTTGAGCACGATCGCATCGCGCCCGACCAGGTCGATGCGACTGACGTGCCCGTCGAGGTTGATGCGGATCAGGGGCCAGTTGAGCCGGGCCGCGACCTGCTCGACGTGCGTGGACTTCCCGGTGCCGTGGTAGCCCTGCACCATCACGCGGCGGTTGTGCTTGAAGCCGGCGAGGATCGCGAGCGCCGTGTCCGGGTCGAAGCGATAGCCCTCGTCCACGTCCGGCACGTATTCGCTGCGGCGCGAGAACGCCGGCACCCGCATGTCGCTCGCGACGCCGAACTCGCGCGCCGGGACTTCCGTGTCGGGCGCAAGGTGCTCGAGATCGTCGTTGCCCGTCATGCGCTCACCCCAGGTGGACCCACGCCGACTTGGTCTGCGTGTAGTTGAGCAGGCCTTCGAGGCACTTGTCGCCGCCCTGCCCCGACTGCTTGTGGCCGAGGAACGGCGAGGTCGGGTCGCCGTGGTCGAAGCAGTTGACGTAGAGCGTGCCGGCCTCGAGGTTGCGCACGGCGACGTGGGCCTTGTTGAGGTTCGACGTCCACACCGACGCGGCGAGGCCGTAGATCGTGTCGTTGGCGACCTTGAGCGCGTGCTCGAGCCCGTCGACCTCGATCAGGGCCGCAACCGGTCCGAAGATCTCTTCCTGCGCGATGCACATGTCGTTGCGCACCTCGGTGAACAGCGTCGGGTTCACGTAGTAGCCCGGCCGGTCGGGGCAATCGCCGCCGAATGCGAGCCTGGCGCCCTCCTCGCGTCCCTTGGCGAGGTACCCCAGCACGCGCTCGTGCTGCTTCTTCGTCACCAGCGGGCCCATGTTGGTGTCGGGGTCGAGCGGGTCGCCCGCGACGTAGGCGCGCATGCCCCGTTCGATGAACTTCTCCGTGAACGCGCGCATGATCGGCTTGTCCACCAGCAGCCGCGAGCCCGCGCTGCAGACCTCGCCCATCACGCCGAAGATGCCGTTGATCGCGTACGTGACGGCGCGGTCGAGATCCTCGAGGTCGGCGAGGAAGATCTGCGGCGACTTGCCGCCGCACTCGAGGCTCACGCGCTTCATGTTCGACTGGCCCGCGTACACGAGCATCCGCTTGCCGGTCGCCGTCGAGCCGGTGAACGAGATCTTCGCGACGTCGGGATGCAGCGCCAGCGGCGCGCCCGCATCGGCACCGAAGCCGTTGACGACGTTGAACACGCCCGCAGGGGCGCCGGCCTCGACGAACAACTGCGCCAGCAGCAGCGCCGACAGCGGCGCCTGCTCGGCCGGCTTCAGCACCACGGTGTTGCCGGCCGCGAGGGCGGGCGCGATCTTCCACGCGATCTGCATCAGCGGGTAATTCCACGGCGTGATGCAGCCGACGACGCCGAGCGGCTCGCGCAGCGTGTAGTGGAACGCGTCCGAAGCCGTCGCGGTGACCGTGCCCTCGACCTTGTCCGACAACTCCGCGAAATACCGGAACGTGAGCGACGACTGCGGCACGTCGACATTGACCATGTCGCGCACCGGCTTGCCCATGCAGAGCGAGTCGAGCAGCACGAAGTCCGCCGCGTGCCGGTCGATCAGGTCCGCCAGCCGGTTCATGACGGCGAGCCGGTCACGCGGCGCCATGCGACGCCAGCGACCGTCGCGATGTGCGGCCCGCGCGCTCTGCACGGCCGCGTCGACGTCTGCCGCCTGGCCCGCGGCCACTTCGCACAGGGGCTGCGCGGTGGCCGGATTGACCACGGTGAAGCGCGGACCGCTGCCGGACACGTGCCGGCCGTCGATGTAGTGGCCCGTCGCGTACGCCAGCCGGGATGCCAGGGACTGCCAGTCGGCGCGGGTCTGCGGAAGCGTCATGCGTCACCTCGAGGACGGTCGGCCGAGGACCGGCAGACCGGGCCGCAATTCTAAGCGACCGGACCCGGCTGCGCGCCTGTTCCGGCCGGGACAATCTTTTCCCGGTTGGTAGATAATTCTGTCGGCATGCAGCGGGCCGGTTATGACAGTCTAACCACCGCCCGGGCCCTGCCCGAACCGCCCGGGGCCGTGATACGGAGTCACCAGTGACTGACCAACCGACACCGGGTCGCCGACCCTCCGGGCGCGATGCCCGGCGGGCCCAACGCTCGGCCCCCCTGCCCGACCACCTGCGTCCCGTGCGTCCCGGCATGGAGGCCGGCCGCTACCAGCCCCTGACCCGGACCGACATCGAGCAGATCCACCGCACGGCGCTGCGCCTGCTCGCGGAGGTGGGCCTCGCCGACGCTCCGGAGAGCGGCGTCGAGATCCTGACCCGCGCGGGCTGCCAGATGTCGGACCGCGGCCGCCTGCTGTTTCCCGCCGGCCTGGTCGAGGACACGCTCGCCAAGGCGGCGCGGCGCTTCGTGCTGCATGGCCAGGATCCTCGCCACGACCTGGAGCCCTGGGGCAAGCGGACGTATTTCGGCACCGCGGGCGCCGCCGTGAACATGGTGGACGTGCACGGGCACTATCGCGAGTCGACGATCCGCGACCTCTTCGACATCGGCCGCATCGTGGACGTGATGGAGCACATCCACTTCTTCCAGCGTGCCGTCGTGCCGCGCGACATCCCCGACCCGTTCGAGATGGACTTCAACACCTGCTACGCGGCCGTGTCGAGCACGACCAAGCACGTGGGCAGCAGCTGGGTGCAGCCCGAGCACCTTGCGGCGTCGCTCGAAATGCTGCACGCCATCGCGGGCGGCGAGAAGCAGTGGCGTGAACGTCCGTTCGTCAGCCAGTCGAACTGCTTCGTCGTGCCGCCGATGAAGTTCGCGACGGATGCCTGCCGCTGCCTCGAAGTGGCGGTCCGCGGCGGCATGCCGGTCCTGTTGCTGTCGGCCGGCCAGGCCGGTGCGACGGCACCCGCCGCACTCGCCGGCGCACTCGCGCAGGAAGTGGCCGAGGTGCTGGCCGGGCTCGTGTACGTCAACGCGATCCAGCCGGGGCATCCGGCGATCTTCGGCACGTGGTGCTTCGTCTCCGACCTGCGCACCGGCGCGATGTCCGGCGGCAGTCCCGAGCAGGCGCTGCTGTCCGCGGCGGCGGGCCAGATGGCCCATTTTTACGACCTCACCGGCGGCACGGCGTCCGGGATGACCGACTCGAAGGTGCCGGACGGCCAGGCCGGCGCCGAGAAGGCGCTCAACCACGCGCTGGTCGGCAACGCCGGCGCCAACCTGATCTACGAGTCCGCCGGCATGCACGCCAGCCTGCTTGGCTACTCGCTCGAGAGTCTCATCATCGACAACGACATCATCGGCGCGGCCCAGCGCACGATCAAAGGCATCGAGGTGAACGAGGAGCGGCTGTCCTTCGAGACCATCCGCGACGTGTGCCTCAACGGCCCGGGCCACTTCCTCGGCAGCGAGCAGACCCTGCAGCTGATGCAGACGGAGTACCTGTATCCGGGCGTCGGGGATCGCAAGAGCCCCAACGAGTGGACGGACCAGGGGGCACTCGATGTTGCCGCCCGCGCCGAGCAGAAAGTACGCGAGATCCTCGCGCACCATTACCCGGCGCACGTCGCCGAGGCCGTCGATGCCGAGATCCGTCGCCGCTGGCCGGTGAAGCTGCCGCGCGAGCAGATGCTGCCGGCCGCCGACGCCGCCCGACGCGTCGCCCGCGCCTGACCCGGCCGCGACCATGGCCCTGCCGAATCACGCGAACGTGGTCATCGTCGGCGGCGGCGTCGCCGGCTGCTCGATCGCGTATCACCTGACGAAGATCGGCATCACCGACGTCGTCCTGCTCGAACGCAGGCAACTCACCTGCGGCACGACCTGGCACGCCGCGGGGCTGGTCGGCCAGTTGCGGGCCACGCGCAACCTGACCGAGCTCGCCAAGTACACCGCCGACCTGTACCACGCGCTCGAGGCGGAAACCGGCCAGGCCACCGGCTTCAAGCAGAACGGCTCGATCAGCGTCGCCAAGACCGCCGCACGACTCGAGGAACTGAAGCGCGGCGCGTCGATGGGCAAGACGTTCGGGCTGCGCATCGACGAGCTGACGCCGGGCGAGATCAAGGAACGCTGGCCGCTGCTCGAGACCGGCGACCTCGTCGGCGGGATCTTCCTGCCGGGCGACGGCCAGACCAACCCGATCGACACCACGCAGGCGCTCGCCAAGGGCGCCAAGCAGCGCGGCGCGAAGATCTTCGAGAACACCCGGGTCACGCGCATCCGGGTCGAAAACGGTCGGGCGACCGGCGTGGAACTCGAAGACGGCTTCATCGCGGCCGATACGGTGGTGCTGTGCGCCGGCATGTGGTCGCATCGCCTCGCGGCAGACGTCGGCGTCGCCGTGCCACTGCACGCTGCCGAGCACTTCTACATCGTCACGGAGCCGATCGCGGACGTGCCGCGCAACCTGCCCGTGCTGCGCGTGCAGGACGAATGCGCGTACTACAAGGAAGATGCGGGCAAGCTGCTGATGGGCTGCTTCGAGCCGGTGGCCAAGCCCTGGGGCATGGATGGCATCCCCGAGGACTTCTGCTTCGACTCGCTGCCCGAGGATTACGACCACTTCGAGCCGATCCTGAGCGCCGCGACGAAGCGCGTGCCGGTGCTCGCGAATGCGGGCATCCAGCTGTTCTTCAACGGTCCCGAGAGCTTCACGCCGGACGATCGCTATTACATCGGCGAAACGCCTGAGGTGAAGAACCTGTTCGTCGCCACGGGTTTCAACTCCGTCGGCATCGCGGCGAGCGGCGGCGTGGGCAAGGTGGTGGCGGACTGGATCCGCGACCGACGTCCACCGATGGACCTGGCGGACGTCGACGTCCGTCGCGTGATGCCGTTCCAGGCCAACAAGCGCTACCTGCACGATCGCACGGTCGAGACACTGGGCCTGCTGTATGCAATGCACTGGCCCTACTACCAGTACCAGACGGCACGCGGCGCGCGGCGCACGCCGCTGCACGATCGCCTCGTCACGGCCGGTGCGTGCATGGGCGAGACCGCGGGCTGGGAGCGGCCGAACTGGTTTGCAGCGCCCGGATCGAAGCCGGCGTATGAGTATTCCTATGGCCGGCAGAACTGGTTCGATGCCTGCCGCGCGGAATGCGAAGCCGTGCGCGACGCGGTGGGCCTTTTCGACCAGACCTGCTTCGCCAAATTCCTGGTGCAGGGTCCGGACGCCTGCGCGATCCTGAATCGCCTGTCCACCGCGAACCTCGACGTGCCGGCCGGTCGCATCGTCTACACGCAGTGGCTGAACGAGCGCGGGGGCATCGAGGCCGACCTGACGATCACCCGCCTCGGCCCGCAGGAGTTCATGGTCGTCACCTCGGCCGTCTGCCAGACGCGCGACTTCGCGTGGCTGAAGAAAGCCATCGAGGCGCATCCCGACGCGCGCTGCTGGGCCACGGACGTGACGGCCGGCATTGCGATGCTCGGCGTGATGGGCCCGCGCAGCCGGGAACTGCTGCAGACGCTGTCTGGCGCCGACCTCTCGAACGACGCGCATCCCTTCGGCTGGTCGCGCGAGATCGAGATCGGTTACGCGAAGGTCCGGGCGAGTCGCATCACCTACGTCGGCGAACTCGGCTGGGAGCTGTACTTCCCGGCGGAGCACTGCCTCGACGTCTACGAGCGGATCCTCGAAGCCGGCCGGCCGCTCGGCCTGCGTCACGCGGGCTATCACGCGATGGGCGCCTGCCGCGTCGAGAAGGGTTACAAGCACTGGGGCCACGATCTGGGCGACGAAGACACTCCCCTCGAATGCGGCCTCGGCTTCACCTGCGCGTGGGACAAGCCGGGCGGCTTCGTGGGACGCGAGGCGGTGCTGGCGCAGAAGGCGTCGGGCCCGCTCAAGAAGCGACTCGTGCAGGTGATGCTCGAAGACGCGTCGCCCTCGGCGCCCCTGCTCTACCACGAAGAGCCGATCGTGCGGGACGGCGTGATCGTGGGTTCCATCCGCTCGGGCGCCTGGGGCCACCGCGTCGGCCGATCGATCGGCATGGGTTACGTGAGTTGCGAGGCCGGCGTCACGCCGGAGTGGCTGGCGGGCGGCCGCTGGGAAGTCGAAGTCGCGTGCCGGCCGTTCGCCGCGCGCGTCCAGCTGCAGCCGTGGTACGACCCCGGCAACCAGCGCATCAGGAGTTGATCCGCGAATGAAGACGCATGCCCGGGTGGTCGTGATCGGCGGCGGCGCCGTCGGCTGCAGCGCCCTCTACCACCTCACGCAGCTCGGCATCACCGACGCGGTGCTGCTCGAGCGCGACGAGCTGACCGCCGGCTCCACCTGGCACGCGGCGGGCAACTGCCCGAACTTCTCGACTTCGTGGAACGTCATCAAGCTGCAGCGGCACAGCACGAAGCTGTACGCGGGCCTGGCCGAGAAGGTCGGCTACGACATCAACTACCACATCACCGGCAGCGTACGCCTCGCCCACACACGCGACCGGCTGGACGAGTTCAAGCACGTCCTCGCGCAGGCGCGCGCGCAGGGCATCGAGTTCGAGCTGCTGACGCCCGACGAGGTCCGGCAGAAGCATCCGTTCGTCGAGACGCACGACATCCTGGCCGGGCTCTACGATCCCTACGACGGCGACATCGATCCCGCGCAGCTGACGCAGGCGCTCGCCAAGGGCGCCCGCGATGCCGGCGCGGTGGTCCACCGCAACACCAAGGTCACCTCGATCCAGCGCACGCCGTCCGGCGAGTGGCGCATCGAGACGAACAAGGGAACGATCACCTGCGAGAAGGTGATCAATGCCGCCGGCTACCGGGGCGGTGAAGTGGCTGCGATGGTCGGCGTCTACCTGCCCATCGTCACCCTCGCCCACCAGTACCTCATCACCGAGGACATCCCGGCCCTCGTCGAGCGCGGCTCGGCGCGCGTGCCGCTGCTGCGCGACCCGGACGTCAGCTACTACATGCGCCAGGAACGCCACGGCCTGATCCTCGGGCCGTATGAATGGGGCGTGAAGGCGCACTGGCTCGACCGGATCCCCGACGAGTTCGCGCACCAGTTGTTCGACGACGACCTCGGGCGGCTCGAGAAGTACATCGAGGCGGCGTACGAGCGCGTGCCGATCCTCGGCAGCGCCGGCGTGAAGCGCGTGATCAACGGCCCGATTCCCTACGCGCCCGATGGCAATCCGTTGATGGGCCCGCAACCCGGGCTACCGGGCTTCTACCACGCCTGTGCGTTCACCTTCGGCATCGCCCAGGCCGGTGGTGCCGGCAAGATCATCGCGGAATGGGTCGCGCACGGCGAGCCCGAGTGGGACGTGTGGCCGCTCGACTCGCGGCGCTACCTCGACTACGCCAACGACAAGTTCGTGCTCGCCAAGGCGCTCGAGACCTACCAGCACGAGTACGGCATCGGCTACCCGGCCGAGGAACGCCCGGCGGGCCGGCCCGCGAAAGCGTCGCCCGCCAATTTGCGGCTGGCCGCGAAGGGCGCGAAGTTCGGCGCCCGCGGCGGCTGGGAGCGCGCGGTGTATTTCCCCCACCCAGGGGACCCGACGGAGCCGGAATGCTCGTTCCGCCGTCCCGCGTGGCATGCCGCGATCGCCCGCGAATGCGAAGCGGCGCACGAGCGCGTCGCCGTGCTCGACCTGCCGGGATTCACCAAGTTCGAAGTGACGGGACCGGGCGCGCCGGCGTGGCTCGACCACATGGTGGCGGGCGTGGTCCCGAAGGCCGGCCGCACGGCGCTCAATTACTTCCTCAACGAGCGCGGCGGCATCGTCACCGAGATGACGTTGACGAACTTCGGTGAGGGCCGCTACTGGCTGATCAGCGCCGCGGCGGGCGAGAAGCACGACGAGCACTGGCTGCGCGAGCACCTGCCCGCCGACGGCTCTGTGCGCATCGAGAACGTCTCGGCGCGCTACGGCTCGCTGATCGTGGTCGGACCGAAGTCGCGCGAACTTCTCGCGAAGCTGACTCCCGCCGACCTGTCGAACGAGGCATTCCCCTGGCTGGGCGTACGGACGATCGACATCGGCTACACCCGGGCGATCGCGCTGCGCGTGAACTACGTGGGCGAGCTCGGCTGGGAACTGCACGTGCCCGTCGAGCACGTACTGTCGGTGTACGACCTGATCTGGGCCGCAGGCGAACCGCTCGGCATCCACGATTACGGCCTGTACGCAATGGACAGCCTGCGCCTGGAGAAGTGCTATCGCTCGTGGAAGGCCGACCTCACGACGGAGTACACGCCGTTCATGGCGTCGCTCGACCGCTTCGTACGGCTCGACAAGCCGGGCGGCTTCATCGGACAGGAAGCACTGCGCAAGGAAGCGGCGCGTGGTCCCGTGGAGCGCTTCGTGCCGCTCATCGTGGACGCGGCGGACGCCGATGCCGCGGCAGTCTCGATCGTCTACGACGGTGACGAGCAGGTCGGGCTGGTGACGTCTGGCGGCTACGGTTACCGCCTCAAGCAGAGCATCGCGCTGGCCTATGTGCGCACTGACCTCGCCGTGCCCGGCCAGGAACTGCAGATCGAGATCCTCGGCGAGCGTCGTCGCGCCGTCGTCGGCCGCGAACCCCTCTTCGACCCCGACAACACCCGCCTGAGAAAATAGGGGACATTCCTCTTTTCGAGGAATGCCGAAGAAAAGAGGAATGTCCCCTATTTATGGTGGGGGCGCGCCGGCGCGGGGGCCGAAGGATACTTCTCGCGGGCGATCGCGGCGAGCAACTCGACGACGTAGCGGCTGTACGAGCGCCACACCTCGACGTGGAACACGTCGGGCGCCGTTCGCCAGAGCACGACCTCGGCCTTGGCGAACACGGTGCGCGTGCACATCCCGACCGGGAAGGCCTCGACGTGCAACGGCAGCGGGCACTGCGCCTCGAGCAACCATTCGGCGTGCGCGCCGACGATCTCGAACGCCACCTGTCGATGGCTCACGTCCACCAGCGAGTGCGGCTCGGCGCCCAGGGCCGCGCTGATCTCGGCGGCAATCGCGCCCTCCGTCCCTTCCGGCGCCAGCAGCAGGAACTCGTCGGGTCCCAGCCACAGGGCGTGTCGCTGACCCGCGCTCGCCGCACGACAGGCCGTCGTGGGCAAGGAGACGCCGAACGCGCGACCCGCCGACGCCTGCGCGGCGGAACCGCCCCGGAAGATGAATCGCGTCAGCGGGCCGCGCTCGCCCAGCCACGGCGCGGATTCGAACTGTACGCCCTGGCGGGCTGCGACTTCAGCCATGGAGACGCTTCCCCTCCGGGTCGTAGAACACCGTCGAGGTCACGGTAACCTCGATGTCGCGGCCGGGCATCGGCACGTAGAGCTTCTGGCCCATCCGCGCGCGTCCGCCGCTCACCAGCGCGAGGGCGATCGAGCGGCCGAGCACGGCGCTCTCGTACGACGACGTGACGTGGCCGATCAGCTTCATCGGCACCGGTTGCCCCGGCGTCTCGACGATCTGCGCGCCCTCCTCCAGCACCGTGCCTGCATCCGTGGTGAGCAGGCCGACCAGCTGCTTGCGATCGGGACGGTGCATTTCGACGCGCTCCAGGGAGCGCCTGCCGACGAAGTCCTTCTTCGCCTTGCCGATCGCCCAGGCGACGCCCGCGTCGTCCGGCGTGACGGTCCCGTCCGTCTCCTGGCCGACGATGATGTACCCCTTCTCGGCGCGCAGCACGTGCATCGTCTCCGTGCCGTACGGCGTGATGCCGAAGCGCTGGCCCGACGCGTGGATGGCTTCCCAGACCGCCCGACCATAGTCGGCTGGCACGTTGACCTCGAAACCCATCTCGCCCGTGAAGCTGACGCGGAACAGGCGCATCGGCACGCCACAGATCTTGCCCTCGGTCACCGCGAGGTGCGGCAGCGCCGCGGCGGACAGGTCGCAGTCGCTCACCAGCGGCGCCAGCACCTCACGCGCCTTCGGGCCCTGCACGGCGACCACCGACCATTGCTCCGTCGTCGAGGTGATCCACACGCGCAGGTCCGGCCACTCCGTCTGCAGGTAGTCCTCCATGAACGCGAAGACCCGCGCCGCACCGCCCGTGGTCGTCGTGACGTGGAAGCGATCGGGCGCCATGCGGGCGATCACGCCATCGTCATACACGAAGCCGTCCTCGCGCAGCAGGATGCCGTAGCGAGAGCGGCCGACCGCGAGGTTGGCGAAATTGTTCACGTACATGCGCGACAGGAACTCGCCCGCGTCGGCGCCGACGACCTCGATCTTGCCGAGCGTCGAGGCGTCGAACAGGCCGACGCCCGAACGCACGGCGAGGCATTCGCGATTCACCGCAGCGTGCATGTCTTCGCCGTGCCGCGGGAAATATCGCGCTCGCTTCCACTGCCCGACGTCTTCGAACACGGCGCCCTGCGCCTCGGCCCACTCGTGCGTCGGGGTCTTGCGCATGGGGTCGAACAGGTCGCCGCGGTCGTAACCGGCGAAGATGCCGAAGGTGACCGGCGTGTACGGCATGCGGAACGTCGTGAGGCCGACCTGCGGCACCTGGCGACCCATGTCCTGCGCGACGATCGCCAGCGCGTTCAGGTTCGACAGCTTGCCCTGGTCCGTCGCCATGCCGGTCGTGGTGTAGCGCTTGATGTGCTCGATGGACTCGAAGCCCTCGCGCCGTGCCAGCGCGAAGTCCTTGCTGGTGACGTCGTGCTGGAAATCGACGAACGCACCCCGGCGCGGCTTGCCGCCCGGTTGCGGCAGCGCGCCCGGCGCGCCGAGCATGCTGAAGTCGCGCGCCACAACCCGATACTGTCGCGCGTCCCCGCCACGCTTCGCCGCCGCCAGCCCGGCCTGCGAGCCGTCGTGCAGCATTGGCGACCGTCGACGCCGCGACAGGCGCCCGCCGAGCGCTCGTGCTCGGCCGATTGCCCGGGGAGAAAGGCCTGCCGGTCCGCGTCCCACGCCAGTTTGCCGCGCGGCTGCGAGAACAGGTGCACGCTCGGCGTGTAGCCGCCCGACATCAGCAGCGCATCGCAGGCGATGCTGCGGGACGCGGCGACATTGCCATCCGGCGCCGAGGCGACCGTGACGCTGCGGATTCCGAGGCGCCCACGCGTTCCGAGCACGGTCGCGGAGCTGAGCACGTCGATACCCGCCGCGCGAGCGGCCTCGACCGCGGCGCCGCGGGATTCGCGCGCGTATCGGCGATCAGGGCAATCGTCGCACCCGCCGCCTTGAAGATCGAGCGCCGCGGCATAGGCCGCGTCCGAGCCCGTGACGAGCACGACCCGCCGGCCGACGCTCACCCCATGGCGATGCAGATAGCACGCGCGGCCCCGGCCAGCGATGCCGGGCCGATCGTTGCCAGGGCGACCAGCGGACTCGATGGCGCCCGTCGCGAGGACCACTTCAGCCGCCCGCACCTGCCACAGCCGCTCGCGGGCCGCGCCGCGCGCCGGCTCGGCGAGGTGATCGGTCAGGCGCTCGCACAGGCCGATGAGGTTGTGCGAACCCGAAGGCCGTGGTACGACGCAGCACGGTCACGTTCTTCAAGCCCGCGAGGCTCGTCTCCGCCTGCGCGAGCCACGCGGTCGAATCGACGCCGTCGATCGTCGCCGCGGGTTCATCGAGCAGCGACCCGCCGAGGACGGGCTGTTCGTCGGCCAGCACGACGCGCGCGCCGGTCGCACCGGCCGCCAGCGCGGCCGCCAGGCCTGCCGGACCGGCGCCGACCACCAGCACGTCGCAGTGCGCGTAGCGCTGCGCATAGGCGTCGGGATCGGCCACGGTCGGCGCCACACCGAGTCCCGCCGAGGCCCGGATGGCCGGCTCGTACAGGGTGTGCCACGCCTTGCGCGGCCACATGAACGTCATGTAGTAGAACGCCGACGGAATCAGCGGCGCGAAGACGTCGTTGATCGCGTTGACGTCGAAGGCGCAGGCTTGGCCAGCGGTTCTGGCTCTGCAACCAGCCCCTCGTAGACCTCGACGTCGGTCGCGCGCACGTTCGGCGTGCGACGGGCGCCATCGGCGGATCAGCGCGACGAGCGCTCGGCTCTTCCGACCCTGCGGACAGCACGCGCGGACGGTGGCTTGAACGAGCGCCCGAGCACCCGCACGCCGTTGGCGAGCAGCGCCGACGCGAGCGTGTCGCCGGCGAACCGGTGTACGCCTTGCCGTCCGCGAACCGAACTTCCCGGCGACGGTCGATGCGGCCGCCCTGCTGGACTCGCCGACCGCTCACCGCGCGCCCTCCGGTCGGCAACGAGGCATCGGCTCGCCCACCTTGTAAGTGGCGATGAAACATCGGTCGTCGTGTCCTGCAGCGCATTGAAGAACCGGGCGCAGCCGCGGACGTGACGCCAGCGCTCCGCATGCACGCCGCGCGTGTTCTTGCGCAGGTAGAGGTATTCGCCAGTCGTCGTCGTTGACCTGCGACGGATCGGCCGGGCGCGCGATGTGCGCCTGGCCGCCGTAGCAGGTCGAGTTCGGGCCGGGGACCGCAATACGGGCAATGGATCAGCAGCATGGCCGGGCCTCAGTGCGCCACCGCGGCGGCGGCGGCCTCGTCGATCAGCAACCCATCGCGGAAGCGCTCGATCGTGAACGGTGCGTTGATCGGGTGCGGCGCGTCGTGCGCCATCGTCCACGCGAGCAGGTGGCCGGCGCCCGGCGTGGCCGAAGCCGCGCCCCAGCCACCAGTTCACGTACAGCCCCGGCACCGGCGTCTTGGCGATGATCGGCGAGCGGTCGTAGCGTCACGTCGACGATGCCGCCCCAGTTGCGCGCATGCGCATGCGCCGGAACATCGAACAGCTCGCAGATCGCCGCGAGCGTGTGCGAATTGACGTGCAGCGCGCCGCCCTGCGTATAGCTCGTGTAGGCATCCGTGCCCGCGCCGATGACGAGGTCGCCCTTGTCGGACTGGCTGATGTAGGCGTGCACGGAATTCGACATGATCACGCAGGGCACGGCCGGCGACCGGCCTGGAGACCAGCGCCTGCAGCGGAAAGCTCGAGCAGCAGCTTGATGCCGGCCAGCCCGAGCACGACGCTCGTGTTGCTGGCGGCCGAGACGCCGACCCGGCCACAGCGGATCTGCGTGCCGCGCGTGGTCTCGAGCGCCTCGACGGCACCGCGGCCATCGCGCCGGATGCCGGTGACTTCGCAGTTCTCGATGATGTCGACGCCGAGCGCATCGGCCGCGCGCGCATATCCCAGGCCACGGCATCGTGATGGGCCGTGCCGCCGCGCCGCTGCAGCGCGGCACCGACGACCGGGTAGCGGATGTCCGGCGAGATGTTCAGCGGCGGGCAGTGGCCTTCGCCTCCTCGGCGTCAGCCACTCGTTGTCGACGCCGTTGCAGCCAGTTGGCGCGGATGTGCCGCTTCAGCACCTGCACATCGTGCACGCTGCGCGCCAGCATCATCACGCCGCGTGGCGAATACATGACGTTGTAATTGAGGACCTGGAGGAGGTCCTCCCACAGCTTCACCGCGTGGTCGTAGAGCTGCGCGCTGGCGTCGAACAGGTAGTTCAGGCGGATGATGGTCGTGTTGCGGCCGGTGTTGCCGCCGCCGATCCAGCCCTTCTCGAGCACCGCCGTGCGAGTGATGCCGTGCTCGGCGGCGAGGTAATACGCCGCCGCGAGTCCATGCCCGCCGCCACCGACGATGACGGCGTCGTATTCCGCGCCTGCGGCGCGACGCGCCGCCACTGCGGCGTCCAGCCCTGCTGGCGGAGAACTTCCTTCCAGGAGCCGGAAACCGGAGAATCTCGCCATCAGGCCCTCAGGTCGGCATTCGACGGATCGTAGGAGTCCACCAGCACCGTCGCCTTCCGGCGCTCGCCGAGCACCTCGATCTCGAGTTCGGTGCCGACCGCAGAATAGCCCGGCTTCACGTAGCCGATCACGAGGCTCTTCTTGAGGCAGTGGCCGTAGTACCCCGACGTGGCGCGGCCGATCATCTGGCCGGACTTGTCGAACAGCGGCTCGTTGCCGAGCGGATCCGCGTCCGTCACGCCGTGCACCTCGATGGTCACGAAATCGTGCGGCACGCCGGCGGCCAGTTGCTTCTCGAGCGCCTCGCGCCCGAAGAACGGCCCCTTGTCCATGCGCACGAAACGCTTGAGGCCCGCCTCGAACGGCGTGTAGTCGCGCGTGAGGTCGCTGCCCCACATGCGATACGACTTCTCCATGCGCAGCGATTCCATCGCGCGCATGCCCGCCATGCCGATGCCGTACTCGGCGCCGGCCGCGAAGATCTGCTCGAACAACCCGTTCGCGTACTCGATCGGGAAGTGCAGCTCCCAGCCGAGGGCGCCGACGAAGTTCACGCGCAACGCGTAGACGTCGGTGGCGAGGCCCGCTTCGATCACCTGGCCGGTGAGCCAGGGGAACGACGCATTGTCGAGCGGCGTGTCGGTCAGCTTGGCCATCACGTCGCGGGCACGCGGGCCCGCGATCACGAAGCAGCCGCGTGCGCCAGTGATGTTGCGCAGCGAGACCGAGCCGTCCTTCGGCAAGCGCTTCTGCAGGAAGTCGCTGTCGTAGCGCTCGGCGGCACCGGCACTGACGACGTAGAAGTTGCCCTCGCCGAGCTTGGTGATCGTAAACTCCGTGCGGATACCGCCGCGCTTCGTGAGCGCGTGGCACAGCGCGATGCGGCCGACCCTGGTCGGCACCTTGTTCGCGACGAGGCTGTCGAGCCACGCTTCGGCGCCCGGCCCCGTCACCTCGAACTTGGTGAACGGCGTCAGGTCGATCACGCCCACCTTCTCGCGCAGACGGCGACACTCGTTGCCGACGTGCTCGAAGTAGTTCGTGCGACGGAAGCTCCAGACATCCTTCGGCTCGACGCCCGCGGGCGCGAACCAGTTGGCGCGCTCCCAGCCGTACCGCTGGCCGAACACCGCCCCCATCTTCTTGAGCTTGTCGTACACCGGGCTCGTCTTCGCCGGGCGCGCGTCGGGGCGCTCCTCGTCCGGGTAATGGATCGTGAAGACGTCGCGATACGCTTCCTCGTTCTTGGCCACGAGGTAGCGCTTGCTGGTGTAGCCACCGAAGCGACGCGGGTCGACGGCCAGCATGTCGATGCCCGGCTCACCCTCGACGATCCACTCCGCCAGCTGCCATCCGGAGCCGCCCGCGGCCGTGATGCCGAAGCTGTGTCCTTCGTTGATCCAGACGTTGCGCTTGCCCCAGGCCGGGCCGACCAGCGGACTGCCGTCCGGGGTGTACGAGATCGGACCGTTGACGATGTCCTTGATGCCGCAGCGCTCGAGACCCGGCACGCGACGCTGGGCCGCCTCGACGTGCGGCAGCAGGCGCTCGAGCTCACCCGGAAAGAGGTCCTTGCCGAACCAGCCCGGCACGCCGTCGGCGAAGCGCGCGGGCGCACCGGCCTCGTACGGGCCGAGGATCCAGCCCATGCGTTCCTCGCGGAAGTAGTACGACTGGTCGGGCTCGCGCAGCACGGCCAGCTCGCGGCCGCCCGCCTGGCGATACGCCTTCAGCTCCGGCGATTCGTCGTAGACGATGTACTGGTGTTCGACCGGGATGGCCGGCACGTTGAGGCCGAACATGCGGCCCGTCTGGCGCGCGTAGTTGCCGGTGGCGCAGACCACGTGCTCGCAGGTGATCTCGCCCTTGTTGGTCTGGAGCGTCCATTCGCCACTCGGCAGCTGCACTGCTCCGGTGACTTCGGTCTGCTCGTTGATTTCGGCGCCCGCGGAACGCGCTGCCTTGCGCAGCGCCATGGTGAGGTCGGCCGGCGCGATGTGGCCGTCGTCCGGGTGATACAGCGCGCCGATGACGGCTGGCGTGTCGCCATGGCCGCCGAGGTCGACGAGCGGCCACAGTTCCTTCACTTCCTGCGGACTGATGACGTGGAACGGCACGCCGATGGTGTTGGCCGTGCCGCAGTACTTGAGGTACTCGTCCATGCGGTCGCGGCAGGTCGCGAGCCGCAGGTTGCCGGTCACGTGGAAACTGACGTCCTGGCCAGTCTCCGCCGGCAGCTTCTTGTAGAGGTCGACCGAGTACTTGTGGAGCTGGCCGACCGTGTAGCTCATGTTGAAGAGCGGCAGCAGGCCGGCCGCGTGCCAGGTCGAGCCAGCCGTCAGTTCGGTGCGCTCGAGCAGCACCACGTCCGACCAGCCTTTCTTCGTCAGGTGATAGAGCGTGCTGACGCCGACCACGCCACCGCCGATGACCACGACCCGCGCATGCGACTTCATCCTGCAGACCTCCCCGCTCGGCCGGGAATTCCGGCCTGACCCCTGACGGCTGTTCGAATCATCGTCGGGAGTTTAGCAACGGTCGGGACCTCGACCACTCAGATTGCGACAGACGCTTACGCAAATGCGTCAGCGCTGCGTATACTTTTCTGGACCTCGTCCGAGCCGCCCGGAGGCGTGCGCGTGAAGCCGGCCGACCCGCATCGCAAGACCCGATACGCGTTCCTGACGCTGCCCGATTACTCGATGATCGCGGTGACCAACGCGGTCGAGCCCTTGCGCATGGCCAATCGCGTGTCGGGACACCCGGTGTACGAATGGTTCATCGCGACCCTCGATGGCCGACCGGTTCCGGCCAGCAACGGCCTGACGCTCACCCCGACCGCGCGCCTGGCCGACCTCGAAGCGATCGACCTCGTGTTCGTCTGCGGCGGCGTGAACGTGCGCGAGGCGGTGACCCCCACCCTCCTGACGACACTGCGGCGCATGGCGGCCAAGCAGCAGCCGATCGGCGCGCTCTGCACGGGCGGGTATGCGTTGGCCCAGGCCGGCCTGCTCGACGGCTATCGCGCCACGATCCACTGGGAAAACCTGTCGGCGCTGCGCGAGCAGTTCCCGCGCGTTCTGATCTCTGACCACCTGTTCTCGATCGACCGCAATCGCTACACCTGCTCGGGCGGCGTGGCGCCCCTCGAGCTGATGCTGAACCTCATCGAGGAAAAGCTGGGCCCGGGCGTGTCGCGCCGCGTTTCGGAGCAGTTCATCGTGGACCGCATTCGCGACAGCACGGACCGCCAGTACGTGCCGCTGCGGGCCCAGGTCGGCCCGGTGCACCGCAGCGTGCTCGCGGTGGCCTCGCTGATGGAGGCGAACATCGAGAACCCGCTGCCGCTCGAGGAGATCGCGCGGCAGTCGGGCCTGTCACGACGGCAGATCGAGCGGCTGTTCAAGCGCCACGTGCACTGCGTGCCGAAGCGCTATTACCTCGAACTGCGGCTCAAGCGGGCGCGCGAACTGCTGCTGCAGACCTCGATGCCGATCATGGCGATCAGCACGGCGTGCGGCTTCCAGTCGCCGCCGCACTTCTCGAAGTGTTACCGCAGCCACTTCGGGCGGCCGCCCACGGCGGAGCGGCAGCCCGGTCGCGCATTGCCCTAGTTGCAGTCGCGCTGGACGCGCGGCGTGCCGTCCGAGTCATACACCACGGTGTCGCGGCATCCGGACGGCGGGCCTGCGGGCACCGACGAATTCTGCTTGGCCTGCTCCTGCTTCTGGACTGCCGTGCCGATCACCGCGCCGACGATCAGGCCGCCAATGGCCCACAGCGCGTCGTCGTTGTCGCTGCCGTGGTGATGGCCACCGCCGTGGTAGTACGGCGCCGGGGCATGGCCGTAGTACGGGCGCGCCGGGTAGTAGCGCACGGGCGGGTAATAGCGGGGATAGGCGTGCGGCGGCCGATAGACAGGGCCGTGCGGCGGCCCGTAATGGTGTTCATCGCGACCACCGTAGTGATGATCGTCGCGGTCACCGCCGCCGTGGTTCCAGTCACCACCGTGGTAGGCGGGCGAGCCATGGTTTCCGCCCGGGGGTCGCGGCGGCGGACCTCCGTCGGCCTGAGACACGGTCGGCAGTACCATGGCGATGCTCATGGCGGCGACCAGCAACTTCCTCATGCGCTTGCTCCTCGGTGGTGCGGCTCGGTCACATGGCGACCGGGTGACCGCTCACGGCAGGACAACGCGCCCCGCCGACGGGCGTTGACACGACCCGGACGCGCACGGAGAAAGCCTCGAGAAAGCGCGCATAACTCGCTAAAATTAAATATAAAATCTTCCCCTTCGGCGCGCACCCAGCCCCTTCGCGCCCCGGTTGGGAGTCTGCCTCAGGCGCGCATCCGTGCGCCCTTCGGATCGTACAGCGCATCGGCCGAACGCACGGCCGGACGACGCTCGCCGAGCAGTTCGACCGCGAAGCCACGCGTCTCGCCCGCAACCGCGCTGTCGACGTAGCCGAGCGCGATCGACTGGCCGACGCAGTGGCCGTAACCGCCCGACGTGACCCAGCCGACGACCTGGTCGCCGTGCCAGATCGGCTCGTCGCCGATGGCATCCGCGTCGCGGGCGTCGATCGCGAGCGTGACCAACTTGCGCCCGCCGCCCGAGGCCTTCTCCGCCGCCGCCTTGCCGATGAAGTCCGGCTTGTCGAGGTGGATGAAGCGGCCGAGGCCCGCCTCGTAGGGCCCGTAGATCGGGCGGAACTCGCGCGCCCAGTTGCCGAAGCTCTTCTCGAGACGCAGCGAATTGAGTGCCCGGCCGCCGAAGTTGCGCAGCCCGAAGGGCTTGCCCGCCTCGTGCAGCAGGTCGTAGAGCGCGCGCAGGTATTCGGACGTCACCCAGATCTCGTAGCCCATCTCGCCCGTGAACGAGACGCGCCCGACCAGCGCCGGGATGTGGCCGACGTCCATCTTCGCGAACGACATGAACGGGAACACGGCCGTCGACAAATCCTGGTCAACGAGCTTCTGCAGAACGTCGCGCGACTGCGGGCCTGCCACCGACAGGCCCAGCCACTCCATCGCGCACGGACGCACACTGACGCCGCTCGGCGGCAGGTGACGCTCGAACCAGCGCATGTAGAAGGATTCGGCGGCATAGGTGCCGACGACGAAGAAGCGCTCCTCGGCCACGCGGCACAGCGTGAAGTCGCCGATCAGCCGGCCGCGCTCGTTGAGCATCGGCGAGAGCGCGATGCGGCCGACGGCCGGCACCTTGCAGGCCATGAGGTATCCGAGCCATTGCGCCGACTGCGGGCCCGTGATCTCGAACTTGCCGTAGTTGGAGATCTCGATGAGGCCGCAGCGCTCGCGCACCGCGCGGCATTCCTCGCCGACGTGCGGATGCGCGTTCGAGCGGCGGAACGTCGCGTCCTCCTTCGCGGGCGTGCCCTTCGGCGCGAACCACAGCGGATGCTCGAGCGTGCAGTAGTCGCCGAACACGGCGTTCTCGGCCTGCAATTTCTCGTAGATCGGCGTGGTGCGCAGCGGACGCGCGGCCTCGAGTTCCTCGTTCGGGAAGCGGATGCGGAAGCGGCGCGAATAGTTCTCGCGCACCTTGGCGTTCGTGTACGGACGCGTGGCCCAGTCGCCGTAGCGCGCGACGTCCATCGCCCAGATGTCGGCGCCCGGGTCGCCCTCCACCATCCAGTTCGCGAGCGAGAGGCCGACGCCGCCGCCCTGGCTGAAGCCCGCCATCACGCCGCAGGCGACCCAGTAATTCTTCAGGCCCTTGATCGGGCCGATGATCGGATTGCCGTCGGGCGCGAACGTGAACGGGCCGTTCACGACCTTGCGGATGCCGGCGCTCTCGAGCCGCGGGAAGTGCTCGAACGCGACACTCACGCTCGGTGCGATGCGCTCGAGGTCGTTCGGCAGCAGGTCCTGGCCGAAATCCCAGGGCGTCGTCTGCGGCGACCACGGCACGCCCGCGCGCTCGTAGGTGCCGAGCAGCAGGCCCTGGCGCTCCTGGCGCATGTAGACCTCGGCCTCGAAGTCGATGACGTGCAACTGCTCCTTCTGGCCCTTGAACTCGGGGAGGTCCTCGGTGATGAAGTACTGGTGCTCCATCGCGAGGATCGGCAGTTCGAGGCCGACGAAGCGGCCCACTTCACGCGCCCACAGCCCGCCCGCATTGACGACGTGCTCGGCGTGCACCGTGCCCTTCTCCGTCACCACGTCCCAGGTGCCGTCGGGGCGCGGCTTCGTGTCGAGCACGCGGTTCTGGCGCACGACCTCGGCGCCGGCCATCGTCGAGGCTTTCGCGTACGCGTGGGTGACGCCATACGGATCGACGTGGCCTTCAATCGGGTCGTACATCGCGCCGAGGAAATGCTTTTCCTCCAGCAGCGGATAGAGCTTCTTGGCTTCCGCCGGCGAGATCAGTTCGAGTTCCATGCCGAGGTAGCGGCCGCGCGCCTTGGCCATGCGCAGCCAGTCCACGCGCTCGGGCGTGCCGGCCAGCATCAGGCCACCCGTGATGTGCAGGCCGCACGACACGCCGGAGATCCTCTCGATCTCCTGGTACAGGTTGATCGTGTACTGCTGCAGCTTGGCGACGTTCGGATCGCCGTTGACCGTGTGCATGCCGCCCGCCGCATGCCAGGTGGATCCCGACGTGAGCTCGGCGCGCTCGATCAGCAGCACGTCCTTCCAGCCCGCCTTCGTCAGGTGATACAGCACGCTCGCGCCGACGACGCCGCCGCCGATCACCGCCACCTGCACATGGTTTCGCATACTCGCTCCGCTCTCTCGTTCGCTGGATTCTGGTCGGGGGGCCGCGCCGGGGGCCGGCGTGCGGCTCAGGTCTGGGGAGGCGCGCCACCCGCTGCGGTGCGCCGCGCCACGAAGGCATCGAGCGCCTCGACGATGGCCGGGTCACGCGCCGGCGGCTGGAATCGGCCCAGCGTCTCCTGCCAGAGGGTCGCCGCACGATCGGTCGCGGTCCGCGCCCCGTCGAGTTCCCAGTTGCCGTAGTTCCGCCAGTCGGACAACAACGGCGAATAGAACGCCGTCCGGTAGCGCTCCATCGTGTGCGCGCAGGCGAAGAAGTGGCCGCCGTAGCCGACCTCTGCGATGGCCTCGAGGGCGAGGTCGGCCTCGTCCGCGCCGACCGGCTGGAAGGTCTCGGCCATCATCTGCAGCATCTCGACGTCGATGATGAACTTCTCGTACGAGGTGGACAGCCCACCCTCGACCCAGCCGGCGGCATGCAGCATGAAGTTGGCGCCGCCCATCAGCGCACCCCACAGGCTCATCTGCGCCTCGTAGGCCGACTGCACGTCGGGCGCGTTCGAGGCCGTCGCGTTCGACGAGCGCCACGGCAGGCGGATGTGACGCGCGAGCTGGCCGGCGCCGAACGCCGCCTTGGCGTACTCCGGCGTGCCGAACGCGGGCGATCCCGACTTCATGTCGACGTTGGAGGTGAAGCTGCCATAGATGATCGGCGCGCCAGGCCGCACCATCTGCGCGAGCGTGATGCCGGCGAGCGCCTCGGCATGCGCGAGCGTCAGCGCCCCCGTGATGGTGACCGGCGCCATCGCCCCGGCCAGCGTGAACGGCGTGATGATCAGCACCTGCCCCGCCGCCGCGAAGTCGATGATGCCCTCCGCCATCGGCACGTCGAGCTGCAGCGGCGAGTTGGTGTTGATGACGGTCCAGACCCGCGGCTCGCGACGGAACTCGTCCTCGCTGAGGCCATAGGCGAGCCGGATCAGCTCGCAGCCGTCGGCGATCTGCGCCGACCCGCGCGCGAACAGGAACGGGATCTTGTCGGACAGCAGCACCTGCGAGCGCATCATCTCGTAGTGCCGCAGGTGCACGGGCACGTCCTGCGGCTCGACCGAGCCGCCGAGCGTGTGCAGGACGTCGAAACTCTGCGACAGCTTCACGAAGTTGTGGAAGTCGGCCATGGTGCCGGCGCGCCGGCCGTGCACCGTGTCCATGGCGTTCGGCGGCCCGGAGGTGGGCGCGAAGCAGACGTGCCGCCCACCGATCGGAACGTCGAAGTCCCGCTGACGGGCACGGAAGGTGAACTCGCTGGGCGTCGTCGCGAGCGCCTGGGCGACTAGCGCGCGGTCGAGGCGCACAACCTGCGTCTCGTCGTCGACGCTGGCCCCGCCTGCTCGGTAACGCGCTCGGGCCGGTGCGGAAAGCACCTTCATGCCCTGCGTCTCCAGCAGGCGCAGCGCGGCGTCGTGCATGGCCGCCACGTGGTCGTCGGAGTAGATGCGCAGCGGCTCGAACGGATTGACGATCTGTCGGTAGGCCCGCGAGCGCTCCACCGTGGGCGCGGCGGTCGCGGCGGCCACGGGACGGCGACGGCCCGGGCGGCGTGCCCCGCCGGTTTCAGCCTGGTTCATTCTTCACTCACTCCAGGAGCCGGGGTTGCGGCGGCCGGCGCGGGCGCGTTGGCCCGGCCGGTGCGCGGCCCGAACTGTTCGATCAGCCAGGAGCGGAACAACGCGGTCGCGGTGTCGCTCAGGGCCTCGGGATCGGTCACGAGATAGAAGCCGAAGCCGTCGTCCAGCGTCTGCTCGTAGGGACAGACCAGCCGACCGGCGTCGAGGTGGTCCCGGAACAGGGCCAGGTCGACGAGCGCGACCCCGGACCCGCTCAGGATGTACTGGACGGTCAGGATCTCGGTGTCGAATACCAGGCCGCGCTCGACGTCCACGCCGCTGAGCCCGTGGTGACGCACGAACTGCGACCAGAAGTGCCGACGCGGCAGGCCCTCGACGCGCATGTGCACCAGCTCGTTCTCGCGGATGAAGTCGTCGAGATCCTTGTCGGCATGGCGCGCCGCCACGTCCGGATGGCAGAGGATGCCGAGCCGGACCGGCCACAGCAGGTCGCTGACCCGGTCGGTGACGGCCGGCCGGGAATACAGCACGGCGACGTCCACGTCGCTGGCCGGCGGACCGATGCCGTACGGACTGACGAGGTCGATCTCGACCTCCGGGTTCGCGCAGCGGAAGTCCTGCAGGATCGGCACCACCAGGTGGGCGGCAAAGCTCGGCGGCATCTGCACCCGCAGCGTGCGCAGGCGCGGCGCCTTGGCGTCCCGGATCTCGTCGATTGCGTGCTCGAGGCGGTCGAACGAGCGCGAGACGACCGGCAGGAGGTGCTGGCCGGCGACCGTGAGCACCAGGGAGTGGGGCCGGCGCTCGAAGAGCTTCACGCCGATGAGGTTTTCAAGCGAAATCACGTGTCGCGACAGGGCGCTCTGGGCGATGTTGAGCGCGCTGGCGGCACCGGTGAAACTGCCGTACCGCGCCACGCCCTCGAATGCGCGCAACGCATTGAGCGGCAGCCAACGCCGGTCGATCCGTACCTTGTCCATCGTGCGCTACCTCGCCCCCGCGGGGCTGGCGCCGGACGCCTGGCCCGACCCGCCTCGAACCTCCCCCGCCGGCTGCACAAGCGTGGCGCATCCGCGACACGCCGGGCAATGCTTTTTTTGCGCTCCGGTTAATGCCTTTTTCAGATGCGGCAGTTGTGGACTTCCGCTCATTTTGCTTGTTATCGTCGGCCCGGAAGAGTGGTCACCGCGCGGTGCACCGCGGGGGATCCAGCAAGCCTCAACGTGCCGTTTTCGACGGCCGTTGCGTCAGAAACACAGTCGAACGTCAGGGGGCCTCCACGCTTATGAATTACAGACTCGCATCCACCGTGACCGCGATCCTCGCGGCCAGTGCCGCCCAGTCGGTGTACGCCCAGCAGGCGTCGTCCGGCGGACTCGAGGAAGTCGTCGTCACCGCCCAGCGCCGCACGGAAAACCTGCAGGACGTGCCGATCTCGATCCAGGCCCTCACCGGCGACACGCTCTCGCAGTTGAACGTCAGCACGGTCCAGGACGTCATCAAGTTCCTGCCGAGCGTGACCACGAATACGCTTGGCCCCGGCCAGACCAACATCTACATCCGCGGCCTGAGCATCGGTTCGCTCGGCACGCAAGGATCCGGCACCAACGGCCCGTGGCCGAACGTCGCCGTGTACCTCGACGAGCAGTCGACGCAGGTGCCGGGTCGCAACCTCGACGTGTACGCCGCGGACTTCGAGCGCATCGAAGTGCTGACCGGTCCGCAGGGCACGCTGTTCGGCGCGGGCGCCCAGGCCGGCGTGCTGCGTTACATCACGAACAAGCCGAAGCTCGACAGGCTCGAAGCCAACGTCAAGGCCGGCTTCGCGACCACGGCTCACGGCAGCGAGAGCTACAACGCCGAAGGCATGCTCAACGTGCCGCTGATCGACGACAGGCTGGCCCTGCGTTTCGTCGCGTATTACGACAAGCGCGGTGGCTACATCGACAACGTCCACAGCACCTTCACCCGCCGCGGCACCGACCTGGGCTTCGCCCTGCGCACGGGCGGTGTCGTCCCGGTCGACTCTGTCGTGATCAACAACGACGACGTCGCCGGCAAGGACATCAACGACGTCGAATACAAGGGTGCCCGCGCCAGCCTGAAATGGCAGATCGCCGACGACTGGGATGCGCTGCTGTCGGTCGCCTACCAGAAGATCGACGGCAATGGCGTGTTCTATCAGCACCCGAACGGCTCCGAGTCGGGTTGCGGCGTGAACATCAACTGCCCCAACTCGACCCAGAAGCTGAAGCCGTTGCAGGTGACGGTCTTCACGCCGGGCTCGACCAACGACGAGTTCGTAAATACGGCGCTGACGATCAACGGCAAGGTCGGCCCGCTCGACCTCGTCTATACCGGCGCGTACCTGACGCGCGATGCGCAGTCCATCTCCGACTACACGAACTACGCGCGCGGCGTCTGGGGCACGTATTACCAGTGCACCGGCTACTCGGGCGGCAGCGTGGACAAGTGCTATTCCCCGGCCAGCTTCTGGGACGACCGGAACAACAGCACCAACATGAGCCACGAGTTCCGCCTGAGCAGCCCCACCGACTGGCGAATGCGCTTCGTCGGCGGCCTGTTCTACGAGGATCGTTCGATCGAGGCCCGCACGGACTGGCACTACAAGTCGGTGCCGGAGTGCCCGGACGGCGGCCAGCTGGGTCTCAGCTGCTTCCTGTATCTCGATCCGCGCCAGGCGCCGAAGTTCGCCTCGGCCGTCCCGGACATGAACAATCCGAACCGTCGCGCCTCGGACATCGGCTTCTTCAACGACTTCGTCCGCGACTATTCTCAGTTCGCAGCCTTTGCCTCGGTGGACTTCGACATCCTCGACAACCTGACGCTGACCCTCGGCACGCGCTACTTCGACATCAAGAATTCGATGGTCGGCGCCAACATGGGCAGCTTCTTCTGCAAGATCTATGGTTCCGGCGCTTCCGGTGCTTGCAACGGCACGAACTCCGGCTACGGTGAAGCCAGCGGCCTGTCGCCGTACGGCACCAACGTCAGCGCGCAGGCCGACAATGACAACAAGGCCGACGGCTTCCGCAGCCGTGCGAACCTGACCTGGCGCATCACGACCGACGCCCTGGTGTACGCCACGTGGTCGGAAGGCTACCGTCCGGGCGGCTTCAACCGTGGCTCGGCCTGCGGCGCCAAGGACCCCGTCAGCGGGATCAACCAGTGGTGCTTCCCGACGTCCTACAAGTCGGACGACCTGACCAACATCGAGGCGGGCTGGAAGACGACGTTCTGGGGCGGCCGCGCAATCTTCAACGGCTCGATCTACCAGGTGAACTGGAAGAACGCGCAGACCGGCCTGTTCGCGCCGGAGCTCGGCTTCCCGAACCTGCAGTCGTTCCTGAACGGCCCCGAGTACGAGGTCAAGGGCCTCGAGGCCAATTTCGCGATCGCTCCGGTCGACGGCCTGATGCTGAACGCGGCGATGTCGTACAACAAGGGCAAGCTGAAGAACTCTCCGCAGGTCATCAGCAACAACCCGGCCAGCCCGACGTACGGCGACCCCGTGACCCAGTCGTGCCTCTCGTACGACAGCGTCAACCACGTCTGCAACAGCGTCGTGAGCGTGGAGAACCTGTTCGGCACGCCCGGCACGGCGATGGCGAACTCGCCGAAGCTGCAGTTCAACATCCGCGGACGGTACGACTGGACCGTGGGTGACTACCATCCATTCGTCGGCGCAGCGCTCCAGTATCAGGACGACTCCTATTCGTCCGCGACGGTGAACAACCGCTTCGTGCAGCCGTCGTTCACGACCTACGACCTGTCGATGGGCGTCGCGAAGGACGCCTGGAGTGCCGAGTTCTACGTCGTCAACCTGACCGACGAGAACAAGAGCATGTACACGACGGCCTCGCAGTTCATCCTGGTCGAGGTGCCGATGCGCCCGCGGACCATGGGCCTGCGCTTCGGCTACAACTTCGGCGGCGAGTAACCGCAGTCCGCTCGGATTCGGGCCGGTGGGGCAACCCACCGGCCCGTTTTCTTTGCGACGCATCTTCCGTCATTATTCCCCGATGTCCGTCCAGCCATCGTCCAACAACCCTGCCGTCGGTCCTCGTGAACTCCAGCGATGGGTCGAGGAAGGCCGTTTCGAAGACGCCCTGGCCATCTGCGACCGCGAGCTCCAGGCGCAGCCGGGCTCCCGCGACCTCCTCTACATCCGCGCGGTCACACTGCGTCACCTGAAGCGCGTCCCGGAGGCCTTGCGGACGCTGGATCTGCTGGAGGACGCGCACCCTGCGTATTCGCGCCTGTTCCAGGAGCGCGGCAACTGCTACGTGCAACTGCGACAGGCGCCGGAGGCCATCCAGGCGCTTTCGCGCGCGGTCGAGTTGAACCCCGCGCTGCCGGCGAGCTGGCGGCTGCTCGCCTCGCTCTTCAAGATGGTGGGGCGCGAACACGAATCGGCCAATGCCGCGCAGCACGTCGCCAAGCTGGCGACGCTGGCCACCGAGGTCGTGACTGCGCGCAGCATGTTGTCTGACGGCGACCTGGCCGATGCCGAGGAACTGATTCGCGGCTACCTGAAGAACCGTCCGGACGATATCGAGGCGCTGCGACTGCTGGCGATGGTCGCGCACAAGAACGAGTTCTCCAAGGACGCGGCGACGCTGCTCGAAGCCGTGCTCGAGGCCTCGCCGGGCTATCGGGCGGCGCGACACGATTACGTGCTCGCCTTGATCGCCCTGCACCGCCACAAGCAGGCCCGCGAACAGATCGAGATCCTGATCGCCGCCGAACCCGACAACCCGACGCATGGGATGACGCTGGCCAGCATCCTCGTCGGCGAAGGCTCGACGGAGGCAGCCATCGAGCTGTACGGCAAGCTGGCGCGGCAGCAGCCGACCAATCCTGAACTGCACCTGTCGCTGGGTCACGCGCTCAAGACCCAGGGTCGCCGCGAAGAAGCGGAGCGCGCCTACCGCGAAGCAGCCCGGCAACGGGCGAATTTCGGCGACGCCTACTGGAGCATGGCCAACCTCAAGACGTATCGATTCGACGATGCGCAGCTGACCACCATGCGCGAGCAGGTCGAGAATCCGCGCACGCCGCCGGTGGATCGCTACCACCTGTGCTTTGCGCTCGGCAAGGCGCTCGAGGACCGCGGCGAATATGCCGAATCGTTCCAGTTCTACGCCCGCGGCAATGCGCTCAAGAGGAATGAGTGCAGCTACCGGCCGGAGGTGCTCGAGCGCACGATCGGCCGGCAGATCGAATTGACCACGCCGGAATTCTTCGCGCAACGGCAAGGCTACGGCTGCCAGGACTCAGCGCCCATCTTCGTCTTGGGCCTGCCGCGTGCCGGCTCGACGCTGCTCGAACAGATCCTCGCGTCGCATTCGCAGGTCGAGGGCACCATGGAACTGGCCGACGTGCCCCGATTGGTCAGCTCGCTCGACATGCACCCAAGCGGCGCACGCTACCCGGACGTCCTCGCGCTGCTCTCCGGCGACGACTACCGGGCTTTCGGCGAGGCCTACATCCGCGACACGCGGCATTACCGGGTGGGCAACAAGCCCTTCTTCATCGACAAGATGCCGAACAACTTCCGGCACGTCGGCCTGATCCACCTGATGCTGCCGAACGCGAAGATCATCGACGCACGCCGCGAGCCGATGGCCTGCTGCTTCAGCAACTTCAAGCAGCTGTTCGCGAGCGGTCAGCAGTTCACCTACAGCCTCGACGACATCGCGCGCTACTACCGTCTTTACGTGCGCCTGATGGATCACTGGGACGCGGTCCTGCCGGGTCGCGTGCTGCGCGTGCAGCACGAGGACGTGATCGAGGACCTCGAGGGCAGCGTGCGCCGGATCCTCGATTACTGCGGGTTGCCGTTCGAAGCGTCCTGTGTCGAGTTCCACAAGACCGAACGACGCGTGCACACGGCCAGTTCGGAACAGGTGCGCCGGCCGATCAACCGCGAGGGCGTCGACCAGTGGAAGAACTTCGAGCCGTGGCTCGGGGAACTGCGCGCGGCGCTCGGCCCGCTGGTCGAGGCTCACTGAACGGTTCTTGTCGGGGCGGGCGCCCCGACGGCTACGCGACCGTCTCGTCGACCGCGGGCTTGACGCCTGTGGCGCGCTCCTCGTCCTGAATGATGTTGCGGGCCGAGCGGAAGTAATGCCACGTGGCCCACGCGCCCGTGGGCACGAGGCACAGCATGGCCAAGCGCAGCGACTCGCCGTTGGCGACGCCGCCCGGCGCGAAAGCGTCGCTCAGGAAGCCGACCATCTGCGGGGCCACGATCAGGTTGCCCACGTTGGCGATGAACAGCGTCGCGGCGCAGAACTGCGCCCGCATGCGCGGTTCACACAGATTATTGAGCAGACCGAAGCACGGGCCGATGTAGAAGTAGATTGCGGGGATGAAAAGCCAGAACAGCCAGGTCGCGAGTTCCAGTGACTTGGTCGTGTAGATGACTGCCGTAACGATTGTTGCAGCCCCGACGCCCCAACCCATCATGCGCACGATCTTGCGCGGATCCTTCATGGACGGCTGCGCCAGCCACCAGCTGGTCGCCACCGTCGCCAGCCCTCCTCCGATCAAGTGCACGGGACCGAGGATCGACCCGGCGGCACCCGGCGTCATGCCAAAGTTGCGGATCAGGTAGGTCGGCGTCCACCACATCAGGCCCCAGCCCCACAGCGCGGTGAGCGCGCTCGCCACCATGACGTGCACCGCGGAGCGCTGCGTCCACAGGTAGCGCATGCTCTCGAGGAACGAGGCCCCCTGGTCGTCGCCGCCCTTGTGGTCGAGCTGTCCGCGGCGAGGCTCGCGCACGGTCAGGAAGATGACGACACCGACGATGACGCCGGGCACGCCGAGCATCAGAAACACGGTTCGCCAGTTGTAGTGGTCGTTGATGATGCCGGCGATGTCCGCCCCGAGCCACGCGCCGATCGGCGCGCCGAGCGAGAAGACCGTCAGCGCCATCGGGCGCTTCGACTGCGGAAAGTAATCCGAGATGATGGAACTGGCGCCCGGCGTGCCGCCCGCCTCGCCGATGCCGACCCCGATGCGCGACAGCAGCAGCTGAATGTAGTTCTTCGACAGTCCGCAGCACGCCGTCATGACGGACCAGGCCACCAGGCAGAACGCGATGATGTTGCGCCGGTTGCCGCGGTCGATCAGCCAGGAGATCGGAAAGCCCAGCACGACGTAGAACAGCGCCAGCGAGACGCCGGTGAGGAAGGCAATGCCGGAATCCGTCAGCTGCAGCTCGACCCGGATGGGCTCGAGCACGGTGGAGATGACGTAGCGGTCGGCGATGCTGAGCGTGTAGACGAGCACCATCATCAGCAGGACGTACCAGCGCAGCGCCGTGCTGCCCACGCCGCCGTCGATCGCCTCTGCCTGGACATTGGCCGCCATGCGCTCGCCCCCGTGTCGGTTTCGTCGTTCGCCTGTCACCGTGGTGGCCCGTTCCGGCCGGCGCATGCGATTCACACTCTTGTACTGAAATTCCCCCGCACTTGCCAGCCTTTCGTGCCGCTCCCGTCCGTCGTGGCCGCCGTCCCGGCGATTTGCCAATAATCCTTTCGGGTCCGCTGATTTTTTTTGCTTGTTCCCCCCGCGGGCTTGCCCTTAGCTTTTTCCGATCCGGCCGGCCCGCGACGGGTCCGGCCCCTGCGAGGAGACCCGGGCGTGAGCAGTTCCAGCATCGGCAAGATCGGTTTCATTGGCCTCGGCAACGTCGGGGCTTCGCTCGCAGGCAACCTGCTGCGTCACGGCGTGGACCTCACGGTCCGTGACCTCAACGAAGAAGCCGTGGCGTCCTTCGTGGCGCGCGGTGCCCGGCGCGGCACCTCGCCCCGGGCGATGATGGAGGCCTGCGACATCGTCATCACCTGCCTGCCGTCGCCGGCTATTTCGGCGGAGGTCGTCGAAGGCAAGGACGGCCTGCTCGAGGGCGTGAGGCCCGGCAAGGTGTGGCTCGAGATGAGCACCACCGACTCCGACGAGATCAAGCGGCTCGCGCCCAAGGTCGAGGCCCGCGGCGGCACCGCGATGGACTGCCCGGTCTCGGGCGGCTGCCACCGTGCAGCGACCGGCAACATTTCGATCTTCGCGGGCGGCGCGCGGGAGGCGTTCGACAAGGCGTTCCCGGTACTGTCGATCCTCGGGCACCAGATCCTGCACACGGGACCCGTCGGCAGCGCTTCGATGCTGAAGGTGATGACCAACTACCTCTGCACCGTGCACCTCGTCGCGCTGGCCGAGGCCCTCACGACCTGCAAGGTCATGGGCTTCGACATGAACACGACCTACGAGGCGATCCGCATCTCCTCCGGCAACTCCTTCGTGCACGAGACCGAGTCGCAGGTGATCCTGAACGGCAGCCGCGACATCGGTTTCACCATGGATCTCGTGATCAAGGACGTCGGCCTGTTCGACGACCTCGCGAGCGAATACAAGGTGCCGCTCGAGCTGTCGCCCATGGTCGTGAAGATCTTCAAGGACGCTGCGGCCAAGTACGGTCCGCGCGAGAACTCGCCGAACATCATCCGGCGCTACGAGGAACCCTGCGGCGTGAAGGTGCTGGGGGTCGGCTTCCCGCCGACCATGGTGGACGACAACCCGAAGGAACCCGGCGTCGAGATCGTCCCCACGAACCGGTAGGGGACATTCCTCTTTTTCGCCGAGGTCCGTCGTACCCCAAAAAGAGGAATGTCCCCTATTAACGGAAGATGACGGTGCGCTGGCCGTTCAGGAACACGCGGTGCTCGGTGGCGAGGCGGATGGCCATCGACAGCGCGCGTCGCTCCGAGTCGCGACCGACGGCCACGAGCTGTTCCGGCGCGAACGTGTGGTCCACCCGCTCCACCACCTGCTCGATGATCGGGCCTTCGTCGAGATCCGCCGTGACGTAGTGCGCCGTGGCGCCGATGAGCTTCACGCCGCGGTCGTACGCCTGGTGATAGGGCTTGGCACCCTTGAACCCCGGCAGGAACGAGTGGTGGATGTTGATCGCCCGGCCGCGCAGCTTGTGGCACAGGTCGTCCGAAAGAATCTGCATGTAGCGTGCGAGCACGACCAGGTCGGTCTTCGTCGAATCGATCAGCTCGAGCAGCTTCTGCTCCTGCTGCGGCTTGGTCTGCGCCGTGATCGGCAGGTGGAAGAACGGGATGCGGTTCTGGGCCGCGATCGGCTGCAGTGACACGTGGTTGGACGCGATGGCCGTGATGTCCATCTTCAGCTCGCCGATGCGATGGCGATACAGCAGGTCCTCGAGGCAGTGGTCGTAGTTCGAGACCATGATCAGCACGCGCATGCGCTCGCGCGAATCGTGGATCTGCCACTCCATGTCCTCGATGCCCGCGACCTCCTGGAACTCCGCCCGCAGCTTCGCGAGGTCCACCGGCTCGCCCACCACGCCGCAGAAGGTCACGCGCACGAAGAAGCGCTGCGAGATCGTGTCGTCGAACTGCTGCATCTCGACGATGTAGAAGCGCCGGCTGGCGAGGAAGGTCGTGACCCGGGCCGTCGTGCCCATGCGGCTGGCGCAGGACGCGGTCAGGACGAAGGTATGGTCGGTGTCGAAGCTCATGCGGCAATCTCCGGTCGCCCGGCGGGACGATCCCGGTCAGGTCCGTCGCGCAGATTGTCAGAATGCGACGCCGGCGCGCAAGCGAGGACGCGACACCGCGCAGGCATTCCGCGACCTCCGCGAAGGCGCTGGTAGAAAGCATGGACCTAGCGAAAAAAGCGATTTGCGACACGGTCCTGCGCCGCTCGCCGCAAGCAGCTTCGAGGCGGCCCGCCGGCCGGCGCGGCGCCCCCTTTACAGCCCGGGGCAAATGTCGCAAGGTGACAAGCCAATGTCGCCGGGACACCACCCGCTCCGGCGCCACAAACGTAAGATCGCGCAAGCTCCGCCACCGTCGGGGCTCGCGGTGCGACCGATCCAGAGCCCGGAGTAACGTGCGATGAGTGACGACCAGTCGGAAGCCTTCGACCTGAACAGCCTCAACGACGAGGAACTGATCGAGCAGGTCCATGACGACCTGTACAACGGCCTGAAGGACGAGGTCGTCGAGGCGACGAATATCTTTCTCGCGCGCGGCTGGGGCGCCGACAAGGTGCTCAACGACGCACTGGTCGAGGGCATGCGCATCGTCGGCATCGACTTCCGCGACGGCATCCTCTTCGTCCCCGAAGTGCTGCTCGCCGCCAACGCGATGAAGGCCGGCATGGAAATCCTGCGGCCACTGCTCGCCGAGACCGGCGCGGAGCCGATCGGCAAGGTCGTCATCGGCACCGTGAAGGGCGACATCCACGACATCGGCAAGAACCTCGTCTCGATGATGCTCGAGGGCGCCGGCTTCGAGGTCATCAACATCGGCATCAACAACCCGGTGGAGAATTACCTCGCCGCGCTCGAGGAGCACAAGCCGGACATCCTCGGCATGTCGGCGCTGCTCACGACGACCATGCCCTACATGAAGGTCGTGATCGACACGCTGAAGCAGAAGGGCCTGCGCGAGAAGTACATCGTCCTCGTGGGCGGTGCGCCGCTCAACGAGGAATTCGCCAAGGCCATCGGTGCCGACGCCTATTGCCGCGACGCCGCCGTTGCCGTGGAGACCGCCAAGGCGCTGATCGCCGCGCGTCGCGCCGCCGCCCACTGATCCGAGCGATGGCGAGCGCGGCGCCCGTCCTGGTCATCGCCTGCGGCGCCCTCGCCCGCGAGATCGTCGCGCTGAAGCGGGCGAACGGCTGGTCGACCCTCGACGTGCAGTGCCTCCCGCCGGAACTGCACAACCGGCCCGAGCAGATCCCGGGCGCCGTCCGCGACGCCATCCGGGCCGGCCGCGGTACCCACGCGCAGGTCTACGTCGCCTATGCCGATTGCGGCACGGGCGGCCTGCTCGATGCGGTGCTCGCGCAGGAAGGCGTCGAGCGCCTGCCGGGGGCGCACTGCTACCAGTTCTTCGCCGGCTCGCAGGCCTTCGCGGCGCTCGCCGACCAGGAACCCGGCACGTTCTACCTGACGGATTTCCTGGTGCGGCATTTCGAGCGGCTGGTGGTCGCGGGCCTCGGCCTCGATCGCCACCCGGAGCTGACCCAGGAGTATTTCCGCAACTACCGACGCCTGGTCTATCTCGTGCAGGCGCGTGACGAGCAGCTCTGTACGGCGGCGCGTGCGGCGGCCGAACGGCTGGGTCTGGATTACGAGGAACGCGAGACCGGTTACGGCGAACTCGCGACGCAGCTCGCGGCCTGGGCCACGCCCCCGGCGCCGCAACGGGAACAGAGGGTCGCATGGCATCGCTGATCGTCATTTCGTGGCGGGACGTGCCCGCGCAGGTCATCGTCAAGAAGGGCCGCGAGGTCGCCAAGGTGCAGTTGTCGATGCGCTTCCAGGAAGCCGTCGACCGCGCCGCGATGCGCGCCGGCCGCGGCAGCTCGGACGCTTATCTCGAAGACTGGCAGCGCAGTCCGCCGAAGACGGTCGGCGACGACCTGCAGGCGGAGGCCCAGGCGGCTGCGGCCGAGATCGAGGCCCGCTATTCCGACGACGACCTCGAGCGCCTGATCCGCGCCAAGGGCATCGATCCCGCCAGGGCGCAGGCGACGCCCCCGGCCACCGACGGCGGAGCCGGCTGATGTACTCGGTCAGGCTCTGGTCCGTGCGTCATGCGCGCGGCCTGTCCGCCTTCTACAACGCATTCGAGCGCGTGCTGCTGCGCTGCGCCCCGCTCTTCAAGGCCATCGGCTACGAGCGACTCGAGAGGCCCGTTGCCACGGTGGAGCGCACGGTCAAGGGGCTGCTGTTCGACTGCCAGATGTGCGGCCGCTGCGCGCTCAGCTCGACCGGTCTGTCCTGCCCGATGAACTGCCCGAAGCAGCTCCGCAATGGCCCGTGCGGCGGCGTGCGCGCGAACGGCCACTGCGAGGTGAAGCCGGAGATGCGCTGCGTGTGGGTGCAGGCCTGGCAGGGTGCCGAGCGTATCCCGGACGGGCTGGCGAAGATCCGCGTCGTGCAGGCGCCGGTCGATCACCGCCTGCGCGGCACGTCGGCCTGGCTGCGCGTGGTGCGCGAAAAGACCGGGGCCGCGGCATGATCTTCGAAGACGAGCCGGTTCCCGGGTACCCGCTGCCGATCCTGCCGGGGCATACGTCGCCCGGGCGCTTCGAGCGCGTGCTGCGCGCGGGCAAGTTCGCCATCACCGCGGAACTCGCCCCGCCCGACTCCGCGGATCCGGACGAGGTGTACCGTCGCGCCCGCGTGTTCGACGGCTACGTCGACGCGATCAATGCCACCGACGGCAGCGGCGCCAACTGCCACATGTCGAGCGTCGCGGTCTGCGCGCTCCTGACGCGGGTCGGCTATGCGCCCGTCATGCAGATCTCCTGCCGCGACAAGAACCGCATCGCGATCCAGGGCGACATCCTCGGCGGCGCGGCCATGGGCGTCTGCAACATGCTGTGCCTCACCGGCGACGGCGTGCAGGCCGGCGACCATCCGCACGCCAAGCCCGTATTCGACCTCGACTCGACGGCCCTGCTGAACATCGCCCGGGGCCTGCGCGACGGCCACCACTTCGAGAGCGGCCGCAAGATCACCGCCGCGCCGCGCGTGTTCTTCGGCGCGGCCGAGAATCCCAGCGTGCCGCCCGTCGAGCACCGTGCGTTGCGGCTCGCCAAGAAGGTCGAGGCCGGCGCGCAGTTCGTGCAGACGCAGTACTGCTACGACCTCGACCTGCTGCGCCGCTTCATGCGCCAGGTCGAGGACCTGGGCCTGCTGGAAAAGGTGTTCATCCTCATCGGCGTCGGGCCGGTCCGCTCGGCCAAGGCCGCGGACTGGATGCGCACGAACGTGCCGGGCATCCACATCCCCGACTCCGTGATCGAGCGCCTGAAGGGTGCGCAGGACCAGGCGCGCGAAGGCCGCAACCTCTGCGTCGACCTCATCCAGGAAGTCAGTGCCATCAAGGGCGTCGCCGGCGTGCACGTCATGGCCTACCGGCAGGAGGAATCCGTGGCCGAGGTCATCGAGCGCTCGGGGGTCCTCGCCGGTCGCGTCCCGTGGTACCCGGGTCGCGACTCCCAGATCAACGCAGACAGGAAGACATCATGACCGAGACCGTCATCAGCTCCGCGACGAAGGAAGTCGTCATCGGCTTCGACCGGCCGTTCGTCATCATCGGCGAGCGCATCAACCCGACCGGGCGCAAGCTCCTCGCGGCGGAAATGGCGGCCGGCGACTTCAGCCGCGTCGAGGCCGACGCGCTGGCCCAGGTCGCCGCGGGCGCCCACATGCTCGACGTCAACGCGGGCATCCCGCTGGCCGACGAGCCGGCGATCCTCGCGCGGGCCGTGCAGCTGGTGCAGTCGATCACCGACGTGCCGCTGTCGATCGACTCGTCGATCGTCGCCGCGCTGGCCGCGGGCCTGGCGGTCTACAAGGGCAAGGCGCTCGTGAACTCGGTGACCGGCGAGGAAGAGCGGCTCGAGACGGTGCTGCCGCTGGTGAAGAAGTACGGCGCGGCCGTCGTGGCCATCTCGAACGACGAGACCGGCATTTCCGAGGACCCGGACGTGCGCTTCGAGGTCGCGAAGAAAATCGTGCACCGCGCGATGGACCACGGCATCCCGGCGTCGGACGTGGTCGTCGATCCGCTCGTCATGCCGATCGGCGCGATCAACCAGGCGGGCGTGCAGGTCATGCGCCTCGTGAAGCGCCTGAAGGACGAGCTGAAGGTCAACACGACCTGCGGCGCTTCCAACATCAGTTTCGGCCTGCCGGCGCGGGACGGCATCAACAGCGCGTTCCTGACCATGGCCATTGCCTCGGGCCTCACCTCGGCGATCACCAACCCGCTGCACGGCGACGTCGTGAAGGCCTGCATGGGCGCGGACGTGATGATGGGCCACGACCCGGATTGCGCCCGCTGGATCCGCCGCTTCCGCGAAGTGCCGCCGCCCGGCGCCGCGGGTGCCGGTGGCGAGGCCCCGCGCGGCCGTCGCGAAGGTGGTGCGCGCAGGCGCGCTGCGGCCGCGGCGGCGGGCACTGGCGAAGGCACCCCCGGCGCGGGCTGAGCGGACAGGCGATCGTCGTGGGCGGACAGGATCCTCTCGTCGTCTTCACGCCGTCCGGCAAGCGCGGTCGCTTCCCGGTCGGCACGCCGTTGCTGCAGGCCGCGCGCACGCTCGGCGTCGACATCGATTCCGTGTGCGGCGGCCGCGCGATCTGCGGCCGGTGCCAGGTGCTGGTCGCCGAAGGCGAATTTGCCAAGCACGGCGTGCGCTCCAGCGCCGCCAGCCTGTCCGAGGTGTCGGCCACCGAACTGCGCTACGGCGAGCGCAAGGGCCTCGGCGCCGGTTGCCGGCTGTCGTGCCAGGCCAAGGTGCAGGCGGACGTCGTGGTCGACGTGCCGCAGAACAGCCAGGTCCACCGCCAGGTCGTGCGCAAGGAAGCCGAGGCGCGGGACATCGAGCTCTACCCGCTCGTCAAGCTGCACTACGTCGAGGTCGACGAGCCGGACATGCACGACCCCTCCGGCGACCTGCAGCGACTCGAGTTCGCGCTGGCGCGCGAGTGGCAGCTCAAGGCCCTGGAGTGCGATCTCGCGGTGCTGCAGCGGTTGCAGCCCGTGCTGCGCGAAGGCCAGTGGAAAGTCACGGTCGCGGTCCACGACGAGAACCGCATCGTCGCGGTCTGGCCGGGCTTCCACGAGACCGCCTTCGGGCTCGCGGTGGACGTGGGCTCGACCACCATCGCCGCCCACCTGTGCGACCTCGTCACGGGCGAGGTCGTGGCCTCGGCCGGACGCATGAACCCGCAGATTCGCTTCGGCGAAGACCTGATGAGCCGGGTCTCGTACTCGATGATGAATCCGGGCGGCGCGGCCCAGATGACCGCGGCCGTGCGCGAGGCCCTGAGCGCCCTGGCGGGCGAGGTCGCCCAGTCCGTGGGCGTCGAGCGCGACTCGATCCTCGAGGCGACCATCGTCGGCAACCCGATCATGCATCACCTCGTGCTGGGCATCGACCCGGTGGAACTCGGCGGTGCGCCGTTCGCGCTCGCCATCGACCGCGCGATGACCGTGACGGCGGCCGAGATCGGCATCGAGCTGCACCCGAACGCCCGCGTCTACACCCTGCCCTGCATCGCCGGCCACGTGGGGGCCGACACCGCCGGCGTGATCCTGGCCGAGCGGCCGGACCTCACCGACGAAATGACGCTGCTCGTCGACGTCGGCACCAATGCGGAGATCGTGCTCGGCAACCGCCAGAAGCTGGTTGCGTGCTCGAGCCCGACCGGCCCGGCGTTCGAAGGCGCGCAGATCAGCTGCGGCCAGCGCGCGGCGCCGGGCGCCATCGAGCGCGTGCGCATCGATCGCGAGACGCTCGAACCGCGCTTCAAAGTGATCGGCAGCGACCTGTGGTCCGACGACCCGGGCTTTGCCGAAGCCACGCAAGCCACCGGCGTCACCGGGGTCTGCGGCTCGGGCATCATCGAGGTGATCGCCGAGATGTACCTCGCCGGCATCCTCACGCAGGACGGCGTGGTCGACGGCTCGCTGGCCGCGCGCTCGCCGCGCATCGTGCCGAACGGCCGTACGTTCTCCTACGTGCTGCACGAGGGCGCGCAGTCGCTGGCGATCACGCAGAACGACGTGCGCGCGATCCAGCTGGCCAAGGCGGCGCTGATGGCCGGCATCCGGCTGTTGATGGAGCGGCTCGGCATCGAGCAGGTCGACCGGATCCGCCTCGCCGGCGCGTTCGGTGCGCACATCGACGTGATGTACGCGACGGTGCTCGGCATGATTCCCGATTGCGACCTCAGCCGGGTCACCTCGGCCGGCAATGCGGCCGGCACCGGCGCGCGCATCGCGCTGCTCGATTCGCGGTCACGTGCCGTGATCGAGGGCCTCGTCCGTCGCGTGGAGAAGATCGAGACCGCCATCGAGCCCCGCTTCCAGGAGCACTTCGTGGAAGCGATGTCGATTCCGCACAAGACCGCGAGCTACCCCAACCTGACGAAGGTGGTCACGCTGCCGCCGCCGAAGGTGCTCGCGCAGTCCGGCCCCGAGGGCCGCGAGCGCCGCAACCGCCGCCCGCAGAAATAGGGGACATTCCTCTTTTTCGCGATGACCGAAAAAGAGGAATGTCCCCTATCTTCTGTCCCCGGTTTTCAGACGTTGGAGTCGGGGGTGGCGGCCTTGCGTCGACCGATGAAGTCGAGCAGTGCGTCGTCGACCGCGGCATCGAGCGGCGGCGCGACGTATTCCTCCAGCTGCTTCTTCCACTGGACGTTGGCGCGCTGCGCCATGTCGAGCGAGCCTTCCGCCAGCCACTGCTCGTAGCTGTTGTTGTCCGTGAGCGGCGAGCGATAGAACGCGCTCTCGAAGTTCGCCTGCGTGTGCGCGCAACCAAGGAAGTGATTGCCCGGGCCGACTTCCGCGATCGCATCCATCGCCTGCCCGTTCGGCGTCAGGTCCACGCCAGCGAGCAGCGTGTGCATCATGCCGGCCTGGTCGACGTCCATCATGAACTTCTCGTACCCCATGGCGAGGCCGCCCTCGAGCCAGCCCGCCGTGTGCAACACGAAGTTCACACCCGCGAGACAGGTCGGCAGCAGCGTCTGGGCGGCCTCGAACGCAGCCTGCGCATCCGGCAGCTTGGAGCCGCACAGGCCACCGCCCGAGCGGAACGGCACGCCGAGGCGCCGCGCCAGCGCCGCCATCACGTACAGCACCAGCGCGGGCTCCGGCGTGCCGAAGGTCGGCGCGCCGGACTGCATCGAGATCGATGAGGCGAAACTGCCGAAGACCACGGGGCAGCCCGGATTCACCAGCTGCGCGAACGCCATGCCGGCCATCGCCTCGGCGAGCGTCTGCGCCGCCGTGCCCGCCACGGTCACGGGCGACATCGCGCCCGACAGGATGAACGGCGTGATGATCGTGGCCTGGTTGGCGCGCGCGTAGACCTTCAGCGCGCCGAGCATCGTCGCGTCGTAGATCAGCGGCGAGTTCACGTTGATCAGGCTGATCAGCATCGTGCGCAGCTTGCCGGTGGCCGGGTCCACGGCCTCGGGACCGAACGCGATCTTCGCGAGTTCGACGCTGTCCTCGGCGCGCTCCGGTGCCGTCACCGAACCCATGAACGCCTTGTCGCTGTACTTGATGTGGCTGTACACCATGTCCAGGTGGCGCTTGTTCACCGGCAGGTCGACCGGCTCGCAGATCGTGCCGCCCGAGTGGTGCAGCGAGTTCGCCAGGTAGGCGAGCTTCACGAAGTTGCGGAAATCTTCGATGCGCGCGTAGCGGCGGCCTTCGTCCAGGTTGTGGATGAACGGCGAGCCGTAAGCGGGCACGAACACCGTGCAGTCGCCGCCGATGTGGACGTTGCGGGCAGGGTTGCGCGCGTACTGCGTGAACTCGCGCGGCGCCGTCTTCTGGATCAGCTCGCGGCACATGCCGCGCTCGAAGCGCACGCGCTCGCCCTGCACGTCCGCGCCGGCGGCCTTCCAGATCGCGATCGCCTCGGGGTCCTCGCGGAACTCGATGCCGGTCTCGGCGAGGATGGTGTCGGCGTTGCGCTCGATGAGGGCGAGGCCCTCCTCGTTCAGCACCTCGAAGCGTGGAATGGCGCGGCGGATATACGGCACCGACGCCGACGCGCGAGCGGCCCGCGCCGCGCGCTTGGCATCACGGCCGCTGCGCAGCACCCGCCGTTCGCCCGGAGCCCCGCCCGCGTTCGTTCCCGTGTCCGACATGCCTTCCGCCTCCCGGCTGCGAGGCGGTCAGTATGGTCAGCCCCACCCGGTGGGGCTGATCAATTTGCGACAGACGCTGGCCTGCACGCGCCACCCGGGCCCAGCCGGGCGTCGTTCAGCGGCCGAACCGGTAGGTCCCGCTCAGTCCGTACCAGCGCGGCTTGGCGTACACGCCGGCCACGACGCCCGAGAACAGGGAACTGTCGAAGGCGTACACGCGGTACTTCTCCTCGAACAGGTTGTTGACGAACGCCGCCACGCCCCAGCGCCCGCTGTCGCTGTCGTAGCTGATGCGGGCGTTCGCCACCGAGTACGAGTCCTCGTGCTCGACCGGCGCGCACAGCACCGTGAAGCAGAAGCTGCTGGAGTACTGCACGTCCGCCTGCACGCCGAGCTTGCCGGCCCCGACCGTGAAGTCGTAGCGGGCCAGCGCGCTGCCCGAGAAGCTCGGGGCCTGCGGCAGGTCATGGTCCTCGATGGTGACGCCGTCCGGCAACGGCACGTCCTTCACCGTGGAGTCGAGGAACGAGCCGCTGATCTGCAGCGTCAGCGCATCGACGGGCCGGGCGACGAGTTCCGCCTCGATGCCCGCGAGGTTCGCATCGAGGTTGATGACGGTCTGTACCGGGCCGAACTGGGCGAAGGCCTGGTAGTCCTTGTAGTCGTAATAGAACGCCGCGAGGTTGAGGGTCGTGCGGCCGCCGAACAGCGTCGACTTCATGCCCAGTTCGTAGGCGTCGAGGGTTTCCTTGTCGAAAGGAATGCCCTCGAGGAAGGCCCGCGGGACCGTCAGGCTGCCGTCCGGATCGTAGGGCGTGCCCGTCGAGAACGTATAGCCGCCGCTCTTGCTGCCCCGGTTGAAGCTCGCGTAGAGCAGCACGTCGTCGCTCGGCTTCCAGTCGACCTGCAGGCGTGCCGTGACGCCATCGAAGCTGTGCTTGGCATCGTCGGGCGTGATGCTGCTGCCGACCGGCGACACCTGGTGCCTGTTGAAGATGATGGTCACGGGCGCCGAGAGCCCCGGCACCTCGGGGGCGGTCCCGAAGTAGCGGCCCTCGCGCTCGTCGCTCCAGTAGCGCAGGCCGGCGATCAGCTTCCAGCGGTCGGCGAACGACCACTCGTCCTGCGCGAACAGCGCATACGACGTCGTCTTCTGGCCCATCTCCACCGTCGGGTCGTAGCCGTAGAACGGGTCGGCGAACTTGCCCGTGTAGCTGCCGTCGACCTTCATGCCGTAGACGCCCGCGACCCAGTAATGCGCCCCGGCATTGCCGGAGAGCCGGAACTCCTGCGAGTACTGGTCGAGATCGCTGCCCTGGTAGAACAGCACACCGTCGACCGGCGAGGCGTCGCCGCCCTCGAGGTAGAACTTCTCGGCGTGCTGCCAGTCGGTGATCGAGACCAGGTGCACGTCGTCGCTGAGGTCCCAGTCGAAGTGCAGCGTGGCGCCGGTGATCTCGCGGTCGACGTACGAACGCTGCGTCTCGGCGGTCTTCCAGGGATCGCCGCCCCATTGCGGCGTGATGGCGTCGTTGCGATAGCCCGTGCCCGCCTCACCCGGGCCGGTGCCCCAGAAGGCGCACGACTGGTCCTGACGCGTGAATTCACCCTGGAACCGGTCGTTGGGACACGCCGGCGCCTCGGAGTACAGGCCGGCCTGCGTCTCCTTGTTCGCCTTCATGTAGCGCACGATGAGGTTGAGGTCGATGCCGTCCGTCGGCTGCCAGGACAACTGCCCGCGCAGCGCATAGTGGTCGTTGCCGCCGCGGTCGCCGACGCCGGGCACCACGGACTTCATGTAGCCGTCGGCCTGGTTGCTGATCGCCGCGATGCGCCCCTGCACCGTGTCGCCGAGCGGGCCGGAGAGCGCCCCCTCGAGGATCCACTGGTTGTAGCTGCCCACGGTGGCCGTGGCGTAGCCCTCGAAGTCCCTGGTCGGGCGATTGGAAACGAACTGGATCGCGCCGCCTGTGGCATTGCGACCGAAGAGGGTGCCCTGCGGGCCGCGCAGCACCTCGACGCGGGCGAGGTCGAACACGGGGAAGCTCGCCGTGTTGATCGAACTCGAGTAGCTGTCGTCCTGGTAGACCGCGACCGGCGGCTCCTGCTGGTCGCCGTAGTCGTTCTGCGACACGCCGCGGATGTTGTAGACCACCTGCGACGACGAGTAGGCGTTCATCTTCAGGCTGGGCACGGCGCGCGTGATGTCGGTCGCCGCGGTGATGTTGAGGTTCGAGAGGGCGTCGCTGCCGAGCGCGGTGACCGCGATGCCGACGTCCTGCAGCTTCTCCTCTCGACGCTGCGCGGTGACGACGATCTCCTCGACGCCGGCGCTCGCACCGACGTCCTGCGCCGATGCGTTCGATGGCAGCAAGGCCACCGCGACGGCCGAGGCGACCAGAGATCCGGGAATGAGACTCACTGCGGACGGGAAGCGTCGAACGACCATGTCGGACTCCCTACGTGAGAAATCAGGAGAAAGCGCGCGAGCGCGCATCGCTCGTGGCGAGCGCGCGCAACACTTCGGTGGGACCACAGACGCCGCGGATGGCGCCGTCTTCCTCGAGCAGGACGGGATGACCCGCCTTGCACCACTGGATCAGCTGGCGCAGGGGCGTCTCGACGTTTGCGACCCGCAGGCCGCCCTCCTCGCCTGCCGCGCGGATGGGCAGCGGCTGGTCGTCGAAGGTGGCGCTTACGGGTTTCCCATCGGCGTCCAGGGTCAGCGAATACTGCCGGGCCGGATCGAGCCAGCGACGCGCGCCGTCCGCCGGCAGGTCGCCGAGCGCGCGCATCACCATGCGACCGTTCAGCACGGACAGCGGGTTCATGTGCTGCACGAACTCGCCGACGTAGGCGTCCGCCGGACGCAGCACGATGTCCTCGGTGCGTCCCGTCTGCACGATGCGCCCGCCCTCGAGCACCGACGTCTGGTTGCCGAGCTTCAGGGCCTCGTCGAGGTCGTGGGTGACGAACAGGATCGTCTTGCGTACCCGCGCCTGCAGCGCCAGCAACTCGTCCTGCAGCTTGGTGCGGATCAGCGGATCGAGCGCGGAGAACGGCTCGTCCATCAGCAGGATGGCCGCGTCCGTGGCGAAGGCGCGGGCGAGGCCGACGCGCTGCTGCATGCCACCCGAGAGTTCGTGGCCGTAACGGTCGGCCCAGCGCTCGAGCCCCACCAGCTCGAGCTTCTCGTCGACGATGCGCTTGCGCGCCTCCGCCGACTCGCCGCGCAGCTCGAGGCCGAGGCCGACGTTCTCGCGCACGGTGCGCCACGGCAGCAACCCGAACTGCTGGAAGATCATCGCGATGCTGTTGCGACGCAGGCTGCGCAGCGTCGCCGAACTGCAACTGGCCACGTCCACGGGTTGCTGGCCGTCGTGGACCATGACGCGACCCCGGGTGACGCGATTGAGGCCGTTCGCGGCGCGCAGCAGCGTCGACTTGCCGGAGCCCGAGAGACCCATGAGTACGGAGATCTGGCCCTGCTCGACGCGCAGGCTCGCGTTGCTGACGCCGACCACGACGCCCGTGGCGGACTCGATCTCCGTGCGGTTCTTGCCGGCATCGAGCAGGCCGAGCGCGGCCTTGACCGACGCATCGCGCTTGCGCCCCGACAGCGCCTTGCTGGGGAACAGGATGTCGACCTTGTCGAACTCGACCGCCGCGCTCATTCGTCCCCCTTGCGATCCGGCGGGCGACTGATGCGATCGAGCATGATCGCCAGCAGCACGATGGCGATGCCCGCCTCGAAGCCCATGCCCACCTGGACGGTGTTGAGCGCGCGCACGACCGGCACGCCGAGGCCGCCGGCACCCACCAGGGCGGCGATGACCACCATCGACAGGCTCAGCATGATGCACTGGGTGACGCCCGCCAGGATCATCGGACCGGCGCTCGGCAACTCCACCTTGAACAGCAGCTGCAGCGGCGTCGCGCCAAAGGCCTGCCCGGCCTCGCGCAGCGTCTTCGGCACCGAGGAGATGCCGAGCTGCGTCAGGCGGATCGGCGCCGGCAGCGCGAAGATGATGGTGGAGATCAGGCCCGGCACCACGCCGAGGCCGAACAGCACCAGCGTCGGCGTGAGGTACACGAACGTCGGCAGCGTCTGCATCAGGTCCAGCACCGGGCGCATCGCGGCGTAGACCGCCGGCCGCTTCGCGCCCCAGATGCCGAGCGGGACGCCGATCACCGTGGCGATGATCGCAGCGACCAGCACCAGCGTGAGTGTCTCGAGCGTCGCGTCCCAGTACCCCTGGTTCATGATGAACAGCAGCGAGACGATCACGAACACGACGAGGCCGATCGAGCGACGCACCGCATAGGCGATGGCCGCGAGGGCGAGGATCAGCAACGGCGCCGGCATGTAGTTCAGCAGCCAGCCCACGGCCTTGGTGCAAGCGGTCAGCAGGCCCGCGATGCCATCGAAGAAGCCACGCGCGTGCTTCTTGGTGTAGTCGACCATCTGCGTGGCCCAGTCGCCGACCGGGATCTTGCGGGCCGCCACGTAGTCGTCGAAGCGCATCCCCGATTTCTTCGGCGCCGCCGTGCCTTTCAGCACGTCGAGCGCGGGCCGTCCGTCGAACGACAGCACGCCCTTCAGCCACGGGTCCATGCGGTCCGGCCGCTTCGCCACCCATTCCTTGGCGAGATCCGCCGCCGACAGCTTGTCGCTCAGGATGCGGTCCATGAAGCCGTTCTCGAGGTCGACGTCGAACTCGAGGTTCTGCAGCAGGCGGCCGAGGTTCGGGCACTGCTCGACGTAACCCTTGCGGACCAGCGTGTTGACCGTGGCGGCGCCGTAGTCGGGCCCGAACGTGTCATCACCACCGGTCAGGTACTTGATCGGGTAGTGGGTGTTCATCGGGTGCGGGGCCCACGCCAGGAACACGATCGGTCCCTTGGCCCGCACGGCACGCTCGACCTGCGCGAGCATGCCCTGCTCGCTCGACTCCACCAGCTTGAAGCCTCCGAGCCCGAACCGGTTGGCCTTGATCAGGCCCAGCACCAAACCGTTGCCGTCGTTGCCGGGTTCGATGCCATAAATCGATGCACCCAGCTCTTTTCGGAATCTGGCGATGTCGGCGAAATCCTTGAGCCCCTGCTCCCAGAGGTAGTCCGGCACCGCGAGCGTGTACTTGGCACCGACCAGGTTGGTGCGCAGCTTGATGACCGAGCCGTCCGCGAGGTACGGCTCGAGCATTTCCTTCTGCGCCGGGAGCCAGTTGCCGAGGAAGGCGTCGATGTCGCCATTCTTCATCGACTCCAGTGTCACGGGCACGGACAGGACGGTGATCGTGGGCTGGTAACCGAGGTCGGTGAGGATCTGGGCCGTGACGGCTGTGGTCGCGGATTCGGCGGTCCAGCCGACATCGGAGAGGCGGACCTTGCGACAGCTCGCCGGGTCGGCCGCCGGGTCCGCGGATGCGGTGCCGAGACTGCCGATGAGAAGGGTCGCGGCCACGGCCAGCGACCGCAGGCCACGGCAGACAGCGCCTCCGGCGAATCGCCGGCTCGCATCCATTTTCCAGACCCCCTGATCGCACCGTGTTATGGCGCATTGGTAACAGGGAGTTACTGCGGCGTCAAACGTTTACTCCTGTGGCGCGCGGACCTGCATCGTATAATCCTGCGCGCCGCGCCGCGGCCTCGCTCGTCAAGACACATGAATCGCCGGGTCCGCCGCGACGCGGGCCCCGGCCTCGGAGCAGCTTGCGATGGACATCAGGGATTTCACCCTCGACTTCTTCTCCCTCGCGGGCCGAAAGGCGATCGTCACCGGGGGCAACACCGGACTCGGCCAGGCGTTCACGCTCGCGCTCGCCAAGGGCGGCGCCGACGTCTTCGTGCCGAGCGTGATGGACGACGACGGCAAGACGGGCGCGCTGGTCGCCGAGACCGGTCGCCGTTACGAATACATGAAGTGCGACATCACACAGCCGGGCTCGGCCGCGCGCGTGATCGACGAGTGCGTCGCGCGCTACGGCAGCGTCGACATCCTCGTGAACAGCGCCGGTATCTGCCCGCTCGCCGAGGTCCTGGACTTCGGCCGCCCGCAGTGGGATGCGACCGTGGCGGTGAACCTCACGGCCGCGTTCGAGCTGAGCTACGAAGCCGCCAAGCGGATGATCCCGCAGAAGCACGGCAAGATCATCAACATCTGCTCGCTGTTCTCGTTCCTCGGCGGTCGCTGGTCGTCGGCCTACGCGGCCACCAAGCACGGCCTCGCCGGTTTCACCAAGGCGTACTGCGACGAACTGGCGATGCACAATATCCAGGTCAATGGCATTGCGCCCGGCTACTACGCCACCGAGATCACGCGCCAGACGCGCAGCAATCCCGAGACGAACAAGCGCGTGCTCGACCACATCCCGGCCGAGCGCTGGGGCGAGCCGCTCGACCTGATGGGCGCCGTGGTCTTCCTCGCGAGCCGCGCGTCGGATTACGTCAACGGCCACCTGCTGGTCGTCGACGGCGGCTACCTCGTCCGCTGAGCCCCCCGCGCGCATGTCCGGCCGCTACCTCATCGGCATCGACAACGGCTCGCAGAGCACCAAGGTCGTCATCTACGACCTCGCCGGTAATCCCGTCGCGCAGGGGCGCCAGGTGCTGCGCGCCGCGCACCGTCCGCGACCGGGGGTCGTGCTGCATCCCGACGACGACCTGTGGGACTCGATCGCGGCGGCCAGCCGCCAGGCGCTGGCGGAATTCCGCGGCCACCCGAGCGAGATCCTCGGCGTGGGACTCTGCACGATCCGCTGCTGCAAGGCCTTCCTGAAGGCCGATGGCTCACTGGTCGAACCGGTCATGAGCTGGATGGACACGCGTGCGTACCAGCCGTGGTTGCCGGAGGACCCCGCGCTCGCCTACGCCACGACCTCGTCCGGGTACATCACGCACCGGCTCACCGGGCAGTGCCGCGACACGGCCGCCAACAGCATCCTGTTGCAGTGGCCGATCGACACCGACACCTGGCAATGGACCGGCGATGCCGCGCTGATGCGCCAGTTCAACCTGCGTCGCGAGCAACTGTTCGACCTGGTCATGCCGGGCGACGTCCTCGGCCACGTTACCGCCGCCGCCGCAGAGGCGACCGGCATCCCGCAGGGTCTGCCCGTGGTGGCGACCGCCAACGACAAGGCGGTCGAGGCGCTCGGGTCCGGCTCGCTCGATGAACGCACCGCCCTCGTCTCGCTCGGCACCTACATCGCCTCGATGGTGCACGGGCGCGAGAACCGGCAGGACGCGCAGCAGTTCTGGACCAACTTCGGCTGTCTGCCGCACAAGTATCTCTACGAGAGCCACGGCATCCGTCGCGGCATGTGGACGCTGACCTGGTTCATGGACCTGCTCGGGCCGGAGTTCGCGGCCGCCGCCTCGGCGCGCGGCGTGACGCGCGAGCAGGCGCTGGAAGACGAGGCGCGCCACGTGCCGGCCGGCAGCGACGGCCTCATGACGGTGCTCGACTGGCTGGCGCCGACGGACAAGCCGTTCCGCAAAGGCGTGATGCTCGGGTTCGACGCGCGTCACACGCGCGGCCACGTCTATCGCTCCATCCTCGAGGCGATCGCCGTCACGATGAAGGACAAGGTGGATGCGATGTGTGCCGAGCTCGGCACCTCGCTGCGCGAGATCGTCATCTCAGGCGGCGGTTCGACCAGTCCGCTCTTCATGCAGATCTTCGCCGACGTGTTCGGCATCCCCGCGTCACGCGCGACCGGCCCAAGCGGGGCCAGCCTGGGCGCGGCGATCTGCGCCGCCGTGGCGGCGGGCGTGTACCCGGATTTCGCCACCGCGGTCGCGCGCATGGAGAAGCCGCGCCAGGCATTCGCGCCCGACACGGCCCACACCGCCACCTACCAGCGGCTCAATGAGGCCGCCTACCGTCACGTGCGCGAGGCCACCGATCCGGTGCTCGAGCGTTCGTTCCCGTTGTTCCACTGACCTGCCCGGTCATGCGCCGGGCCTCCTGAGGATCGATCCATGCCCTTGAGCAGAACCGCCATCGTCCAGGGACTCCAGCAGATCGTGGGCCCTGCCAACGTCGTCACGGACGAGATGGAACTGAAGCGCAGCAGCGTCGATCGCCTGCATCTCTACGAGGACGTGCACGGCGTGTGGACCCAGCCGTTGCCGGCCGCGGTCGTGATGGCGCGCGGCACGGCGCACGTGGCCGAGGTGCTGAAGTTCGCCAACGCGAACCGCATCAACGTCGTCGCCCGCACCGGCCGCACCGCGACCGAGGGCGGCCTGCAGACGCTGGTGCCGGATTCGATCGTGCTCGACGGCTCGGGGATGAACAAGATCCTCAAGATCGACCCGTACAACATGCAGGCGACGGTCGAGTGCGGCGTGTGCCTGCAGACGCTCGAGGACGAGTGCCGCAAGCACGGCGTGACGACCGGCCACTCGCCGCAGTCGAAGCCCATCGCGCAGATGGGCGGCCTCACGGCCACGCGCAGCATCGGCCAGTTCTCGACACTGTACGGCGGCATCGAGGACATGGTCGTCGGCTGCGAGGCCGTGTTCGCCGACGGCACGGTGACACGCATCAAGAACGTGCCGCGCCGCTCGGTCGGCCCGGACATCCGGCACGTGATCATCGGCAACGAGGGCGCCCTCTGCTACATCACGGAAGTCACCGTGAAGCTGTTCCCGTACTTCCCGCAGAACAACACCTTCGTCGGCTGGACGCTGAAGAACATGCGCCCCGGCTTCGAGGCGCTGCGTGAGGTCATGGTGAACGGCTACAAGCCGTCCGTCGCGCGCCTGTACGATCCGCCGGATGGCGGCTTCCACTTCTCGAAGTTCGCCGCCAAGGATGACTGCGTGCTGCTGTTCATGGCGGAAGGCCCGGCCGGCGTCGTCAAGGCGACGATCGAAGGCATCAAGGAATGCGTCGCAAAGTTCCCGGAGTGCAAGCCGGTCGACCCGCACCACCTCGAGGAATGGTTCGCCGACCTCAACTGGGGCGCAGACAAGCTCGCCAACGAGCGCAAGGAGATCCTCGAGACGAAGACCATGGGGCGGACGACGGAAGTCTCGGCCGACTGGTCGACGATCTGCGACATCTACGAGAACGCGCTCAAGCGCCTCAAGGTCGAGGTGCCGGACATCACCGTCGCGGGCGGGCACAGCTCGCACAGCTACGTGAACGGCACCAACATGTACTTCATCTACTACTACAACGTGAACTGCCCGCCGGAACAGGAAGTGACGAAGTACCGGCGCGAGATCAACCGCGTGATCTGCGAGGAGACGCTGAAGCTCGGTGGCTCGGTCGTCCACCACCACGGCATGGGCAAGGCGCGCACGCCCTGGGTGCGCGAGGAGTACGGCTCGTCGTATTACATCCTCGAAAAGCTGAAGCGGGCGTTCGATCCCAACGACGTGATGAACAAGGGTACGATCCTCCCGGACTGACGCCAGGAGCCCCATGACGCAGCCGGGTGGAGTGCGCCACGCCTACGACGACGCCCCGCTGCGTCCGTTCCACGTGCGCGTGGCCATCGCCAGCTTCGGCGGCGTCTTCAGCGACGGCTTCGGCCTCGGCGTCATCGGCATCGCGCTCAACCGCGCCACCCCCGTCCTGCAGCTCGATGCCTGGTGGCTCGGGTTGCTGGGCGGCGCCTCGCTGGCTGGCCTCTTCTTCGGCGCGCTGGGCACCGGGCCGGTGGCCGACCGGTACGGTCGGCGGCCCGTGTTCGCCGGGAACATGCTGTTGCTCGCGGCCCTGTCGGCGCTGCAGTTCGCGGTGGTCTCGGCGCCGCAGCTGTTCGCGCTGCGCTTCCTGATCGGGCTGCTGCTCGGCACCGACTACGTCGTCAGCAAGGCCTTGCTCACCGAGTTCACGCCGACGTCGTTCCGCGGCCGAATCATGAGCACGCTGTCGGTGGCGTGGGCGGGCGGCTACGCCTGCGCCTACTTCACCGGCTACGCCCTCGCCGATCTCGGCCCCGACACCTGGCGCTGGATGCTTGCCACGAGCGCCCTGCCCTGCCTCGCGATCCTGCCGCTGCGGCTGGTGCTGCCGGAGTCGCCCGTGTGGCTCGCCGCGCACGGTCGGCACGACGAAGCCGCGGCCATCGTCGCGCGCCAGTTCGGCTCGAGCGTGGCGCCGCCGCACGTGGACTCGGCCACCGTCGCGACGCAGGGCAAGTTCGCGCAACTCGCCTCACCCGCCTGGCGCAACCGCACGCTCGTCGCTGCCGTCTTCTTCACCTGCCAGGTCATTCCCTACTTCGCACTCGGCACCTTCGTGAATCGCGTGCTCGATGCACTGCAGGTGAAGGACAGCTTCGTCGGCGGGGCCGCCTACAACCTGGCCCTGCTCGCGGGCACCGTCCTCGGCCTGTGGATCGTCGACCGCCTGCCGCGGCGCACGTTCCTGGTCGGCAGCTTCACGATCACGGCCCTCGCGCTGCTGCCGGTGGTGCTGCTCGACCGTCTCGACGCATCGGTGGTCGTCGTACTGTTCGCGGTGTTCGCGCTCGTGCTGTCGTCTGTCTCGAGCCTCTGCTACGTCTACCTGCCGGAACTCTTCCCGACACACCTGCGGGCCTCGGGCATCGGCGTCGCGATTGCCGCCAGCCGCGTCGGCTCGGCCATCAGCACGTTCCTGTTGCCGGTCGTCGTCGAGCACTATGGCGTGCGCACGGCGCTCGGCGCGTGCGTGGTGGTGCTGGCGGGCGGCGCCCTGTTCCTGCAGGCGCGGGCGCCCGAGACCCGCGGCTGTTCCATCGCCACGGTGCCAGCCACGCCATGAACGCCTCCCGTCTCGCCGCGGTTCTGCTCTGCTGGCCGCTCGGCGCATGGGCCGGCGCCGCTGCGGAGCACCTGCCACAGGCCCACATGTTCGACCAGTCCAGCAGCGACCGACCCGTCGCCAACGCCGCCTTCGCTCCCGGCCCCGACGCGAGGGAGGCCGCGCCCTTTTCGATGACGCTGAGGATCGCCGCGGCGCCATTGCACACGCTGCCCGATCTGCGCCAGCCCGTGCTGGGCGGACGCGATGCCCGCCTGTTCCCGGGCGTGACGCTGTCCTTCGTCTCGCAGCGCGGAACGCTGGTACCGGTCGAACGCGGCACGATGGTCCGCGAAGACCGGCCCGGTGCGGTACCGAGCTACTGGCGCGTCATCCCGCAATATGGTCGCGTCTGGCGCGAACCGGCCGACGGCGAGTGGTCGCGCGCGGCGTTCCCGGTCATGCTGGTGAACGACACCGAGAACCACGCGCACCAGGGACTGGCGACCTTCCTGTACCGCAACGGTGAGGTCAGCGACCTGCGCGTGCAGTTCATCCAGCAGACGGCGCCCTACCTGCTGGCCCCGCATTGCGTGCTCTGGGGCACGCTGTCGGCAACGGCGTCGGCCCTCGATCCGGTGCGGGCCGCGGCCACGCGACAGGCGGCGGACGTCGAACTCGCCGCCCGGCTGCCGGCACGCCCCCTGGCGGCACTGGAGGCGCGTCTGCCGAAGGACACACTCGCCGGTCTCGGCGGACCGGTGCTGCCCAAGTGGCAGGTCGCCGTGGGACTGGTGTACCAGGGCACGCTCTACTACGCCGCGCAACCCACCGACTACGGCGACTACCCCTATCCGCTCGAGATGCGTTTCGGCGTGCGCTCGGTCATGAAGAGCGTCGCAGCACCCCTGTCCCTCCTGCACCTCGCCGAACTCTACGGGCCGGGCGTGCTCGACGAGCGGATCGGGGACTACGTCCCGGGGCTCGACCCGAAGTGGCGCGAGGTCCGCTTCATCGATGCGGCGAACATGGCCACGGGCTTCGGCGGGACCGGTACGTTCCGCACGCAGCCGAACGACATGTACGACGGCTACCTCGATGCGGACTACGACGGCTGGTACACGGCGCCGTCCGTCGCGGCCAAGCTGCAGCACATCAACGAGCACCTGAAGCCGTACCCCTGGGCTCCGGGCAAGGTCGTGCGCTACCGCGACCAGGACTTCTTCCTGCTGGGCCTCGCCATCGACGGCTACCTGAAGCGCAAGCGCGGGTCGGACACCGATGCCTGGGACGTACTGCGGCGCGAGGTGCTCGAACCCATCGGCATCTTCCAGGCACCCGCCGTGCGGACGCGCGAGCCGGACGGACGCGACGGCCCGGTCTGGTTCAATGCGGGTTACTACCCGTCGCTGGACGATCTCGCCAAGATCGCGCTGCTCTACGAGCACCTCGGCGCGCAAGGTGGCAGGCAACTCCTGCACCGCGAGCTGACGCGTCGACTGCTCGCGGCCGAGGGCGCGCTCGACAAGACGGGCGACGGCTCCCCACCGGAGGACTCGCCGGCGCCGACGCAGCCGCGCCAGTTGTACGCCATGGGGTTCCATTTCACGCCTTACACGCCGAGCCGCTCGAAGACCCTGCACTACCTGCCGACGATGTCGGGCTTCGGCGACAACGAGGTGATCCTGTTCCCGAACGGCATCGTCGCGATCCGCGCGGCCAAGGTCGCGGAAGTGCCGGACGGCGAGACGGCCAAGTCGGCCGACGAACTCGCGACGCCGCGCGCCGTGGACCGCCTGGCGCCGTTCTGAGGCCCGCAGCGTCATGAGCGACGAATCCGGACGCAGGCGCAACAGCGGTCGATCGCGACGAGCGGCGAACTCCGCCTTGCCGCAACTGCCGTGGCGCGACGTGCGCAATCCCTACGCCCCGCTGGCCGTGCTGTCCGCGGACCAGGTCGAGGCGATTCACGAGGCCTCGCTGCGCATCCTCGGCGAACTCGGCATCGAGCTGATGTCCGCCGACGCGCGGGCCCTGCTGCGCGAAGGAGGCGCCGAGGTCGAGGAGTCGACGGGCACCGTGCGCCTGTCACGCGAACTCGTCGAGCAGGCGCTCGCGACCGCCCCGGCACAGTTCACGCTGACGCCGCGCAACCCGGCCCATGCGGTCACCCTCGGTGGCAACCACGTGGTATTCGGACTCGTCGCCGGCCCGCCGAACGTCCACGACTGCGTGCGCGGGCGCCGGCCGGGCAACTACCGAGACTATTGCGACTTCATCCGGCTGGCGCAGCATTTCAATGCGGTGCACGTGATCGGCAACCAGGTGTGCGCGCCGGTCGAGTTGCCCGCCAACACGCGTCACCTCGACGCTTACCTGGCGAACCTCACGTGGTCCGACCGCGCTTACCACTGCACGGCCATCGGTGCGGGCCGGGCGCTCGATGGCATCAGCATGATGGCCATCGCGCGCGGGATGACGCTGGAGCAGATGGCCGCGAGCCCCGGCGTCATCACCATCATCTCGGTCAACAGCCCGCGCCGGTTCGACGAAGCCATGGCGGACGGTCTCGTCACCATGGCGCGACACGGCCAGCCGGTCGTGATCACGCCGTTCACGCTGATGGGGGCGATGGCGCCCGTCACGCTCGCCTCCGCGCTGGCACAGCAGAATGCCGAGGCGCTGTTCGGAATCGTGCTGGCGCAGGCAGTTCGGCCGGGCACGCCGGTCATGTACGGCGCCTTCACGTCGAACGTCGATCTGCGCTCGGGCGCCCCGGCCTTCGGCACCCCGGAGAACGCCAAGGCCAACGTGGCGAGCGGGCAACTTGCGCGGCGCTACCGACTCCCCTATCGCACGTCGAACGCGAGCGCCTCGAACGCGGCCGACGCGCAGGGCGCCTACGAGACGCAGATGTCGCTGTGGGGCGCGGTGCTCGGGGGCGGCAACCTCGTCTACCACGCCGCCGGCTGGCAGGAGGGCGGGCTCACCGCCTCGTTCGAGAAGTTCATCCTCGATGTCGAGATGCTGCAGATGATGATGGAGTTCCTCGAGCCGATCCGCGTCGACGAGGCGGAACTCGGCCTGGATGCCATCGCACGCGTACCGACCGGCGGCCATTTCTTCGGCGACGCGCACACGCTCGCCCGCTACGAGCACGCCTTCTACCAGCCGCTGGTGTCGAACTGGCAGAACTACGAGAACTGGCAGCTCGCCGGCGCCCGCGACGCGACGCAACGGGCGACCGCGCTGTGGCAGAAGGCGCTGGAGGAGTCCGTGGCCCCGCCGCTCGATGCGACGACGCGGGAGGCGCTGGAGGCCTACGTCGCCCGGCGACGCGAGGCGATCGGCGGCGGTGAGCCGTGAGGCCCGACCGGGCACTGGATATCCGGAACGCGTCGGCTAGACTGCCGCGCTCGAACGTGAGGTGACGCTTGGCTGCGCGATATTCGATCTTCCGGCTGATCAAGGAGGCTCTCGCGGGCCACCGCGGGTGGGAGCCCGCGTGGCGCGAGCCCGAACCCAAGGCGAACTACGACGTCATCATCGTGGGCGGCGGCGGCCACGGCCTCGCCACCGCGTATTACCTCGCCAAGGTGCACGGCATCCGCAACGTCGCGGTGATCGAGAAGGGCTACCTCGGCGGCGGCAACGTCGGGCGCAACACGACCATCGTCCGCTCGAACTACCTGCTGCCGGGCAACATCCCCTTCTACGAATGGTCGCTCAAGCTGTGGGAAGGCCTGGAGCAGGACTTCAACTACAACGCGATGGTCAGCCAGCGCGGCGTGCTGAACCTGTTCCACAGCGATTCGCAGCGTGATGCTTTCGCGCGCCGCGGCAATTCCATGCGCCTGCACGGCGTGGACGGCGAGATCCTCGGCGTCGAGGATATCCGTCGCCTGCTGCCCTACGCCGACTTCGACAACGCGCGCTTCCCGATCCGTGGCGGCCTGCTGCAGCCGCGGGGCGGCACGGTGCGCCACGACGCCGTCGCCTGGGGCTACGCGCGCGGCGCGGACCAGCTCGGCGTCGACCTGATCCAGCACTGCGAAGTCATCGGCATCCGGCGTGACGACAGCGGCGCCGTCGTCGGCGTCGAGACCACGCGGGGATTCATCGGCAGCCGGCGCGTCGGCCTCGCGTGCGCCGGCAACACCTCGCGCGTCGCGGCCTACGCCGGCCTGCGCCTGCCGATCGAGAGCCACGTGCTGCAGGCCTTCGTCTCCGAGGGACTGAAGCCCCTCGTGCCCTGCGTGGTCACCTTCGGCGCCGGCCACTTCTACATCAGCCAGTCCGACAAGGGCGGCCTCGTGTTCGGCGGCAGCATCGACATGTACAACTCCTACGCGCAGCGCGGCAACCTGCCGACCGTCGAGGAAGTGTGCGAGGAAGGCGTCGCGCTGTTCCCCTGCATCAGCCGCGTGCGCATGCTGCGGTCATGGGGCGGCATCATGGACATGTCGATGGACGGCTCGCCGATCATCGACCGCACGCCGGTCGACGGGCTCTACCTCAATGCCGGCTGGTGCTACGGTGGCTTCAAGGCGACACCGGCGTCGGGCTGGTGCTTCGCGCACCTGCTTGCAACGGACCAGCCGCACGAGGTCGCCCGGGCCTACCGGCTCGACCGGTTCCGCACCGGACATCTCATCGACGAAAGAGGCGCCGGCGCGCGCCCGAACTGGCATTGACCCATGCGTATCCCCTGCCCCTACTGCGGCCTGCGCAGCCACGAAGAGTTCGTGTACTACGGCGACGCGACCCTGGTTCGACCGGACCCGAAGGCGGCCGACGCGGAAGACGCGTTTGCCGAGTACGTCTACACCCGTGACAACCCGGCTGGCCGCCACCGTGAGCTTTGGTTTCACCAGGGCGGCTGCCACGAGTGGCTGGTCGTCACGCGCAACACCGTCACGCACGCCGTCGAAGGCGCGGAATATGCGCGCGTGGGAGAGCGGCGATGAGCCGTCGTTTGCCACGCGGCGGGCTCGTTGATCGCTCACAGCCACGGCGCTTCCGCTTCGACGGACGCGAATACACGGGCCTGGCCGGCGACACGCTCGCCTCCGCGCTGCTGGCCAACGGCGTGCGGCTGATGGCACGTTCGTTCAAGTATCACCGCCCGCGCGGCGTGCTCGGCGCCGGTGCCGAGGAGCCGAACGCGCTGGTGGAACTGCGCAGCGGTGCTCGCCTCGAACCGAACACACGCGCCACGGTCATCGAACTGCACGACGGACTGCAGGCCACCAGCCAGAACCGCTGGCCGTCGCTCGACTTCGACGTCCAGGCCATCAACGGCTGGCTGTCGCCGATCTTCGTCGCCGGCTTCTACTACAAGACCTTCATGTGGCCCGCGCGCTTCTGGGAGAAGGTCTACGAACCCATCATTCGTCGCGCCGCAGGGCTCGGGCGTCCGCCGCTCGAGCGCGACCCGGACGAATACGACAAGTGCTGGACCCACTGCGACGTGCTGGTCGTCGGGGGTGGACCCGCCGGACTCGCGTCCGCGCTGGCGGCGGCACGGTCTGGCGCACGCGTCGTGCTCGCGGACGAGGACTTCGTGTTCGGCGGACGCTGCCTCGGCGATCGTCGCTCGATCGACGGCAAGCCGTCCGCCGTGTGGGCCGCCGAGGCGGTGGCGGAACTGCGTTCGATGCCGGACGTCCGCCTGTTGGCGCGCACGACCGTGTTCGGCAGCTTCGACGATGGCGTGTACGGGGCCGTCGAGCGCGTGAACGACCACCTGCCGCAACCCCCGCCCTTCGAGCCTCGGCAGCGCGTGTGGCGCATCGCCGCCCGGCAATGCGTGCTGGCGGCCGGCGCCATCGAGCGACCGATGGTCTTCGGGGACAACGACCGGCCGGGCGTGATGCTGGCCAGTGCGGTGCGCACTTACGTCAACCGGTTTGCGGTGGCGCCCGGCCAGCGCGCCGTGGTCTTCACCGACAACGACGACGGCTGGTCCACCGCTCGCGACCTGCTCACGGCCGAGGTCCCGGTCGCGGCGGTCGTCGACACGCGTGGCGAGGACGTCGTGCGTCGCCTGGCCGCCGCCCTGCCGAAGGTCGAGGCGATTCCCGGCGAGATCGTACGTGCCGTCGGCGGCAAGTCGGTGCAGGCCGTCGAGGTGATGACCCCGAAAGGCAGCCTCCGTCGCCTCGAGTGCGATCTCGTCGCCATGTCCGGCGGCTGGACGCCGACGCTGCACCTCACCTCGCATCGCGGCCAGCGCCCGAAGTGGGACGAGTCGCGCCAGGTCTTCGTGCCGGACGGCCTGCCGCCTGGCATGCGGGTGGCCGGCGCCGCCAATGGCGAGTTCACGTTGCGCGAAGCGCTGCACTCGGGCCTGCACGCGGGACTCGAGGCCGCCGCCGCCGCGGGCAAACAGGGCCTGCCGGCACCGGTGCCGCAAGTCGACGATGAAACCAGTGCCCGCGAGCCGCACTGGCGCAGTCGCCACGCGCGCGGCAAATGCTTCGTCGACTTCCAGAACGACGTCACGACCGCCGACATCGATCTCGCCGAGCGCGAAGGCTACCGCTCGGTCGAGCACCTCAAGCGCTACACGACGCTCGGCATGGCCACCGACCAGGGCAAGACGTCGAACGTCACGGCGATCGCGCTGGTCGCCGAGCGCACGGGTCGATCGATTGCCGCGACCGGTGTCACCACGTTCCGCCCGCCCTACACGCCGGTCGCGCTCGGCGCCCTCGCCGGACACCATCGCGCCCGGGACTTCCGCCCAACCCGGCTGCCCCCGTCCCATCGCTGGGCCCAGCAACAGGGAGCCGTCTTCATCGAGGCCGGCCCCTGGTTGCGCGCGCAATGGTTCCCGCGGGCCGGCGAGTCGGGCTGGTTCGAGCCGACCTGCCGCGAAGTACGCGCGACCCGTACGGCCGTCGGTGTGTGCGACGTCTCGACGCTCGGCAAGATCGACGTGCAGGGACCGGATGCGGCGCGCTTCCTCGATCGCGTGTACGCGAACACGATGTCGACGCTCGCCGTCGGCCGCGTGCGCTACGGCCTGATGCTGCGCGAGGACGGCTTCGTGATGGACGACGGCACCGCCGCGCGGCTCGCACCCGACCGATTCCTCGTTACCACGACCACGGCCAACGCGGTCAACGTCTACCAGCACATGCACTTCTGCCACCAGGTGCTGTGGCCCGAGTTCGACGTGCAGTTCGTCTCGGTGACCGACCAGTGGGCGCAGTTCGCCGTGGCCGGCCCGCATTCCCGCGAGCTGCTGCAGCGCGTGCTGCGCGCGGACTGCGACATCTCGAATGCCGCGTTCCCGTACATGGCCTGCGGTGACGTCCGGCTCGACGACGGCGAGGCGGCGCGACTGTTCCGAATCTCGTTCTCCGGCGAGCTGGCCTACGAGATCGCCGTGCCGACCCGGCGCGGTGACGCGCTGGTGCGCAAGCTCTTCGCGGCGGGCGCCGACCTCGGCGTCACGGCCTACGGCCTCGAGGCGCTGAACGTGATGCGCATCGAGAAGGGCCACTGCACGGGCAACGAACTGAACGGCCAGACCACGGCCTTCGACCTGGGGCTCGGACGCATGGTGGCGGCGAACAAGGACTGCATCGGCGGCGTGCTGTCGCGGCGGGCGGCACTCGCCGATCCGGCGCGACCGCGGCTCGTCGGCCTGCGCGCGCTGGACCCGCAGGCGAAACTCGCGGGCGGCATGCACCTCCTCGCCGAGGGCGCACCGCGCGATGCGGCTCACGACCAGGGTCACGTCACCTCGGTGTGCTACTCGCCGGATCTCGGTCGCTGGATCGGCCTCGGCCTGCTGAAGAGAGGCCCCGACCGTCACGCCGAGAAGCTGTTCGCAGTGGACCTGCTGCGCGGCCAGGAGACGCTCGTCGAGGTCTGCTCGCCCGTGTTCATCGATTCCGAGGGAGCGCGCCTCCGTGGCTGACACCCTGCACGTCGAATTCCGGCCCGGCAGCTTCGGTCGCACCAGCCCGGTGCCCGGCATCCTGATCCGCGAGATCACGGATTTTGCGCTCGCGAGCGTCATCGCGCGTCGTGGACAGGTCGAGGCGGCCGCCGCGGCTGCGGAGCGCGCCTACGGCGTCGCACTCCCTGGCCAGGCGCGACTCGTCACCGGCTACGGCATGAGCTTCCTGGGCACCAGCCCCGGCCAGTGGCTGGCGCTCGCCGCCGCGGGCGATCCGCCGATCGAGGCGCAACTCGTCACACTCCTCGGCGACACTGCGTCGGTCTTCGACCAGTCCGACAGCCGGGTGATGCTCGAACTGCACGGGCCCCGCGTGCGGGACGTGCTGGCCAAGGGTGTCAGCGTCGACCTGCATCCGACGGCGTTTGGTCCGGGCCACGTCGCGGCGACGACGGTCTCGCACCTCGCGGTGCAGTTGTGGCAGACCGATACCGCTCCCGTCTACCGGCTGCTAGGCGTGCGCAGTTACTTCGAGAGCCTGTGGCACTGGCTGGCGGCGTCGTCCGCGGAGTTCGGCGCACAGGTGCTGGCCCCCGCGAGGTATGCTGCTCCCGGCTGATCCCGGAGCGGGCCTGCCCATGACGCGGGACGACATGCAACTCGAGGCCAGGCAGCGACGTGTCGCCGTCACCCGCGTCGGCGGCAGTGCCGACGCGCCGGACGACCTGGTGGCAGTCGAAGAGCCGCTGGAGATCCGGCTCGGGCAGGAAGTCGACGGCCGGATCGAGCACCAGGCGGTGTCGATCACGATGCGCACGCCCGGCGACGATCACGAACTGGCGGCCGGTTTCCTGTTCACCGAAGGCATCCTGCAGCACCGCGAGCAGGTGCGCGACATCCGCCACTGCGGGCACGGCGTGGGCCTGACCAATACGCTGCGCGTCGACCTGGTGCCGGGAGTGGCCGTCGACGTCAAGCGGCTCGAACGCAACTTCTACACGACCTCGAGCTGCGGCGTGTGCGGCAAGACCTCGCTCGAGGCGCTCGCGACGGGAGCCAGCGGCGTCATGACCTCGCCCGGCCTGCGCATCGCGCCGGCGCTCGTCCACTCGCTGCCGGCGCGGCTGCGCGAGCGCCAGCCGACCTTCGCGATTACGGGCGGACTGCATGCGGCAGCCCTGTTCGCGCCGAGCGGTGAGTTGCTGGCACTGCGCGAAGACGTGGGCCGTCACAACGCGGTCGACAAGCTCGTCGGCGCGCGTTTCCTCGCGGGCGAACTGCCGGCCCGCGATCGGATCCTGCTGCTCAGCGGGCGCGCCAGCTTCGAACTGCTGCAGAAGGCAGTCATGGCGGGAATCCCCATCGTCTGTGCCGTGGGGGCGCCTTCGAGCCTGGCCGTCGAGGCCGCCCGCGAGTTCGGCGTGACGCTGCTCGGCTTCGTGCGCGACGGCCGGTTCAACGTCTATGCCGGCGGCGCGTGCATCGCGTCGGATTGAGCGAACCCACCGCGGTCCCGCGATTCAGACATCCAGATGCGATTCATTCGCATCCGTGGCATCCGAACCGCCCAGCGGCGAAACCCAAGGAAAAACTGCCTCCGGAGTCGAACCAATCCGCGCAAAAGCCCTTGCCACGGCCCGTGGTTCGGTGTCGCATGGCAGGCCAAATCGCCGGATACCCGCCATGAACCAGGACAACCTCCGACTGCTGCCGTCGGATGCTGCGGCCGTGACGACGCTCGTGCACGACTGGCACGGCCGGCACCCCGGAATGAGCCTGCTCGCGCTGCTCCCCGAAGCCGAGCGCGCCGCGGTACCGATGCTGCAGCAGGTCTGCCGGGCGGCCGGTGTGCCGCTGGTGGGCGCCATCTTCCCGCAGCTCGTGACGCGCGATGGCTTCACGGGCACCGGGCTGTGGCTGTTGCGCTTCGATCGTGAAGTGCCGGCGTTCCTCGTTCCCGCGCTGGCCGTCGACCCGGTGACGGCGGCCGGGCGCATCGCCGCACCGGTGCAGGCCGAACTCGACCGAGCCGCATCGAGCGCCGGCACGCGCCCCACCCTCTACCTGATCATCGACGCGCTGCTGCAGAACGTCGCGTCGCTGCTCGACGACCTCTACCTGCGCCTCGCCGATCGCGTGAACTATGCGGGCGTGGCCGCCGGCAGCGAGACCTTCCAGCCCATGCCCTGCGTATTCGACGGCGAGCACCTCATCGACGAGGGCGCGCTCGCGCTGCTGATCCCCGGCGACGTGAAGACCATCCTCGAGCACGGCTGCCCAGCGCCCGAGAAGGTGATGACCGCCACGTCGACCGAGGGCAACCGGATCATCAACATCGACTGGCGGCCGGCGTTCGAGGTCTACCAGCAGATCGTGCGCACGGAAGGCGGCGTCGAGCTGACGCGCGAGAACTTCTACCAGTGGGCGGTGCACTTCCCGTTCGGGATCCTGCGCGCGAACCAGGAGGTCGTCGTGCGCATCCCCGTCGCATTGACCGACGATGGCTGCGTCTACTGCATCGGCGAGGTGCCCGAGAACGCGATGCTGGTCGTGCTGCGCGTGCCGGGACTCGAAGACGGCGACTGCGTGCGCCGGCTGTCGCAGGGCCTCGTGCAGGCGAATGGCTCGCTTGCCGACGACAATCTCCTCGCGTTCTACTGCGCGGGACGCCGGCTGCACCTCGGTGACGACGCGGCGCGCGAAGTGCAGGCACTCGCGCAGGCCACCGGCGCCCGGCAGGTCGCAGGGGCGCTCTCGCTCGGCGAACTCGGCAGCACGACCGTCGGCGGCTACCCGCTTTTCCACAACGCGACGCTCGTCTGCACGCCCTGGCGACGGGAATGAACCGCGAACACATTCCCTACGTCCTGTACGACCTGACGCTCGCCATCGGCGGCGAGGTCAGGCTCGACGCGCTGCTGGTCAAGACGCTGCAGCGCCTGCTGTTCCACACCGGCTACCCGGTCGGGCTGGTGCTGCTCGACCAGACACCCACCGAACAGGCCGCCCGCGGCCGGCTGCACGCCGTGATCGGCGATCACGGCATCCTCGCTCGCCGCGGCAGCGTGCTGGAATTGCCTGCACCGCTGCTGGTGGGCCCAGCCCGTCTGGTCGACGATGCGACGGAGCTCGCCACGCTAGGCGGCTCGCGTCGGTACGGGCACGGCCTGCGCCTGCCGGTCGGCCAGTCGGGGACGATCCTGCTGCTGTCCGAAGTGCCCGTCGCCGGCTCGGACCTGCTCAGCCAGATACTGCAGCCCGTGCTGCGGAACTTCGACCGGGCCATCCGCCTGTGCCGCGACAGCGAGGCCCTGAAGCAGACCCTGGAGTCCGATCTCGCACGCTCGCGCAATCTGCTGCAGTCCGTGATCGACAACGTGCCGGTGATGGCGTTCTGGAAGGACCTCGATCTCCGTTACCTGGGATGCAACCCGATGTTCGCGCAGGCGTCGGGCGAAGCCTCGCCGGCCGACGTCATCGGCAAGGACGATTACCAGCTGGGCTGGCAGCCGGAGGCCGACCTCTACCGTGCCGACGACCGCGAGGTGATTGCCTCGGGCCAGTCGAAACTCAACTACGAAGAACTGATGAGCACGCCCGAGGGCGAGCACCGGTGGCTGCGCACGTCCAAGGTGCCGCTGCGTTCGCCGGATGGCGCCGTGATCGGCGTGCTCGGCCTGGCCGAGGACGTGACCGAGCGGCGTACCGTGGCCGCCGCCCTGCAGGCGAGCGAGGCCCGCTATCGCGCGGCCTTCGACACCACGCTCGATGCGATCAACATCAACCGGCTCGACGACGGCCGGCTGCTCGACTGCAACCAGGGTTTCCTCGACACCGTCGGCTACACGCGCGACGAGGTCATCGGGCGCACCTCCGCGGAGATCGGCCTGTGGGCCGACCGCCGCGCTCGCGAGTGGGTGGTGGAGCAGCTCAAGCGTCACGGCCAGGTGCGCAACTTCGAGGCGCAATTCGTCGCCAAGGACGGACGGCGCGGCTGGGGCCTGATGTCGGCGACCATCCTGCAGGTGGACGGCGTACCGTGCATCCTCTCCGTGACGCGTGACGTATCCGAGATGAAGGCGGCGCGCGAGGAGCTCGAGCGGCACCAGGACCTGCTCGAGCAGCGCATTGCCCGGCGCACGGCCCAGCTCGAGGAGGCCAAGGCGGCCGCCGAGGCCGCCAATGCCGCGAAGAGCGCCTTCCTCGCGAACATGAGCCACGAGATCCGCACGCCGCTCAACGTGATCAGCGGCATGGCCCACCTGATCCGTCGTGGCGGCCTGACGGCGGAACAGTCGGTGCGGCTCGACAAGCTGCTCGGCGCGAGCCATCACCTGCTGCAGACGCTGGACGCGGTGCTCGACCTCTCCAAGATCGAGGCCGGCAAAGTCGTGCTCGAGCTGAAGCCGCTGCACGTCGAGACCATCGTCGCGAACGTGGTGACCATGATGCGCGAGCGGGCCGACGCCAAGCGGCTGCGCCTGCACGTGTCGACCGAGGCGTCGCTGCCCGAACTGATGGGCGACGCGGGCCGCCTGCAGCAGGCCCTGCTCAACCTGACCTCGAACGCCGTGAAGTTCACGGAACAAGGCAGCGTGACCGTGAACGTGCGGGCCGAGGAGCGGCGCGACCACGAAGTGCTGGTGCGCTTCGAGGTCGTGGACACGGGCATCGGCATCGATGCCGCTGCGATGCCCCGTCTGTTCGAGCCCTTCGAGCAGGCCGACAACTCCACCACCCGCAACTACGGCGGCACGGGACTCGGCCTCGCGATCACCCGCAAGCTGGCGGAACTGATGGGGGGCGAGGCCGGCGCCTCGAGCACGCCCGGGGTCGGCAGCACGTTCTGGTTCACCACGCGGCTGTCGCTGTCGCCCGATGCGACTGGACCGCACGAGGCGATCGAGGACTCGGAGCGGGCACTGCGCAGCCGCCACGGCGGCAGGCGCCTGTTGATCGTCGAGGACGAGCCGCTCAACCGCGAGATCACCTCGATGATGCTGTCGGACCTGGGCCTCGAGGTGGACATCGCCAGCGACGGCCTCGAGGCGCTGCGGGCGGCCCGCGGCAGCGGCTACGCGCTCGTGATCATGGACATGCAGATGCCGAACATGGACGGACTCGAGGCGACGCGGTCGCTGCGCCAGTTGCCCGGCTTCGCGGACGTGCCGGTGATCGCGATGACCGCCAATGCCTTCGCCGAGGACCGGCGCCGTTGCCTCGACGCCGGCATGAACGATTTCATCACCAAGCCGGTGATTCCGGACCTGCTGTTCCGGACCGTGCTGAAGTGGCTGGACGAACCCTCGGCCGCGCGCTGAGCCGCGACCCGGACGAAGGAACGATCAGGCGCCGCGCCGGCGTCCGCGAGTCAGCGCCATCCCGACGAGACCGCCCGCGAGCAGCAGCAGCGTGCCCGGCTCGGGCAGGTGCACGTCACCGTCGTGCACGGCCCAGGCGTAGCGCCGCAGATAGCCTGCGTCGACGAACTGCCCGCCGTTCGACGTATCGAACATGAACACCGAGCCGTTGATCGAGCTGGTGGTGCCGAGGTAATAGCCACGGGCATCCATGGCGTTCACGAACGGCCCCGTGTGCACCAGGCCGGATCCGGAGCGCGCGTTGCCGCTCGTATCGTAGAACGCGACGTTGCCGAGCGTGTCGTAGTACAGCGAGGCCATCTCGCTGAAGACCGTGCCGCCCTGCGTGGTGCGCACGTTGAAGCCGCAGTCCGTGCCGCCGAACTGGATGGCGCCGCAGGTGAACGGATCGGTGAAGTTCACGCGCGGCAGTCGCCAGCCCGTGAAGCCGAAATAGTCGAGCGTGCTCGCCCAGATCGCCGAGCGGTCCGCCGTCATCCCGAACGCACCGCCGTCGCCGAAGGCGTCGTATTGTGCGGCGTAACCCGACGTGTAGGCGTAGTCGGCGTCCGCGAGCCAGGTGACGTTCAACGACGTGTCGTAATAGGCGTCGCTGGTGCCGTCGCCGTTGAGGTCGCGCCCGAGCAACGTGGCGTTCGCGGCCGTCCCGGCCAACAGCCCCGCCGCGGCCAGCGTGAGGCACCAGAGTGATCTTGATCGCATCGACTGGCTCCCTGCCGGGGCTCATCGGGCCCCTTCCCCATGGGCGAATGTAACCCAGTTGGGGGACAAAATCACACCGTGCGGCCGCGCGCCATCGCGCGCGGCGACACGATGGCCGAATCGACGCCCGTTCGTCAGCGACGGCGCGACCAGCCGAGCGCGATCAGCGCCACCCCGAACAGGCCGAGCGTGCCCGGCTCCGGCACGGGCTCGGTGACCCGCACGGTGTAGTTCGCGATCACTTCCGTCGGCCCGCCCTCGGGACCACAGCAGTGATAGCGGATGTGGTACTCGCCGCCCAGGTACTGCCCGATCGCCGAGTCAGGCGCGACCGTGACGTCGAACAGATGCGCATGCAGCGACGGGAAATACGGGAACGACCAGAGCCACGGATCGACGTACGAGCACTCGAGCGGCACGCCCTCGAACGTTGGGCACAGGATGCTCGCGCCGGTGAGCGGCGAATCCCCCTGCGTCATCGTGACGGTGCCGTAGAACGAGAGCAACGTGCTCGAACCCAGCGGGCGCTGGACGACGGCGTCCGGCGTGTCGAGCGTGATCGTCATCGCGTCGACGTCGACTGGCGCCCCCGAGAGACCGAGCAAGGCGAGCATGGTCCACCGGACTGCACGCATGGCAATTCCCTCCTGGCTGTGGCCTGCGTGTGGCGCAGGCTCAAGCGGAGAGAAGCAAGTTGCACGCCATGACGGGCTTCGATGCAGGAAATCAGTCACTTGCCTCGCAACGGCGCGCAACGCGCAACGCGATGAAGCAGGACGACCTCCGTTTCGCAAGAATCGCCGACTCTGCGCAATGCGAGCCGCAATCATTCCACCCGATAAGCGACCTGCAATGCACGCAGTCGACGTTGCATTCTGTAAAAAACTTCGCCGTCCGGCGCCCCACCGTTTCTGCGCAGACGCCCGAGTATTGCGAGGGGTGCGCGACGCACCGGCCTGACACGATGCGACGCATGCGGAATCTCGCAAGGAGGCGAGCCCATGCGCAACCCAGACCATTCCGTCCATTCGACCGCGCGCCACCGGGCGACGCGAGGCTCGACATCACGCGACCGGCACCATGCCGTGCTGGTCGCCTGCGCCACCGCGATCGTCACGTTCGCGACTGGGCTCGGCGCCGCACCGTCCGATTGGCCCGACACGTCGGCCGCCGGCCCCGTGGCCCTGCCGGGCACGGATGCGTTCACCGCGCCCGGTATCGAGGCAGCGACCGGCAGCGTCGTCGCACTGCCGACCGCGACTGAGGCAGGCCGAACCCCCGGCACGCTGCAGGTGACGTCGACGGGCGCCGCCAGTTACAGCCTGCCACTGTGGACGCCCCCGGGCGTCGCGAACGTCGACCTGCACCTGTCGCTGACCTACAGCTCACGCGGCGGGAATGGCGTGCTCGGCCAGGGCTGGTCACTGACCGGCCTGTCGGTGATCCACCGCTGCAACCGGACGATGGCGCAGGACGGCGCCCCGGCTCCGGCCTCGGATGGTCCGGGCGGCCGCTTCTGCCTCGACGGCCAGCAACTCAAGCTCGTCAGCGGCACGTACGGCACGACCGGCGCCGTCTACGCAACCGAGATCGACACCTTCGCGCGGATCACGCAGGTGACGACCGGCCTCGTCCCGGCGTTCGTACTGACCACGCGCGAAGGCCTCGTCTACGAATACGGCACGACGGCGGACTCGCAGATCTATCCCCAGACTGGTGCACGTCGCGCCTGGGCGCTGTCGAAGGTCCGCGACCGCCAGTCGCCGACGCCGAACCAGATCCTCATCACCTACCAGAACGATTCGCCGTACGACTACTACAACAGCGGCATCAACATCGGGTCGTATCGCGTCGCGCGCATCGCCTATCCGGTGACCAGCACGGGCCAGGGCCCCTACTACCAGGTCGACTTTTCGTATTCGCCCCGTCCGACCCAGGACGCCGCCGTCGGATTCGTCGCGGGCACGTTGATCCGCGAACCGAACGAGCTCGACAGCATCAGCATCCGCACGTACGGCAGTACCAGCTTCATCAAGTCGTACAACTTTGGCTACGAGGCCAGCCCGGCGACCGGCCGGCTGCGACTTGCGACGGTCACGGAATGCGCAGCGGCAAGTTGCCTTGCGCCGACCCGCTTTTCCTACCTCGCGGGCGGCAATGCGTTCGTCCCGTTGCAGAAGGTGAACTTTTCCGCGTCGCAGGCCGCCTCGCCCGTGCCCATCGACCTGAACGGCGACGGATGGCAGGACCTGTTGCTGCCGAAGCCCAGCGGTGCCGCGAACACGCGCTGGTGGGCCGCCCTCTCGTCGCCGACCGGCTTCCTGCCTGCCGTCGACACCGGCGTCACGACGGCCAACGGCAGCCGGATGCTGGTCGGCATGTTCGCCGGACGCAGCACACCGCAACTGCTCGTCGCGCAGGGCGGCTACTGGGCGCTGCTGGCCATGAATGGCACCGTGTTCACCACGACCAGCACCGGCCTGCCGGTCAATGGCGAATTCGCGGCCGTCGACTGGGACGGTGACGGACTTCCCGACCTCGTGTCGGTGGTCGGCACCGAACTGCGGGTGCGACGCAATGTGACGGTGCCGCCCGGCAACGTCACCTTCGACGGAACGACGTTGCTGGCCGCCACCTCGATCGGCGGCTACCCGAGCTTCAATGCCGTCTCCGCCACGTCCATGGCCGACTTCAATGGCGATGGGCGTGGCGACGTGGCCGCCACCGGGTTCGACCCGACGTCTGGCTACACGACGCTGATCCTGCTGTCGAACGGCTTCGGCACGGCACCGACGATCGGCACGCCCGGCGAGTTCGTCGACGTGTCGCGGCTGGCCGACTTCAATGCCGACGGCTGCACCGACATCGTGACCCTGGCCACCGTCTTCGTCTCGGCGTGCGACGGTTCGTTCCGCCGCATCGCCACCGGGGGCGTGCCGAGCAACCCGGGTGCGCAACTGCTCGCGGACGTCGACGGCGACGGACGCACCGACCTGCTGTACATCGACAATCTGCAGAAGGCCTGGTACGCGCTGCGGTCCCGGGGCGACGGATTCGCGGCGGCCCTACCGCTCGGCATCAACGCGCCGAACGGCACGTCCTGGTTCGTGTTCGACGCCAACGGCGACGGTCTCACCGACCTGGGCTACCGCGACGACACCAACGGCGGCGCCGTGAAGTTCAACCTGCACGACGCGACGCAGTCCCCGGTCGATGCGCTGGCGAGCGTCACCGACGGCTTCGGCGTGACCCAGTCCCTGCAGTACGCGGTCATCACCCGCTCCAACTACACGCCGGACAGCGATGCCGTGTTTCCAGAAGTCGACCTGCGGGTCCCGCTGCACGTCGTGAGCCAGTGGACCGCCGATGTCGGCACGTCCACCAGTTACACCCTGCAGTACCAGTATTCCGGCGCACGCCTGCACCTGCAGGGTCGGGGGTTCGAAGGCTTCGGCGCCATGCGCACCTACGATTCACGCACCGGGCAGTACCGGCTCGATACGTTCGAGCGGGCCTTTCCCTACACGGGGATGCTGCGACGGAGCACGTTGCTGCAGGCCAACCTGTCGACGCGCGTGCGCGACTTCGTCGCGACACCCTCGGTGCAGACCCTCGGTACCTTGCCGTTCGAGCGGCGATACTTCCCGTACGCACAGGCGACGACCGAATCCCAATACGAATTCGGTGGCGGCCTCAATGGCACGCTCGTCACCCAGGCCACGACGACATTCGACTATGGGGATGGCTACGGCAACGTCACCGCCACGACCCGGACCGTCACCGACAAGGATCCGGGCTCGCCCTACGTCGGCAGCAGCTGGCAGTCGACCACGGCGGCCACGTACGTCAACGACCCGACGTCGAACTGCCTGGGCCTGCCGGCGAGCAGCGTCACCACGCGCACCGCACCGGGCCAGCTGGCGAAGTCGCGCACCATCGCCTACCAGTCGGACGTCTCCCGCTGCCGGGTGACGCAGCAGACCCTCGAGCCGAACCGGCCCGAGCTGCGCATCGTCTCGACGATCGGTTACGACGCGTGCGGCAATGCCAACGTGTTCCAAGTGAACGGCGCGAACTGGGATGGCTCTGCCCTGCCCGCGCGCGTGACCCGCGTCGACTTCGGCGCACGCTGTCAGTTGCCGGAGCGCTTCACCAACCCGCTCGGCGAAGTGACGGTCCACGCGTATCGCTATGACTTCGGCGTTCCGACGTCAATGACTGACGGGAACGGAGCCACGACGACCTGGACCTACGACACCTTCGGTCGCCGCCTCGGCGAGACGCGTCCCGACGGAACTCGCACGTCGTGGTCCTACGCCAACTGCAATCCGGGCACGTGCCTCGGCTCTGCCGGCCTGCGATTCCGCAGTCTCATCGTCGCCACGGGCGCCCAGGGGACCGAGATCGATCGACGGAGTCGCTACTACGACGGCTCCGGTCGACTGCTGGCCGAGAGCCACGTGCTGCCGTTGGGCGCCACGGCCACCGAGCGTTACGACTACGACGCACTCGGGCGGCTGCTGACGCGGACCTTCCCGGTGACCGGCGCCGTCTCAAACGGGTACGCGGCGCGCAGTTACGACGCCGTCGGACGCGTCACGAGCGAGCGCTTCGTCAATGGCAGCGGTGCGACGGAGCGTAGCGTCAGCTACGCATACGCCGGGCGCCAGACCAATGTCACCGATCCCCTCGGCCGTACTCGGACCTTCCTGAGGGACGTCACGGGTCGCACGCGACAAGTCACCGACCCCTCGCCCGGCGGCGCTACTGCATTCGATTTCGATGCGTTCGGCAACCTGGTGCGGGTTCGTGACGCGGGTGGTGCGACGGCAACCGGCAGTTACGATGCCCGCGGCTTCCTCGTGGCTTGGAACGACCCGGACTCGGGCGCCTGGACCTACAAGCGGGATGCGTTCGGACAGCCGGTGCGCTGGACCGACGCCAAGGGCCAGTCCTTCAGCGTCACCTACGAC
>JBGAHO010000048.1:0-29700 GCA_044226195.1 Steroidobacteraceae bacterium
CCAGCCCGCGCCCCCGCGCTTGGCGCGATACAGCGCCGCTTCCGCTTCCGCGAGCCACTGGTCCGCGGCCGCCTTGCGTTCTTCCACCGCGGGCTGCGCGCTCGCGATGCCGATCGACACGCTGATCGTCTCGGCGATGCCCGGCGCGATCTCGACGGGCGCGTCGCGCATGGTCGCGTGGATGCGCTCGGCGAGCGGAACCGCCTGCTCGGCCGACGTCCCGGGCAGCAGCACCGCGAACTGGTCGCCGCCGAGGTGGGCGATCGTGTCGCTCGCGCGCACGAGGCCTTCGAGACGCGCACCGACCTCGCGCAGCACGCGATCGCCCGCGGACGGCCCCAACTGCTCGTTCACGCGGCGCAAACGGTCGGTGTCGACGACGAGGCAACTTGCGACGCCGCCGTAGCGATGGCAACGTGCCAGTTCCTCGCACATGCGCGCGTGCAGGTAGCGCCGGGAATGCCAGCCGGTCAACGGATCGGTCATGCCGATGCGCAACAGCCGGGCGCGATCGAACAGCCGCTCCAGCGTGGCGACCAGCACGGCCGCGACCTGGGCCTGCCAGGCGCCGCCGGCGGTCGCGAGCGCGTGCGGCCCCTGCCGGCTGCCGAGACAGTACACGCCGAGCAACTGGCCGCGTCGCTCGAGTGGCAGCAGCAGCAGTTGCCGCAGGCCCGCGGATTGCGGCAGCAGCAGGCCGTGGTCCGCGGCGCGATATTCGCCGGACCAGGGCGCGTGCAGCGAAGCGCACTCCGGCGCCACGCTGAGCAGGCTGTCGACGAAGATGGCGGCGGATTCCGCCTCGCGCCGACCCGCCTCACCGAAGGCCAGCTGGCGCAGTTCGTGCGCGGGATCGGCCAGGATGAGCGCACACGTGGTGTCGTCGGCCGACGGCCCCGGACCCTGCGCCGCGAGCGCGGCGAGTTCGGGCAGCGACGCCACCGACAGCAGTGCGCGCAGCCAGTCGAGCAGACGTTCGTCGACGCCAGCCTGCATGGACCCTCCCCGTGGCCCCGCCCGCTCAGCCGCCCTGTTCGCGCGCGGCCTGTCGGCCGCGCAGGTATTCGCTCCCCTGCCGCATCAGCGCCGTGAAACCCGCGGCGTCGCGCTCGTGCACGGCACGGAAGATCCGCTCCACCGCGTCGCGCAGCGCCACCAGCGGCTCCTCGCCGTAGGCGTTCAGGCTCTGGATCTCGTAGTACAGCTCGGGGCTCTCGGCCGCGACGCGCGTCGCGACGTCGAGCTGCGCATCGAACGTGGTGCTCGACATGCGCGCGAGACGCGGCGCGGCCTCGCCACTGCCCGCGAGTGCCGTGAAGAAGGCGATGTTGAGCGCGTGCGACAGGCCCAGTACGAACGCGATCAGGCGGTCGTGCTCGTCGAGGCTCATCACGACCTGGCTCGCCATCGTCGAGGCAAACAGGCCGCGCGCATCCTCCAGCGCCCCGGCATCGCCGAGGTCGATGAAGATCACGTGCCGGCCCGACAGCAGTTCGGTGTCGGGACCGAACATCGGGTGGACCGACGTGACCCGGCAACCGGCGGCGCGCAGCGCATCGAGCCCGGCGCGCAGCGGCGTCTTCAGCGAGCCGACGTCGAAGATCACGCCGGGCGGCCGGCGGGCGGCCAGCGCGAGCAGCACCTCGTTGGCGATCTTGAGCGGCGTGGCGACCACGATGAAATCGTGCGACGTGTCGGTCGTGCTCCAGTCGGCGACGTGGTCGAACCCCGGCGGCGCGCCGGACGGATCCGCCACGGTCACCGCGAATCCCTGCGACGCGAGGAACTCCGCCGTCCAGCGACCCATCTTGCCGGCGCCGCCGATCACCAGTGCCCGCCGCCCCGAGCCCTTGCCCTGCGCGGCGACACGCGCGCGTTCCTGCGTCGTGAGGGAGCTGCGGATCAGGAGTTGCAGGATCGACTCGCCGAGCGCGGGCGGCACGCCGAGCGCCTCGGCATCGCGTCGCGCCTTGAGCAGCACCTCGCGCTCGCGCGCGAAGTCCCGCGTGCCCTGGCCCGTCGAGCGCTTGACGGCGGCCACCTCGGTGCTGATGGCCTGGCGTTCGGCGACGAGCTGCAGCAGTTCGCGGTCGAGGACGTCGAGGCGGGCGCGGAGTTCTTCGAGGGATTTCATGCAGCGGGCGCAACGGGGAGGCGCATTCCTTTTACCGGTCCCCCTCCCGTGCCGCAAGCGGTGTGGCCGCAGGCGGGACCCGCGCACGCTCGGGCATAATCCCGGCTGTCCGCTCCCAGCCTGCGAGTCCCGCGATGTTGCGCTCCGGATCCCTGCCCTCGACCCTGCCCGACGACCCGATGCCGCTCGTGCACGAGTGGTTCACCAAGGCGCGCGCCGACAAGGTGCAGCCGAATCCCGACGCGATGGTGGTCGCGACGGCCACGCCCGACGGGCGCCCCTCGGCACGCGTCGTGCTGTGCAAGCACTTCATCGTCGACCCGGGCTACGTGGTGTTCTTCACGAACTACGCGAGCCGCAAGGGCGACGAGCTCGCGGCGAACCCGCGCGCGGCCGCGGTGTTCCACTGGGACGCGATGAGCCGGCAGGTGCGTCTCGAAGGCCCGATCCTGCGCTCGCCGGAGGCGGAGAGCGACGCGTACTTCGCGTCGCGCGCGCTCGACAGCCGGCTCGGCGCCTGGGCGAGCCTGCAGAGCCAGCCGCTCGACTCGCGCACGACGCTGCTGAAGCGCGTCGCCGTCGAGACCGCGCGGCACGGCACGCACGTCCCGCGTCCGCCGCACTGGGGCGGCTACCGATTGTGGCCGGAGACCGTCGAGATGTGGCTCGAAGGCTCGTTCCGCGTGCACGACCGGGCCCGCTGGAGCCGCACGCTCGCTGCCGCCGGGCCGCACGATTTCGCGCCGGGACACTGGCAGTCCACGCGCCTGTATCCCTGACGCTGCGCGTCCCCGCCCGTGGCGCAGCGCACCTTCTTCGGCTACCTGCGTCTCGCGCTGCTGCTGGCCGTGCTGGTGTTCGTCTCGCTCGGCGCCTGGCTCGATCGGGTACGCAGCACCGACTGGGACGCGCCCTTGCGGGTGACGGTGTACCCGATCGCCGCGGAAGGCGTCACGCCGGCGGAACTGCGCGCGCTCGATGCCGATGCGTTCGCCGATACGGAAGCGTTCTTCGCCGAGCAGGCCCGGGACTACGGGATCGAAGTCGATCCGCCGTTCCGGTTCCGCGTGTCGTGGGCCGCGCCGGGCCCGCCGCCCGAAGCGCCGAAGAACGGTGGTCCGCTCGCGATCGCCTGGTGGAGCCTGGAGATGCGCTACTGGGCGTGGCGGGTCGCCGCGAACGATCCGCTGCCCCCGCCCGACATCCAGGTCTTCGCCGTCTACTACCCGGACACCGACGGGCGCGTCGTGCCGGACTCGCTGGGCCTCAGCAAGGGCCTGATGGCAGTGACGCACCTGTACGCCGGGCCCGCGGCCGCCGAGCGCAACCAGGTGGTCCTGGCGCACGAGTTGCTGCACACCCTCGGCGCGACCGACAAGTACGACCTGGCGACGGGCCTGCCGATCGCGCCGGACGGGCTGGGCGACCCGGACCAGGAACCCCGCTATCCTCAGCAGACGGGCGAACTGATGGCGGGACGCGTCGCGGTGTCGCCGCAGGACGCCGAGATCCCGGCGAGCCTGGGCCAGATGCGCGTGGGCGAGGCGACCGCGCGCGAAATCGGATGGGTGCAATGAACGGGACGCGACCGGACGACGTGCTGAGCTGCGCGGAGCTGACGCTGCGCGTGCCCGGTCGCACGCTCGTCGACCGGCTCGATCTCACCGTGCGGCCCGGCCGGGTGCTCGCCGTGCTCGGCCGCAACGGCGCGGGCAAGAGCACGACGCTGCACGCGCTCGCCGGGCTGCGCTACGTCGTCAACGGCGAAGTGCGCCTCGGTGGCCGGCCGTTGCAGACGTGGTCGCGGCGCGAGATCGCGCGCCGCGTCGGCCTGTTGCCGCAGGCGAACGAGGACCCGTTCCCGGCGACCGCACTCGACACCGTGCTGGTGGGCCGTCACCCGCACCTGGATTTCTGGCGCTGGGAGACGGATGCGGACCGCGAGATCGCGCGGCGCTGTCTCGCGGACGTGGACCTCGCGGACTTCGGCGAGCGCGAGTTGTCGACGCTGTCGGGCGGCGAGCGCCGCCGCGTGGCAGCCGCGACGGTGCTCGCGCAGGACCCGCAGACCTACCTGCTCGACGAGCCGATCCAGCAGCTCGACCCGCAGCACCAGTACGGCATCCTGAGACTGTTCCGCGAGCTCGCGCAGCGCGGGCGCGCCGTCGCCATGATCCTGCACGACGCCGGCCTCGCCGCGCGTTTCGCGGACGACGCCCTGCTGCTCTTCGGCGACGGCCGCTGGGTGCACGGCCCGTGCAGCGAAGTGCTGAACGAAGCGTCGATCGGCGAGCTGTACGGCCTGCCCGTGCGCGAACTGCGCTGGGCCGACGGCCGCACGTTCGTCACCGCCTAGGGAATCACTCCGCACGCGAAACGCGCGCCGCCGCCGCCGAGCGGCAGCGGATGATCCGCGTGGTTGTCGCCGCCCGCGTGCACCATCAGGCTGCGCCCGTGCACGTCGGCGAGTTTCAGGCGCGGCGCCAGCACCGGGTTCGCCGCCCTGCCGTCGGCATCGACGTACAGCGCTGGCAGGTCGCCGAGGTGGCCGTCGCCCCACGGGAGGCCGTGCTTGTTGCTCGCCTGCGGGTCGTAGTGCCCGCCGGCCGCGAGCGCCGGAACTTTCTTGCCGTCCTTCTCGCCCGGCGCACAGCTCGGGTTCGCGTGCACGTGGAAACCGTGCAGACCGGGCGGCAACTGCGCCAGCGCCGGCGTGAACACGAGCCCGTATGCCGACTCGGAAATGGTCACCGACCCGATCGGCGTTCCCACGCCGTTCTCGTCGACGAGGTTCATGGGCACGACGATATCCGCGTGCGCCGCGCAGGCGACGCCCGACAGCACGAGGGGCAGCCACGGAAGCTTCATGGTCAGTTCCTCCTCACCAGCGTACGGATGTGGGACCGTGGCCGGGCGCGCGGGTTCCGCGGCCCGGTCAGCCGATCGGAATGCGGCTCGCGTTGGCCTTGAGCCAGGTCGCGAAGTCCTGCAGGCCCGGATTGATCGAACGCGAGAACTCGACGCTGCGGGCCTCGCGGAAGTCGTCGGCGAAATCGTGGTTGAACTGGAACATGTTGCCGAGGTCGTCCGCGCCCGGGAATCCCAGGTTGCGGTACACCTCGAACGGCACGTGCCGGTGCACCACTTCGCGGCCGAGGGCCTGCGACAGCGCGGCGGCCATCTCGCGGCCCGAGAGGTGTTCGCCCGCGATGCCGACCGTGCGACCGACGTGCTGCGCGGGTCGCATGAAGAGCCCGTACGCGCAGCGGCCGATGTCCTCGGCGGCGATGCCGGGCAGCTTGCGCTCGCCCATCGGCAGCGCGAACACGAGCTTGCCGTCCGGACCGGCCTTCGGCCCCATGCCGAAATGGATCAGGTTGTCCCAGTAGAACGACGTGAGCATGCACGTGGTCGGCACGCCGCTGTCGCGGAAATAGGCATCGGCCTCGCCCTTCACGTCGAAGTGCGGGACCTTGTAGTGGCCCATCAGCGTCGGCATGCGCGGATCGTCGAGGTCCATGAAGCGGCGCGAATCCTCGAGCGTGGACCAGACCACGTGCTGCAGCCGCGTGGCACGGGCCGCGTCCGCCAGCGCGCGCGCCTCGGCGCGCTCACGATCCGGCGACATGTGGTTCCAGAAGAACGTCACGCAGTAGGCGCCGTACGCGCCTTCGAACGCGCGCACGACCGACGCGGGGTCGGCGAGGTCCGCCGCCACGACTTCGGCACCGGCCGCGGCCAGCGCTCGCGCCGCCGGCGCCGCCGGATCGCGCGTCAGTGCGCGCACGGTGAAGCCGCCGGTCGGGTCGGCGAGGATGGCTCGCACCAGTCCGCCGCCCTGCGCGCCCGTGGCGCCCGCCACTGCGATGATCTTCTTGTCCGTCATGGATCCTCCTGCCAAGACCAGTAGTCGCCGGGCTCAGACGCGGATCGCGTCGAGCACCAGCGGATGCATGGGGCCGTTCGTCGCCAGCACGCTGTTGCTGGCGAGCGTGAGCGGCTGACCGGCGAGATCGGTGAACCGACCGCCCGCCGCCTCGACGATCACGGCGCACGCGCCGACGTCGAGGATGTTCACGTCGCTCTCCACGACCGCGTCGATGCGACCCGAGGCGAGCAGGTGGTAGTGCAGGAAGTCGCCGTAGCCGCGGATGCGGTTGAGCCGTGCCGCGAGCTGGCCGAACGGCGTCCACTGCGGACCCGTGGCCAGCGTCTTGAGATTACCGGTCGACAGCGCGCACTGCTCGACGCTGTCGACGCTGCTGACGTGGATGGGCCGGTCGTTCAGCCACGCACCGACGCCGATCTCGCCATACGCGAGTTCGCCGTAGGCCGGCGCCGACGACACGCCGACCACCAGCCGCCCGCGGCGCATCAGCGCGATCTGCGTGGAGAACATCGGGTATTCGCGCACGAACGCCTTGGTACCGTCGATGGGATCGACGATCCAGATGCACTCGGCATCCATCGCGCTCTGGCCGGTCTCCTCGCCGTAGAAGCCGTGGGTCGGGAATTTCGCCGCGAGGATGGCGCGGATGGTCTTCTCCGTCTCGACGTCCGCCTCGGTCACCGGCGACTTGTCGGCCTTGAGCGTGACCTTCACGTTGCGCTGGTAGTAGTGATTGACGACGTCGGCCGCGGCGCGCGCGGCTTCGAGCGCGGCGGCGAGGTATTCGGAATGCGGCATGGCCCGACCCGTGCTGGCCGGGAGGCTCCCGGCGAGTGGCATAGTGTGCCTGTGCTCCGGCGTCGGTACACGCCGGCATTGCGGTCGATTCGCCTTGACACCCCCCGGGCGCTTCCCTAACGTGCCCCGACCGCCAGGTGATCCCGAGCCGCAAGCCCGGGAGAACGGGAAGCCGGTCCAACGCCGGCGCTGCCCCCGCAACGGTAGTCGAGACAAGCTGCATCGCCCGGAGCACGCGCTCCGGAACCCACTGCGAAATCGCGGGAAGGGGATGCCAGCCGGGCCCCACGGCCCACTCGAAAGCCCGGAGACCGGCCTGACGGCATGACCAGCTTCGCGGAGGGCGAACGGCCGGGCACTGGGCGCCGTCCGCCCGTTTCCCGCCGCCACCCCACCTCGCCGCTGGACCACAAAGCCTTTGCGGGCGTGCAATGGGGTGTCACTCGTGTCCTGGAATCACTGTCTCCTGCTCACCGGCCTCGCGGCCGGCCTGCCCACCGTCGTCCTCGCGGACGCCACGTTCAACGAACCGGCCGTCGTCGTCACGGCGACGCGCCTGCCGACGCCGGTCGACCAGGTGCTCGCGCCGGTCGTCGTCATCGATGCCGACGAGATCGCGCGCTCCGCGCCGACCGACATCTCGGACCTGCTGCGCTTCCATGCCGGACTCGAACTGAGCCGCAACGGCGGTTCGGGCCAGACCACGGCCGTGTTCATCCGCGGCGCCGAGAGCAACCACACGCTGGTGCTGATCGACGGCGTGCGCATGAGTCCCGGCACGATCGGCGTCGCGGCGCTGCAGAACATCCCGCCCGAGATGATCGAGCGCGTCGAGGTCGTGAAGGGGCCGCGCTCGGCCCTGTGGGGCACGGACGCGATCGGCGGCGTGATCAACGTCGTCACGCGTCGTGGCTCGCGCGACGGCTGGTCGACGGAAGCCGGCTATGGCAGCCATGACACGCGGAGGGCGAGCGTGAACGGCGGTGTGCCGCTGGGTGCGGCCGCGGATCTCGACGTCGGCGTGTCCTGGCAGGACAGCGACGGCATTCCGACCTTCCGCGCGGATCGCGCCGATCGCGGCTACGACAACCTGAGCTTCAGCGCCGGGCTGCGCGGCCAGTTGGGCGCGGCGGAACTCGGCCTGCGCCACTGGAGTGCCTCCGGTACCACGCAGTACACGAACCAGGACTTCTTCACGTCCGCGTTCGTGCCGGTCGACCAGGACTTCGACGACTCGACGACATCCGCATCGCTGCGCCTGCCGATCGCGCAGCGCGGATCCTTGCAGGCCACGCTGAGCCACTTCGAGGACAGCATCCGGCAGAACCAGCCGGAGTACGACGGCGGGCCGCGGGATTTCCTGCGCACGCGACGCAATGCCGTGGACGCGCAGTTCGACTGGAAGGCGAGCGACGCGCAGACGTTGAGCGCCGGCGCGATGTTCTCGAGCGAGGATGCCAGCAGCCTGTCGTTCGGCACCCGCTACGCGGCCACGACCGACTGGACGAACCTCTTCGTGCAGGATCGCCTCGTCGCGGGCCGTCACAGCGCGCTCGTGGCGCTCGGCTACACGGACCACGAGACGGCGGGCACAGCCACGACCTGGAACGTCGAGTACGGCTACGACGCGACGCCGTCCACGCGCCTGTTCGCGCTCGCCGGCAGCGGCTTTCGCGCGCCGGACGCCACCGACCGCTACGGCTTCGGCGGCAATCCGGACCTGAAGCCGGAGAAGTCGCGCAACTACGAGGCGGGGCTGCGCCAGCGGCTCGGCACGCACCAGCAGGTCGAACTCTCGGCGTTCCGCAACGAGATCGACGACCTGATCGAATACGTGGTCACCGACTTCGACACCTTCGACGGCCAGAACTTCAACGTGGCCCGGGCCCGAATCGAGGGCGTCGAAGCGTCGTGGCACTACGCGGACGGGCCGTGGCAGGCGAGCGTCGAGGCGCTCTACCAGGACCCGAAGAACCTCGCGGACGATTCGCAGTTGCTGCGCCGCGCGCAGCGGAACCTGACCCTGGTCCTCGCGCGCACCTTCGGCCCGGTGCAACTCGGGGTGAACGTGCTGGCGGCGGGCGACCGCAAGGACTTCGGCTTCCCGAAGCCGGTGACGCTCGACAGCTACGTGCTGACGGACCTCACCGCGCAGTGGCAGGCGACCCGCTCGCTGGCCCTCGTGGCACGCGTCGAAAACCTCTTCGACGAGCGGTACGAACTGGCGAGGACGTACACTACGCCGGGCCGCGGCGTCTATTTCACGCTGCGCTATGCGCCGCCGCGAGGACAGTGATGGGCCACCGACTCAGCAGGATCTACACGCGCACGGGCGACGACGGCAGCACGGGCCTCGGCGACGGCATGCGGGTGCCGAAGGAGCACCTGCGGGTCGAGGCCTACGGCACGGTCGACGAGGCGAACAGCTGCATCGGCGTGGTGCTCGCGGTGCCCGACCTGCCGCCCGCGATCGTCGCGACACTGACCGACATCCAGCACGACCTGTTCGACCTCGGCGGCGAGCTCTGCATCCCGGGCCACCGGGCGATCACGCCGCAGTACATCGAGCGCCTCGAGCAGACGCTCGACAAGCTCAACGAGCACCTGCCGCCGCTCAAGGACTTCATCCTGCCGGGCGGCGGCCCGGCGGCCGCGGCGTGCCACCTCGCGCGCACCGTCGCGCGCCGCGCGGAGCGCCGGGTGTGGGCGCTCGCGCGGGTCGAATTCGTCGCGCCGGAAGTGCCGCAGTACCTGAACCGGCTCTCCGACCTGCTGTTCGTCGTCGCACGCATGCTCGCACGGCGCGAGAGCGGCAGCGAGGTGCTCTGGCGCCGTCGCCCGTCGACATGACCGGCGATCAAACCCGCACGGCATGCACGTCTAACGACGAGCGACGACACGGACGCGCTTCGGGTTCCGGGCGTGTTCGCGGGGCCGTGCGCCGCATGGACGCGGCGCCCGGCGCCCCCTGGGACGGGTTTACGGCGTCCCCGCGAGCACGCCCGGAACCCGGAGCGCTGGCCGTGACCGCGAGGAGCACAATGTCCTCACGCTGACTCGGGGGGCACTGACCGCGTCAGCTAGCGAGCCAGCTTGCGCCGCGCGTCGTCGAGCGACGCGCAGGTGGCGCGCACGCCCTGGGCGAGTCGCGGCGTGGCGCGCGTGACGAGGTCCGACGGCAGCGAGTAGATGGTCCGTGCGCGCACGGCCTTCAGCCGTGGCCACTTCGACCAGAGCGCCGTCGGGTCCGCGATGGTGTCGTCCGTGGTGACGATGACCTGCGGATCCACCTCCAGCACCGACTCGAGCGTAATCGGCGGCGCGATCTGCGGCAGGCGCGCGAACACGTTGCGACCGCCGCACAACTGCACCACCTCGCTGATGACGTGCTCGCCGTTCACCGTGTACACCGGGTCGTCGTCGATCTCGATGAACACGTCGACCACCGCACTGTGCGCGTGGGCGGCCCGCTGCGCCGCGACGTCCGCCTCGAACGCGCGCGCCGCCTGCTCGGCCAGCGCGGCGCTGCCGGCCAGTGCGCCGATGCGCCGCAGGGCTGCCGGCACGTCCGCCAGTCGGTAGGTCGGCACCGACTCGACGCGCAGGCCCAGCTTGCGCAGGCGCTCGATCACGGCATCCGGCGTCCCGCTCGGCCAGACCAGCACGAGGTCCGGATGCAGCGCGAGCACGCGTTCCATGTCGACACGCCAGGCATCGCCGACGCGCGGCAGCTGGCGCGCGGCCGGCGGATAGTCGCTGTATTCGACCGTGCCGACGATTGCCGGTCCGGCACCCGCCGCATAGGCGATCTCGGTGAGGTTGGGCGCCAGGCTCACGATGCGCCGCGGCGCGTCCGCCCAGGCGGGTGACACGCAGGCGAGGAGTCCGCAGAGCAGTCCGGCGTGCTTCAAACCGCGCTGCCCCCGAGCACCAGCAACGCGACCGCGACCAGCCAGATCCACAGCGCGCGCACCACGATGCGCATCGCGCCGCGCGCCGTCGCCAGGTCGAGCGCCTCGGCCGGGACGCTCGCGAGGCTCGGCTGCAGCGAGGCGCAGCCGACGCGGGCCAGCAGGTTCTCGCTGTGGTCGAGCAGTCCGTGGCTCGCCCCGTCGACGGCGACCTTCCAGTTGCCGACCGCGTCCTCGAAGCTGCCGGCGAGCGCATACGACCCGGCCACGAGCCGCGCCGGGACCCAGGCCAGGACGCCATGGACCTGGGCCAGTGCCGTCGCAAAGCTGTCCACGCCCGCGGGTGCGCCGGCGCGCAGGGCCTCGAAGGCGGCCCGCCGCCGCAGCAGGTCGCTGACGCGGAACAGCCAGGCCCCGGCCGCCCCGAAGAGCATGAACCAGAAGATCACGCCGAAGATGCGGTTGTTGGCCTGCACGAAGATGGCCTCTTCGACTGCTTCCCGGGCACCGTGCGCATGGCGTTCGACGTCGCCTTCGCGCAGCGCGCGGGCCAGCGCCGCCGCGGCCGCGGCGTCACCGCGCTCGAGCGCCGCCGCATAGTCGTCGACCTCGTCCTTCAGGTCGCGCGGCCCGAACGAAAACAGCAGCACGAAGACCGCCAGCGCGAACTGCGGCAGGTGCAGCAGCCCGGAGCCGAACAGGCCGGAAACGAACGCGACGGGCAGCACCGGCAGCAGGACGGCAATCACCGCACCGAGCAGCAGCGGCACGCCCGAGCGGCCGACGAACAGCGCCTGCAGGCGGTCCGCGTAGTGATCGAGCCAGCGTGCCTCGCGCAACCGCAGCCAGTGCGTCAGGCCACGCTCGCACGCGAGGGCGAAAAGCAGCGCGAGCAGGTTCATGCGGACGGCCCGTGCCAGGCCCGCTGCAGTTCGCTGCGCAGGCGCGGCCAGTCGAAAGCGAGGCCGGGGTCGGTCTTGCGGCCGGGGGCGACGTCGCTGTGCCCCACCACGCGATCGGTCGAGATTTCCGGGTAGGCGCGGCACAGCTGCGCGACCAGTTGCGCGGCGACCGCGTACTGCACGTCCTCGTACGGCGCCGTGTCGGTGCCCTCGAGCTCGATGCCGATCGAATAGTCGTTGCACCGCTCGCGGCCCTGCCACGACGACGCGCCGGCGTGCCACGCGCGGCGATGGCACGGTACGTACTGCACGACCTCGCCGTCGCGCCGGACGAGCGCGTGGGACGACACGCGCAGGGCGGCCACCTCGGCGAAATACGGGTGCTCCGACGGCGGCAGCTGGTTGCAGAAGAGGCGATCGATCCAGGGTCCGCCGAACTCCCCGGGCGGGAGGCTGATGCCGTGCAGGATCACGAGGTCGGGTGCCATGCCCGGCGGGCGGTCGTCGCAGTTCGGCGAGGGGACCTGCCGGGCCCCCTGGATCAGGCCGGTGGCCGGATCGACGGCCAGCGGCGGCGACCGGCGCGGGGCTGTCGGGTGCGAACGCATGTGCCCATGATGCCGTCGCGACGGCGCGAGCGCCAACGCGATTGAATTAAACTGCGTCCGTGAACCCCGTTTCCCCCGCCCTGCACCCGCTCGCGGCGCGCGACCTGCGCGTGGTCTGGCACCCGTGCACCCAGATGAAGGACCACGAGTGGCTGCCGATGATCGCCGTGGAGCGCGGCGAGGGCGTCTGGCTCTACGACGCGGACGGGCGCCGCTATCTCGACGCCATCAGCTCCTGGTGGGTCAACCTGTTCGGCCACGCGAACCCGCGCATCAATGCCGCCATCACCGCGCAGCTCGCGCGCCTCGAGCACGTGATGCTGGCCGGCTTCACGCACGAGCCCGCCGTGGCGCTCGCCGAGCGGCTGGTGGCGCTGGCGCCGCCGGGCCTGTCGCGCTGCTTCTATGCGGACAACGGCTCGAGCGCCATCGAGGTGGCGCTCAAGATGAGCTTCCACTTCTGGCGCAACTCGGGCCGCGGCGGCAAGCGCCGCTTCATCACGCTTGCCAACAGCTACCACGGCGAGACCCTCGGCGCGCTGGCGGTGGGCCACGTCGAGCTGTACCGCGAGATCTACCAGCCGCTGCTGATGGACGTGATCACCGTCGCCTCGCCCGACTGCTACGAGCGCGAGCCGGGCGAGGACTGGGAAGCGCACTCGCGCCGCCTGTTCGCGCCGATGGAAGAGGCGCTCGCCCGCCACGCGCACGAGACCTGCGCGGTGATCGTCGAACCGCTGGTGCAGTGCGCAGCCGGCATGCGCATGTACCACCCGGTGTACCTGCGCCTGCTGCGCGAGGCCTGCGACCGCCACGGCGTGCACCTGATCGCCGACGAGATCGCGGTCGGCTTCGGTCGCACCGGCACGCTGTTCGCCTGCGAGCAGGCCGCCGTGACACCCGATTTCCTCTGCCTGTCGAAGGGACTGACCGGTGGCTACCTGCCGATGTCGGCGGTGCTGACGCGCGAGGACGTGTACGGCGCGTTCTACGACGAATACGCGAACCTGCGGGCGTTCCTGCACTCCCACAGCTACAGCGGCAATGCCCTCGCCTGCACGGCCGCGCTCGCGACACTCGGCATCTTCGAGTCGGACGGCGTCATCGAGCGCAACCGCGCGCTGGCCGGGCACCTCGGCAGGCGGGCCTGCGAACTGCTCGGCGAACTGCCCCACGTCGCGGAACTGCGCCAGTGCGGCATGATCGTCGCCGCGGAACTGGCGCAGGACGGCGACCGGCGCCGGCCGTTCGACTGGCGCGACCGCCGCGGCTTGCGCGTCTATCGCCACGGGCTCGAGCACGAGGCGCTGCTGCGCCCGCTCGGCAACGTCGTCTATTTCATGCCGCCCTACGTGATCACTCCCGACGAGGTGGATGCGCTGGTCACGACCGCGCGCGACGCGATCGTGGCCGCCACCGCGGATTGCCCGGCGACCACGCGCCGCGCCGGCAGCGCAGGCCGGACGGGCGTGACGCCGGCCGCGTCCTCGGCGGGACTGGAGTTCTGATGCGCATCGTCCGGGTCCACGTCGAGCAGCCCCTCGTGCCCGATGCCGACGTGCTGCTGCCCGAAGCCGCCGCGTACCACGTGACGAAGGTGCTGCGCCTGCGGGCCGGCGCGCCGCTCGTGGCCTTCGACGGCAGCGGCAGCGACTTCCGCTGCGAGATCCTCGCGATCGAGGGCGAGCGCGTGCGCGTGCGTGTCGGCGCCCGCGCGTCCGGCCTCGCCGAGTCGCCGCTCGGCATCACGCTGGTGCAGGCGGTCTCACGCGGGGAACGCATGGACTGGACGCTGCAGAAGGCGACGGAGCTCGGGGTGCGGGTCATCCAGCCGGTGCTGTCGGCGCGCAGCGTCGTCCGCCTGGACGAGAAGCAGGCCCAGAAGAAGCTCCGGCACTGGCAGGCGATCGTGGCCGGGGCGTGCGAGCAGTGCGGGCGCAGCGTGCTGCCCGAGGTCCGCCCGCCGCAGGAACTGTCGGCCTGGCTGGCGCAGGCGCCGCGCGAAGGCCAGCGCTTCGTGCTGAGTCCGAGCGGGCCGGCCTCGCTCGCCGGCCTTGCGAGCGTGAGCACGCGCGTGAAACTGCTGATCGGCCCGGAAGGCGGGCTGGAAGACGCCGAACTGGCGCGGGCGGTCGAGTCGGGATTCGCGCCGGTGCGCCTCGGGCCGCGCGTGCTGCGCACCGAGACCGCCGGGATCGTCGCGCTGACGGTGCTGCAGGCGCTGTGGGGCGACCTGGCCTGAACCTGCTCAGGCGGCCCGCGTTTCCTCGCTGATCATTTCCTCGAGGCGCTCGAAGTCGGGCAGCAGCGGGTATTCGTTCAGCATGCGCACCTGCCGGATCACCGGCATGCGCTCGCCAAAGCTGCGCGAATCCTCGTTCTGCAGCACGTCGCTGCCGACGCGCACGAGTTGCGGGAAACCCTGGGTGAGCAGCGCGAAATGGCCGCCGGCGATGCGGCCGGTGATGCCCTGCAGCACCACGATGCGCGTGCGACCGCTGGTGCGCGGCGGCGTGCGACCGCAGGTCGCCTCGAACGAGACCAGCGGCACGCGGCGTCCGCCCCAGGCGACCGTGCCGAGGTACCACGCGGGCGCGCCTTCCATCGGGGTCGGCGCCTGGTAGTTGATCACCTCGGTGACGCAGGAGCGCGGCACGATCACGCGGTCGTCCGCGAGCGGCACCAGCAGGCAGTAGAGTTCGTCGACCACGGCGTTCATCGCGGTTGCAGCCTCATTGCTGGCGGCGGCGGGCGAGCACCAGCGGCTCGATGGCATCGAGCAGCTGGCTCTCCTGGTAGGGCTTGCCGAGGTAGTCGTCGACGCCGATCTCGATGGCGCGGGCCCGGTGCTTGTCGCCCACGCGCGAGGTGATCATGATGATCGGCACCTCGGCGATGCGCGGATCGCCGCGGACGTGGGCGGCGACTTCGTAGCCGTCCATGCGCGGCATCTCGATGTCGAGCAGGATCACGTCGGGCACGTGCTCCTGCAGCAGCGCGAGCGCTTCCACGCCATCCTTCGCGGTCAGCACGCGCATGCCGTTGCGCTCGAGCAGGCGCTGCGTGACGCGCCGCACGGTGATCGAGTCGTCCACGACCAGGGCGAAGATGCGGTCGTCGCGCGACGGACGCGCGGTCGCATCGGCAGGCCGCGCGCGCCACTCGGAACGCACGAGCGCGCCGACGTCGAGGATGATGACGATGCGGCCGTCGCCGAGGATGGTGGCGCCCGAGATGCCGCGGATGGACGCGACCTGCGGTCCCACCGACTTGACGACAACCTCCCGGCTGCCGACCAGTTCGTCGGTCACGAGCGCCGTGGAGTGCTCGCCGGCGCGCACGAGGATGACCGCGAGCGCCTGGTCGGTCTCCGGCAGCGTCGACGGCCCGGTGCCGACGAACGAGCCGAGGTGCTGGAAGCGATAGGTGTTGCCGCCGTAGGCGAAGGTCGGCGTCTCCTCGGTGAGGTGACGCTCGATCTCGGAACGCTGCAGCCGCGCCACGCCCTCCACCGTCGCCACCGGCAGCGCGAAGAGTTCGTCGTGCACGCGCACGATCAGCGCCTGGGTGATGGCCAGCGTGAACGGCAGCCGGATGGTGAAGCGCGCGCCGCGGCCCGGCGTCGACTCGATGAACAGGCCGCCGCCGAGCTTCTTCACCTCGGTGGCGACGACGTCCATGCCGACACCGCGGCCGGCCTGCTGCGTCAGGCGATCGGCCGTGCTGAACCCCGGCTCGAGGATGAGCTGCAGCGCCTGCTCGTCGGTGAGGTCCTGGTCGGGCCGCAACAGGCCGGTCTGGCGTGCCTTGGCGCGGATCGCCGGCACGTTGAGCCCGGCGCCGTCGTCCTCGACGACGATCACGACTTCGGCGCCTTCGCGCTGCAACCGCATGGTGATGGTGCCCGCCTCGGGCTTGCCCGCGGCCACGCGCTCGGCGGGTGTCTCGACGCCGTGCACGATCGAGTTGCGCAGCATGTGCTCGAACGGCGGCAGCATGCGCTCGAGCACCTGCCGGTCGATCTCGCCGGCGCCGCCCTCGACCACCAGTTCGACTCTCTTGCCGACCTCGTTGGCCGCCTGGCGCGCGAGGCGCGTGAGCCGCTGCACGTGCCGCTGGAACGGCACCATGCGCGTCTTCATCAGGCCGTTCTGCAGCTCGGCCACGATGCGGCCCTGCTGCTGCAGCAGGTTCTGCGTCTCGCGGTTGAGGTTCTCGAGCAGGCCCTCGATGCTCGCCACGTCGCTGACCGACTCGGCGAGCGCGCGCGAGAGCTGCTGGATCATCGAATAGCGATCGAGCTCGAGCGGGTCGAAGTCGGCACGGTGGCCGAAGTCGTCCTGGTGCTTGTTGAGGATCTGCGTCTCGGTCTCGATCTCGAGCTTGCGCAGCTGCTCGCGCAGGCGCGTGACGGTGCGGTCGAGCTCGGCGAGGTTGAACTCGAACGAGGTCATCTGCTGCTCGACGCGCGAACGGAAGATGCTGACCTCGCCGGCGTTGTTCAGCAGCTCATCGAGCAGGTCCGCATCGACGCGCGCCAGTTCCTGGCGCTCGACGGGCGCCACGGGCTCGCGGCCCGGCAGCACCGGCACGACCTGGGTGAGCGAATCGCCGCCGACGGCGGGCGTCGGCTCGAGCGGCTCGTCGATCGGCAGCGCGGGTTCCGGTTCGGGCGGCGCGAGTTCGTACTCGGCCTGGACCTCGCCGCCGACGGCTCGGGCGGTCGGCTCGAGCGGCTCGTCGATCGGCAGCGCGGGTTCCGGTTCGGGCGGCGCGAGTTCGTACTCGGCCTGGACCTCGCCCGGCACGGGTGCAACCTCGCTCGGCGATTCGACCACCACCGGCTCGGACGGCGGCGCGATGGCGGGCTCGGCGGCAGGGACGGCGACACCGCCCGCGACGGCGCGAATGCGCGCCAGCAGCGACGAGGCGGGCGCGATCTGCTGACCCGTCGCGGCCGCTTCGCGCATCCGCTGCAATTCATCGAGCGAGGCCTGCAGCACCTCGATGGCGCCCGCCTCGGCCTGGACCGCGCCGGACTCGACCGTCGCGAGGAACGACTCGAGTTCGTGGCTCAGGTCGCCCATGGCGCGGATGCCGGCCATGCGCGCACCGCCCTTCAGCGTGTGCAGCAGTCGCTTGAGCTCGGTGACCTGGCTGGTGTCGGCCCGGTCGCGGACCCAGTTCGACAGCGCGACGTCGGCCTGCTCGAGCAGTTCGGTCGCTTCCTCGCCGAAGATCGCGGCGATGTCGGCGTCGAATTCCGCATCGGCGGGACCGGCGACCGGTGCGATCGGCGCCGAAGGAGGCGCGATGACCGGCGTGGGCGCCACGAGCGTCGGCGCGACGGGCGGCTCGGCGGGCGGAGCCTGCTCGAACATCGGTTCGAATGCCGGCTCGATGCTCGACTCGGGCGCGACCGGAGTCGCCGCGTCGATCGGCGCGCCTGCCTCGGGCACCCCCTCGAGCAGTTCGGCGGACTCGGATGCCGGTTCGTCCTCGGGCGGCGACTCGAGGACGATCTCCTCCGCCGCGAACTCCTCGGCGACGATTTCCTCGACGCGGACGTCGCTCTCGACGCTCGAAGGTTCAGGCTCGACCGGCACCTCGCTGGCCGGGGTCCCGACCGGCTCGGGCAGTGCTTCGAGCAGCTGCGTCGGCTCGTAGCCGGCCGGCGGTTCGGTGGGCGCCGCCACCTCCAGCACCTGCGTCGGCTCGCTGGACCAGGCGTCGCGGGCGCGCATCGACTCGAGCAACTGCGTCGGCTCGAGCATCACGGTCGGTTCGAGTGCCGCGTGCCGCTCGGCCGTCGACCCGGCGTCCGGCAGCGCTTCGTGCGGAAGGGTGTGGTCGGTGTCGGGCTCGAGGCCCTCGAAGCTCGCCGCGAGTTCCGGCAGCGAGGGCTCCGTCTGCTCCTCCACGGGCGACACGACGGTCGCCGGCGGTTCGGCCACCGGCGTCGCCGCCGGCCGCCACATTTCACCGAGCGTCTGCTCGGCCGCCTCGGCGAGACTCGCCAGTTCGGCGTCGAGCGCGCGGTCGAGCGCGTGCCAGCCACTGACGAGTCGCCCCTGCTCGGGGAAGAAGCCCGTGTTCTCGTCGACGTGCTCGGACACCGTCTCGAGCAGCCGGACCGTGTCGCGCAACAGCAGCAGCCCTTCCTCGGGCAACCCGTGGCCGTTGTCGAACAGCTTGCGGACGTAGTCCTCCATCGGCTCGGCGACCTTGATGCCCTGCCGCGCCCCGGCCGTCTTGGCGATGCCGGCGAGCGTGTGGCAGGCGCGATAGAGCGCTTCGCTGATGTGGTAGGGCGGGACGCTGCGGCCGCAGCGCTCGATGAAGTCGCGCACGGCGGCGATGTGACCGGCGGTTTCCTTGCGATAGATCTCGCGCAGCACCGGATCCATGGACGGCTCGGCGGGAGCCTCGGCTGCATGGACCGGCGCGTCCGCGACGGGTTCGACGGCCGCCGCGGCCGGCACCGGCTCGACCGGCGCAGGTGGCGGCACGACCGCCGGTGGCGGCGCGAGCGGCGTGGTCTGGGCCGCCGGCAAGCCGGTAGCTTCGCGTCCGGACAGGGCGTCGGCGCGCGCCATGATGGCGTCGACGTCGACCGCCGCCTGGCCACCGCGCTCGATCTCGTCGACCAGCTGTGGCATCGCCGACACCGCGTCGCGCACCGTCTCGACGATGTCCGGCGTGCGCGGCAGCGTCTGGCTGATGACGCGGTTCAGCAGGCTCTCGATACTCCACGAGAACTCGCCGACCCGACGCGCACCGACCATGCGGCCGCTGCCCTTGAGCGTGTGGAAGGCGCGGCGCACGTCGCGCAGCGCGTCGGCGTCGAGCGGGTTCCGCTCCCACTGCGGGAACAGCGTCTGCAGCCGTGCGATGTTCTCGCGCGCCTCCTCGACGAACAGCTCGACGAATTCGCGATCGACCGTGGTGGGCGGTGCGACCGCTGCCGCGGCCGCCGTCGCGGGCGACGCCGAAGGCGCGGGAACCTCGACCCCCGGCGTCGGTGCGGACTCCGGGGCCGGTGCAGACACCGGCGCTGCGGCGACGGGCTCGTCGGCCCGGGCCGGACGCAGGGGCACGACGCGCGGCACCGCGCCCGGTTCGCTGTCCGCCAGCGCCGTCTCGGCCGCCGACAGCATCTGCCACTGGTCGGCGCGGCCGGCCTGCAGCATCTCCATGTAGTACTCGACCGCCACGATGGCGTCCGCCAGCCGGTCGAGCCGGGCGGGTGCGAGGGCCCCCGGACCCGGGCGCACGATGGTGCCGAGGGCACGGCCGACGCCTTCCATCACTTCGACCGCGCGCTGCTTGCCGAGCATGAGCAGGCCGGCCGTGATGCCGCGCACCAGCGCCGGGACCTGATCGAGGCCCTGCGCTTCGGTGGGCGCCGCCAGCGCCTGCGTGACCGCTTCCTTGATGCGCGCCATGTTGACGATGCACTCGCGCAGCACCGCGTCCTGCACCTGGCGGAATTCGTCGTCGGTGGGCTCGCCCGACTGATCCGCCGCGCCTCGCGGCTCGGGCACGATCAGGCGCACCAGCTGCGCATCGAGACTGTCCTCGACCGCGATCAGGGCCGAGGCGATGCTGAGCAACGCGGTATCGTCGGGCGCGATGCGCTTGTCCACGATCGCCTTCAGCGCGTCGATCTCGCCCTGCACGCGATCGCGCAACGCGCCGAGGCCGAGCACGCCGAGCGTGTCGGAAATCTTGTGCAGCATCTCGAGTTGCGGCACCAGCTCCTCGACCTGCTGGGCCCCCTTGCGCACGAAAATGTCCAGCACGTCCTTGACGCGCGTGAGGTCCTCGCGGATTGCGGCCGCCACCGTCTTCATGAGCCGCACGCTCGGCGCGGACAGCGTCTCGTTCGACTCGTCCTGCGGCTCGATCGCGAGCAGTTGGTCGAGGCGGAAGGAGCGACGCACGCCCTCCACCCGCGGACCGGCGACGCGGGCCCGCGCGACGTAGAACAGGAGGTTGTTCAGCAGTTCGACGGGCGGCTGGTCGGCGTACCGCTGCTCGCCGGTCTCCTGCAGGCGGCGCAGCTCGCGATCGACGTGCCCGAGCAGGCGCTTCACGGAGACGCTGCCCGGCAGGCCTTCCTGGCGCAGGGCCTCGAGCACCGCACCGACCACCCACCACAACTGGAACAGCGGCTGGGTCGAGGCGGCGATCTCGAACTGGCTGGCGATGTCGGCGAGCTGGCCGAGGTTGCCGTCGACGTTCTCGCCGCGGATCCAGCCGAGCAGCGCGATCTGGAAGCGCGGCCGCAGGCGGCGCGCGAGGTCGGCGATCTCGCGATCGCCCGCGTGCACGGAGGCGGGACGCGCCGGCTCGTCCGAGCGCAGGTTGAGCAGCAGCAGCGTGCCTTCGGACAGCAACGCGCTGCCGCGGGCCGCGCGCAGATCGTTCAGCAGCGGCAGCAGCGCGAGCGGGACGTCGCGACCGCCCGAGGCGACTCGCTCGACGTACGACGGCAGCTGTTCCATGGCGCGCATCAGCGCCTCGAGGCAGTCGTTGTCGGCCTTGCCGTCGCCCGCGTGCACGTCGACGTAACGCGCGACGTGCTCCATCTCTTCGGCCAGCAGCGAGCCGCCGTACACCTCGGCGAGGCGCAACGCGCCGCGGGCGAGATGCACGTGCGCCGCGAAACGATGCAGCGCGCCACGGTCGTCGGGCTTCTCGGCAAAGACTTCGAGCGCCGCACGCGCCTCGTTCAGCTCGGCGGCGATCTCACGCGCGATGACCTGCAGCGAGGCATGTGCCTCGTCGACGCTGGCCACTGTCTGGGGTCCGGTGCTCACGTCACGCCTGGCGGGTTGCGTCTCAGCCGATGCCGCTCACGCGGCGCGGGCGCTCGCCCGCCTCCGCTTCGTCGGCGCTCAGCACGGGGTATTCGCCACTGGTGGCGGTCTTCACGCCCGGCGGCAGGCGGAAGCCCGTCACCGACTTGCGCAGCTGGGTCGCGAGCTCGGCCAGCTTGCCGATCGAGCTCGAGGTCGCGGACGTGCTCTCGGCGGTCTGCGAGCTGATCTCGCGCAGGACCTGCATGTTGCGCGAGATGCTCTGCGACACGCCCGCCTGCTGGCGCGCGCTCGCCGAGATGTTCTGCACCAGGCTCGCGATCTGGTTCGACACCTGCTCGATCTCCTCGAGCGACGCGCCGGCGTTCTCGGCCAGCAGCGCCCCGCCGACCACGTCGGTCGTGGTGCGCTCCATCGAGACCACCGCCTCGTTGGTGTCGGCCTGGATGGTGCGCACCAGCACCTCGATCTGCTTGGTGGCGTTGGCGGCCCGCTCGGCGAGCCGCTGCACCTCGTCGGCGACGACCGCGAAACCGCGCCCCGCCTCGCCCGCCATCGACGCCTGGATGGACGCGTTGAGCGCGAGGATGTTGGTCTGCTCGGCGATGTCGTTGATCAGCTCGACGATGTTGCCGATCTCCTGCGAGCTCTCGCCGAGGCGCTTGATGCGCTTCGAGGTCTCCTGGATGTTCTCGCGGATGGCGTTCATGCCGTCGATCGTGCGGCGCACCGCGTCGCCGCCCTTGTGGGCAATGTCCACCGAGTGGCGCGCCACGTCGGAGGCGCGCTCGGCGTTGCCGGAGACTTCCTCGGTCGAGGACGCCATGGCGGTGATCGACTCGGAGGCCGAGCCGATCTGCTTGGACTGCGCGGAGGAGGCCTTGGCGAGGTGCGTCGAGACCGCCTGCGTGGAGCGCGTCGCGGCGTCGAGCTTGATCGCCGAGTCGTTGATCGTGACCACCAGTTCGCGCAGCGCCTCAATCGCGTAGTTGATCGAATCGGCGATGGCGCCGGTGATGTCCTCGGTGACCGTGGCCTGCACCGTCAGGTCGCCGTCGGCGAGGCTCGACAGCTCGTCGAGCAGGCGCAGGATCGCCTGCTGGTTGCGTTCGTTCTGCCGCGCCTGCTGCTCGGCCGCGTGGCGCAGGGCCGCGAGCTCGCGCTGCAGCCACAGCGCGGCGCCGACCGCCACCAGCGTGATGACCACGAACAGCAGCGGCACCCAGGGACTGGCGATCCAGCCGGCGAGGCCGGCCGAGTGACCCGGGTCGACGCGGCCGAGGCTCGCATACAGGGAGGCGCCACTCTCGGCGAGGGCGTTGCGCGCGGCCTGCATCTGCTCGAGCCGGTCGCCGAGCGCGATCGCACCCTTGACCTGGTCGGACTCGCTGCGGAACAGCGTGGCGAGCACGCGGGCGGCGTCGGCCGCGGGGCCGGCCGCCGTGGCCTGGAATCCGGCGCTGGTGCGCTCGCCCGTCAGCGCGGCCGTGACCTGCCCCATGAACGAGAGGCTGTCGGTGAGGCGGCGCGAGGCGGCCTCGACCGAGGCCGTGCCGTCCGCGAGTGCCGACAGGTCCTGCTCGACCGCCTGCGCCTTGAGGTCGAAGCGCTCGAAGGCGCTGTTGACCGCGGCATCGCGGGTCGGGCCCATCGCCTTGGCGACCGCCGCCGACGCCGCGAGCAGCTGCGGCGTGAGGTCGCGCACGGACGCGGCGGCCTTCTGTGCCTTGAGCGCGGCATCGCGCCCGTCGAGCACGGCCTGCGACTGCTCGAGCAGCGCCGGCCAGCCGGTCTCGCCGCCGAGGACGCGCGCACTCGGCGACGCGAGCATGCCGACCGCGGACTTGCCGGCGTCGATCTCGTTCAGCACGCGCTCCAGGCGCGCGCGCGAATCCGCCAGGGCATCGAACGCCGGCGCCGAGCCGCGCACGGCGGCGCCGGCCTGCAACGGGATGTTCTGCGACAGCGAGCCGAGCGTTGCCACGTGCTCGCGCAGCTGCGCCTGCTGGTCCCCCGAGCGGCCGGAGAACGTCAGCGCGAACGCGGCCAGCAGGGCCGAGGCGAGCGCCACGCCGAGCAGCAGCGGCTGCAGCCTGGCGGCGTCGAATCTGTTGCTCATGTCGTCACCCGATCGTCGATGCGCGACCCGCGCGGCCTACGAGGCGGCCGCCTGCAGGAACTGCGGACTTTCCAGCAGCGTTCGCACGCTGAACACGGGCCAGACCTCCGCACCGCGCTTGAACGCGCCGGCGAGATAGCGCTCGCAGCGCAGCAGCGTGGGCGGCAGGTCGGCCGAAAATTCGCTTTCATAGAAACGGCGGAACCCCATCACCTCGTCGACGACGAGGCCGGCGGGGATCTCGCGATGATTGGCGACGAGCACGCGCGTGGTGCGGCCCACCGTGGTGTTGCCCGAGCCGAGGAAGGCCCGCAGGTCGATCACGGGCAGCAGCTGGCCGCGCACGTTGGCGAGGCCGCGGATCCAGCCGCGTGCGCCGGGCACCCGCGTCACCGACGCCGGGTAGCTCATCACTTCGCGGGTTTCCTCGCGCGCGAGGAGGAAGGCTTCGCCGCCGAGGCGGAAGGCGATGCCGACCCACTCGGTGCCGCCGGCCGCCGCTTCCGGCTGGCCCTGGGCGGCGGCGCGGGCACGCCGGTCGAGTTCCTTGAGGAGCTCGAACGGGCGGTCGCGCAGTGAGCGCAGCGTCGCGTCGCCTGCCATGTCAGCCGGCGAGGGCAGCCTGCGCCTTGCGCACCAGCTGCTCCGTCGCCACGGGCTTCACGATGTAGTCAACCGCCCCCTGGCGCAGGCCCCAGACCCGGTCCGACTCCTGCGACTTCGAGGTGACCATGATGACGGGGATGGAGCGCGTGTCCGGGTCGCTGGCGAGCTGGCGCGTCGCCTGGAATCCGTTCACGCCCGGCATGACGATGTCCATGAGGATCAGGTCGGGGCGCAGCTCGCGGGCGAGCCGCAGTCCCTCGCCGCCGTCGGCAGCCGCGGCCGTCTTGAACCCGTGCTGCTCGAGCGCCTGCTGCATCACGTGAACGTCGGTCGGCGAGTCGTCCACGATCAGTACCAATGCCACGGCTACAGTCCTCCGATTCGTCCGGCGTCAGCGGTGCACGTGAGTCTCGATCGCCCCGAGCAGCTCTTCGCGGGTGAAGGGCTTGGTGAGGTAGTGCTCGGACCCGACGATGCGGCCGCGCGCCCGGTCGAAGAGCCCGTCCTTGGACGAGAGCATGATCACCGGGATGTTGCGAAAGACCTTGTTGTGCTTGATCAGCGAACAGGTCTGGTAGCCGTCGAGCCGCGGCATCATGATGTCGACGAAGACGATGTCGGGCTGGTGGTCGGCGATCTTCGACAGCGCGTCGAATCCGTCCACCGCCGTGAAGACCTCGCAGCCCTCGCGGGCGAGCAGTGTCTCGGCCGTGCGCCGGATGGTCTTGCTGTCGTCGATGACCAGCACCTTGAGCCCGGCCAACCGTGGCCGGCTGCTGCTGCTGGCTGCCGTGTTTTCCATGCCTTCGAACCCTCGGAAGGGAAGTTGCATCGCCCACAGCGACGCTAAAGCGCGAGGCTACCGCTCGCGAGGGGGTTTTAACATATTGGACAGCCCCCTGCCATTGGCCGCTTTCGATAACATGACGTCCATCACAGGCGGTCCCGAGCGGGCCGCGCACCGCCGGAGCTCGCATGGCTGACGCACGCACTCGCATTGCCGTCGTGATGGACCCGATCGAGGACATCAAGCCGGCCAAGGACACGACGCTGGCGATGATGCTCGCGGCGCAGCGGCGCGGCTGGGAGATCGCCTACCTCGAGCTGGGCCACCTCTGGCTGCGCGACGGCGTGGCGACGGGACGCGCGCATCCGGTCACCGTGCGCGACGATCCGGAGGACTGGTACACGCTCGGCGAGGCGCGCATCGAGCGGCTCGGCGACTTCGACGCGATCCTGATGCGCAAGGACCCGCCGTTCGACACCGAGTACATCTACAGCACCTACATCCTCGAGCGGGCCGAACTGCAGGGCGCGCGGGTCGTCAACCGGCCGCAGGGCCTGCGCGACATGAACGAGAAGGTGTTCACCGCGTGGTTCCCGGAGTGCTGCGCGCCCACGCTGATCACGCGCGACATGGGCGACATGCATGCGTTCCTGCGCGAGCACCAGCGCATCGTCTGCAAGCCGCTGCACGGCATGGGCGGCCGCTCGATCTTCGTGGTCGATCTCGGCGACAAGAACGCCAACGTGGTCTTCGAGACGCTGACGGACTACGGCCAGCGCTTTGCGATCGTGCAGCGCTACCTGCCCGAGATCGTGGAGACCGGCGACACGCGCGTCATCCTGGTCGACGGCGAACCGGCCCCCTACGCGCTCGCCCGCATTCCCTCGGCCGCCGACAACCGCGGCAACCTCGCCGCCGGCGCCAAGGGCGTGGGCCGCCCGCTCAACGACCGCGACCGCTGGCTCGCGGCGCAGATCGGCCCGGTGCTGCGCGAGCGCGGCATGCTGTTCGTCGGGCTCGACGTGATCGGCGGCTTCGTGACTGAGATCAACGTCACGAGTCCGACCGGGGTCCGCGAACTGGACCGGCAGTTCGGGCTCGACATCGCGGGCAGCCTCATGGACGCGATCGCGCGCCGGCTGTAGCCTCGTCGCACATGGATCTCAGGCTCACGCGCGGACAGGACGACCCCCTGGCGCTCGCGATCTTCCTCGCGGCGCTGGTGCACGGCGTGTTCATCCTCGGCGTGCGCTTCACGGCGCCGCCGCGCGACGAGCATCCGCTGCCCACGCTCGAGGTGCTGCTGGTCCCGGACGGCCCGAACGAGTCTGCCAACCCGAACGCGGGTTACCTCGCGCAGCGCAACCAGCGCGGCTACGGGACCACCCTCGGCCGCACGCGCACCTCGCTGCCGGAAGCCACGCGCTCGGTGCTCGAGAACGAAGGCTCGCCCGAGGGCGACAGCCCCAGCTCGCAGCAGGCCGACGAGACCCTCGGCGGGGCGCCGGTGCTGTCGAGCCGCAATTTCGCCAAGCAGCGCGCGGACGCGGGCGCGGATGCCGAGCACGTCACCCAGTTCTACGCCGTGCCGCAGGAATCGCGGCCGCTCGACCAGATCGGCGTCAACGCCTCGGCCGCCTCGCGCGAGCTGGCGCTGCGCGGCGAGCAGTCCCCCGACGACACGCTCCTCGCGGATACCCGCGAGACGGTCATTGCGAGCTACCTCGACGGCTGGAAGCGGCGCATCGAGCGCGTCGGCACGATCAACTTCCCGAACGAGGCGCGCCGCCGCACGATGTCCGGCAACCCGGTGCTCGAGGTCTCGATCCGCGCCAACGGCAGCCTCGAGTCGGTGCTGGTGCGGCGCTCGAGCGGCCACCGCGAGCTCGACAACGCCGCCGTCAACATCGTCAAGCTCGCCTCGCCGTTCGACCCGTTCCCGGCCGCCATGCGCGCGAAATACCCGGTGCTGCGGTTCGCCTACGAGTGGCAGTTCCTGAACGGCCAGCTCGGCGACAGCGCCGTGTTCTCGGACGGTCGCTGAACGGGCCCGCCCCCATGGCCACCGCCTACCTCACCAACCAGTTCCTCATCGCCATGCCGGCGATGGACGATCCGAACTTCGCCCAGTCGGTGACGCTGGTCTGCGAGCACAGCCCGCAGGGCGCGCTCGGGATCGTCATCAACAAGGCGCTGCCGATGCACCTGTCGGACGTGTTCACGCAGCTCGGCCTCGACGCCAGCCGCTCGCGCATCACGCGCCAGCCGGTGCTGCGCGGCGGCCCGGTGCACACGGACCGCGGCTTCGTGCTGCACTCACCCCAGGGCCGCTGGGAGTCGTCGCTGCCGTTCTCGGAACGAGTCCACCTCACTACATCGCGCGACATCCTGGACGCCCTCGCCTGCGGCGAGGGGCCGGACGAGGCCGTGGTCGCGCTGGGGTACGCCGGCTGGTCGGCCGGGCAACTCGAGGACGAACTGGCCGCCAACGCCTGGCTGACGGTCCCGGCGGACGACCGGCTGGTGTTCTCGACGCCGCTCGAGGACCGCTGGCAGTCCGCCTGCCGGCTGCTCGGCGTCGACCTGCTGCACCTCAGCAGCGACGCCGGCCACGCCTGAGGGTCCCGGCATGACCGCCCGCGCCGAAGTCGTGGTGGCCTTCGACTACGGCAGCCGCCGGATCGGCGTCGCCGTCGGCCAGACCCTGAGCGGCACCGCCAGCCCGGTCGGCGTGCTGCCCTCCTCCGACGCCGGCCCGGACTGGGCGGCCGTCAAGCAGTGTTTGCAGCAATGGGGACCGTCCCGCCTGCTGGTGGGGCTCCCCTATAATATGGACGGTTCCGACACGGTCCTGACCCCGACGTGCCGCGCCTTCGGCGACGAACTGGCGCGACGCAGCGGCCTGCCGGTGGATTTCGTCGACGAACGCCTGACCTCCCGTGCCGCAACCGACGAGTTGCGCGAGGCACGCCGGTCGGGTGCGAAGTCGCGACGGGTCCGGCCGCAGGACATCGACGCCAACGCCGCACGCCTGATCCTCGAGACCTGGCTGCGCGGGACGCGCTGACAGGCCGGTCGGGACCCGACGGCCCGACCTGCCCGCGTTTTCCCCGGAGCGAACCCTTGAAGACCGACACCGGCGTCACCCAGCAGCGCGACCCGCAAGGCCGGCTGCGTCACCTGCTCACGCTCGATGGACTCACGGGCGACGAGTTGAACCACCTGCTCGACCTCGCCCAGTTCTACGTGCGCACGCCGGGCGACCTGCCCGCGCGCGACGGCGCGCTGCTCGGGCGCACGGTGGCCAACCTGTTCTTCGAGCCGAGCACGCGCACCCGCGTGTCGTTCGAACTGGCGGCCAGGCGCCTCGGCGCCGACGTGGTCAACCTCGACCTGCACTCCTCTTCGCGCGTGAAGGGCGAGACGGTGCTCGACACGATCTACACGCTGCAGGCGATGATGGTCGACGTGTTCGTGATGCGCGACTCCGAGCCCGGCCTGCCGGCCTTCGTCGCGAGCCACGTCCAGCCGCACGTGAGCGTGCTCAACGCCGGCGAGGCCAACGTCTCGCACCCGACGCAGGGCCTGCTCGACGTGCTCACCATCCGCCAGCGCAAGGGCGACGTGCGCAATCTCAGCGTCGCGATCGTCGGCGACATCAGCCATTCGCGCGTCGCGCGCTCCTCGGGCACGGCGCTGCAGACGCTCGGCGTCGGCGAATTGCGCTTCGTCTCGCCGGCGCACCTCGCGCCGGAGCCGCACGAATTCCCGGGCGCGAAGCGCTACGACACCCTCGCCGAGGGCATCCGCGGCGCGGACGTGATCATGGCGCTGCGCATCCAGAAGGAGCGCATGGACGCCTCGCAGGTGCCGGACGTCGACGCGTTCCTCAAGGAATGGGGCATCACGGAGAAGAGCATCACGCACGCGCGGCCGGACGCGATCGTGCTGCACCCGGGCCCGATGAACCGCGGCATCGAGATCACCAGCGCGATCGCCGACGGACCGCACTCCGCCGTGCAGCAGCAGGTGCGCAACGGCGTCGCCGTGCGCATGGCGGTGCTCGCGACCATCGTGCGCAACGTGCAGATGCGCAACGTCGAGGCCGGCCGGAGGGCGGGATGAGCGATCCGGCGCGCCCGCACCGCGGCACGATCTTCGTCGAGGACGCCACGCTGCTAGCGCGGCAGGAATATCCCGGCCGCCAGTTCGTGATCCGCGTGCAGGCGCCGAAGTGCGCCGCCGCGGCCGTCCCGGGCAGTTTCGTGCACCTCACCTGCGACCCGCAGGTGCCGATGCGCCGGCCGCTGTCGATCATGCGCGTCGATGCGCGTGCCGGCTGGGTGGACATCCTCTACAAGATCGTCGGTCCCGGTCTCGAGGCGCTGTCGCAGCGCCCGGTCGGGGCGACGATCAGCGTGATGGGCCCGATCGGCCAGGGGTTCACGCCCCACGTCGAGCGGCCGCGCACGCTGCTGGTCGGCGGCGGCGTCGGCATCCCGCCGATGGTGTTCCTCGCCGAGTCGCTGAAGGGCCGGCAGGACGCGCGCTGGCAGCCGCTGGTGCTGATGGGCTCGGAGATCGAGTTCCCGTTCCGCGCGCGGCCCTCGACGATCGTGGTGCCGGGCATGCCGCCGGAAGCGATTGCGTGCATGCCGCTGCTCGATGACTGGGGCGTGGCGAGCCGGCTCGCGACGCTCGCGGGTTTCCCCGGCTGCTTCGCGGGTTACGTCACGGACCTCGCGGCCACGTGGCTGGCGTCGCTCGATGCCACCGCACTGGCGGAAGTCGAGGTCTTCGCCTGCGGGCCGACGCCGATGCTGCAGGCCACGGCGCGCGTGGCGCGCCGCTTCGGGGTGCCGTGCCAGGTCTCGCTCGAGGAGTTCATGGCCTGCGCGGTCGGCGGCTGCGCGGGTTGCGCGGTGCCGGTGGTGCAGCAGGACGGCTCGCTCGCGATGAAGCGCGTCTGCGTGGATGGGCCGGTCTTCGACGCCAATGCGGTGTTCCCGCCGGCGGCTGCCTAGCTGCCGCGTTGCGCGGACGCGATCGGCCGGGATGCGCCCGAAGCGCGGGGCATAGGCGGCCGATTCGGGGTGTCTTTCGCCCCGCGAAGAAAATAGGCGG
>JBGAHO010000049.1:0-29723 GCA_044226195.1 Steroidobacteraceae bacterium
CCGCACTACTTCCAGCTGGCCGTGATGGGCGACCTGCGCGACGCGGACCTCGCCGGCTGCCTCGCCGCGCTCGGTGAACTGTGCGACGAGTCGCGCGCCCGGCGCGCGGCGGCGCTCGCCTGAAACACGCCACACCGCGGTGCTGTTCGATCCCGACATCAACCCGCTCGTCCTGCGCAATCCGCGCCATTGGCTCGCGTTCGGCCTCGGCAGCGGTCTCGCGCGCTTCGCGCCCGGCACGTTCGGCACGCTGGTCGCGATCCCGCTGTACCTGCTGCTGGCCCACCTGCCGACGCTGGCGTATGCGCTCGCCGTCGTCGCGGCGTTCGGCGCTGGCGTGTGGCTGTGCGAGACCGTCTCCCGCGACCTCGGCGTGCACGACCACGGCGGCATCGTCTGGGACGAGTTCGTCGGCTACTGGATCACGATGTTCCTGGTGCCGCTGCGCTGGGAATGGGTGCTGGCCGGCTTCGCGCTGTTCCGGCTGTTCGACATCTGGAAGCCGTGGCCCATCCGCTGGTGCGACGACAACGTGGGCGGCGGCTTCGGCATCATGTTCGACGACGTGCTGGCCGGCCTCGCCGCCTGCGCGGCACTGCATGCGCTCAGGATCGCGACGGGCTACTGATTCAGCAAGGTCCGCCCGGCGGGCGGCTGCAGCTGGGCGGTGCGGTCCTCGCGCGGCTCGTGCACGAAAGCCACGTCCAGGTACTGCACGACGATTTCCATGAGACGGTCGCGATCGACGGGCGGCGGCGCCGGATCGGGCGGTGGAGCGGTCACCTCAGGCGCAGGCGCAGCCGGTGGCGGATCGGCGCCTGCCGCTCCCCCGACGACCAGTGCGCAGGCCAGCGCGATCCGCGCCGCACGCGCCATCCCTTCGATGCGCCTTGCCATCGAACTCCCTCTCCCCTGCAGACATGGTACTGCGGGTCGCGGGCGGCGAGCCAGCCGCGGAGGCGGCAGCGGCCGGGCGGGGGCAGATCAGGAGGCCGACCGGGAAGCGACCTTGAGCGCCTCGAGGTAATACCCGAGCTTGCGGTCGCCCCGCATGCAGGCCCGGACCGCCTCCGCGCCGGCCGACTCGAACAGATCGATCAGCTGGCTGCTGGCGTCGATCGGGTTGATCGAGGACTGCACACCCTGGCCGAAGATGAGGCCGACCACCGCGCGGAAGACATTGTTGCGCTGCAACTCGTCGCGACGCTGGGAGTATCGGCAGATCTCGTCGGTGGCGCCGATCGCAAACCAGAGCAGCCAGACCTGGCCCGGGTCCTGCTGCCGCACCAGTTCGGATTCCTCGAGGCGCGCCAGCATGCGCTCCGACTCGATGAGCTGCACCAGGGCCTGGGCGGCCGGGTCGTCCGAGCCTTCCTTGAAGGGGCCGCCGAGGGGAAATCGTCGCGGATTGGGCTTGTCCATGGCGGCGCGCACTGTAGGGACCGGGGCGGCGGGCCTCTGGTCCGGGCGCGGCAATCCTTGGTCGGGGTACCTCACGGCGACCGGCCTGGCGACGGGGCTGGTCGTGCGGCGTCAAACGCTGGTCACGGGCGGTCAATGCAAGGGGCCGCTTGGATTAAGATGGGCCGGCAGACAGGGACGACCGCCGCATGCCCGATTCCCCGACGACGCTCGCCGTGACCCTCGTGCCCGTGCAGGAGGTCCTGCGCGATTACGGGCTGGATTTCGGTGCCCTCGCCCGCCAGGCGGGGGTCGACCCGGACCTGCCTTCGCGCCCGAACGCGCGCGGCGCGGTGCCCCGCCTGCAGAAGCTCTGGAGCCTCGCCTCGCAGGCCTCGGGCGATCCCCTGTTCGGCCTGCGCGTGGGCCAGCGGGCGCGCCCCGCCGTGTTCCACGCGCTCGGACTCGGGATCATGAGCAGCACGACCCTGCTGGCGGCGCTGCGTCGCGTCGAGCGCTACAGCCGGGTGCTGAGCACCAACGGACGACTGGTCGTGGTCGATCGCGGCCCGACCATCAATCTCGAGGGTCGGGCCACCGCGAACTCGGTGTTGCCGTCGGTCGCGACCTTCGACGCCTTCGCGGTGCTCCTCTGCCGGCTGCTCAAGCTGTGCGCCGGCGTCCAGGGCGTGCCGCTGCGCGTGCACCTGCCGCACGCCGCGCCGCCGGACCCGGGCCCATTCGCCGAAGTGCTCGGCTGCCCGGTGGTGTTCGATGCCCCGACGATCGTGTTCGAGTTCGATGCCGCCACCGCGCGCCAGCCCGTGCCGAGCGGCAATCCCGCGCTGGCCGCCGAGGCGGACCGCATGGCCGAGCGCTATCTCGAGCAGATCGAGCCGGCCACGGTCGCCGCGCGCGTGCGCACGCTGATCGTGAAGGCGATGCCTTCCGGCGAGATCGACCAGGAGACCATCGCGCGCTCGCTGCACCAGAGCATCAGCACGCTGCAGCGCCGGCTGCGCGACGAAGGCACGAATTTTCAGACGCTGCTGGACGACGCGCGGCGCGACCTCGCGCTCGACTACCTGCGCCAGGGCGAACACAGCCTCGCGGACATCACGTTCCTGCTCGGCTTCGCCGACCAGAGCAATTTCACGCGCGCATTCCGCCGCTGGACCGGCAAGACTCCGCGCCAGTTCCTGTCGTAGGGCCGCTCAGTCCGGCAGCAGGGAGAAGTCCGCCTTGGGCGTGCCGCAGAGCGGGCATGCCCAGTCGTCGGGCAGGTCCTCGAAGCGGGTACCGGGCGCGATGCCGTAGTCCGGCAGTCCCCGCGCCTCGTCGTAGATGTCGCTGCAGGTGTTGCACTGCCAGCGACGTTGTCCCGGGGCTCGCATGCTCGCCTCGCGCTCAGTGCATCCGGTAACGGATCGGCACGGACTTCGGCCCGCACACGAATTCCGACTCGGCCATGCGGCCCTCGTCGGCCATCTCCACCGCATCGAGCCGCGGGATCAGTTCTTCCCAGAACGCGCGCATCTCACGGCGCGCGAGGTGCTGACCGAGACAGACGTGGCCGCCGTAGCCGAAGCCGATGTGGCGGTTCGGGGTGCGCTCGGGCCGGAACTCGTAGGGGTCCTCGAACACCTCCTCGTCGCGGTTCGCCGAGACGTAGGAGAGATAGAGAAGGTCGCCGGCGCGGATCTGCTGGCCGCGCAGCACGTAGTCCTCGGCCGCCGACCGCACGAACTGCTGCACGGGCGTCGCCCAGCGGATCGACTCCTCGACGAAACCCGGGATCAGTTCCGGCTTTGCCTTGAGCCGCGCCAGCAGCGACGGATTCTCGGCCAGCACCCACATCGAGGTCGCCGTGGTCGCCGAGGTCGTGTCGTGCCCCGCGGTCGAGGCGATCACGAAGTACGAGATCATCGCCCGCTCCTGCATCGGGCAGCCGCCGACGAGGCCGTTCGCGATCAGCGACGCCACGTCTGAGCGCGGGCAGGCCTGGCGATCGCGGATGATGCCCTCGTAGTACCCCTTGAACTCGTCGTACACGACGTTCCAGGTCTTGATGATCTCGGCCGGGTCCGTGATGTTCGCGCCGGGACGACAGAGGTCGGGGTCGGCGTAGGTGAACAGCCACTGCGTGAGGCGCAGCATCTTCTCGTGATCGGCCTTCGGCACGCCGATCAGGTCGAGCACGACCTCGAGCGGGTACAGGAACGCGACGTCGGTGGCGAAGTCGCAGCGGCCGCCGAGCGCCGCCATGCGGTCGATGTGCTTGCGCGCGGTGGCGCGGAACTGTCCCTCGAGCGGATCGAGGGCCTGTGGCGTGAACTGTCCCTGCGTCACCTGGCGGTGCGCCGCGTGCTCCGGCTCGTCCATGTGCACCAGGGTCTTGAAGATGTGCGGGGCGCCGCCCGTGTAGTCGCGCATCAGCTGTTCGGCGATCTGCGACGCGAGCGTCTTCGAGCGCACCGAGTTGAGGAACAGGCGGTCCTGGCGCGTGATCTCGCGCAGGTCGGCGTGGCGCGTGACCACCCAGTGGGGGTCGAAGCCCGGCACTTCCGCCACCGCGAGCGGATACTCGCGGCGCAGGCGGCGGAAGATCTCGTGCACGGCGCCGCGCTGCCCGAACGTGGCCGGGTTGAAGGCGGGCGCGATCAGTTCCGTCGGGATGCGTGGTGCGTCCATGGGGTCCCCCTGCGGCCGGATCGGCCGTCGCGTAATGCGTATACACGATACGCAAACGGCCCGGGACCTGCAACGTGCTACGCTCGCCCCGCCACCGGGGACTGCCACCATGAAGATGCGAGAACTCGAGCGCCGTACCGGCGTGCACCGCGAGACCATCCGGGTCTACCTGCGCCAGGGACTTCTGCCCGAGCCGCGGCGCGCGGCCCGCAACGTGGCCGACTACGACGAGGCCCACGTGCGCGGCATCCTGTCGATTCGCCGCCTGCAGCAGGAGCAGCGGCTGCCGCTGGCACGGATCCGCCGGGCGCTCGAGGGCGATCCTGCCGCGGTCCCGCACGACCCGGGCGCGCTCGCGCAGATCGAGCAACTGGTGAGCGCCAAGCTCGGCGAGGGCGAGGGGCACGTCACTCTCGCCTCGCTCGTCAAGCGCAATCCGCGGGCGGCGTCGGACGCCCGGGCCCTGCAGCGCATCGGGGCCGTGCGTCTGCAGCAGCGCGAGGGCCGCGCCGTGCTTGGCCGGGTCGATGCGCAGCTCGTCGCGCTGTGGGGCGACATGCGCGCCGCCGGTTTTACCGAGGAGCGGGGCTTCGAGCCATCCGTCGCCCGCATGTACGTCGAAGCCGCCGACCAGCTGGCCCGCCGGGAAGTCGGCGCGTTCCTCGAAGGCCTGGCCGGGCGCGAGGACTCCGCACCGGCGGCTGCGATGGTGGACGCGGCGCTGGCCACCATGCTCGCCTTCTTCGGGCTGCTGAGGACGCGATCGGTGCTGGCAGAGTTCCGCGCGCGTCAGCGCGGCGTCGCGCGCAGGAAGGCGGCGAACAGGAGCGCGAAGAAGAGATCCACCGTCACCAGGGCCGCGAGGCGGGGCGAGGCGTCACCCGCCAGGAAGTGAGCGTAGATCGCGACGACGAAAGCACTCTTGCCGAGGATGCCGAGCACGACGTACGGGCGATTGCGCACGGGATCGCGCGCGATCTGCGCGTATGCGTAACCGAACACCAGCACCGTGGCCGCCGCGAGATGGAACCAGACCGTGGGCGGGCCCGCGACGTCGAGCAGGCGGGCAGTGAACGGATACGCGAACACCATCGACAGGCCGACGGCGAAATTGAACGTCGCCGCGGAGCCGAACAGCCATCGGGCGTTCACGCCTCCGGCCTGCGCATCCGGTCGATGACGGCGCGGCCCGTCAGGATGCGCCAGGGAAACACCAGCCCGCTGCGCGCCTTGTAGTCCGCCCAGCCGGGGTGGCGCGACAGCGAGACGTCTTTCAGCAGCATGCGCGGCAGGAAGACGCCGAGCCAGCACCACAGCACGACGAGCCAGCCGGCCCAGTGCGCGGCGAGCAACGCGTAGGACGCGTAGATCATGATCTCGCCGAGGTAGTTCGGATTGCGCGTGTACGTGAACACGCCGTCGGTGATCAGGCCGCGCCGCAGGCGCAGCACGAGGTTCTTCTGCAGGTCGGCCGCCACCATGAGCACGCAGCCGAGCGTATGCAGCGCGACGCAGAACCACAGCAGCACGGCCGGCGGATCGACGTGGCGCGAGAGGAAGAGGTACGGCAGCAGCCAGTACCACGCCACGAGCCCGACGTAGGTGAACAGCACGCCGCCGAACGTGACGCGCCGGTCGAAGTAGATGTCGCGGAACGAGAAGTCCTTGATCAGCCAGCAGTAGCCGTAGGTGCCGTGCAGCGCGAGGTAGATCCACGCCGCGGTCGAGAAGTTGTCGAACCACTTCATCATGCCGAGGATGAGGAACGCGGTGATCACCTTGTGGAAGTTGACCATCTGCGCGATCTTCACGACCTTCGGCCCGCCGCCGAGGTCTTCGGTCAGGTAGCGCACCCAGCGGTCGGCGACGACCGCCCAGCCGGGCGCCGTTTCCCGACCTGTCCCCGCGACTGCTCCGGACACCGTGCTCATGCCGATCTCCCCTGCCCCGGCCCGAGACTACTTCGCCGTGTAGCCACCGTCGACGACCAGTTCCGCGCCGGTGACGTAACTCGACTCGTCCGAGGCCAGGAACAGCACGGCCTGGGCGATTTCGCGCGGCTCGGCCATGCGACCGAGCGGAATGCGCCCGATCAGATCCTGCTGCAGGGCCGCAGCCTGCTCCGGCGGCAAGACCGCGATCGCATTGGCCACCAGCGGCGTGCCGACGTACCCGGGATGCACCGAGTTGACGCGGATGCCGTACCCGGACTGCGCGCAGTGCAGCGCCGCCGACTTGGTGAACAGGCGGACGCCGCCCTTCGAGGCGTTGTACGCGGGCACGTGCGGCTCGCCGATGATGCCCTCGATGGACGAGAGATTGACGATGGACCCGCCGCGGCCCTTCATCGCACGCACCGCCTCGCGCGTGCCGAGGAACACGCCCTCCAGGTTGACGGCCTGGATGCGACGCCAGCCCTCGAGCGTCTCGTCCTCGAGCGGTGCGATGTGCGCCACGCCGGCGTTGTTCACCACGACGTCGAGGTGACCGTGGCGCGCGACCACCGTGTCGATCACGCGCCGCCAGTCCGCCTCGCTCGTCGTGTCCTGCGGCAGGAACTCGACGGCGAGGCCCGCGCCCGCGAGCCGCCGCGCCTGCGCCTCACCCTCCGCGGCATTGACGTCGGTGAGCACCACCCGCGCGCCTTCCCGGGCACAGGCTTCGCCACTCGCGAGCCCGATGCCGCTCGCGCCGCCCGTGATGAGCACGACCTTGCCCGCCATTCGCTCGCCCATCGGCATTTCCCTCGCGTCAGTCCGGCAGCGCGCTGCAATAGCCGAGCGCGTGGAACGTGGTGATCAGTTCGCGGTGACCGAACGCCTGCGGCGCGGACTGGAAGCCGGTCTTCTTCAGCTGGCCGTTCAGCAGGCGCTGCGCGCCGTCGGCACAGATCTCGCCCGTCCACGTGTACGCTGCCGACAGGTTCATCACGTACTTCGTGGTGACGCGCCGGCCCTGGCCATACACGACGATCACGCCGCGCTGCACGTCGACGTCGTCCTTCGGTGGCTCGCCCGCCGCGAGCTGGCCGGCCATCTGGTTGGTGACGGCTTCGCGCTGCTCGCGCGTGAGTCCCGCCGACGCGGCGTTGAAGCCTTTGATCGCACTGATGATCGGGTCGATCATGTGCTCGCCGATCGCCGTGAGCACCTTGCAGTTGCGCACGCGCGGGTCGTCCTTGTACCAGACCGGCTCGCAGGCGCCGCCCCACGGATGTGCGCGCAGCTTGGCGTTGCGGTAGGGCACGAACACGTCCCAGGCGACGTCGTTCGGCCACGGCTTGTATTCCTTGTGCTCGAGGTAGAACTGCGAGGTCTCGTTGCAGACCATGCGCAGGAACGACTGCGTCGAGGCCACCGACGGCAGGCCGTTGTCGATCTGGTAGAGGATGTCGAGGCTGTCCACCTCGCGGTTCTCGAGCACCACCTCGGCCGCCATCGCGCCCGCGGACCACATGAACGAGGTCGCCGGCGCCATGAGCTTGCCCTTTGCAGCGAAGGCCGCTCCGTACTTCGCGCCGATCGCAATGACCCAGTCCTGCTCGCCCGTCGTGTCGAGGTAGTGGCACCCTGCCTCGAGCGCTGCCTCGAGCACCGGCCACGCCACCTGCATGAACGGCCCGGCCACGTTGATCACCACGTCGACCTGCCGGAACAGCGGCACCAGCGCCTCGCGGCTGTTCTCGGCGACGACGATCTCGGCGTCGACGGGCCCGCCGCGACGCTGACGCACGATCTCGAGGGCAGCCTCGAGCCGCGCACGCGTGCGACCGGCGAAATAGAAGGGAATGCCGCGCTGCGCGAGCGCCTCGGCCACCAGCTTGCCGGTGTAGCCGCTCGCGCCGTAGATGAGAACCTTGCGTGAAGACATCTTGGCTTTCTCCTCGGGAATCGGTTCAGGCCTGCTCGCGGTGCACCGCGCGCGGGTCGTTCTGCAGCGCCTCGACCAGGAAGCGGTCCTGCGGTTTTTCGGATGCAGTCTTCGGGATCTGCGCCAGCACCTGGATCAGGCTCGGCACGGCATTGGGCTCGAGCACGCGCCGGCACGCGCGGAACAGCGCCTGGGCGTCGAAGGACGCCGCGTCCTTCGGCACCACGGCCGCCACCACGTCCTTCTCGCCCGGCGCGCCGTTCGCCGCCGGGATGCCGTAGACGTAGACGTCGTCGACGTCGGGCTGCTCGGCGATCGCCTTCTCGACGAAGGCGGGGTTGATGAAGTCGCCGTTGCGGCGGATGCCGCCGCCCTTGCGGTACAGGAAGAACAGCCAGCCGTCGGCGTCCTCGACGACGACGTCACCCATGTGCAGCCAGCCGCCCGCGCATTTCTGCACGGAAGCCTGAGGATTGCGGTAGTACTCGACCACGTACGGCGAGCCGTCCGCCGCCTGGAACAGCAGTTCGCCCGGCGTACCGCGCGGCACGTCGCGGCCCTCGTCGTCGACGATGCGGTGGCGCAGCGTGGGCACCGGCTTGCCGATGCTGCCGATCGGGCCGATGCCGATGGGCTTGAACGTCATGCCGCCCTCGGCCGCGCCGTAGAACTCGAAGACCTTCAGGCCGAAGCGGCGCTCGAAGTCCTCCCAGATCGCCGCCGGCATGCCCGCCGACAGCACGAAGCGCACGGGATTGTCGCCGTCGTCGGGGCGCGGCGGTTCGCTGTAGATCGCAGTCGTCATGCCGCCGAGCAGGTTGAAGGTGGTGCATCCGTGCCGGCGCACGATGTCCCAGAGCCGCGACTTGGTGAACCGGCGCGAGAGCACGCAGGGCACGCCGTTCGCGAGGCACGCACCCAGCGTGAGCACCTGCGCATTCGCGTGGGTCAGCGAGAGGCCCGAGTAGGGCTTCTCGTCGGGCTGCCAGCCGCTCACCTTCGGCACGACCAGCGCGTTCTCGACCCAGCGCCGGTGCGGCATCCGGATCGCCTTCGGGTCGCCGGTCGTGCCCGAGGTGAACAGCAACTGCATCGGATCGTCGGCGCTCGCGGCCGTGAACGGACCCTCCGGCACCGGCCCCGCGACGAGATCGTCGTACGACGGGACCGATGCCGGCAGTCGGCGACCGTCCTCGGGCGTCGACAATCCGACGACCCAGCGCAAGTCCGGCAACTCGCCGCGCAGTTCGTCGAGGTTCGCCAGCGCGTAATCCGCGGCGATGACGCCCCGGCACTCGGCATGCGCCAGCATGAAGCGCAGCTTGTCGCCGCGCGTGCGGGGGTCGATGGGGACGAACACGGTGCCGGTGAGGCAGGCCGCGATCATCGCTTCGACCGCGGCCGGATGATTGGCCATCAGCAGCGCGAAGTGCTGGCCGCGCTCGAGGCCCAGGGACTGCAGGCCACGGGCCAGGCGGCGTGCGTCGTCCCAAAGCTGGCGGTACGTGCGCACCTCGTCCGCGTGACCGGGACCGGCATCCACCGTCAGCACGGCGAGTTCGGGCGCGCGCGCAGCCCAGCCCGCGATGAGATCGCTCAGTACCGGGAAGGCGGCAGCCGACATGCGTCAGTCCTCGCGCGTGAGCACGGTGACCACGGTCGCGGCGGCATCGAGTCCGATTGCCCCGCCGCCGTTGTGGGCCAGCCCGACGCGCGCACCTTCGACCTGCCGGGCGCCCGCGCGCCCCTGCAACTGCTCGGTGAGTTCGACGATCTGCGCGCAGCCGGTGGCGCCCACGGGGTGACCCTTGCGCAGCAGGCCGCCCGACGTGTTCACCGGCAGTCGGCCACCGAGCCGCGTGGCGCCGGAGGCGACCAGCGGCCCGCCCTCACCCGGCGGGCAGAGGCCCAGGTACTCGTAGGCGACGACCTCGGAAGGTGCCGACGCATCGTGCAACTCGACGCAGGACAGCTCGCCCGGCCCGATGCCCGCCGCCTCGTATGCCGCGCAGGCAGCGAGACCGCCGACGCTTTCGCCCTTGCGCTCGAAGTCCCAGCCCGAGACCAGCACCGAGGCGCGGATCCGGACCGGGTGGCGTAGCCCGAGCTCGCGCGCCTTGCGCTCGCTCACCAGCACGACCGCCGCGGCGCCGTCGCCGATCGGCGAGCACATCGGCAGCGTCAGCGGTTCGACGATGGGCCGGGCCGCCAGCACCTGCTCGACCGTCATCACGTCGCGGAACTGGGCGCGCGCATTGAGGCTGCCGTGGTACGAGTTCTTGGCCGTGACCATCGCGAATTGCTCGCGCGTCGTGCCGTACTGCCGCATGTGCTGCTTCGCCATCAGGCCGTAGATGTCCATGAACACCGAGCGGCTCTCGCCCGCACCGGCCGCGTCGAAGGTCTCGCCGGCCGCCTGCGCCATGTTCTCGAGCACCTTCAGCGCGCCCTTGGGGTCCTCGACGTCGACGGCGCCGTTGAACGCGCCCATCGTGCGCAGCTTGTCCTCGTGGAACAGCTTCTCGGAGCCGCAGGCGAGCACCACGTCGTACAGTCCGGCGCTGACCATCGCGCAGGCCTGGTGCAGTGCGGTCGAGGACGACGCGCAGGCGTTCTCGACGTTCACCACGGGAATGCGACCGATGCCGAGCGCGCGCAGCGCCACCTGCCCGCGGATCATTTCCTGGCCGACCGTGACGCCCGCCGCCGCATTGCCCATCCACGCGGCCTGCAGGTCGCCCGGCTGCAGGCCGGCGTCGCGCAGCGCGTCCATGATCGCGAGACCGGCGAGGGTCTTGAGCGGCTTGTCGAGGTGCTTGCCGAAGGGCGTCATGCCGACGCCCGCGACGTATGCGTTCATCTTCATGCCGCGGCCCCCCGCAGCAGGTCGGGATTGATCAGGTCGCTGCCGCCCTTCATGCCGAGCACCTCGTTGAGGCCGTCGGCCACGAGGCTCGCCCGTGCGTCGCGGAACAGTTTCTCGAGCGGGTACTCGCGCGTCACGCCGTTGCCGCCGAGGATCTGCATCGCTTCGGAAGCCACTTCGAACGCGGTCTGCGTCGCGGTGACCTTGGCCGACGCGGAGGCGAGCAGCGAGGGACGCGGCGCGGTCGCGTTGTACGCCAGCACGCGACGGGTCAGCGCGCGCGCGGCCTCGACCTTGCGGAACATCTCGAACAGCCGCTGGCGGACGCTCGTGTGCTGGATGATCGGCACGCCGCCCTGCCGGCGCTGGTGCGCGTATTCGACCGCGTACTCGAGCGCGGCGCGGGCCGTGCCGATGCCGAGCGCCGCGACGTGCGGGTTGGCCTCGCAGAGCGTGCGGTAGACGAAGTCGTCGTAGGTGTCGGGCCCGGCCAGCAGGTGCGCGAGCGGGACCTCGACGTTGTCGAAATACAGTTCGCCCTGGTTGAGGGCGCGGAAGCCGAGCTTGTCGAGCGGCTTGCCGCGACTCACGCCCTTCGCGTCGAGCGGGACGATGCAGGCGACGCCGGGGCGGGTACGGCCGTTCTCCTCGAGGTGGCAGTAGAGCGCGCAGACCTGCGCCGTCATCGCCCCCGAGACCCACGCCGCCTTGCGGCCGTTGATCACGATGCGATCGCCGACGATGCGGGCGGTGCAGCCCGGCTTGCCGTAGCTGCTGCCAACGACCGCGAGCGCGGCGTTGCCGTCGAGCATGTCGCTGCCGTGCTCGGGCTCGGTGATGGCCCAGCAGCCGAGCTTGCCCTCGCAGTACTGCACCATCGGTTCGTTGCCCGCGAGCATCGAGTACATGACCGGGAAGTGGTTGACGAGGATCGCGCCGGCGATGCCGCCGTCGCCCCAGCCGAGTTCCTCCTGCGCGATTGCGAGCAGCTTGACGCGGTCGAGCGGCGGCAACTGGGCGAGCGCCGTCATGCTCAGCCCGAGGCCCGCGGCCTTTTCGAGCACGCCCCACAGCGGCGACTGCGGCGCGATGACCTCCTCCGCCGGCAGCCGGTCGAGGTGCGCACTCACGGGACGCATCGCCGTGAGGGCGAAGTGATGCGTCGTATCCTGGATCAGCTGCTCCATCTCGGTCAGGGGGGGCTCGAGCCCGCTCAAGGGCAGCGGCAGGTAGTCCATGTCGTTCTCCCGGTCGGTCGATGCAGGCCGCGGCGCCCCCGACTTGCACGGGTCCGCCGTTGGTGTTCAGATCGATCGTCCGCCCCGTGCGAGGGCGGCAGGCGGGGAACCCGCCCGGTGCGTCGATCCTTTCAGGGCACTGTCGGATCGCGGCCGGGCGAGCGGTATCCCCCGATTGGGGGAAGCGCATCGTGAGCAGCGTGATTCCGCTGCACCGCAAAAAGACGACCCGCGGCTCCGCAACGGCGGCGCCCGGACGCGCCATACCCGTCATCGCCACGAAGATCACGCCCCCGCCCGCCCGGACCGGCCGCATTGCCCGCGCCCGACTCGAATCGCTGCTCGCCGAGGCCAGTGAACGGACGCTGACGGTGCTGCGCGCGCCGGGCGGTTTCGGCAAGACCACACTCGCCCTCGCGTGGATCGAGCGCATCCTCGAGCGCGGCGACGCGGTGGCGTGGCTCGCGCTCGACGCGGACGACAACGAGCCACGCCGGTTCCTCTACTACGTCATCCACGCGCTGAACCGGGCGTGCCCGGAGGTCGGCAAGGAGAGCCTGGCCATCGCCAACACGGCCGCCCTGCCGCACCTGCAGGCGATGCTGGTGAACGAGATCGCCGACTGCGGCGACGAACTGTTCCTGTTCCTCGACGACTACAACGCCGTGCGCCACGAGGGCATCCACGAGTCGGTCGCCTTCCTGCTGCGCCACGCGCCGCCGAACCTGCGACTCGTGCTGCTGTCGCGCACCGAGCCGCCACTCGAACTCGGTTCGCTGCGCGCGCGCGGCGAGCTGCTCGAAGTGGATGCAGCGCGACTGCGCTTCACGCGCGACGAGACACGCGAGTTCCTCGGCCTGGTGGCGCCGCAGGGGCTGGGTGCGGCCGAAATCCGCGCGATCCACGGCGTGACCGACGGCTGGCCGGCGGCCCTGCGCATCACCGCGCTCTCGTTCGAGGGGGGACGCAACCCCGAGGAACTGCTGCGCGCCCTGACGCGCTCGCCGCGCTCGATCGGCGGCTTCCTCGACGAACTGTGCGCGCAGCTGCCGGCGGAACTGCTCGGCTTCCTGCACGAGACGTCGATCGTCGACCGGCTGTCGGCCCCGTTGTGCGACGCGATCACGGCCCGCCACGACGCGGCGGAACTGCTCGCACGACTGGAGCGCCAGCAACTCGTGGCGCCGCTCGACCCCGAGCACACCGTGTTCGCGTGCCACCAGCTGTTCCGCGAATACCTCGCGCAGCAGCTCGCCACGCAGCCGGCGGACGACGTGGCCGCGCTGCATCGGCGCGCCAGTGCCTGGTACGAAGCGCTCGGGTACGAAAGCGAATCGGTGAAGCACCTGCTGGCCGCCGGGGACACCGCGGCCGCCCTGGTGCGCATCGCCGACTGTGCCGAGCGCATGGTCGAGTCCGGCGACCTGCTCACGCTGCTGCACTGGGAGCAGCAGCTGCGCGCGAAGGGCATCGCCCTGCCACTGGCGCTGCAGTTGTCTATCATCTGGGCGGAAGCGCTGACGCTGTCGGGTGCGCAGGCCCGGCAGCACATCACTGCCGTCGAGGAGGCGGTGGCCGAACGCGACGATCCCGAGGCGCGGATCGTGCGTCGCGAATGCCTCGCGCTGCGCGCCACCACCCTCGCGCTCGCGGACGACACCACCCAGGCCTACGAACTGGTGCAGCGCTACGACCCGCAAATGCAGGATCGCCCGCTCGTGCGCGACTCGGTGTGCAACGTGGCGCGCTACGCGCACGCACGCGCCGCGCGCTGGAAGGAGTTCTACGCGGTGCCGCGCGTGGGCCTCGGCGGACCGACGTCGCACGTGTTGCCCGCGACTTACGAAGCCGACCTGCGCGCGGTCGCCGAGATGTCGCAGGCGCACACGCAGGCGGCGGAGGTGCTGTACCGCCAGAGCCTCGAGACCGGTGGCCACGTCCCGCGTTTCGCGGGCGCGACGAGCATGGCGCTCGGTCCCTATGCCGAATTGCTGTACGAGACCGGCCGCACGGCCGAGGCCGAGGCCCTGCTGCGCGAGGACATCGACCTCGTCGCCAACGGCGTCACCCTCGATTCCGTCCTGCGCGGACTGGTGACCGCCGCCCGGCTCGCGTGGCGACGGGGACAACGGGAACAGGCCTATGGCCTGCTGGACCGCGCGGAGGCCATCGGACTCACGCGCGACTGGCCGCGCCTGGTGGCCGGTGCCCTGCTGCAGCGCCTGCGCATGCTGCTGACGGAAGGCGACGGGCTCGCGGCCCTCGGCCTCGCCAAGCGACTCGAGCAGGTGCGCGCGACGAGCGAGGCCTCGGCGGCGCGCGGTTTCGAAGGCGTCGAACACTACTGCGCGATGGCGACGGCCCTCGTCGAGATGGATGCCGGTCGCGCGAGGTCGGCGGTCACTGTGCTGTCGCCGTTCTACGAGGATGCGCTGGCCTCAGGTGCGTACCTGCTGGCAATCCGGCTCGGCGCGATGCTGGCCCGCGCGCACTCGCTCGCCCGCGCACGCACCGCCGCCCTGCGCGTGCTTGAGCAGGTCAACGAGCTCGCGGCGCCCGCAGGCATCGTCGGCGCCCTTGCCGACGAAGGCCCGGACCTGCTCGCATTGCTGGATCTCGCCGCTGCGTCGACGGCCGACGAGCCAGACCTGCGGGCCCGCCACCTCGCCCGGGTGCGGGCCGCGGCGGAGGCGGCCTGGGGTGCGACGCGCACGGGCCACGATCCGAATCGGCCGCTCGTGCCGGCACTGTCGCCGCGGGAACGCGAGGTCCTCGGCCTCATCGCCGAAGGACGGTCGAACAAGGCGATCGCGCGCGAACTCGGCCTCGGCCCCGAGACGGTCAAGACGCACATCAAGAACGTCTTCCACAAGCTCGACGTGGACCGGCGCACCCAGGCGGTGCTGCGTGCGGAGGAACTCGGGCTCGTGCGTTTCCGCCGGCCGCTGCGCTGAACGTCCCGCCGCATTCCCGGAGTCGCTCCTTGCACACGCTCAAGTCGTTCCTGAAGGCCACGCTGGTGGGCGGCCTGCTGTTCCTGGTGCCGGTGGTGCTGCTGCTGGTCGTGCTGCGGCACGCGCTCACGATCGCCACGAAGCTCGCGACGCCGATCGCCAAAGCCCTGCCGGCGACCAGCGCGTTCGGCGTGCCGATGGTGACGCTGGTGGCCGTGGCGCTGCTGCTGGTCCTCGCGCTGCTCGCGGGGCTCGTCGCCCGCACCCGGCCCGGGCGCCGCATGACGCAGTGGTTCGAGGAGTCGCTGCTCGGCAGCCTGCCGCAGTACCGGATGGTCAAGAGCGTGGCCGAAGGCCTGACGCAGATCGAGACCGGCGCCGGCCTGCAGCCCGTGCTGGTCGGCACGGACGAGGCCTGGCAGCTCGGTTACCTCATCGAGGAACTGCACGACGGCTGGGTTGCGGTGTTCCTGCCCTCGGCACCGACGCCGATGTCGGGCAACGTCGCCTACGTGTCGCGTGATCGCATTCGCCTCCTCGACCTGCCGATGAGCGACGCGATCCGGATCGTGAAGCAACTCGGCACGGGGTCCGCAGCCGCCCTGCAGGCCGTGGATCTAGGCCCGCACCGCTGAGGCGGCCGCATCAGGCGCGCGCGGGCACCTGGCTCATGGCGTGCTCCGCCATCGCCGTGATCGTGAGCGATGGGTTGACGCCCGGATTGGCGGGCACCGTCGAGCCGTCGCAGACCAGGAAATTGCGATAGCCGAACAGCCGGCTCTGCGCGTCGACGACGCCGGTCGTGGCGTCACGCCCGATCACCGCTCCGCCGAGGATGTGCGCCGTGGTGGGAATGTTCGCGAGCGCCTCGAGCAGCATGCTCTGGCCGTAGCCGCCCGTCTGCCCGGCGAGCCACTCGGCCGCGCGATTGCCCACCTCGATGAAGGTCGGGTTCGGCTTCTCGGGGTCCTGCTCGGTGGTCAGCGAGACGCCGCCGAACCAGCCGCGCCGCGCGCGGAACGAGATCGCGTTGTCGAGGCTCTGCATCACCAGGAAGATCACGGTCGAGCGCGACCAGCCGACCGGCCAGAGGGACTTCAGGAACCGCAGCGGATGACGCAGCACCTGGCCGAGCCACGCCAGTGGCCGGGTGAACCGATTGCCGTCGCCCGTGAGCAGCGTGTACAGCAGGCCCATGAAGTCGCCGTGGCGCCCGTAGGTGACGAACTCGATGTGCGTGTCCGGGCGCGGGTAGATGCTCGCGCTGATCGCCACGTCGTTCCACGGGCGCGCCGTCCCGGCCGGCAGCCGCACGGCGAGGATCGATTCACTGTTGGTGCGCACGAGCTGACCGAGCCGGTCGCTGATGTGCGGCAGGGTCCCGGTCAGCTTGCAGCGCGCCAGCAGGCGGTTGGTGCCGAGCGCGCCGGCGGACACGACGACGCCACGCGCGGTGAACGTGCGCTCCTGCCGGTTGAACCACGCGCCGGGGCGGCGCGTGGTCACGCGGTAGCCATCGGATCCGTCCTCGGCCCCGAGCGGCCGGATGTCGACCACCTCGCGCTCCGGCAGGATCTCGACGCCCCGCTTTTCGGCGAACCAGAGGTAGTTCTTCACCAGCGTGTTCTTCGCGCCCTCGCGGCAACCGACCATGCAGGCGCCGCAGAACGTGCATCCCGTGCGCTCGGGACCCTCGCCGCCGAAGTAAGGATCGGGCACGGTCTCGCCGGGCTTGCCGAAGAAGACGCCGACCGGCGTGCGCCGGAAAGTGTCCGCCACGCCGAAGTGCTCGCCCACCCGCTGCAGGAACTGCTGGCCGTCGCTCGCGCGCGGCACCGTGACCACGCCGAGCATCTTCTCCGCCGTGTCGTAGTGCGGCGCGAGCGCCGCCGACCAGTCGTTCAGCGACGACCACTGCGGGTTGGCGAAGAATTCCGGACTCGCCCGGTACAGCGTGTTGGCGTACACGACGCTGCCGCCGCCGACGGCGGCGCCGCTCGCGATGAACACGTCCTTGAACGGCGTGAGGCGGAAGATGCCGCGCAGGCCGAGCGCGGGCGCCCAGAGGAAGCGCTTGAGGTCCCAGGTCGTCGCCGCGTAGTCCGCGTCGCGATACCGACGACCGGCCTCGAGCACACCGACCCGGTAGCCCTTCTCGGCCAGGCGCAGCGCGGAGACGCTGCCCCCGAAACCGGAGCCGACGATCAGCCAGTCATAGTCGAACGCGCCCGCGCCTTCCACTCTGCCGCCCCCCGGGGTCGCGACACGCAATGCGCCGGCGAGAGGCCGGCCGCCTGCGACCCGCTCAGTATATCCACTGCACGCGCGACAGCAGCGTGCGGGTGTGGCCTTCGACGTCGAAGCGGTCGAGGCCGATGTCGCCGTAGCCGAGGCTCATCTTCAGGCGATTGGTCGCCCACCAGTTCACGCCGGCCCACCAGCCGTCCATCGTGCCGCCGTGCACGCTGCGATCGTCGAGGTCCACCCGTCCATAGCGGCCGATGAGCTCGACCGAGCCCCAGCGACCCTGCGGCAGGATGCGTCGCGCGTAGCCCGCCTTGCGGTCGTAGGGACGATGCTCGCCGGTGATCACCCAGCTGCCGGTGAGGTAGTAGCCGTCGAGGGCCGGATTGCGGCCGTCGCGCGTGCTCAAGTCGGCACGCACGTACTCCGCGAGCAGCGAATACGATCCGTCGCTCCACAGGGCCTCGAGCCCGGTGTGCCACGCGTGATCGCCCGCCACCTTACCGGTGTCCACGTAGTCGCTGGCCACGTTCGAGGCCGGCTTGCCCCGGTAGCGCAGCTGGTCGTCGACCGCGCCGTAGTAACGGACCGACACGCCGACGTGCAGGTAGCGCGCGCCATCGTCGCTCCAGACCGGCAGGGCGGTGAGACGGCCCGCGAAGTCGTTGCCGGAGCGGCCGAAGTCCTGGCCCTGCGTCCACCAGTCGTTGAACCAGCCGATCGACCACGTGGCACGCTGGTCGAACACGGTATTCGACAGCTGCGCACCGACGTTGCGGGAGCGGAAGAACGGACTCAGCAGGCGCTCGTGCTGCGGCAGGTTGGCCGCGTCGCCGACCATCTCGTAGGCGTAGGGCTCCTTCATCTTGCCGAAGGTGAGCGTGCCGACGCGGGGCCCGATCTCGGTCGACAGGCGTGCATCGCTGAGATTCCAGTCGGACGCCGAACTCTGGTCGAAGCCCTTGTACTCGTAGCTGACGACGTAGTTCCAGTGACGGAACAGCTCGAAGTAGCCGCGCGCCATCAGTCGCAGCGAGCGCGCCTCGAACTCGTCCTGCTGGTTGCCAACCTGCGACTTGCTGGCTGAATCCTGATCGAAGCTCGTGTAGTCCGCCGGCATCACGACGAGGCCGAACTTGAGCTGGTAGCGCTTGTGCTCGTCCTCGACCTTGAGGGTCGAGAGGGACTCGTCGCTGACGTCCGGCACGGCGAAGCTGGCGTCGTCGCGAACGAGATGCCGGGCGTCCGCCGGCACGTCCGACTCGATGGATTGCGCCCAGAGCGGCGCCGGCCCGGCCACGGCCGCCACCACCAGCAGCGCGCGGGTACGAATGGATGGCATCGGGCCCTCGGTGGAACCGCGGCGCACCGCGACGGAACCGGCTGCGGGGGGTTTTGTTGCAGCCGGCACCGTCACGGGCGCCGAGGAGTCGGGTGTCGGTCAGTTCGACTGCGGCTGGCCGCTCGAGACGGCTTCCATGACGCGGTCGAGGTTGAAACTGCCCGGCTTCTGGCGCGGCGGGAAGTCGCGGAAGCTCTGCAGCCACTGGCCGACGTAGCCGCCGGCCGGCGCGATCATGTACATGTGGTCGAGGTACCAGCGCTGGTAGCCGATGGCGTGCTCTTCCTCGGCGCGCTCGAACGGGTCCATGCGCAGGTTCGTGATCTTGGGCGCGCGCAGCTGCGTGAACGGCCGCTGCCACACCTCGAGGCCCTCGCCTTCCTGTTCGAGGAAGGTGATCTTCCAGTCGCCGTAGCGCAGGGCGGCGACGCTGCCGTCGTCGGTCCAGTAGATGAATTCCTTGCGCGGCCACGGGGCCTGGCCACGCAGGGCGGGACCGAGGTCGTAGCCGTCGAGGTGCGCCTTGATGGTCGCCTTGCCGACCTTGCGGCCCTTCAGCAGGTCCGCGGTCACGGTCGTGTCGCCCGCGGCGGCCAGCAGCGTCGTGAGCATGTCCTCGTGCGCGCCGATCTCGTTGATCACGGTGCCCGGCTTGATGACGCCCGGCCAGCGGATCATCGTCGGGACGCGATAGCCGCCTTCCCACTGCGTGTTCTTCTCGCCCTTGAACATCGTCGTGCCGCCGTCCGGCCACGTGAAGGTCTCGGCGCCGTTGTCGGTCGAGTACATCACGATGGTGTTGTCCTCGATGCCGAGCTCCTTCAGCTTGGCGAGCAGCTGGCCGACCATCGCGTCGTGCTCGGCCATGCCGTCGGCGTACAGGCCCTGGCCCGTCTTGCCCTGCGATTCCGGACGCAGGTGAGTGAAGATGTGCATGCGGGTGGAGTTCCACCACACGAAGAACGGCTTGCCGTCCTTCGCCGCCTTGTCCATGAACCCGAGCGCGGCGGTGGTGACTTCCTCGTCGACCGTCTCCATGCGCTTGCGGGTGAGCGGGCCGGTGTCGGTGATGCGACCGTCGGCGTAGCTGTGGATGACGCCGCGCGGACCGAACTTCTGCTTGAAGGCCGGGTCCTTCGGATAGTCGACGTTTTCGGGCTCTTCCTCGGCATTGAGGTGGTAGAGGTTGCCGAAGAACTCGTCGAAGCCGTGGTTCGTCGGCAGCATCGAGTCACGGTCGCCGAGGTGGTTCTTGCCGAACTGGCCCGTGACGTACCCCTGCGCCTTCAGCAGCGAGGCGATGGTCGGGTCGTCCGTCATGCCTTCCGGGGCGCCGGGCAGGCCGACCTTGGTGAGGCCCGTGCGGATCGGCGACTGGCCGGTGATGAACGCGGCGCGGCCGGCGGTGCAGCTCTGCTGGCCGTACCAGTCGGTGAACAGCGCGCCCTGCTCGGCGATGCTGTCGATGTTGGGCGTGCGATAACCCATCATGCCGCGGTTGTACGCGCTGATGTTGAACTGGCCGATGTCGTCACCCCAGATGACGAGGATGTTCGGCTTGCGGGCCTGCGCGTCGGCAAGACCGGTCACTGCCAGCAGCATGGCCAGCAGAAAATAGCGCAGCGTGCGAATCCGGTTCGCGTGCATGGGTACCCCCCCTTTATTGATGAGTCGTGCTCGTCCCGTGTCGGCGTAGGCCGACACGCGTCGTCACTGTGCCTCGCGGCGCACAATGTTTCCAATGCATATTGATTCTGTCCGGTATAACCTGAACGCATGGCATTCGAACTGCAGCAGCTGCGCCAGGTGCTCGCCCTCGCCGAGCACGGCAGCTTCGTGCGGGCCGCGACCGTGCTGCACATCAGCCAGCCCGCCCTCTCGCGCAGCATCCAGAACCTCGAGCGCCACCTCGGCACGGCGCTCTTCGATCGCAGTGCCGCCGGCGCGGTGCCGACGGAGCGCGGGCAGCTGTACATCGAGCGTGCGCGCGACCTGCTGCGCATGGCCGACGACCTCGACCGCTCGGTGCGCGGCGACGCCGCGCTGCAGACCGGGCGCGTGGGGGTCGGCGGCGGCCCGTATCCGGCGGAGTCCTTCCTCGGTCCGGCGGCCGTGCGGTTCAGCGATCTCTATCCGCGCGTCAGCGTGGCGCTGCGCACCCGGGACTGGCACGAGCTCGAGCAGGAACTGCGCAGTCGCGAGCTGGACTTCTTCATCGGCGAGGTGAGCACGCTGCAGCAGCAGAAGGACCTGGAGGTGCAGGCGATGCCGTCCCGGCATGCGCTGTACTTCATCGCGCGCGCAGACCACCCGCTCGCGAAGCGGCGCGACTTCCGCACGCAGGACATCTTCGCCTGGCCGTTCATTGCGCCGGCCCGTGTGCCGCCGCGCATTCTCGAGCCGATGCTCGGGCAGCAGCGCGTGGCGGCCGCCCAGCAATCGGGAATTCGTCCCTTTCCACTCATCCAGTGCAACGGTCTCGCGCCCGTGCGCAGCATCCTCCACGATTCCGACGCCCTGAGCGCCAGCATCCTGTCGTGCATCGCGCGCGAACTGGCCGCCGGGGAGTACGTCATCCTCGGCACCGAGCCCTGGCTGCACCTGGACTACGGCGTCGTGCGCATCAAGGGCCGTCCGCTCACGCACCACGCGCAGGCTTTCCTCGACCTCGTGTTCGACGCCGAGCGCAAGGCCGCGGACGAGGAACGCCAGCTCGTGGCGCGCTATGGCCGGCGACTGCGACGTCGCCCGCGTCAGTAGATCGTCCGCCAGTCGTCCTTCATGCTCACGACCAGCCAGTCGCGTCCGGGTGCCGCATCGAGCGCGCGCTCGAGGTGACCGATGGAGGACGTCCGGTCGTAGGCATACTCTCGCGTGCCGTCGTCGTGATGGACGATCACGCCGAGACGCGGCCCCGGCGCACCGGTCGTGTACTCCAGCATCTCGAAGTCGCCGTCCGAATTGCCGACGGCGAGGATCGGCCGGCGGCCGATGGCCTCTTCGATCCCGACGGGCTTGCCCGGGCCATCGTCGATGAAGCCGATCTCGGGCTGCCGCACGACCTCGGGGCGGCCGTCGCGCACCTCATAGCGGCTGCGCAGGCGACTGCCGATGACCTGTTCGGGGGGAATGCCGTAGGCCCGCTGGCTGAACACGCGCATGAAGTCGTTGCCGCCGCCCGAGACGATGAACGTCTTGAAGCCGTGGGCGCGCAGGTACACCAGCAGTTCGCGCATCGGCGCGAACGTGAGTTCGTCGTAGCGCCGCTGGAAGCGCGGGTGTCGCGCGGTGTCGAGCCAGCGCGCGACGATCCGCTCGAACTCGTCGCTGCTGGTGCCCGAGTGCGTCGCGGCGACGATCTGCGCGAGGCCCTTCTCCCCGGCCGCGGCGATACCGGCCTGATCGCCCGCGAGCACCGACCGGAACGGTTCGGTCGTCTGCCACTCGGGGTGCTGCGGCGCCAGCGCCCGGACGCGGTCGAATGCGAACTGCAGCTGGAAATAGACGGGCTGCTCGCTCCACAGCGTGCCGTCGTTGTCGAAGACGGCGATGCGCTCGGCCGGCGGCACGTAGCGGGAACTGGTGGGATCGGTGACGTCCTCGACGAAGCGCACGATGCGCTCGCGTGCCGGGCCCGCCTGCCAGCTCGCGAGCCAGTCGGCCGCGACGGCCATCCCCGGCAACAGGACACACAGCAGGCACAGGAACCACGTGCGGACGGGCGCGCCGCTGCGTCGCCTCCGCGCTCGAGCCAGGTCATTCATGGTCAGTCTCCTCCCCCCCGGCGTTCACCCTAGCACGAGCGCCGGTCGATGACTTTCGCCACTGCCCGGGCGGCGCGGAAAACGGGTACCCTTCGGCGCCTGCCCAACGGACACCCCCGCGCCCTTTCGATGAACGCGCCCGATGGCATCCTCGTCGTCGACGACCACGACCTGCTGAGGCTCGGCCTGCGCACGCTGCTGCAGGCGGACGACTCGAGTGGCACGCCGCCGCGGGTGTTCGAGGCCCGCTCCCTGCAGGCGGCCCTCGACACGTATCGAGAGCACCGCCCGCACATCGGGCGCGTGCTGCTCGACCTCGAACTGCCGGATGCCCACGGGCTCGCGGGCCTGCAGGCATTTCTCGGCGAGTTCCCGTCCGCCCGGGTCGTGGTGCTCTCCGGCTCCACGGATCCAGGGGTGCAGCGCCGCGTGCTCGCGGCGGGCGCGGCCACCTACCTCGCCAAGTCGGCCGACCTGCAGCAGGTCATCGCATACCTCCGCTCTGAGCGGCTGCTCGGTGACGACGCACCCGCGCACGGAGCGGAGAGTCCGCAGGCCGGCGAGCCGACGGAGGCGGCCGATACGCTCAAGGTCTGGACCACCAGCGGGCGCTCGGTCGAATTGACGCCGCGGCAGGTGGAAGTGCTGGAGTGGGTCCTGGCCGGCCGCTCGAACCGCCAGATCGCCGAGGCCACGCACCTGAGCGAGGGCACCATCAAGAACCACGTCTCGAGCCTGCTGCTGATGTTCGGCGTGCGCTCGCGCGCCGAACTGATCGCGCAGCTGCGCTGAAGCGCCGGTGGAGACCACGACAGCGCAGATCGTCCCGGGCACGAACGTCGGCCGCGACGATCCGCGCGTCCGTCGCGAACAGGTCGCGCTGCTGTTCGAGTCGCTCAAGCCCGCCTCGATCGCCGATGCGGCACTGGCGCTCGCGCTGACCGTCTTCTTCTACTACCAGACCGGGCGCTGGCAGGTGCTGCTGTGGTACGTGCTGCACGTCGCGCAGACGGCGCGCATGCCGGTGCTGCTGCGCTACTTCAAGGACCCGCTCGCGGCCGAACGCAGCCGTCACTGGGCCAGGGTCGGCGCGCGCGAACTCGGCTGGAACAGCGTCGCGTGGGGGCTGGCACCGTGGCTGCTCCTGCCGCAGGGCGACCTGTCGCTCACGCTGCTGCTGGTGATCTTCGTGCTCACCATCTGCAGCGCCGGCGCGCTCTCGGTCGCGCCGGTGAAAGGGGCTATCTATCGTTTCATGGCGCCGATGATCGTCGGGCTCGCCACCGCACTCGCGTGGCACGGCAGCGGACTCACGCTGTTCATCGCCGCCTGCTGCCCGATCTACCTCGCGGTCACGGTGCGCATGGCGCTGCAGCAGCACGAGCTGCTCACCCGCACGCTCGTGCTGCGCTTCCAGCAGGAGGACCTCGCCGGCCAGCTGGCCGAGCAGATCGAGGCGACGCGCCGAGCGAGCGAGGAGAAGACGCGCTTCTTCGCCGCCGCCAGCCACGACCTGCGCCAGCCCGTGCACGCGATCGCGCTGTTCGGCGCCGTGCTCGAGAAGGAACTGCGCGGCCAGCGCGCGCACGCCAACGCGCTGCGGCTGATGTCCGGCGTGAACGCGCTGGGCGAATCGCTGGACGCGATGCTCGACGTGTCGCGCCTCGACGCCGGCACCGTCGAAGCCGAGCGACGCCCGGTGCCGCTCAATCCGCTGCTGCGCACGCTGCACCAGATGTTCGCCGTGCGGGCCGAGGAGCGCGGGCTGCAGCTGCGCCTGCGCGCGACGCCGCTCGCCGTGGTGTCCGACCCCGACCTGCTGCAGCGCCTGCTCGCGAACTTGATCGAGAACGCGATCAAGTACACGCCCGCGGGCGGCGTGGTCGTCGTCGCCCGCCGCCGCGGCACGCAGGTCTGCGTCGACGTACACGACACCGGCATCGGCATCGAGCCGCAGCACCTCGACCGCGTGTTCGACGAGTACTACCAGGTGGACAACCCGGGGCGCGACCGCTCCAAGGGCCTCGGCATGGGACTGGCGATCGTGCGTCGCCTCGCGACCCTGCTCGGCCATGGCATCGAGGTGAGTTCGCGGCCGGGTCGCGGCACCCGCTTCCGCGTGGTGCTGCCGGAAGCGGCGACGCCCGACGTCGGCTCGGGCGGGCCGGTGGACGGCGCCGAACGGGGCGCGCTGCCGCAGCGCGTGCTGCTGCTCGACGACGAACTCGACATCGGACTCGCAGTGCGGGCGCTGCTCGGTGCGCACGGCATCGACACGACCGTCGTCCAGCACGAGGCGCAGGCGGACGCCGCGCTCGAAGCGGCTCGGGCGTCCGGCCAGCCGTTCCAGGCCTTGCTGTGCGACTACCGGCTGGCGGGGGGAACCGACGGACTCGACGCGGCGTTGCGCCTGCGCGCCCGGGCGGGCGGCGGGCTGCAAGTCCTGATCGTCACGGGCGAGACCTCGCCCGAGCGCCTGCAGCGGGTGCGGGATTCGGGCCTGCCGGTGCTCTACAAGCCGGCGAGCGCCGAGGCGCTGCTGGCCGCCCTGGCGGACGTGACGTCAGGCCGCGAGGTTCGTTGACGGCAGCGGGCCGCGACCGGAATCGCGCGCCTCGCGCGGCCGCTTGACCCGGTTCAGCCAGACGTCGTACGGGTCCCAGGACACCTCCGGTGCCCGCAGGACCACTTCTTCAAAGGAAGCCCTTCCATGGGCGTCCTCGCGAGAGGACACCGCATCCGTGTGCGAATTCATGGGCGCCACGATAGGCAGCGGGTCGCCGCCCCGGAAGTGCCAAAAGTCATGGCGGGCTCAATGAACCAGGTTGAGCTGGCGGGCCTCGTCCGGCGTCAGGGGGCGCACGGCCCCGTAGGGTACCGCCGCCATCAGCTCGAGCAGGCTCGCGTCGATCCCCATTTCGGCCAGGTAATTGAGCGGCTCGAAGCGGTCGCGGCGTTCGCGGGCCGTCTCGTCCGACGCCTGCGGACCGGGGTCCATGCGCTGGACCCCGAGCACCGAGGCCCCCTCGAGGTCGCGCTGGACGCCTCCCGCGAATGCGAAGGTGCAGGCGGCATAGCAGACCCCCGGCATGACCCGGCCAGTGTCCGCCGCGCGCGCGCCGACCCGCGTGTCGAAGCCCTGGGCCCGCAGCACGCGGCCGAGCGCCATGGCCGGCTTGAGCCGGCCGCCCGATGAATTGAGGAACACGATCGCGCCGGGGATGTCGCGTCGCGCAAGGAAGCTGGTCAGGCGCGCGGCCGCGCCGTCGTCGATGTCGCCGTCGAGGAAGATCGACCAGCGGGTATCGAAAGGCGCCGGCGCACCCGCGTCCGGCCCGACGGCGACCATCTGCAGGAAGGACGGGGCCGACTGGCCGTGCACGATCGCGGGCCACGCTCCGACGCACGCCACGAGGCACAGGAACGATCGCCAGCGCATCCGCCGCTCCCGCCCGGTCGGGCCCATCCGTGATGCCGCGAGTCTACCGAGCCGGCCCCCGCCCGCGAAATGGCAGGATCCGGGTCGTCGGTCACAGTTCACCGCGGCAAGCTCCCGATCACGCCATTCCAGGAGTCCGCCATGCCGTTCCGCCTCACCGGTCTCGACCGCAGCCAGTTCGCCCCCTTGTTCGTGCTCGACGACGCCGAGCTCGCGCGCCGCGGCATCCGTCGCTGCGTCGTCGACTCGAAGCCGGGTTTCCCCGACCGCATCGAGCTGCGGGACCTCGAACCGGGCGAGCGTGCCCTGCTGCTCAACTACGAGCACCAGAGCGCCGACACGCCCTTCCGCGCGAGTCATGCGATCTACGTCGGCGAGGCATCGACCACGACGTACGACGCGATCGATCGCGTGCCCGAGGCCTTCTGCCAGCGGCCGATGTCGCTGCGGGCCTTCGACGCGGAACACATGCTGCGTGCGGCCGTGCTGGTCGAAGGCGACGAGGTCGCCCCGGCCCTCACACGACTGCTCGAGGACCCGGCGCACGCCTACGTGCACCTGCACTTCGCGCGGCCCGGATGCTACGCGGCGCGCGCGGAGCGGGCGTGAGCGCGAACTAGCGCAGGAAGTGGTCGGCCAGCGCGGCGAACGCCGGCAGCGTCGTCGGATCGAACTCGATCCCCGACGCGACCGGGTGCGAGCCGAACCGCGCGATCACCATCTCGGCTTTCGGGTCGATGTAGATCGCCTGGCCGTGGATGCCGCGCGCCATGATCGCGCCGTGCGCGTTGTGCGTGACCCACCACTGGTCGTGGTAGCTCCACCCGGTCATGGTCGAATAACCGGCCTGCTCGAAGTCGCTGCGACTCGCGCCGCGGAAGATGTCCTCGACCGCGGCGCGCGGCAGGACCTGCCGGCCGCGCCAGCGCCCGCCGAGGCGGATGAGTTCGCCGAAGCGCGCGAGGTCGCGCAGGCACAGGTTGAGGCCGCCGGCGGCGAATGCCGTGCCTTCGCCGTCGACGATGAGGGCGGCGTCCTGCTCCATGCCGAGCGGCTGGAAGATGCGCTCCGACAGCAGTTGCTCGACGGTCTGGCCCGTCACCCGTCGCAGGATCCAACCGACGACTTCCGTGTTGACCGACTTGTACGTGAAGCCGCGACCGTGCTCGCCCTGCGGGCCGACCGTGCGCAGGTAGTCATAGAGCGTGGCCGGGCCGTCGTAGCCGGCCGGGCGGGGGAAGATGCCGCCCGCGACCGAGTACTTCCACACGTCCGCGGCGGGATCGCCATACGCTTCCGAGTACTTGAGGCCCGTGGTCATGTCGAGTACCTGCCGCACCGTGGCCGTGCCGAAACCCGAACCGGCGAGTTCCGGCACGTACTTCGTGACAGGCGCGGCCGGGTCGATCCGCCCCTCGGCGATCAGCGCCGCCGCGAGCGAGCCCACGAACGACTTGGTGACCGACATGGCGATGTGCCGCTGGTGCGGGTTCATCACGCCGCGGTAACGCTCGTACACGATGCGACCCCGGTGCAGCACGACGATCGCGTCGGTGTAGTTGGCGTCGAGCGACTCGGCCCACGTCATCGTCCCCGTGCTGCCGAGGGGATGGAAGGTCACGGCATCGATGTCGTCGCGCTCCGCCCGCGGCAGCGCGGACACCGGCCCGTCGCCCCGCCACACGGTCGCCGTCGGCACGAACTGGCTCATGTGCGCGAACGACCAGCGCGTCTGCGGGAAGCGGAAGAACGAGAGGTCCGCGTAGTGGATCTGTCGCTCCGCCGGCGGCGGCGAGCCGACCATCCAGCCGAGCTGCACCGGATCGGAGTCGGCCGCGCTCAATGGTGCTGCGGCCTGCGCGTGGATCGACGGCGCTTGGAATGACGTGGCGAGGGCGAGGACGAGAAATGCGCGGACGGTCACGGACGACGGCATGCACGGACTCCGGGCAGGGGACGCAGATCGCGGACGCTAACAGAGCCCACTGGCACCCGTCACGTGCCGCGCGTTTCGCCATCGAGCCGGGGCCCGACCACGACCGTTCGTGATCGTCTCCATTGCGGCCGGAACATTCCGCACGCCCCGGCCCCCGAATTGGCCCGCGACGGTCCGCGTCGAGAGGTAAACTTTCACTTGGGTTTTCCTGCCGCCTCGCCCGGTCCGCCCGGCCGGGCGGCGCGGATCGGTTAGAGTACGCCGGTGAGAATCCCACCCCCCTTTATCGGCGTGCTTCAGGGCCGGGACCGCAAGGTCCCGGCCCGCCTCGCACGCCGCCGGTGACGATGCGATGTCCGTCCCCTGGCGTGCCGTCCTGATCACTGGCCTGCTGCTGACCGGCTGCGCCAGCCCGCCCCCGCCCCTGCCGCAGGCTCCCGCCATGGAGAAAGTGACCGGTACCGTCACCTATCGCGAGCGCATCGCGCTGCCGCCGACCGCGGTCGTGCGCGTGCAACTCGCGGACGTCTCGCGGATGGACGCCATGGCCGACGTGGTCGACGAGCAGGTGATCCGCGCCGACGGCCGGCAGGTGCCGATCGCGTTCGAACTGACCTACGACCCGGCGAAGATCGTCGCCGCGCATTCCTATGCCGTGCTCGCGCGCATCGAGGTCGACGGACAGCTGCGCTTCATCAGCGACCGGCGCTACTCCGTGATCACGCAGGGCGCACCGAACCACGCGGAGCTGGTGCTGCGCACCGTCGCGTCGCGCCCGTAGCCGCGTCAGCCGCGCGGCAGCGAATCGAACAGCGCCTGGGTCTCGCGCGCCAGTTCGCCGTCGAGCGCCGTGAGGCCGCCGGCGTCGTGGGTCGTGTACAGCACTTCGCAGTAGCCCCAGCCCACCTTCAGGTCGGGGTGGTGGTCCCGCCGGTTGGCGATCACGGCCAGCCGGTTGACGAAGTCGACCGCGGCATCGAAGTCGCGGAAGGCGAAGCGCCGGGCGATGCCCCGGCCGTCCGGGGTGAGCTGCCAGCCGGCCAGGGACTGCTGCAGCGCCTGCGCGGCGGCCGCATCGAGCGGTCGACGGGTGGGGGTCTGGGTCATGGGGCGGCATCGAAGTCGCGGAAGGCGAAGCGCCGGGCGATGCCCCGGCCGTCCGGGGTGAGCTGCCAGCCGGCCAGGGACTGCTGCAGCGCCTGCGCGGCGGCCGCATCGAGCGGTCGACGGGTGGGGGTCTGGGTCATGGGCTCCTCCCGGGTCGGATGACGATTTCGGTCATTGGCCGGTCCACGTTGCAACCAAACTGTCACATGGATGACAGATATTTTACCGTTAGCCCGTCCAGACTACCGAGCCCCGCCGTGACCCGATCCCCCTGCGGACATCGTCGATGACTTCCCGGAACCGGGCGGCCATGCTGCGGGAGGCTTGGTTCGACCGCGACCTGAGCTGGCTCGAGTTCAACCGCCGGGTGCTCAACGAGGCGCTAGACGAGCGCACGCCCCTGCTGGAGCGCCTGAAGTTCCTCGCGATCTTCACCTCGAACCTCGACGAGTTCTTCATGAAGCGCGTCGGGGCGATGCGCACGCGGGCCTACGCCAGCGGCGTGCCGGCCACGGTCGAATCGTTCAACGCGCACATGAACACGCTGCGCACGGCGCTGCTGCCGATGCTGCTGCAGCGCGCCGAGTGCTTCGCCGACCTGCGCGAACGCCTGATCCGTCACCACGTCCGCCTGGCGGACTGGACCGACCTCACGGACGCGCAGCGCGCCGAGGCCGCCGAGTACTTCGAGCGGCACGTGTCGCCCGCGCTGACGCCGCTCAGCCTCAATCCGGCGGAATCGTTCCCGTTCATGTCGAATCTCTCGACCTCCTGGGGCTTCGTGATCCACGACGCCGAAGCGGGCGAACGCGTGCTGGTGCGCGTGAAAGTGCCGGGCAATGTGCCGCAGTGGCTGCCGCTGCGCGCCGAC
>JBGAHO010000050.1:0-29514 GCA_044226195.1 Steroidobacteraceae bacterium
GAGGAACTCGACGCGATGGCGCGTGATCGCGTCAACCGGCGCTACCTTCCGGGCGTCGAGTTGCCCCCCGCCGTCGAGATCGAGCACGACTTCGGCCGCGCGGTGGCCGCGGCGCAGCAGTTGCTGCTGGTCGTGCCGAGCCACGCCTTCCGCGAGGTCCTCGAACGCCTGAAGCCGGTGCTGCGTCCCGAGCAGAAGGTGGCCTGGGCGACCAAGGGCTTCGAACTCGACACCGGCAAGCTGCCGAACCAGGTCGCGCGCGAAGTGCTCGGCGCCGGCGTGCCGACCGCGGTGCTGTCCGGCCCGACGTTCGCGAAGGAAGTCGGCGACGGCCTGCCGACGGCGATGACGGTCGCCTCCGACGACGAGCCGTACGCGCTCGAGCTGGCGCGCAGCATCAGCAGCGTCAGTTTCCGCGCCTACGCCTCCAGCGACATGACCGGCGTCGAGGTCGGCGGCGCCACCAAGAACGTGCTCGCGATCGGCGCCGGCATCTCCGACGGGCTCGGCTACGGCGCCAACACGCGCGTCGCGCTGATCACGCGCGGCCTCGCCGAGATGATGCGCCTCGGCGTCGCGCTCGGCGCCGACAAGGACACGTTCATGGGCCTCGCGGGACTCGGCGACCTGGTGCTGACCTGCACCGACAACCAGTCGCGCAACCGCCGCATGGGCCTCGCGCTCGCGGCCGGCAAGACCTCCGAGCAGGCGGCGCGCGAAATCGGCCAGGTGGTCGAGGGCGTGCTCGCGGCGAAGGCCGTGCGCGAGGTCGCCCGCCGGGTCGGCGTCGACATGCCGATCGCCGAGCAGATCTACCGCGTGCTCTACGAAGGCCTGGCGCCCAAGGATGCCGTCGCCGCGCTGATGCTGCGCACGGTCAAGGCCGAGACCGACTGAACGCGGGCGCCCTCCGTGGCGCGCAATTCGCCGGGCCGCTCGGTCGTCGCTCGACGGGCCGTGCGAGGCATGGACGCCGAGCCCGGAGCCTACAGGGATGTATTAACGCCGGCCCCACGAGCCCGCCCGGGACCCGGTGGGCCGCACGCGACCCCGCGAGGAGCACGTGGCTCCGAAGGCGCGCCCATTCCGTCCGCGTCAACGGAAGCCGAGCTGCCGCCACGCCTCGTAGACCGCCACCGCCACCGCGTTCGAGAGATTGAGGCTGCGCAGGCCCTCGCGCATCGGGATGCGCACTCGACGCGACTGCGGGCACGCCGCCAGCACGGGATCCGGCAGGCCGCGCGTCTCGGCCCCGAACACCAGCGCGTCACCGTCCTGCCACGCGATCGCGTCGTGCCGCGTCGCCGCACCGGTCGAGAAGGCGAACCAGCGTTCCGGGGTCTCCAGGCTCGCGAGACAGGCCGCGAAGTCCGCGTGTACCGTGACGTCCGCCAGCTCGTGGTAGTCGAGGCCCGAGCGGCGCACCGACCGGGCGTCGAGCCGGAAGCCGAGCGGGCGCACCAGGTGCAGCCGGGCGCCGGTGTTGGCGCACAGGCGGATCACGTTGCCCGTGTTCGGCGGAATCTCGGGTTCGACGAGCACGACGTGGAGTGGCATAGAATCGGTCCGGGGACGGCCAGCCAGGGGGATTGTTGCATGCTGCGCGTCAGGCATCTGCTCGAACGCAAGGGTCGCGACGTCTGGACCGTGGACGCGGACGCACCGGTGCTCGAAGCCATCCGACGGATGGCCGAGCACCACGTCGGCGCCCTGCCGGTGGTGCGCCACGGGGCGCTGGTGGGGATGGTTTCCGAGCGCGACTACGCCCGCAAGGTCATCCTGCTCGGACGCTCGTCCGCGGACACTCCGGTGGCGCAGATCATGAGCGCGCCCGTGGTGTCCGTCGTACCGGACGATCCCGTCCGCCACTGCATGGCCCTCATGACCGAGCGTCGCATCCGGCACCTGCCCGTGCTCGCCGCGGACGGTGCGCTGATCGGGATGATCTCGATCGGCGACCTCGTGCGCGCCGTGATCGAGGAGCAGCAGGAAACGATCGAGCAGCTCGAGAAGTTCATCGCGGGCTGAGCAGCGCCGCGCGCAACTCGTCGCAGACGGCCGTCAGCGTGCGGTCGAGCTGCGCGACGTCGCCCGCGACCTCATCGGCCCCGGCGCCCGCCTTGAGACGGCGATCGAGCTCGGTCGCGATGCCGCGCAAGCCTTCCGCGCCGAGCGTGCCGGCCAGTCCCTTCAGCGTGTGCGCGGTGCGCTGCGCCGTCGTGCGGTCGCCGGCCGCGAGAGCGTCGCGGACCACGAGCGCATCGGTCGCGTGCAGCTCCAGGAAACGGCCGACGATCTTCTGGTAGATCGGGAACTGGCCCTCGAAGTAACGCAGGCCGGCGGCGATGTCGACCTGCCGCCCGTCGCGGACGGGCTGGCTGGCGCTGAGCATGACGGGTTCCTCGACGGGCAGCGGCGGATGGGCGACTTCGTGCATGGGGATTCCCTGCGCCGGTGCGTCGCGCAGGCGAGTCGGAGCGGGGTCGCGGCGGGTCAGGCCGCGCGCTGTGAACGTGGCGCGCATGACTGGAAAAGTATGCGCCCGGGGCCCGGGCCGCTCGCCGGAGGTGGCACCAACCTGGAACAGGCTGGCGCGAACGGCGGCCCGGACCCCGGGATTCCCTTACAATCCGGTTCCGATATGACGCAACCCTCGCCTCCCCCGCCCCCTTCCATCGGCATCGAGTTCTGTGGCTTGAGGCTCGCCTCGCCGATCGTGCTGCTGTCCGGATGCGTCGGCTTCGGGGAGGAATACACCCGGGTCGAAGGCTTCTCGAACACCGAAGTCGGCGCGATCGTGCTGAAGGGCACGACCCGGGAACCGCGGCTCGGCAACCCGGCGCACCGCGTGTACGAGACGCCGATGGGCATGCTGAACGCCATCGGCCTGCAGAACCCCGGCGTGTCGACCGTGGTGGAGCGCATCCTGCCGACGCTCGACTTCGCCGAGACGCGCTTCTTCGCCAACGTCTGCGGCTCGACCATCGACGACTACGTCGAGGTGACCCGCCGCTTCGACGACTCGCCGATCGACGCCATCGAGATCAACATCTCGTGCCCGAACATCAAGGAAGGCGGCGTGCAGTTCGGCAACTACCCGGAGATGTCGGCGCGCGTGGTCGAGGCCTGCCGCAAGGTCACGACCAAGCCGCTCATCACCAAGCTGTCGCCGAACCAGACGGACATCCGCGAGAACGCGCGCCGCTGCATCGAGGCCGGCAGCAACGCGCTCGCGGTGATCAACACCGTCATGGGCATGGCGATCGACGTGAAGACACGCCGGCCCGTGATCGGCAACGTGCAGGGCGGGCTGTCCGGTCCCGCGATCAAGCCCATCGCACTGCTCAAGGTGATGCAGGTGGCGGAGGTCGCGGGCCCGCTCGGCATCCCGATCATCGGCCAGGGCGGCATCCAGACCGCCGAGGACGCGCTCGAGTTCATCATCGCCGGCGCGACCACGGTCGGCGTCGGCACGGCACTCTTCTACGATCCGCACGTGTGCCGTCGCATCAACGCGGGCATCGCGCAGTACCTCGCCACCAGCGGCTTCGCCTCGGTGCGTGAACTGGTCGGCAGTCTCGAGACACCGAAGCGCAAAGTCGAAGCCTGCACCTGCTGAGGCGCTCAAGTTCGCGCGCCTCGGGCCGTTACCCGGTGTCGATATTCCGCCTCCGGGGAACCCGCATGAAGATCGTCGGCTCGGAACGCGCGTCCCTCGACTTGGACGGCAACGGCCGGCCGGCCGAAGGCGACGGGATGTTCGGCGAGCTGCACGTGTCGACGCGGGACGCGAGCGACAACGCGCAGGGCGCGGTCCGCAGCGCGGGTGTCTGCCTGAAGGACGCCGGCGAAGCCGGGAACCCGCAACAGATCGACCTGGTGGTCTGAGCCTCAGGGCGTCCCGACGTAGAGGACGATCTTGCCGCGCGCGCGGCCGGACTGGCTGAGCCGGTGCGCGGCCGCTGCGTCACGCAGCGCGAATTCCGCGCCAACGACCGGCCGCACCTGCCCCGCGTCGACCAGGCCGCCGAGCTGCTCGAGGATCTCGGCGTTCGGCTGGATGAAGATGAACGCCGCCTGGACGCTGCGCTGGCGCGCCAGTTCCTCGGACGGCGGATCGACGATCGACACCAGCAGGCCGCCGGGCTTGAGCGTCCGCCACGAGTCCTGCTGCACCTGCCCGCCCACGGTGTCGAAGACCACGTCGACGCCCTGCGCGCGCTCGAAGAAGCGCTCGCGCCGGTAGTCGATCACTTCGTCCGCGCCGAGGAACGACACGAGGTCGGCGTTGGCGGCCGACGCCGTCGCGATCACGTGCGCTCCCCGCCACTTCGCGAGCTGCACCGCGAGCGAGCCGACGCCGCCGGCGGCCGCGTGGATCAGCACGCGCTGGCCGGTCGTCACCTGCGCCGTCTCGACGATGGCCTGCCAGGCCGTGATGCCCGCGAGGGGCAGCGTCGCGGCCGCGACGTGCGAAATGGTGGTCGGTCGCGGTGCGACCTCGCTCGCTCGAACGGCGACGAACTCGGCGTAGCACCCGTCGCGCGCGATGTCCGGCCGGGAGTAGACGAGATCGCCCGGCTTGAACGTGCGCACCGAGCGACCGGCCGCGGCCACGACGCCCGAGACGTCCCAGCCGAGCGTGAGCGGCAGGCGGTGCGGCAGGGCATTCTTCAGGTAGCCCTCGCGGATCTTCCAGTCCACGGGATTGACGCCCGCGGCGACCACGCGGATCAGCACGTCGTCGTCGCCGTACGCGGGTTGCGGGACGTCGTCGAGCGACAACACGCCCGCATCGCCGTAGCGATGGATGCGGACCGCCTTCACGCGTCTTCCATCCCGAGTTCCTTGAGCTTGCGCGTCAAGGTGTTGCGGCCCCAGCCGAGCAGCTTCGCCGCTTCCTGGCGCCCGCCCTGCGTCGCCTTGAGCGCCTCGCGGATGAGCGTGCGCTCGAATTCCGGCATGGCGTCGTCGAGCAGCGGCGCACCGCCCGACAGCAGGCGCGACTGCGCCCAGCTCGCCAGCGCCTGCGACCAGGACGTGCCGACCGCCGCGCCTTCGCCGCCGCCGCCGAGGTCCGCGGGAATGTCGGCCCGCGTGATCTCGCGCCCGGCCGCGAGCACGGTCAGGCGCCGGCAGGCATTCACCAGCTGGCGGACGTTGCCGGGCCACGCGAAGGCGACCAGCGCAGCAGCGGCTTCCTCGGTCAGCACCTTCGGCGCGACGCCGAGTTCGAGGGCGGCGACGTCGAGGTAATGCTGCAGCAGCTCGCGGATGTCCTCGCGCCGCTGGCGCAGCGGCGGCACCTCGATGCGGATGACGTTGAGGCGATGCAGCAGGTCCTCGCGGAACAGTCCCTGCAGCACGCGCGCCTCGAGGTCCTGGTGCGTCGCGGCGATCACGCGCACGTCGACCTTGACCGGCAGCTGGCCGCCGACGCGGTAGAACTCGCCCTCGGCCAGCACGCGCAGCAGGCGCGTCTGCAGCTGCGGCGACATGTCGCCGATCTCGTCGAGGAACAGCGTACCGCCGTCGGCCTGCTCGAAGCGGCCGCGACGCAGGTCCGTCGCGCCGGTGAACGCGCCCTTCTCGTGCCCGAACAGCTCGGATTCGAGCAGGTCGGCGGTGAACGCGGAGGTATTGAGTGCGATGAACGGCTTGGCGGCGCGCGGCGAGTGGCGATGCAGCGCGCGCGCCACGAGTTCCTTGCCCGTGCCCGACTCGCCGGTGATCAGCACCGTCATGCTCGAGCGCGACAGGCGGCCGATGGCGCGGAACATCTCCTGCATCGCGGGCGCATGGCCGAGCATCTCGGGAATGCGGCGCGACTCGAGCGCGGTGTCGGCCGTGCGCACGGCCTGCGTCGCCGCGCGGCGCACGAGGTCGACGGCCTGGTCGATGTCGAACGGCTTCGGCAGGTATTCGAACGCACCGCCCTGGTAGGCCGCGACGGCGCTGTCGAGGTCGGAGTGCGCAGTCATCACGATCACGGGCAGGCGCGGACGACGGGCGCGGATCGCCTCCAGCAGGTCGAGGCCGCTCTTGCCCGGCATGCGGATGTCGGTGACGAGCACGTCGGGTTCGCCGCGACGCAGGGCGGCGAGCACCGCATCGGCATCCTCGTACGCCGTGGCGTGCACGCCGGCCTGTCGCAGCGCGCGCTCGAGCACCCAGCGGATCGACGCGTCGTCGTCGACGATCCAGACGTCAAGCGTTTTCGACGGGTTCATTGGCTTCGAACGGCAGGAGGATGGTGAAGACAGTGCGGCCGGGCCGGCTGTCGAATTCGATGAGGCCGTCGTGGCGCCCGACCAGGTCCTGGGCGACGGCGAGCCCGAGGCCGGTGCCGGTCTTGCGGCCCGTCACCAGCGGATAGAACACCGTGTCCTTGAGCTCCGTCGGCACGCCCGGGCCGTCGTCCTCGACCTGGATGCCGACCACCACGCGGTAGCGGCGGCTGCCGATGCTCGCATTGGTGATCGCGCGCGTGCGCAGCACGATGCGCCCGCGCTCGCCCACCGCCTGGATGGCGTTGCGGCCGAGGTTGAGCAGCGCCTGGATGATCTGGTTCCGGTCGAGCCGCATGCGCGGCAGGCTCGGATCGTAGTCGCGCTCGATCGTGACGCCGGTCGGCGCCTCCGCCGCGAGCAGGTGCCCCACGTGCTGCACGATCTCGTGGATGTTGACCGGCTCCTTGCGCGGCGGCTGGCCCGGACCGAGCAGCGCGTCCATCAGCGAAGCGAGACGATCGGCCTCGGCGATGATCACCGAGGTGTATTCGTGCAGGGCCGGGTCCTTCAGCTGGCGCTCGAGCAGCTGCGCGGCACCGCGCAGGCCGCCCAGTGGATTCTTGATCTCGTGCGCGAGCTGGCGAACCATCGCGCGGCTGCCGCCGAGCTGCGTGAGCAGCGCGTTTTCGCGCGTGATGCGCTGGTGGTGCGTGGTATCGGCCAGCTCGACCAGCGCGCCGCCGGGACGTCCCGGCTGGTCGAACGGCGTCACCGTGGCATCGAGCACGCGCGGCGGCGCGCCCGGCCCCGCTTCGAAAGGAATCTCGCGGCGTGAGTACTGCGCGCCCGCGGCGCGCGCACGGCTGATGACGCCTTCGAGCTCGGTGTTGACCTTGAGCAGGTCGCGGATCGCCCGGCCCGCGGCCTGGTTGCGACTGATGCCGAAGAGGTCCTCGGCGGGTTCGTTCATGTGCACGACGGCGCCGTCGGCATCGAGCCACACGACGCAGGTCGACATGCCATCGAGCAGGTGGGCCAGCTCGTCGAGGCTGGCGCGGACGACCGGGCGGAGTTCGGCGGCCACCTCACGCCTCCCCGAGGCGCGCGCGGAAGGTCGCGCTTACTTGCTGCCCTTCGGCGGCACGGGCGTGGGGGTCGGTGCCGGTGCCGGCACGGGCTTGGGCTTGAGCGCGGGACCGACGTTGCGCGGATTGTTCACCGCGTTCGGATGCATGTAGAACTTGCGCGGCGCGCTGTCGATCTTGCGCTCGCCGTTGGGGTCGAGGATGGTCGCGGTGAGCACGTGCTCGCCCCGCTCCACGCCGTTGACCGTCGTCTGGTAGGCATTCTCGGACGCATCGGCCGGCTTGCCGTCGAGGTACAGCACCAGGCGGTCGCCCTGCGCCAGTTCCGGAGACGACTCGAGCTGCACCGGCACGCTGCCGTCGGCATTGAAGAACGACTGCTCGTCCTCCGGCGACAGGATCCTGAGCGTGTCGTAGTGGACGTACGGCGGCTGCGGCGCCTCGGACTCCGACTTCGAGCCTTCGGCAGTACCCTCCGGCTGGCTCGGCCCGGTGGGCGTCAGCGAATCGGACGGTGCAGACGGCGCGGACGGCGCCGTGCCGACGATCTCGATGCGTCTGGCACCGGGCGCCGGCACGTCGGAATAGTGCGGAATGCCGTTGGCGTCCTTCCACACCCACATCTCGCGCTTGGTCGTCGCCGCCTGCGCCGCGACGGCGAGCAGGCAGCCCAGCAGGATCAGCGACCGCGTGTTCATGGGTCGGGAGCATAGCCTCAGGCCTACCGGCTGACAAAACGACCGCGGACGAATGCGAGGTGCGTCATGGGACCGGGACCGGGCCGGGCGGCCGCTCGCGCGACCGCCCGGTTCCCACAGTCCCCGGCGACTGCGTCAGACGCTGTAGTAGAGCTCGAGCTCCACCGGGTGCGTCGACATGCGCAGCTTGGTGACTTCCTGCATCTTCAGGCCGATGTAGGCGTCGATCACGTCGTCGGTGAACACGCCGCCTTCCTTGAGGAAGCCGCGGTCCTTGTCGAGCGCGTCGAGCGCCATGTCGAGCGAGTGGCACACGGTCGGGATGTGCTTCGCCTCCTCCGGCTCGAGGTCGTACAGGTCCTTGTCGGCCGGATCGCCCGGGTGGATCTTGTTGCGGATGCCGTCGAGGCCGGCCATCAGCATCGCCGAGAAGCACAGGTACGGGTTCGCGGTCGAATCCGGGAAGCGGACTTCGATGCGGCGGCCCTTCGGGTTCATCACGTGCGGGATGCGGATCGACGCCGAGCGGTTGCGCGCGGAGTAGGCCAGCATCACGGGCGCTTCGAAGCCCGGCACCAGGCGCTTGTAGCTGTTGGTCGACGCGTTGCAGATCGCGTTCAGCGCCTTGGCGTGCTTGATGATGCCGCCGATGTAGTAGATGGCGAGCTCGGAGAGGCCGCCGTACTTGTCGCCGCCGAACAGGTTCTTGCCGTCCTTCGACAGCGACTGGTTGACGTGCATGCCGTTGCCGTTGTCGCCGACCAGCGGCTTCGGCATGAAGGTCGCCGTCTTGCCGTAGCTGGCCGCGACGTTGTGAATGGCGTACTTGAGGATCTGCACCTCGTCGGCCTTCTTCACCAGCGTGTTGGCGGAGACGTTGATCTCGGCCTGGCCGCCGGTGGCCACTTCGGCGTGGTGCACTTCGACCTTCAGGCCGAGCTCGCTCATCGCCTGGCACATGGCCGTGCGCAGGTCCTGGTAGGCGTCGACCGGCGGCACGGGGAAGTAGCCGCCCTTGATGCCCGGCCGGTGGCCGAGGTTGCCGCCGTCGATCGAGGCGCCGGAATTCCACGCGCCCTGCGCCGAGTCGACTTCGTAGTAGCAGCCGTTCATCGAGCTGCCGTGACGCACGTTGTCGAAGATGAAGAATTCGTTTTCCGGGCCCCACATCGAGGCATCGGCGATGCCGGTCGACTTCAGGTAGGCCTCGGCGCGCTTCGCGAGCGAGCGCGGGTCGCGCTCGTAGCCCTGCATCGTCGACGGCTCGACGATGTCGCAGCGCAGGTTGAGGGTGGTTTCCTCGAAGAACGGATCGACCACGGCCGTGCTCGCGTCCGGCATCAGGATCATGTCGGACTCCTGGATGCCCTTCCAGCCGGCGATCGAGGAGCCGTCGAAGCCCTTGCCGTCCTCGAAGAAGGACTCATCGACCATGCGGGTCGGCACGGTGACGTGCTGTTCCTTGCCCTTGGTGTCGGTGAAGCGGAGGTCGACGAACTTGACCTCCTTTTCCTTGATCAGCTTCAGAACGTCGGCAGCGGTGCTCATGGAGTCTCCTAGCGTATGCAGCGAAATCGGGTGCCTCGGGTCGCTCGCCGCGACGGCCCGGTAGGCTGTCTGTGGGGAACCAATAGGATGCAGCTAGTATGCCAGCGCACCTAAGTGGCGCGCCAGCGGGACATTTCTCTGGAATGCGTCCCGAGTTCACTCGGATTGCGCACCAATATGAGGCGTCTAGCTTGATTTATGCACAATTGCGGTGCGTAGTGGCTCGCTGTTCTTGACATAGTCTCGTGCTAGAGTCGCGGCCAAGGGGTGCCTGGGTTCGCCGATCACTGCCGAGTTCCTCGGCGGAAGGACGGCGGACGCGACAAAACCAACCAACCCGCCACGCATGCGGGGGAGGCGCTTCCAATGAAGGTTTCCGTACAGGACCGTCTCACGGCCGGACCGGTGCTTGCGCTGGTGCTCGGACTGACGGTGTTCCTCGCCGGCTGCGGCAAGAAGGACGACGCGGCGCCGGCTGCAGTCCCCGCGGCACCCGCCCCGGCCGAGACCGCACCCGCGACCACCGCCGCGGTGGTCGAACCGACGGCAGGCACCGGCGTCGTCACCCGGACGTGGACGCCCGAGGCGCTCGAGGAATTGCTCGCGCCGGTCGCGCTCTATCCCGATCCCGTCCTGTCGCAGGTGCTGATCGCATCGACCAATCCGCAGGAAGTGCTCGATGCCGGCAACTGGCTGCTGCAGAACCAGTCGCTCAAGGGCAACGCGCTCGACGAAGCCGCGGTGAAGGTCGGCTTCACGCCGCCGATCCGCGCGCTGATCCAGTTCCCCGAAACCATCGACATGCTCTGCATGGAACTCGACTGGACCACGGAACTCGGCGAGGCGTTCGTCGCCGACCAGGCAGGCGTGCTCGACGCCGTGCAGCGGCTGCGCAAGCAGGCCATGGACGTGGGCAACCTGCAGTCGTCCGACAGGATGAAGGTCGAGACGCAGGAGCAGGCCGGCAAGGAAGTGGTGGTGCTGAGTCCGCCGAAGCCGGAGGTGATCTACGTGCCGCAGTACGACCCGCAGGCGGTCTACGCACCGCCGCCGGCGACTGCGCCCGCGCCCGCCGCGACGACGACCACCTCCACCGAGAAGTCGGGCCACAGCACGGCGTCGCTGGTGACGACCGGCCTGCTCGCATTCGGCGCGGGCATGCTGATCAACGAGATCTTCGACGACGACGACGATCACCATCACCACAACAACGATTACTGGTATCCGAACTACGGTTACGGCGGCATGCCGTACTACCCGCCGTATCCCTACCGGCCGGTGTACGGCGGCGGCTATTACCCGTCGAACGGCTACCACCGTCCGCCGAACTACCAGCACGGCTTCAACAACAACAACGTCGTCGTCATCAACAACGGCAACGACAATTACTGGAACGATCGCCGGGCCCGCCAGACCGGCTACCAGAAGCCGGGCGCGTACAAGGCGAAAAGCCCGATCACGGCGAACAATCCGCGCCGCACCGATCTGCAGGAATTGAACAAGCGCGCGCCGCGGCCGATGCCGCAGGACGTGCGGCGCCCGTCGCCGACCACGACCCGGGACAACTGGCGGAGCCAGGACAGCTACGCCGGCGCAAAGGGCCGCGATGCAGCGCGTCCCGCCACCGTCGGCAGCGCAGCCGGTGGCAAGAGCGGCCGCGACGTGCCGAAGAAGGTGCAGGGCAGCTACGCAGGTGCCTCGGCGGACCGCACGCGCGACTACCAGCGGCCTGCGGCGCCGACGCCGGCGTCGCGTGACGCGCCGCGGTCGCAACCCGGCGCGAAGCCCGCTGCGGGCGCGAAGGACCTCCCGGGCAGGCAGCCGCAAGGCGACCGGGGCTACGGCACCCAGGGCCAGCGGCCCCAACCGCAGGGAGACCGCCCGTCGCCGCAGAGGAAGGACCAGTCGCCGGTGCAGCGGCAGCCGATGAATGGCGGTGGCGGTGGCGGCGGCAACAAGGGCGCCCACAAGGGCGGCGACCGGCCGTCGGCCATGGACGGCGCCAACCGCGGCGGCAACGCCGATCGCCAGGCGAGCCAGCGTGGCAAGCAGAGCCTGCCGCAAGGCGCCAAGAGCAAGGGCGGCGGTGGGGGCAACGGCAACAAGAAGAAGGCACGGTGAGGTCACACACCATGAACGACGTCAAGAAGGTTCACGGACCGATGCGCCTCGTGCTCGTGCTGCTCGCGACGGGCCTGTTGGGGCTCGCCGGTTGCGCAAAGAAGGAAGTGCCGGCGACAGCGGCCGGCTTCAACACGCCGGAGGAAGCGGCGGCGGCCTTCGTCGCGGCCGTGCAGAAGGGCGATCCGGCCGCGATCGCGCAGCTGCTCGGGTCGGGCACGGACGACCTGATTTCGTCCGGTGATCCGGTAGCCGACCAGGCCGATCGCGACTGGTTCGTCGCGGCCTACGGCGCGAAGCACTCGCTCGAGGCGGACGGCGACGACAAGCGCGTGCTGAGCGTCGGCGATGACGCCTGGCCGATGCCGATCCCGATCGTGAAGAAAGACGGCAAGTGGGTCCTCGACGGCGCGGCCGGTGCCGACGAGATCGTGTACCGGCGCGTCGGCCGCAATGAGCTCGGCGCCATCGAGGTGTGCCGCGGCTTCGTGAGCGCACAGCTCGAGTACGCCTCGGCGGGGCGCGACGGCGATCCGGCGGGCATCTATGCGCTCAAGCTGATGAGCGACGAGGGACTGCACAACGGCCTCTACTGGCCCGTCGCCGAGGGCGAGCCGGAGAGCCCGGCCGGTCCGTTCGTGGCGTCGGCCGCGGCGGAGGGCTACCGCAAGGCCGAGGGCGAGGCCCGCACGCCGTACCACGGGTACTACTTCCGCATGCTGTACAAGCAGGGGCCGAACGCCAACGGCGGCGCGAAGGAGTACTTCAAGGACGGGTTGCTGACGGAAGGCTTCGCCCTCGTCGCCTGGCCGGCCGACTACGGCGCCAGCGGCGTGATGACCTTCATCGTCAACCAGGACGGCGTGGTCTTCCAGCAGGATCTCGGCGAGGACACCGCGTCGGCCGTGGAGGCCATGCAGGCCTTCGATCCGGATCGCGCCTGGACGGCGATCGCGCCGCCGGCCGACGAGCCGGCGGCACCGGAGGCTGCAGCCGCTCCGGCGACCTGATCGCCAGCCTTCGCACGCCCCCCGGCGCGGGTTGCCTTCGGGCGGCCCGCGCCGGTTGCGTCTTGCGCGGCTGAAATCCGGGTCCCGCCTGCAGTACCCTGACGGCACCGGCTGTCCAGCAATCCCAGCTTTCGCTTATATTACGCGTGACACCCGAGGAGATCGCCGTGACCGCACCCGTGCCCGTCCGCATGACCCCGTCCGAAGCCCTGGTCGAAACGATGGCCGCGAACGGCGTCACCGAGGTCTTCGGCATCGTCGGCAGTGCCTACATGGACGCGCTCGACATCTTCCCGGCCGCCGGCATCCGCTTCATCGCCGTGGCGCACGAGCAGGGCGCGGCGCACATGGCCGACGGCTACGCGCGCGCCTCGGGCCGCCACGGCGTGTGCATCGCGCAGAACGGCCCCGGCATCACGAACTTCGTCACGGCCATCGCGGCCGCCTACTGGGCGCACTCGCCGGTCGTGTTCATCACGCCCGAGACGGGCTCGACCACGATGGGCCTCGGCGGCTTCCAGGAGACCGAGCAGCTGCCGATCTTTTCGAAGATCACCAAGTACCAGGGCCACGTGAACAACCCGAAGCGCATGGCGGAGATCGCCGGTCGCTGCTTCGACCGCGCGATGCTGGAGATGGGCCCGGCGCAGCTCAACATCCCGCGCGACTACTTCTACGGCGACATCCAGGCCGCGATCGGCGCGCCGATGCGCATCGGGCGCGGCGCGGGCGATGCCGCGGCGCTCGACGAAGCGGCGGCGCTGCTGGCGTCGGCGAGGTTCCCGGTGATCCTCGCCGGCGGCGGCGTGATCATGTCGGGCGGCACGGCCGAGGCCGTGCAGCTTGCCGAGCTGCTGCACGCGCCGGTCGCCAACAGCTACCTGCACAACGACTCGTTCCCGGCCTCGCATCCGCTGTGGTGCGGCCCGCTCGGCTACCAGGGCTCCAAGGCCGCGATGAAGCTGATCTCGCAGGCCGACGTGGTGCTCGCGCTCGGCACGCGGCTCGGGCCGTTCGGCACGCTGCCGCAGCACGGGCTCGAGTACTGGCCGACGAACGCGAAGATCATCCAGGTGGACGCGGACGCGAAGGTGCTCGGTCTCGTGAAGCCGATCAGCGTCGGCATCCACGGCGATGCGAAGGCGGCGGCCGCGGCGCTGATCGAGCGCCTGCGCGGCCGTGAGCTCGCCTGCCTCGCCAACCGCGCCGAGCGCAAGGCGCGCATCGAGGCCGAAAAGGCCGCGTGGGAGCAGGAGCTGACCGCGTGGACGCATGAGCACGATCCGTTTTCGCTGGAAGTCGCGAAGGACTCGAAGCACATGCACCCGCGGCAGATGCTGCGCGAGCTCGAGAAGGCCATGCCGAAGCACGCCATGGTCTCGACCGACATCGGCAACATCTGCTCGGTGTCGAACTCCTACCTGCGTTTCGACGAGCCACGCTCGATGTTCGCTGCCATGAGCTTCGGCAACTGCGGCTACGCCTTCCCGGTCGCCTGCGGCGCGAAGATCGCGGCGCCGGATCGTCCGGCCATCGCCTACGTCGGCGACGGCGCCTGGGGCATCAGCCTCAACGAGTTGCTCACCTGCGCGCGGGAGAAGATCGGCGTGACCGTGGTGGTGTTCAACAACGCGCAATGGGGCGCCGAGAAGAAGAACCACGTGGACTTCTACTCGCGGCGCTTCCAGGCGGTGAACCTCGACAGCCCGAGCTGGGCGAAGGTCGCACAGGCTTTCGGTTGCGACGGGCTTACGGTCGACAAGCTGTCGGACGTCGGTCCCGCGCTGCAGGCCGCGGTGAAGGCCCAGGCCGACGGCAAGTGCACCGTGCTCGAGATGATGGTAACGCAGGAACTGGGCGATCCGTTCCGGCGCGACGCGCTGTCGAAGCCCGTGCGCCATCTCGAGAAGTATCGCGCGTACACCTGAGCGGGGCGGTCGACGGATCGACCGCGGATTTCGGGTATCTTGGGCGGGTCCAGCCGCAGGGAGCGGGGCCTTTGACGTCACTTGAGATCCGTGAAGACGACCTGCAGGGCGCGCCGACCCGCGAGCTGCTGCGACTGCACCTCGCCGGCATGCACGCCAACTCGCCCCCGGGCAGCGTGTTCGCGCTCGACCTCTCCGGCCTCCAGGACCCCGCCGTCACCGTGTGGACGGCCTGGCGCGGAGCGGCCATCGCCGGCATCGGCGCGCTGAAGCAGGTCGGTCCGGCGCGAGGCGAGGTCAAGTCCATGCGCACGCACCCGGACTTCCTGCGCCAGGGCGTCGCCGCCGCACTGCTCGAGCACATCATCGCGGCGGCGCGGGCACGCGGCATGACTGTCCTCAGCCTCGAGACCGGCAGCGGCCCGGCGTTCGAGCCGGCCCTCGCGCTGTACCGGCGGCGCGGCTTCGTCGACGGCGAAGCCTTCGCGGATTACGTGCGCAGCGAATTCAACCAGTTCCTGCACCTCGACCTGGCGGAGTCACGTCCATGAAGCTCGCCATCCTCGGTGCCTCGGCCGGTGTCGGCCTGGAGGCCGTGCGCTACGCGCTCGAGCGCGGGCACGACGTCACGACGCTGTCGCGCAGCATCGACAGCCTGCCGAAGCACGCACGCCTCACGGTCGTGCAGGGCAGTTCACTCAGGGACGCCGACGTTCGCCGCGCCGTGGCCGGCGCGGACACGATCCTCGTCGCGCTCGGCTCCGGCAACAGCACCAAGGCGACGACGCTGCATACCGATTCCTGCAAAGTCCTGATGGGCGTGCTCAGGGACACCGGCGCCGATCCGCCGCTGGTGATCCTGACCGGCTTCGGGGCCGGCGACAGCTGGGACTACAACTCCCCGCTGATGAAGCTGATGTTCACGTTCCTGCTGAAGGACATCTATCGCAACAAGGCGGAGATGGAGCGCATGGTGGCAGCGAGCGGACGGCGCTGGACGATCGTGCGTGCCGGCCGGCTCACCAACGGGCCGCGCACGGGCGTCTACCGGGTGCTGACGAAGCTCGAACGGGGCATGCGCGTCGGAGCGATCTCGCGCGCCGACACCGCGCACTTCATGGTCTCGGAGGCCGAGCAGCCGAAGTGCACCGGCCTGTACCCGGCCCTCAGCTACTGACGAGGCCCGGCGCGCGGCTAGCGCCTCACCGCAACAGCAGCAGTCCGCTCAGCACCAGCACGCCGACGAACAGCGTCTCGCCGACGATCAGCCCCACCGGCTTCCAGCCGACACGGGCGAGGTCGCCGAGCGAGGTCTTGGTGCCGAGCGCCGCGATCGCGAGCACCAGACACCAGCGCGATGCGGCCTGCAGTCCCTGCGCCACTTCTGCGGGCACCCGGCCCGTCGAATTGATCGCGACGAGGACCGCGAAGCCCACGAGGAACGCAGGCAGCAGCGGCGGACGCGGTCCCGCGTCGGCCCCGGCATTGCGGGCACGGAACAGCAGCGAGATGGCGAACACCGCCGGCAGCAGCATGGCCACGCGGAACAGCTTGACGATGGTCGCGGTGTCACCGGCCTCGGTCGACACGCTGTACCCCGCGCCGACCACCTGCGCGACGTCGTGGATGGTCGCGCCGAGGAAGATGCCGGCCGTGTGGGCATTGAAGCCCAGCGCGTGCGCCACCAGCGGGTAGAGGATCATGGCGATGGTCGAGAGCGCGGTGACGCCGACGACGGTCATCACGGTGTCGCGCTCGTGGTGCGGACCCTTCGGCAGCACCGCGGCGATGGCGAGGGCGGCCGACGCGCCGCAGATGGCCACGGCCCCGCCCGTGAGCACGCCGAACGCCGGGTCGAGCTTCGCCGCCCGGGCCAGCAGCCAGCCGACGCAGATCGTGGCGGCGACCGCCCCGAAGGTGAGCGCGAGCGGACCGGCGCCCAGCGACTGCATCTGCCCGAACGTGATGCGCATGCCGAGCAGCGCCACGCCGAGCCGCAGCACGCTGCGCGAGGCGAAGTCGATCCCCGGGCGGCAGCGGGGGTCGGCCGACAGAAAATTGACGGCGATGCCGAGCAGGAGCGCGAACAGCATCACCGGCGCGCCGTAGTGCTCGGACAGCCACGAGGCCGCCAGCGCCACCAGCGCCGCGACCACCAGGCCCGGCGCCATTTCTCGGTGCACGGGTGGGTGGTGGGCATTCATGGCTGCATCTTGCCCGTTGCGGCGCGGGATCACATCTGCGGTCGGGCGATTCACCATTGATGGGGATCAAAAAAAGAATCGGGCCCGGCCAATGCCGGGCCCGAAGATCGATCGAATGGAGTGACTGCGGATCAGCGAGCGCGACGGCGGCGGCTGAGGCCGACGCCGATCAGGCCGAGCCCGAGCAGCGCGAGCGTGCCCGGCTCCGGCACCTTGCTGCGCTGGGTCAGCGAGGTCAGGTCGTACGAGTTGCGGCCGTCCGTATAGAACGCCTGGTACGGGAACTGGGGGAGCGTGTGTCCGTCGACGACCGTCAGCTGGTGGCCGCCGAACGTGTTGGTCGGACCGCAGACCGCGAGGAACGGCAGCGAGTTGGCGCTGGCGGCGATGATGCAGTCGGACATGTTGAAGAAGTTGTCGTACACGCCGATCAGCGACGGCGTGATGTCGCTGCCGTTGTACGAGAACGAGAGGCCGTCGTACCAGTGGCTCCACGGCAGCGCGAAGCCGTCCGGCGCCGCCACCTGCGTCGTGTTCGCATCGTCGTACGAGAAGTAGCCTGCGCCAACGGTCGTCGTGAAGTCATAGACGATCACGGTGGCATTCGCCATCGGCGTCGCCAGCAGACCTGCAGCCAACCAACCCAGAAACTTCATCTTCATTTTCACTGTCCTCAATCTCTCGGCGCGTGATGCGCGGCAATCGGATGCCTGAGATAAAGCAACTCGCGTGCCAACACCGAAAAGCCCTTTGAATCCCGCGACTTGCATATTGGATGTATCGGCGCCTGTAAGGATTCACGACACCCCCGGATGGGGGTCGTGACATAACGGCCGCCGAGACTGAGACACAGGTCACATTATTTCTTTCGGCGCACGCGACAAGAGGTCGTCGCCGATTCGATTCGCGCTGCGATCAGCCGGTGGCGCGGCTCCTCGAGCGCAAGGGTCTTGCGCGACCGAAGTAGGGCTCCAGGTAGCGGATGGCGAGATCGCGAGCCTGCTGGAGGGTACGGCGCTCGTCGAACGATGCATCGAGCTGGCTGAGATCGAGCAGCGCCCGCACGCCCTCGATGCTGCAACGGGCGATCAAGTCTGCGTCCGGCTGCGATAAGGTGCCGTTGCGCACGAGTTCGGCTGACAGCCAGACGGCAAGATCACGCGATTCCGCACGATCGTATTGCAGGAGACCGGGATCCGAGCGCATGGCCTGCCCCAGTGCCAAGGACCCTGGCACGCTGCGTCGGATCGCATAGACCGCATCGATGGCGGCAACGATGGCGGCGCGCCAGTCGCCGTCATTTGCCAGCGTACGCTGAAAGGCAGCCTCGATGCTTTCCTTGCGATGATCCGCGTGTTGACGGAAAAGCTGGACGAGGATTGCGCGCTTGTTCGGAAAATACTGGTAAAGCGTCGCAACATTGACGCCGGCCGACGTCGCGATCAGGTTGGTGGTGATGCCATCCGCCCCGCGTTCATGCAGGAGCCGCCCGGTCGTCGCAAGGATCAACTCGAATGTTTCCTGTCCGCGACTCTGCTGTGGAACGCGCCGCAAACGAAGATCATGAGCAACGACCCGCTTGGTGCGCACGCGCCGCACGCTTCGCTTTGATGACTTTCGCTTCACGCGGGGATTATGGCGAGCCGAGTCGAGCCTGTCATACTTCGTCGCACTGCAGTGCATCCATTATTCAAGGTACAGTGTCGGCGCGTCGGTGATGGCTGACGCCGGCGAATTCGTTGCCTGGAGTGCGTGTTCATGAAGGCTCTTGTTTGCGCGGCTTTCGGCCCGCTCGAAGATCTCGTGGTGAAGGACGTGCCCGATCCGACGCCGGGCCCGGGCCAGGTGGTGGTGCGGGTGCAGACGGCCTCGGTGAACTACCCGGACGCGCTGACCGTGCTCGGGCGCTACCAGTTCAAGCCGAACCTGCCCTTCACGCCCGGTCATGAGATCGCCGGCAGGGTGCTGGCGGTCGGCGAGGGCGTGAAGCACCTCGCTCCGGGCGCGACCGTCGCCGGCATGGCCGCGCTGGGCGCGTTCGCCGAACAGGTCGTGCTCGATGCCCGCAGCGCGATGCCGCTCGATCCGGCCATCGACCCGGCCCTGGCTGCCTGCCTGCCGACGACCTACGGCACGATGCACCACGCGCTCACGGATCGCGCGCGCCTCGGGGCGGGCGAGACGCTGCTCGTGCTCGGCGCGGGCGGCGGCATCGGCACGGCCTCGATCGAGCTCGGCAAGATCACGGGCGCGACGGTGATCGCCGCGGCCTCGAGCGCCGAGAAGCTGCAGGCGGCGCAGGGCTGCGGGGCCGACCACCTGATCGACTACACGAAAGAGGACCTGCGCGAGCGCCTCAAGCAGATCACCGGCGGCAAGGGCGTCGACGTCGTGGTGGACCCGGTCGGTGGCCCGTATTCCGAGCTGGCGCTGCGCTCCACGGCCTGGAACGGCCGCTTCCTCGTGATCGGCTTCGCAGCCGGCGAGATCCCGAAGATCCCGCTCAACCTCGTGCTGCTGAAGGGCTGCTCGATCGTCGGCGTGTTCTGGGGCGACTTCATGAAGCGCGAGCCGCAGCGCGGCGCGCAGCAGCTCGCCGAACTCGCCAGCTGGCTGAAGGCTGGCCGGCTGCGTCCGGTCGTGTCGGCGCGTTATCCGCTCACGGACGCGGTCGCGGCGCTGAAGCACGTGTTCGAGCGCCGCGCCATCGGCAAGGTGCTGATCCAGCCCTGAGTCGACTCGCTAGAGCTGGCCGAAGATGGTCTGGCCAGCCTTCACCGTCGCGACGACCCGGATGTCCTTCAGGGTGGCCGGGTCGACCTTGAGCGGGTTGCGATCGAGCACCACGAGGTCGCCGAGCTTGCCGACCTCGAGCGTGCCCTTGCGGCCTTCCTCGAAGTACTCGTAGGCGCCATTCGCCGTCATCGCGAGCAGGCCTTCGTACGGCGTCACCCGCTCGGCGGGGCCGAGCACGCGCCCCGAGCGCGTCACGCGATTGACGGCCGTCCACAGCAGGAACAGCGGATCGATCGGCGTGACGATGCAGTCCGTATGGTTGGTCGCGCGGAGGCCGAGTGCCAGCGCGCTCTTGAGCGGACTGATGTAGCCGGCACGCTGCTCGCCGAGGTTGGCCAGGTGCGTGTCGCCCCAGTAGTAGACGTGGTTGGTGAAGAACGACGGCAGCAGCCCAAGGTCCTTGTAGGCCTGCAGCTGGTCGGGCCGCATGATCTGCGAATGGATGATGACCGTGCGGTGATCGACGCCGTGCTCGCCGAGTTCGGACTCGGCGTACTTGTGTCCCTGGATCATCCTGTCGACGGCCGCGTCGCCGTTGCAGTGGGAGAACACCTGCACCTTGTGGCGGTAGGCGAGGACGAGCAGGTCGTTCACGTCCTCCTGCGACATGTTGGCGAAGCCGCGGCAGTCCTTCGTGCAGCCGGGCACCGGCGTCAGGTAGGGCCGCGAGAGGAATGCCGTCTTGCCTTGCGGCGAGCCGTCGAGGGCCAGCTTGATGCCTTCGTACTTGAGTCCGTTGCGGTATTCGCCCCACTTGACGCTGCCGCTGGCGATCAGCTCGGGCGCGATCATGAACGCGGGCGTGGTGACGAGGTCGATGCGCCAGACGCCCTTGTCCGCCGCCAGCTCCATCAGCGGCATCTTCTCTTTCATGAGCAGGTGCTCGGCGGCCGTGGTGACGCCGTGGCTCGCGTAATGCGCGACGGCGCGACGCAGCAGGTCGAGGTCGACCTCGGGCGCGCGCGGTGCCTTCGTGAACTGCAGGAACGCCTGCATCGCCATTTCCTGCACGAGTCCCTCGGGCTCGGTGCCGCCCGGCTTGCGCAGGATCGTGCCGCCCGGCGGATCGGGCGTGGTCGCGTCGATGCCGGCGGCCTTCATCGCCGCCGAGTTCGCGACCAGCATGTGGCCGGACGCGTGCACGAGCACGACCGGGTTAGTCGGGAAGGCCGCGTCGAGGTCCGCGGCGGTCGGGTGGCGTCGCTCGGCGAGCATGTCCTGGTCGTAGCCCTGCCCGATCAGCCAGTCGCGGTCGCCCGCCTTCAGGTCAGTCCTGAGCTTCTGCAGCTGCGTGACGATGTCGGCGATCGACTGGACGGGACCGAGCGGTGGCGGGTTCAGGTTCGCCTGCACCAGCGAGTCGGCGTAGTTCAGCAGGTGGCTGTGCGCGTCGATGAATCCGGGCAGCAGCGTGCGGCCCTTCAGGTCGACGTGCGTCACGCCCGGCCCTGCAAACTCGAGGGCGCCGAGCCGATCGCCCGCGTAGGCGATCTTGCCGTCGCGCACGACCAGCGCCTCGACGTACTGCGGCGTCGGGCCCGCCATGGTGAGGATGTCGCCGTCCGAATAGACGGTCGTGCGCACGGTCGGCACCGGAGCATCCGGCGCGGGCGGGGCCGTCGCGCAGCCGACGAGTACCAGCGTGACGGCCAGCAGCGCAGGCCGCAGGAGATGGGTTCGACGCGCCATGCGCCCTCCAGAACCTAAGCAATTGTTTGTGTTTGGCCGGGGACATTGTGCGACGGGGGTCCGGCGCGGTCCACTGCAATCGGGTGCGGCGTGAACCCCTGCCCGCCGCCAGCGCGTAAGATCGTCCTGCCCAGCCCCTCGAGGTGCCCGTGACCGAGCCCGCTCCCAAGGTCGAGTACGTCGGATTCTGGCCGCGCGTGGTGGCCAGTGTGATCGACATGCTGTTGAGCGCCTTCCTGCTCACGCCCGTCATCAACGCGATCTACAGCCGGCCCGGGCCGGCCAGCCTCGGCGAGGCGTTCGGCGATCCGGAGGTCGCCTCGGGCCTGCTGATCGACGCGGTCACGCCGCACGGGACGGCGGACGTGCTGCTCGACTACGTGGTGCCGGCCGCGGTGGTGATCGTGTTCTGGCTCGCCCGCCAGGCGACGCCCGGCAAGATGGTCATTGGCGCCCGCATCGTCGATGCGAACACGCTCGGCAAGCCGTCGATGGGCCAGCTGCTGGTGCGCTACCTCGGCTACTACGTCGGGTTCTTCTCGCTCGGGCTCGGCTTCTTCTGGGTCGGCTGGGATGCGCGCAAGCAGGGCTGGCACGACAAGATGGCGGGCACCCTGGTCATTCGGTCACGGGCGCGGAATTCGCCGAGCGACCATTAATTTTATATTTATAAATGACGGCTGCGTATCTGGAAAGCGACCTATTATAAACTGCAAATTTCCAATATATCACCTGCCGCGCTCGCGATAACCCAGCACCACGAGCACGCAACTGCCGTCCGCGATGACGTTGATGCCGGCACGGCGACAGGCCTCGACCGCGGCCTCGCTCTCCGCGCCGGGCTGCATCCAGACGTGCTCGATGCCCCTGGCGATCGCCTGCTCCACCACGCGCTCGGTGACGGCGGGCGGCGTGATGACCGACAGGCTCTTCACGTCGTCGGGCAGGTGGAGCACGTCGGGCACGCAGGCGACGCCTTCGATCTCCGCTTCCCGCGGGTTCACCGGGATCGCCCGCCGGCCGGCCTGCTGGTAGCAGCGCAGGACCTTGTTGCCGTACTTGTGCCGGCGCGATGAGGCGCCCGCCACGCCGAATGCGGGGGACGCCAGAAAGCGGTCGATCGGATCGTGGCCGACGGTCATGGGGGTCCCTCCGCGAGCGATCCTGCCACGATCCCGAAGCGTCGTCTGCCGCATGGGGCCGGGGGTGCGTTCGCTATACTTCGCGCCCTTGCCGCGAACCGACGCCGGACGCCCGATGGCCAAAGTCTCCCCCCCGCCGAAGACCTTCCAGGACCTGATCCTGACCCTGCAGCGCTACTGGGCCGACCGCGGCTGCGCGATCCTGCAGCCCTACGACATGGAGGTGGGCGCGGGCACGTTCCACACCGCCACGTTCCTGCGCGCCGTCGGCCCGGAACCCTGGACGGCCGCCTACGTGCAGCCCTCGCGCCGTCCGACCGACGGCCGCTACGGCGACAACCCGTTCCGCCTGCAGCACTACTACCAGTACCAGGTGGTGATCAAACCCTCGCCGCCGGACTTCATCGACCTGTACCTCGGCTCGCTGCGGGCCGTGGGCATCGACCCGCTGGTGCACGACATCCGCCTCGTCGAGGACAACTGGGAGTCGCCGACGCTCGGCGCCTGGGGCCTCGGCTGGGAGATCTGGCTGAACGGCATGGAGGTCACCCAGTTCACCTACTTCCAGCAGGTGGGCGGCCTCGACTGCCGGCCGGTGATGGGCGAGATCACCTACGGCCTCGAGCGCCTCGCGATGTACCTGCAGGGCGTCGAGAGCGTGTTCGACCTGGTGTGGACGGACGGCCCGCTCGGCCGCATGACCTACGGCGACGTGTACCACCAGAACGAGGTGGAGCAGTCGAAGTACAACTTCGAACTCGCGGACGTCGACGAACTGTTCCGGCAGTTCGACGCCCATGAGAAAGAGTGCCTGCGGATGCTCGAGGCGAAGCTCGCGCTGCCCGCCTACGAGCGCATGCTCAAGACCTCGCACACCTTCAACCTGCTCGACGCGCGCAAGGCCATCTCGGTGACCGAGCGCCAGCGCTACATCCTGCGCGTGCGCACGCTCGCGCGCGGTGTGGCCGAAGCGTACTACGCGAGTCGCGAGGCACTGGGTTTCCCGATGCTGGACAGGACTGCGGTCCCCCACGTCGACGCTCCGCTGCCGGAGAAAGGCCTGACCACGGGAGGCCTGGCATGAGCACCTCCCGCGATTTCCTGGTCGAGATCGGCACCGAGGAACTGCCGCCGAAGTCGCTGCTCACGCTGGCCGCGGCGTTCGCCGACGGCATCGCCAAGGGCCTCGCCGACGCGGGCCTCACGCACAAGGGCGTCGAGCATTTCGCCACGCCCCGGCGCCTCGCGGTGCGCGTGCGCAGGCTGATCGAGCAGCAGCCCGACCGGCCGATCGAGAAGCGCGGTCCGCCGCTCAAGGCGGCCTTCGATGCGCAGGGCGCGCCCACGCAGGCCGCCATTGCCTTTGCGAAGGGCTGTGGCGTGGAAGTCGCGGCGCTCGAGAAGCTCGAGACGCCGAAGGGAGCCTGGCTCGTCTACCGCGGCACCGAATCGGGTGCGCAGACGCTCGGCCTGCTGCCGGGCATCGTGCAGGCCTCGCTCGATGCGCTGCCGATCGCCAAGCGCATGCGCTGGGGCGACGGCGACGCGCAGTTCGTGCGGCCGGTGCACTGGGTGGTGATGCTGTTCGGCAGCGAGGTCGTCGACGCCACCGTGCTCGGCGTGCCGGCCTCGAACATCACCTATGGGCACCGCTTCATGGCGCCGCGCGGCATCAAGGTCGCGACGCCGTCCGCCTACGTCAAGGCGCTGCACCAGCGCGGCAAGGTGCTGGTCGACATCCACGACCGGCGTGAAGCGATCCGCCAGGGCGTTGCCGCCGCGGCCCAGCGGCTCGGCGGCACGGCCGTGATCCACGAGGCGCTGCTCGACGAGGTGACTGCACTGGTCGAGTGGCCGGTGCCGCTCGCCGGCCGCTTCGACGTCCGCTTCCTCGAGCTGCCGCCCGAGGTGCCGATCGCCACGATGCAGGACCACCAGCGCTACTTCCCGGTCCGCGATGCCGACGGCGCGCTGATGCCGTGGTTCGTCACCGTGTCGAACATCGAGAGCCGCGACCCGGCCCAGGTGGTCGCAGGCAACGAGCGCGTGGTGCGTCCGCGCCTCTCCGACGCCGATTTCTTCTGGACCACGGACCGCAGGCAGCGGCTCGACGCGCGCGCGGAGGCGCTGCGCAAGGTGATGTTCCAGGCGCAGCTCGGCTCGCTGCACGACAAGACCGAGCGCGTGCGCCGTCTCGCGGTCGCGATCGCGCAGTCGATCGGGGGTGACGCGCGGCTGGCGGACCGCGCGGCCCAGCTGTCGAAGTGCGACCTCATCACGACCATGGTCGGCGAGTTCCCCGAGCTGCAGGGCCTGATGGGTCGCTACTACGCGCAGCACGACGGCGAGCCGACCGAGGTCTGTGAGGCGCAGCAGGAACAGTACCTGCCGCGCTTCGCGGGCGACACGCTGCCCGAGACGCGCACCGGCATGGCGGTTTCCATCGCCGACAAGCTCGACACCGTGGCCGGCATCTTCGCGATCGGCCAGAAGCCGTCGGGCACCCGCGATCCATTCGGTCTGCGTCGCGCCGCGCTCGGCCTGCTGCGCATCGCCATCGAGCGCCGGCTGGACCTCGATTTCCGCGCGCTCATCGCCGTGGCGGTGCGTGGCGCCGCAGCGGACATCGCCCGTGTGGCCGCGGAGCGCGGCCAGGCGGCGCCTGCGGTCGACGCCGCGAAGCTCGACGACGAGGTCTACGAGTACGTCTTCGACCGTCTGCGCGCCTATTACCTCGAGGGCAACCCGGGCTTCGGCGTGACCACCGAGATGTTCGACGCCGTGTTCGCGACGCGGCCGGGCTCGCCGCTCGATTTCGATGCGAAGCTGCGCGCGCTCGGCGAGTTCCTCGCGCTGCCGGATGCCGCGAGTCTCGCGGCCGCCAACAAGCGCATCGCCAACATCCTGCGCAAGGCCACCGAGCCGGTGCGCGAGTCGATCGATGCGGACCTGCTGCGCGATCCGGCCGAGCAGGTGCTCGGCGAACAGGTCACGGCGATGGCACGGCAGGTCGAGCCGAAATTCGCCGCGCGCGAGTACACTCAGGCCCTGCGGCAGCTCGCGGCGCTGCGGCCGGCGGTCGATCGCTTCTTCGACGACGTCATGGTGATGGCCGAGGACCCGGCGCTGCGCGGCAACCGCCTCGCGCTGCTGAAGCGCCTGCAGGGGCTCTTCATGCGCGTGGCCGATCTCTCGCGCCTGCCGGGCTGAGGGCACGGATGCAGTACGTCCGCTCGCTGGTCTACTTCGTGCTGTTCATTGCGACCACCGCGGTGTTCGGCGTGATCGTGCTCTGCTCGGCCGTCCTGCCGCTCACGATCCACCAGCGCTACGTGATCCCGCGCACCTGGGGCCTGTTCCTCACGCGGCTCGCCGGCGTCGTCTGCGGCCTGACCTATACCGTCGAAGGCCGGGAGAACCTGCCGAAGGAGCCGTTCGTCTCGCTCTGGAAGCACTCCTCGACCTGGGACACCTTCGCCCAGATGTTCGTGGTGCCGCCGGCTTCGTGGCTGCTGAAGCGCGAGGTGGTGTGGATCCCGATCGTCGGCTGGGCCGTCGCCACCTACAAGCCGATCGCCATCAACCGCAGTGCCGGGCACTCGGCGGTGAACCAGGTGGTCGCGCAGGGCAAGGAGCGGCTCAAGGCGGGCATGGGCGTCATCGTCTATCCGGAAGGCACGCGCGTCGCCCCCGGCCAGACGCGCAAGTACGGCATCAGCGGCGCGCTGCTCGCGACCGAGGCCGGCGTGCCGGTCGTGCCGATCGCGCACAACTCCGGGTACTTCTGGCGCCGTCACAGCATGCTCAAGAAGGCGGGCACCATCCGCGTGGTCATCGGCCCGCCGATCGACACGAAGGGACGGACCGCCCGGGAAGTGAACGAACTCGCGCAGCAGTGGATCGAGGCCAAGGTGGCCGAGATCGTCGCGCAGCCGGGCGGCCAGCCGCGCGACTGATAGACTGATGCTTCGCTCCGATGGAACACAGACCAGGGGAAGATCCATGACCAAGACGCACCTGTTCCTGGCCGCCGCCGTGCTGGCCTCTGCTTCGGCTTTCGCCCAGACGCCGGCACCCGCCGCGGCGCCAGCCGCGGCACCGGCCGCTGCACCTGCGGCACCGGCGCAGAAGCTGAGCTACACCGACGATTACCGGATCGCCGTGAATCACGACGCCAAGTCGGACGGCGACATCGTCTTCCAGGTGGTGACCAAGAAGGATGGCGAGAAACGCGAAATCACCGCGCACATCAAGAAGGGCACCAACGAGAACGACGTCGCGCGCGCCATCAAGGCGGCCTTCAAGGAGCAGCTCGGCACCAAGGGCTACAGCATCGAGGGCGAGGACGGCGAGAACGTCATCATCGAGGGCTCGGGCGGCAAGCAGTACTCGCTGACGATGGTCAGCAATACCGTGCAGGGCGTGTCGATCAAGATCCACCACGACTGATCGATCGCGCCGCGCCGCAGAGACGACGACGCCCGGTGGGCCGCGAGGTCCACCGGGCGTTTTCATTCGGGCTGCTTACATCTGCCGGATGATCTGCGACGGGGTCGGCGCCGGCCAGCCGGCTTCCTTGCAGGTGCGCACGATCGCCTCGTTGGTGTCGAAGTACACCTGCCAATAGTGCTGGTTCGCGGCGTATGGGCGCACCGAGATCACCGGCCCGACGAGGTTCATGTCGAGCAGGTTCACCTCGGGCGCCGGGTCGGCCTTCACGTTCGGGATCTTCGCGACGGCCGCCTTGAAGCGCTCGATCGCCTCGAGCGGATCCACGCTGCCGTTCAGCTGCGCCGTGCGCTCGACGCGACGGTGCGGCAGCGCGGTGAAGTTCTGCACGGTGTCGGCGAAGATCTTGCCGTTGCCGACCAGCGTCATGACGTTGTCCGGCGTGACGATGGTCGTGCCGAACAGGCCCAGCTCGTGCACCGTACCGACGACACCGCCGACGCTCACGAAGTCGCCGACCTTGAACGGCCGCAGGATCAGCATGAACGCGCCGGCGGCGAAATTGCCGAGCATGCCGCTCCACGCGGCGCCGATCGCGACGCCGGCACCGGCCAGCAGGGCGGCGAACGACGTGGTCTGGATGCCGAAGTACCCGAGGATGCCGAGCACCAGGGTGATGTTCAGCGCGACGGCGACGATCGACCCGAGATACTTCACCAGGGTCGGGTCGATGTTGTTGCGGTTGAGCGCCGCGCGCATCACGTCGATCACCCGGTGGATCAGCCAGCGGCCGATGAACCAGAAAGCGATGGCGGCAAGGATCTTGATGCCGACCTCGGTCGCGGTCGTCGTCAGGAACTGTTGTACGGCCTGCATGTCCATGGGTGATCTCCCGTCTGCGATGAATGTTCAGCCCGACGCCCACGCGCCGGGACGGCCCCCCGGGCGCGAAAGGTAAAGCAATCGGTGCAGCGCCACCACGGGGAGGTGGCGCGGACGGGAAGGCGGCGGCGTCAGACGGCCGCGTCGAGCTCGGCGAGCAGGCGCCGGCGGCTCGGCACGCGGATCGTGCGTCCTTCGACGTCGAGCACGCCGGTCTGCGTGAGCGCGCGCAGGCTGCGGGAGAGGGTTTCCGGCTTCATCGACAGGTAGGCCGCGAGTTCCTGCCGCGACTCCGCCAGCCGCAGTTCGAGCGGGCCTTCCTCCGGCGGCAGGCGGGCCAGCAGGGCGCGCACGAGACGGCGGGTCGCGCCTTCGAAGGACAGGTGCTCGATGTCGCGGATGCGGCCGTGCAAGCGCCGGCTCATGTGGCCGAGCATGCGCAGGCAGGTGGCCGGGTTCTCGGCCAGCGTGGCGAGGTAGGTCGCGTTGTCGAAGCGCGCGAGGCGCGTGCGCACGGCGGCGACCGAGGTCAGCTGGTAGGTCACTTCCTCGAGGAACATCACCGCTTCGGCGAACACCTGGCCGGCGCTGATGATCTCGACGATCTTCTCCTCGCCGCCCCGCGAGTGCAGCGCGAGGTTCACCTGCCCTTCGAGCACGAGATAGAAGTGGTGCGCCGCCTGGCCGCGTTCGTAGAGCACCTGCCCAGGTTCGAGCTCGAGGATGCGGCCGGTGGCCCGGACCTGCGCGAGCTGCGGGTGCGACAGGTCGGCGAAGAGCAGTTGCTGGCGCAGTTCCTCGCTGCGTGGCAGGGCGTCGTCGCTGCGGCCGACCGCGCCGCGGCCGGGCACCCGCCGCAATGGAACGACCCGGTCGCGGGGGCGGGGCTCGGCAACGGCGATCGGGCCATCGACCCGCACGGATCCGGCAACGGGCATGGGCAGCCTCCGCAACGACAGTGGGCGCAAGGAAGTGTGCCCAATGGCTTATAGAAGCTGGACCGGGCGGCTCCAATACGGATTAGTCCCATTCGCGATTCGGCGCGCGCCGCCTTGCCGACGCCTGCTATCTTCTCCGTCCAGGCGGCCAGCGACGTCGGCGAAGACCGGCAGCCGACCCGCGATCCGAGGCCACATCAGGGGAGATTTCCAGTCATGCCGTTGCACAGCCCGATTTTCGGACCCGCCATCGTGCTCGTCCTGTGGTCCCTGGTCATGCTCGCCTGGCTGGCACTGACCCGCCTGCCCGCCATGTCACGAGCCGGGGTGGACCTCGGCGCGGTCGTCGGCAAGCGGGGTACGGACCTCGAGGGCGTGATCCCCGACCGCGTCAACTGGAAGGCACACAACTACGCGCACCTGATGGAACAGCCGACGCTGTTCTACGCCACGGTGATCATCCTCGGCGTGATCGGCCAGGGTGAAGGACTCAACCTGCAGCTGGCGTGGGCCTACGTCGGGCTGCGCATCGTGCACAGCATCGTGCAGGCGACGTGGAACCGCGTGTCGGTGCGCTTCGCCATCTTCTGCCTGTCGACCGTCGCGCTGCTGGCGCTGGCGCTGCACGCGGCGATAGCGCTGTTCCACTGACCTTCAGCGCCCGGTCTCGTAGAACCTGCGCACGTCGGCCGCCAGCTCGGCCCGGCTCTGCTTGCGCAGGTAGAACATGTGGCCACCCTGGTAGGTACGAAAGGTGAGTCGCTCCCGCGCCGATGGCGTCACCACCACCTGCT
>JBGAHO010000051.1:0-29203 GCA_044226195.1 Steroidobacteraceae bacterium
GGTGGGCGTCACCAGGGCGTGGTAGCCGAACTGCAGGCGCAGGCGGGCGACCCCGAGACGCAACTCGAGCAGGCGCTGGAAGCTGCCGGCGCCGCACCCCTGCTGCTCGTGCTCGATGGCGTGCAGGATCCGCACAACCTCGGCGCCTGCCTGCGCAGTGCGGACGCCGCGGGCGTGGCGGCGGTGATTGCCCCTCGGGACCGCGCCGCGGGCCTCACGCCGGTGGCCCGCAAGGTGGCGGCCGGGGCCGCGGAGTCCGTGCCGTTCGTGTCCGTCGTGAACCTGGCGCGCACGCTGCGCGACCTGAAGGAGCGGGGCGTGTGGCTCGTCGGTACGGCGGATGATGCCGGGCAGACGCTCTACGACGTCGACCTCACGGGGCCGACGGCGATCGTGCTGGGGTCGGAGGGCGAGGGCATGCGGCGGCTGACCCGCGAGACCTGCGACCAGCTGGTTTCGATCCCGATGGCGGGCGCGGTCGAGAGCCTCAACGTGTCCGTCGCGACCGGGGTGGTCCTTTACGAGGCTGTCCGCCAGCGCCGCGCCAAGCCGCGCAGGTAATTCGCCCTGATTTGCGTGGAGGGTCGACCTCCGCTATCCTTGGCGGCCCCGTAGCGCCCCCTCAGGGTCGCGCGGTCGTTGTAACTCCTTGCCGCACCAGCCATTGCGGGCGGCAAACCCACAAGGAGCGATGGCATGCGTCATTACGAAATCGTCTTCCTGGTCCACCCGGATCAGAGCGAGCAGGTCCCCGCCATGATCGAGCGCTACCGCGGCATCATCACCGCGGGCGGCGGCGCGATCCACCGTCTCGAGGACTGGGGCCGGCGCCAGCTCGCGTACCCGATCAACAAGGTCCACAAGGCCCACTACGTGCTGATGAACGTCGAGTGCGACAAGTCCGCGCTCGATGAACTCACCGCGTCGTTCCGCTTCAGCGATGCGGTGATCCGCAACATGGTCATCGCGATGCCGGATGCCGTCACGGAGCCGTCGCCGATGGCGAAGGCCGCCGAAGAGGGCGGTCGCGCCGAGGAATCGACGCTGCCCGAGTCGAGCGACGACGATCGTGGCGATCGCCGCGATCGTTCGGCCGACTGACCGGGACCAGAGCAACCACAGCATTCATCGGGTGACCCATGGCACGTTTTTTCCGCCGCCGTAAGTTCTGCAAGTTCACGGCCGAAGGCGTCGAGCGCATCGACTACAAGGATCTGGCCACGCTGAAGGGCTACATCACCGAGACGGGCAAGATCGTCCCGAGCCGCATCACCGGCACGCGGTCGACCTACCAGCGCCAGCTCTCGCTCGCCATCAAGCGGGCGCGTTTCCTCGCGCTGCTCCCGTACACGGACCAGCACTGAGGCGACCGGGCGCCGCGCGGAGGATCCGCCGGGGCCCACCATGAACCGGACGCTCGCCCTCTGGCTCGCCGCGAATCCCGGCGGGGCCGTCTTGATGACCGGCCTGCTGGGCCTGCTGCCGCTGTTCGGGCTCGGGTTCGCGTTCTTCCTGCCGGGCGCGGTGCCGGGTCTGGTGACCCTGGTGCGCGGCGGCCGGATCGGCCTGTCGGTGGCGCTCGGTGCGAGCGCGCTGCTGGCCGGGGCGATGTGGCTGCTCGGGCGCCCCATCCCCGTCGGGTTGATCTATTCTGCGTGGGTGCTGGGCCCGCCCATGGTGCTGGCCTGGCTGCTCTCGCAGACGCAGTCCTTGTCGTTGTGCCTGCAGGTGGCGACACTCGTGGGCGCGGCGATGCTGGTGGTGCTGCACGTCGCCCTGGGCGATCCGCAGCAGTTCTGGCTGCCGTTCGTGCGCGACATGGCGCACGAGATGCAGCGCCAGGGCCTGCCGCTCGACCTGGAGAAGGACGGGCTGGCCGAGGCGCTGGCGCGCACGTTGTGGGGCTGGGTCACGGTGCTGACCGTGCTGCTCGCGATGTGCGCGCTGTTCCTGGCGCGCTGGTGGCAGTCGCTGCCGGAGCATCCCGGGAGCTTCGGCAAGGAGTTCCAGACGCTGCGGCTGGGCCGGGTGCTCGGGCTCGCGGCGGCGGGGGTGCTGTTGGCGTCGATGCTCACCGACGTGGTGCTGCTCGACGACCTCGGCCGGCTGTTCCTCGGCGCGCTGGTGCCGGTGGGACTCGCGGCGGCGCACCGGCAGGTGGCTGCGGGTCGCATGCACGCCGGCTGGCTGTGGGCGCTGTACGTGATGCTGGTGCTGGTGGCGCCGGCGATGGTCGCGGTGCTGGCGGCCTGGGGTTTCGTGGACAACTGGGCGCGGTCGCGGTCAAGCGCGACGCGACCCGCGTGACGGACACAAGGGTTCATTCGAGGACACAACGATGGAAGTCATCCTGCTGCAGAAGGTCGCCAATCTCGGCTCGATCGGCGACAAGGTGAAGGTCAAGCCGGGCTACGGCCGCAACTACCTGCTCCCGCAGGGCAAGGCTGCGCTGTGCACGCCCGCCAACCTCAAGAAGTTCGAGGAGCGCCGCGCCGAGCTCGAGAAGCTGGCGTCGGACGAGCTCGAGAGCGCCAAGCTGCGCGCCACGCAGCTCGAGGGCTTCAAGCTCAGCCTCGCCGCCAAGGCGGGCACCGAGGGCAAGCTGTTCGGCTCGATCGGCACGGCGGACATCGCCGAGGCCGTGACCAAGGCCGGCATCCGCCTCGAGCGCGCCGAAGTGCGCCTGCCGGGCGGCCCGCTGCGCATGATCGGCGAGCACCACGTCAAGCTGCACCTGCACACCGACATCGAGATCGACCTGCCGGTCACGATCGTCGCCGAGGAGTAATCCTCGCCCGGGAGGCCCGCGATGGAGCAGGAGGGCGGATCGAGCCGGTCGCGCCGCAACAGGGCGCCTGCGTACGTCGGCATGGACGAAGCGGCCCTGCGGGTCCCTCCGCACTCCGTCGAAGCGGAGCAGGCCGTCCTCGGCGGCCTGCTCCTCGACAACAGCACCTGGGATTCGGTCGCGGACCGCCTGCGCGCGGATGACTTCTACCGCCGCGACCACCAGCTGATCTTCGAGGCGATCGCCGAGCTGTCGGCCCGCAGCGAGCCGAGCGACGCCGTCACGCTCGCCGAGTACCTCTCGGCGAAGGGGCAGGGCGACGATTCCGGCGGGCTCGCCTACCTCGCGGGCCTCGCGCGCGACACCCCGACCGCCGCCAACATCCGCGCCTACGCCGACATCGTCCGCGAGCGCTCGCTGCTGCGGCAGCTGATCCGCGTCAGCGGCGAGGTCGCGGCGAGCGCCTACGAGAGCGACGGCCGCAGCGCCAACCAGCTGGTCGACGAGGCCGAGCGTCGCGTGTTCGAGATCGCGGAAAAGGGCCGCCGGCAGGGCTCCGGCTTCGTGCCCCTGCGCGACGTGCTCGGCCCGACCATCGACCGCCTCGACATGCTGCACCAGTCGCAGGGGCAGCTCACCGGGATCAGCACGGGCTACACGGAGCTCGACCGCATGACCGCCGGCCTGCAGCCGGGCGACCTGATCGTCGTCGCGGGCCGCCCCTCGATGGGCAAGACCACGCTTGCGCTCAACATCGGCGAGAACGCCGCCATCGCCGCGGGCAAGGCCGTCGCCGTGTTCTCGATGGAAATGTCGCGCGAGCAGCTCGCGTTCCGCATGATCTCCTCGCTCGGCCGCGTCGACCAGGGCCACATGCGCACCGGCATGTTCGGCGACGAGGACTGGGCGCGCATCAACGGCGCGATCGCGCAGATGAAGTCGGCGCCGCTCTACATCGACGACAGCGGCGCGCTGTCGCCGACGGAAGTGCGCGCCCGTGCGCGTCGCCTCGCGCGCGAGCACAAGGACGGCCTCGGCCTGATCGTGGTCGACTACCTGCAGCTGATGCAGGTACCCGGCAACAAGGAAAACCGCGCGACCGAGATCTCGGAGATCTCGCGCTCGCTCAAGGCGCTCGCCAAGGAACTGCGCGTGCCGGTGATCGCGCTCTCGCAGCTGAACCGCAGCGTGGAGCAGCGCACCGACAAGAAGCCCGTGATGTCCGACCTGCGCGAATGCGTCACCGGAGATACTCTGGTCGTGCTCGCGGATGGCCGTCGCGTGCCGATCCGCGATCTCGTCGGCACGAAGCCGCGCGTGCTGGCGGTGGACGCCGAGCAGCGGGTCGTTGCGGCCGAGTCGGACCTCGTCTGGTCCGTGGGCGTGAAGCCGATCAAGCGTCTCGCACTCGCGAGTGGCCGCACTCTGCGCGCCACCGGCAAGCACCGCGTGCTCACGGGCCGGGGCTGGCTGATGATCGACGAGATGACCGTCGGCGATCGCGTGGCGGTCGGCCGGCGTCTGCCGGTCGAGAGCAAGGCGGAGCGCTGGCGCGACGAGGAACTGATCCTGCTCGGGCACCTCGTCGGCGACGGCAGCTATCTCAACCACCAGCCGCTGCGCTACACGACCGCGTCGGAGGAGAACAGCCTCGCGGTGTGCGAGGCAGCCGAGGCGCTCGGCAGCACCGTGACACGCCACGCGGGACGCGGCCGGTGGCACCAGCTCGTCATCGCGGGCAACGGCAATCGCTGGCATCCGCGGGGCGTCGGCGGTTGGCTCAAGCGGCTCGGCATCTTCGGGCAGCGGTCGCACGAGAAGCACCTGCCGTGCGAGGTGTTCGCGCTGGCGAACGACCAGCTCGCGCTGCTGCTGCGTCATCTCTGGGCGACGGACGGCTGCATCCACGCGCGCGGACGCGGGCGCGGCAGCGACCGCGTGTATTTCTCGACGTCCAGCGAACGGCTCGCGCACGACGTCGCGGCGTTGCTGCTGCGCTTCGGCATCGTGGCGAGGATTCGCTCCGTGGTGCAGGGCGCCGCGCGACCGGTGTTCACCGTCGACGTGACGGGCGCCGAGCAGCAGCGAATCTTCATTTCGGAAGTGGGCGTGTTCGGGCCGCGCTACACACAGGCCGAGAAGCTGGTACTGCACCTCGAGGCGGTCGAGGCGAACACCAATGTCGATACGCTGCCGGTCGAGTGCTTCGACCGCGTGCGCGCGAGCATGCGGGCGTCGGGCATTTCGCTGCGCCAGATGGCGGACATGCGCGGGACGGCGCATGGGGGCATGACGCAGTTTCAGTTTGCGCCGAGTCGCAGGACGCTCGGCAGCCACGCGAGCCTGCTGCGTGACGATGAACTGAAGACGTGGGTCGAGTCCGACCTGTTCTGGGATCGCGTCGTGGCGATCGATCCGGCCGGCGAGCAAGAAGTCTTCGACCTGACGGTCCCGGGCCCGGCCAGCTGGCTCGCCGATTCTATTGCAGTGCACAATTCCGGGGCGATTGAACAGGATGCCGACCTGATCATGCTCATCTACCGCGAAGAGGTGTACGAGCCCGACACCCCGCGCAAGGGCATCGCGGACATCATCATCGCCAAGCAGCGCAACGGCCCCACCGGCGAAGTGCACCTGACCTTCCTCGGCAAGTACACGCGCTTCGAGAACCTCGCGCAGGGCGACTACGGCGACTACGGCAACTGAGCGCGCGCGTGTCGTCCCTGATCCGCTCCGTCATCGACACGGCCGCCCTGCGGCACAACCTGCAGGTCGCCCGCACCCGCGCCGCGGGCGCGCGCATCATGGCCGTGATCAAGGCCAACGCCTACGGGCACGGCGTGCCGCATGCCGCGAAGGCGCTGGCGGAGGCCGACGGTTTCGCGGTCGCGCGGCTCGACGAAGGTCTCGCGCTGCGCCGGGCGGGTCTCGCCAACCGCGTGCTGCTGCTCGAGGGCGTGTTCAGTCCCGCGCAGGTCGCGCTCGCCGCGCAGCAGCACTTCGACCTGATGGTCCACAGCTTCGAACAGCTCGCGATGCTGGAGGGCTACGCCGGCGCCGAGCGCCTGCGTGCCTGGATCAAGCTCGACACGGGCATGAACCGGCTCGGATTCCGGCCCGAGCAGTTCGCGGACGCGTATGCGCGCCTGGCCCGCATCGCGCTGGTGGAGCCGGAGCCGGCGCTCGTCACGCATCTCTCGAGCGCGGACGACCGCCGCGATGCGCGCACGCCCGGACAGCTCGCCTGCTTCGACTCCGTCACTGCCGGCCTGCCGGGCGCGCGCAGCATCGCCAATTCCGCGGGCGTGCTCGCCTGGCCCGCGACGCGCGGGGACTGGGTGCGGCCGGGCCTGATGCTGTACGGCCTGTCGCCGTTCGCGAGCGGCACCGGCGCCGAGTTCGGCCTGCGACCGGCGATGAGCCTGCAGTCCGAGGTGATCGCCGTGAAGCCCGTGCGGGCCGGGGAGACGGTCGGCTACGGCGCGGCGTGGCGGGCGGAGCGCGACACGCGCCTGGCGGTCATCGCCGCGGGGTACGGCGACGGGTACCCGCGCAGCACCGCATCCGGTGCGCCCGTGCAGGTCAACGGCCGGCGCGCGCCGCTGGTCGGGCGCGTCTCGATGGACATGGTCACGGTGGACGTCACCGACCTGCCGGCCGTCTCGGTCGGCGACCCGGTGGTGCTGTGGGGCGAGGGCGTGCCGGCCGAGGAGATCGCCCAGCACGCCGGCACGATCGCATATGAGCTGATCTGCGGCGTGAGCCAGCGCGTGGCCCAGGAATTCCGCTAGCTCGCGAAGAATCCCATCTTCACGCCGGCGAGCTGCACGACGTCGTTGTCGTGCAGCTTGCACGCCTGCTGCCCGATCGGGGCGCCGTTCACCAGCGGGTAGTCGCCCTCGCGCCCGCTCTCGACGTGCACGATGTAGAAGCCGTCGGCGCGGCGCGTGATCGCCGCGACCTGCACGCCCGGTCGGCCGAGCGTGGTGAGCGTCTTGACGAGTTCGAGCTCGCGGCCCGCGAACTGGCCCGAGAGCACCTGCAGCTTGGCCTTCGGCAGCGCGCCGTTGGCGAACGCGCCGCCGGCGGTGACCGCCGGGGCCGGCGGCGGGGGCGGCACGGGCGGCACCACCATGCGCGCCGCGTCGCGGGAACTGATCACCATCGTCTTCTGGAACTCGTCGGCCGGTTCGTCGCCTGCGCCGTCCACGAAGCGCAGCGAGTGGTGGCCGACGGTGATGACGTCGTCGTCCTGCAGCGCGTGCTTCTTGATGATCTTGCCGTTGACGTAGGTGCCGTTGGTGCTGTTCAGGTCCTCGAGGAACGAGTCGTTGAGGATGTTGATGACGAGCGCGTGGTGGCCGCTGACCGCCGGGTTGTCGATCCGGATGTCATTGTCCGGGAGGCGCCCCACCGTGTAGCGCTCCTTGGTCATGTTGTACTCGGCGAGCACCTGCCCATCGAGACTGAGTACGAGCCTGGCCATGGTTTACGCGCTCCCTTACGCGAACATCCCCAGAAGGCGGTCGAGCACCCGACGCTGGGCGGGGAACTGGTCCAGGACCCGCACCAGCACGATCGAGATGTTGTCCCGGCCGCCGTTGTCGTTGCTGAGCATCACCAACTGCTTAGCAAGCGTCTCAAGGTTAGCACCAAAGGTACTGATCGTTAACTGAATATCGTCGTCTTCCACCATGTCGGACAGCCCGTCCGAGCACAGCAGGTAGAGGTCGTCCTTCAGGACCGGCACTTCCGTGATCTCGACCTCGACGGTCGGCTCGACCCCCAGTGCACGCGTCACATAGTTCTTGGCCGACGCCCGCGCCGCCTCCTCGGGCGTGTAGAAACCCCGGGCCACCAGTTCCTGCAGCAGGGAGTGGTCCTGGGTCACCTGCTCGAGTCGGCCGTCGCGCATGCGGTACAGCCGGGAATCGCCGACGTGCGCAATCGTCAGACGGTCGTCGTAGAACAGTCCGGCCACGACCGTCGTGCCCATGCCTTCGCAATTCGGCTGCGTCCGGGCGGTCTGGTGGATGATCTTGTTGGCGCGCTGGATCGCGTCGCGCAGCAGGATGCCGGGCCGGGTGAGGCCGGTCGACTCGTCGCGCTGGCTGAGGTCCTCGCGGTCGACGGCCTCCTTGACGAGGCTCATGACGGTGCGCACGGTGATGCCGCTCGCCACCTCGCCGGCCTTGTAGCCGCCCATGCCGTCCGCCAGCGCCACGAGCCCGATGTCCTGGTCGGTGCCGAAGGTGTCCTCGTTGTGCTCGCGGACGCGGCCGGTGTCGGTCACGCCGACGCAACGGAACTTACCCTTGTGACGCATGGGCTCAGGTCCGTCCCGGCGCGTTCAAGCTGCGCAGCGCGAGCGCAAAGGCCGCGCCGTTCGGGAAGCGGTCGACAGGCTGTTTCGCGAGTGCCCGTTCGAGGAACGCGTCGACGCCCGGCGGCAGGGCCGGGTTCACCAGGCGCGCGGGCGTGTGCGGCTCCTGGGCGATCTTCAGCATCAGCCCTGGCATCGAATCGGCGCGAAACGGCAGCTGGGCCGTGAGCAGCTGGTAGAGCGTGATCGCGAGCGAGAAGAGGTCGGAGCTGCCCGTCACCACGCGGCCCTGCAGCTGCTCGGGCGACATGAAGGACGGGGTGCCGAGCACGACGCCCGTGCGGGTGCGGTTCGAGTCGGTGAGCCGGGCGATGCCGAAGTCGGTGATCTTCAGCTCGCCGCTCGGCGCGTCGAACATGATGTTCGCCGGCTTGATGTCCCGGTGCACGACCTGGTTCTGGTGCGCGTAGTGCAGCGCGTCGGCGATGCGGGCCACCAGCTCGATCGCGATGGCCGGCGGCAGCAGCTTCGCCTCGGTCGTGTGGTCGACCAGGTGCTGGCCGCGCAGCAGTTCCATGGCGATGTAGGCGACGCCGTGATCCTCGCCCGCGTCGTAGATCGTGACGATGTGCGGGTGCGACAGGCGACCCGCCATCTCGGCTTCGCGGAAGAACTTGGTGCGCGCATCCTCGAGCTCGGCGCCCTCGAATTCATCCGCGAGCGGAATGGCCTTCAGGGCCACCTCGCGGTTGATCATCGGGTCGCGCGCGCGATAGACGACGCCCATCGCGCCCTTGCCGATCTCGCCGTGGATCTGGTAGCGCCCGAGCTTCATCTGCGACGTCGACTTCGGCGGCTCCAGCCGCTCGTGGCGGCCGCCGGACGTGTCGAGCATGACGGTGTTTTCGAAGCCGGGACGCATGGTACGCGCAGCAGTATAGGTTGACGGATGACCCGCCTGTGTCGTGTCCGTCACAGTCCATGGGTGGGTGGGCGCCGTGCTAGCATCCGCCGGCTTCCGACCCGCCTCCCAGGATGGCCGCGATGGCCCGACCCAAGACGAGTTACGTGTGCGGCTCCTGCGGTGCGCATACCCCGCAGTGGCAGGGGCAATGCCCGGCCTGCCAGGCCTGGAACACGCTGGAACTCGCCGTGGCAGTTTCCGGCAGCAGCCCCCGCCGGGCCGCGTCCCCGGGGGCTCCCGCGAGCAAAACCGTGACGCAGGTCACAGAGGAGCCCGACCACCGGGCCCTGACCGGCATCGGCGAGTTCGACCGGGTGCTCGGCGGCGGCCTCGTCGCGGGCTCGGTGGTGCTGCTCGGCGGCGACCCGGGCATCGGCAAGTCGACGCTGCTGCTGCAGGCGGCCGACGCGCTGAGTCGCGAGCGGCCCGTGCTCTACGTCTCGGGCGAGGAATCCGTGCGGCAGGTGGCGCTGCGCGCGAAGCGACTCGGGCTCGAGGCCGCCTCGCTGCGGCTCGCGGCGGAGACGCGCGTCGAGGGCATCCTCGAGGAGGCGCTCGCGTGCCACGCGCAGGTGCTGGTGGTCGATTCGATCCAGACCGTGCAGACGGAGCTGAGCGAGTCGTCGGCCGGCTCGGCGGTGCAGGTGCGCGAGTCCGCCGCCCAGCTCGTGCGCTTCGCCAAGGGCCGGAACGTCACCGTGCTGCTCATCGGCCACGTCACCAAGGAAGGCGCGATCGCCGGGCCGCGCATCCTCGAGCACATGGTCGACACGGTGCTCTACTTCGAAAGCGATCCGGGCAGTCGCTATCGCGTCGTGCGCGCCGTGAAGAACCGCTTCGGCTCGGCGAACGAGCTCGGCGTGTTCGCGATGGTGGAGCAGGGCCTGCGCGAGGTGCGCAATCCGTCCGCGATCTTCCTCTCGCGGCATCCGCAGCCCGTCGCCGGCAGCGCGGTGACCGTCGTGCGCGAGGGCAGCCGGCCGCTGCTGGTCGAGGTGCAGGCGCTGGTCGACGCGACGCAGGCGATGAGCCCGCGCCGCGTCGCCGTCGGCTTCGAGTCGAGCCGTCTCGCGCTGCTGCTCGCCGTGCTGCACCGGCACGGCGGCATCGCCACCTCGGGCTGCGACGTGTTCGTGAACGTCGCGGGCGGCGTGCGCATCGGCGAGACGGCGGCGGACCTGCCTGCGGTGCTCGCCGCGTGCTCGAGCCTGCGGGACCGGCCGCTCGCGGCCGACACCGTGGTGTTCGGGGAACTCGGGCTCACGGGCGAGATCCGCCCCGTGCCCTACGGCGAGGAGCGGCTGCGCGAGGCGGCCAAGCAGGGATTCCGGCGTGCGCTGGTGCCGGAAGCGAACGTGCCGCGGCGGGCGGTCGAGGGGATCGAGGTGCAGGGCGTGGCGCGCCTGCCGGACGCGCTCGCGCTCGCGTTCTGAACGCGGCCTAGGACGCGGCCTTCGGCAGCGGGCGCAGGCGCACGGTCTTCACCGCGTTGTCGCCCGTCTGCAGGATCTCGAGCGAGTATTCGCCGATGCGCAGGCTCGTGCCGGCCTCGGGGATGGTCTCGAGGTATTCGATGATCAGGCCGTTCAGCGTGCGCGGCCCGGTGGTCGGCAGGCTCCAGGCCATCTTGCGATTGAGCGTGCGCACGCTCGCGGACGCGTTCACCACGTAGCTGTCGCCCTTTTCCTTGTGCACGTCCTTGTGCAGCGACGAGGTGTCCGACGTGAACTCGCCGACGATCTCCTCGAGCAGGTCCTCGAGCGTGACGAGACCCTGCACGTCGCCGTATTCGTCGACCACGAAGGCCACGCGCCGGCGCTGGCGCTGGAACTGCAGCAGCTGCGTGTTGAGCGACGTGCCTTCCGGGACGAAGTACGGCTCGCGTTCCTTCGCGAGGGCGACGAGGCGCTCGCGCGTCAGCTCGCCGCGCGCGAGCAGCCGCGCGATCTTCTTCATGTGCAGGATGCCGACCAGGTTCTCGAGCTGGCCGTCGTAGCAGGGGATGCGCGTGTGGCGGCTCTGCTGGACGGCTTCCATGACGTCGTCCCACTCGTCGGCGACGTTGATGCCCGAGATCTCGTTGCGCGGCACCATGATGTCCTCGACGTTGATCTTCTCGAGGTCGAGGATGCTCATCAGCATGCGCTGGTGGCGGTGCGGGATCACCGTGCTCGCCTCGGCGACCACGGTGCGCAGTTCCTCCGAGCTGAGCGAGGTGCGGCTCGCCTTCTCGGGCGAGACCCCGAGCAGCCGCAGCACGCCGTTGGCCACGAGGTTGGTCGCCCAGACGACGGGATACAGCAGCTTGAGCAGAACCACGTAGACGTGCGCGGAGGGCAGCGCGAGGCGCTCGGGGTAGAGCGCCCCGAAGGTCTTCGGCGCCACCTCGCCGAAGATGATCAGCACGACCGTGAACACGCCGACGCCGACGGCGGCATAGCCCTCGCCGCCGAGCTGCAGCGCGATGACCGTCACCAGCGCGGCCGCCGCCGAGTTCACGAAGTTGTTGCAGACCAGGATCACGCCGATCAGCTGGTCCGGCCGCGCGAGCAACTGCTCGGCGGCGCGGGCGCTGCGGCTGCCTTCGCGCGCGCGATGACGCAGCCGGTAGCGGTTGATGCTCATCAGCGCCGTCTCGGTGCTCGAGAAGAACGCCGACAGCGCGATGCAGAAGACCAGGATCCCGATCAGTGCGCCGACGGACAGATCGGCCACGCGCTCAGCCCCAGTGCTTGCCGAGGATACCCTCGAGGATCAGCTTGCTGCCGAAATAGGACAGACCGAGCAGCACGTAGCCCGCGAGGGTCCAGCGCAGCGCCTTGCGGCCGCGCCAGCCGAAGCGCCAGCGCCCGAGCAGCAGGATGCCGAAGACCACCCAGGCCGTGATCGCGAGCGTCACCTTGTGCACGAGGTGCTGGGCGAAGAGGTTTTCGATGAAGAAGGCGCCGGTGACGAGCGCGAGCGTCAGCACCATGAACCCGGCGCGGATGCTGTGGAAGCAGCCCGATTCGACCGACTCGATCGGCGTGAGGATCTTCATCCAGCCGAGCGGCTGGCGGCTGCGCAACCGGCGCTCGACCAGCACCTGGGCCACCGCGAGGATCGCGCCGATGGTGAGGAAGGCGAAGGCGGTGGTCGCCATCGCGACGTGGAACGCCAGCTCCCAGCCCGGGCGGCCGATGGAGAACTGGCGCGCCCCTTCGGAGAACGCGGCCTCGAGCAGGGCGGCCGTGCCGAGCAGCACGGCGGCGATGCCGCGCAGGCGCGGACGCAGTGACATCACGATCGCGGTGATGGCGATGATCAGCGCGACGATGGCCAGCACGTCTCCGAGCGAGAGGGCCGCCAGCGGCTCCATGCGGTGCTCCTGCACCAGGGCCGCCGTGTGCACGCACACGCCGATGGCCGCAATCGCGGCCGCTGCCATGCGGCCGCCCCGGCCGTGGTGGGAGTTGCCGTGGTAGGCGGCGAAGCCCAGGCCCAGCGCTCCGAACAGGTAACAGGCGACGGCGATCAGTGTCAGCAGCAAGGGCAGGGCCCGCGGGGTGTTGGTCGTTGGACGAATCATGCCATGCCGGGCACGGCCTGAGGAGGCGAGCTTTTCTCTATAATCCGGCTCCCCTGCGCCGGTCCCGGGACGGGCGCGCCCACGAGGTCGCACTGTGTTCGACAAGCTCTCCAGCCGACTTGCCGCCGTCGTCGACGGTCTGCGTGGCCGCGGCCGACTGACGGAGGAGAACATCGGCGACACGCTGCGGCAGGTACGCATGGCGCTGCTCGAAGCCGACGTCGCCCTGCCGGTGGTCAAGGATTTCATCGACGGCGTGAAGGCGCGCGTCGTCGGCGAGGAATTCCACAAGAGCCTGACGCCCGGCCAGGCCCTGGTGAAGATCATCCACGACGAGCTCGTGCGCGTGATCGGCGAGGGCGTGCGCCCGCTCAACCTGCGCACCCAGCCGCCGGCGGTGATCCTGCTCGCCGGCCTGCAGGGCGCGGGCAAGACCACCACCGCGGCCAAGATCGCGCTGTGGCTGAAGCAGCGCGAGCGCAAGCGCGTGCTGCTGGTGTCGACCGACGTCTACCGTCCCGCGGCCATGCTGCAGCTGGAGCGTCTCGGGCAGCAGCTCGAGGTCGACGTCGCGCCAGCCGACCCGAAGCAGTCCCCGGTGCGCATCGCTGCCGACGCGCTCGAGGCGGCGCGGCGCGGCGTCTACGACGTCCTGCTGGTGGACACGGCCGGTCGCCTGCACGTCGACGAAGCGATGATGCAGGAGGTCCGCGAACTGAGCGCCGCGGTCGCGCCGATCGAGACGCTGTTCGTGGTGGACAGCATGGCGGGCCAGGACGCGGTCAATGCCGCACGCGCCTTCGGCGCCGTGCTCGACCTCACCGGCGTCGTGCTGACCAAGGCCGACGGCGACGCCCGCGGCGGCGCGGCGCTGTCGGTCCGGCACGTCACCGGCCGGCCGATCCTGTTCGTCGGCGTCGGCGAGAAGCCGGATGCCCTGGAAGCATTCCAGCCGGACCGGATGGCCGCCCGGATCCTCGGCATGGGCGACGTGCTGTCGCTGGTCGAGCAGGTCACGGCCCAGGTCGACCGGGAGGAGGCCGAGAAGCTGGCCCGCAAGGTGGCCAAGGGCAAGGATTTCGACCTCGACGACCTGCTCGGCCAGTTGCGTCAGCTCGAGAACATGGGCGGCATGGCGGCCTTCATGGACAAGCTGCCGGCCCAACTGCAGGCCAAGGCGGGGCAGTTGCCCCAGGGCAACGACAGGGAAATCAAGCGCCAGATCGCCATCATCTGCTCCATGACCCCCCGGGAGCGGCGGTTCCCCAAGAACATCGACGGGTCCCGCAAGCGGCGGATCGCGGCCGGGTCGGGCACCCAGGTGGCCGAAATCAACCGGCTGCTGAAGAACTTCCTGCAGATGCAGAAGATGATGAAGGGCATGTCCGGCAAGGGCGGGATCCGGGGTATGCTGCGCTCGATGGCGGGACGGATGCCCCCGGGGCTGCGCTGAGGCCCCACAAGCGTTTCTTTTCCCTGAATTTTTGGGTATAGTTCGCGGCTCTTTTTTGGCCGGGCGCGGCTCGTTCGCCCGCGGCCCCTACTGAGGCATTGGCAGATGGTGACGATTCGACTGACGCGCCGCGGCGGCAAGAAGGAACCCTTCTACCACGTGGTGGTGACCGACAGCCGCCGCCGGGGCGGCGCGCTCGAGCAGGTGGGTTTCTTCAACCCGGTCGCGCGCGGCAGCAGCGAAGAGCTGCGCCTCGACATGGCTCGCGTGGAGCACTGGCTCGGCAAGGGCGCCCAGCCGTCCGAGCGCGTGGCGCAGCTCATCAAGAGCTACCGCAAGAGCCATCCGGTCGCCGCAGCGGCCTGATCCGCAGCCGGGTCGCGCCATGGTTGCGCGCACCGGAGAGGCTGACCGGAGGCCGGTGGTGCTCGGCAGGATCGGCGCCCCGCACGGAGTGCAGGGCTGGGTGAAGGTTCACTCCTTCACCGATCCGCCGCAGGGCATCGCGAACTATCCGGTGTGGGAAGTCGTGCGCGGGACCGAGGTCCGGCGCATGACGGTGCTGGAGTCGAAGCGGGCGGGGTCTGCAGTGGCAGTCCGGCTCGAAGGGCTGGAGACGCGCGAGGCCGCGCAAGCCTTGACGGGAGCCGAGGTGCGGGTGGACCGCGCCGAGTTGCCGCAGCCCGCGGCGGGGACGTACTACTGGCACGACCTGATCGGGCTGGCTGCGTCCAACCGCGAGGGCCAGCCGCTCGGCCGGATCGACGACATCGTCGAATACCCGGCCCATCCGGTGCTCGTGCTCGCGGGCGAGCGCGAGCGGCTGGTGCCGCTGGTCCCGGAGCGACTCGTCGCCGTGGACCTGGAGCAGGGTCGGGTGACACTGGACTGGCACCCGGACGACTGATGGATGGTGCAGGTGGGACAGCCGTGAAGATCGTGGTCGTCACGTTGTTCCCCGAGTTCGTCGAGCATGCCCTGCAGTTCGGGGTGCTCGGTCGGGCGCTCGAGCGCGGCGTGTTGTCCGTTGCGACGGTCAACCCGCGGCAGTTCGCGACCGACGTGCACAAGACCGTGGACGACCGCCCTTACGGCGGCGGCCCCGGGATGGTTCTCAAGGCCGAGCCGTTGCGGCAGGCCATGACGGAAGCCGCGCGGCACGTGCCGGCGGCGCGTCGCGTGTACCTCGCGGCGGACGGCGCCCCGCTGACGCAGCGGAAAGTCGCCGAGTTCGCCGCGCTGCCCGAGCTGGTGCTCGTGGCCGGACGGTACGAGGGCGTGGACGAGCGGTTCGTCGAGGCATGCATCGACGAATCAGTGTCGGTCTGCGACGCGGTGCTGAGCGGCGGTGAGCTGCCGGCGCTGGTGGTGATCGATGCGGTGGCGCGGCTGCTGCCCGGGACGCTCGGGGACGCCGAGTCGGCGCAGCAGGAGTCGTTCGCGAACGGGCTGCTCGACTGGCCGCACTACACGCGGCCCGAGCACTGGGACGGGCGCGACGTGCCGGACGTGCTGAGTGGCGGCCACCATGCCGCGATCGCGCGCTGGCGCCTGAAGCAGGCCCTCGGGCGCACGGCGCAGCGCCGGCCCGACCTGCTGGCGCAACGGGAATTGAGCAAGGAGGAGCGCAGGCTCCTCGACGAGTACCTGTCGGAGAAGGGTGAATCATGACGAACATCATTGCCGCGCTCGAAGCCGAGCGCATGAAGCGCGAAGTGCCGGACTTCGGCCCGGGCGACACCGTCGTCGTCGAGGTCAAGGTGAAGGAAGGCGATCGCGAGCGCGCGCAGGCCTTCGAGGGCGTGGTCATCGCCAAGAGCAACCGCGGCCTCAACTCCTCGTTCACCGTGCGCAAGATCTCGCACGGCGAGGGCGTGGAGCGCGTGTTCCAGACCTACAGCCCCGCGCTCGGTGCGATCACGGTCAAGCGCCGTGGCCACGTGCGCCGCGCCAAGCTGTACTTCCTGCGCGAGCGCACCGGCAAGTCCGCGCGCATCGAAGAGAAGGTCTAAGCCCGCGGCGGGGGCGCGCGCATGCTGCGTGCCATCGGCAAGGTGCTGCACTGGATCTGGAGCGGCCTCGACGGGCTGCGCAAGGTCCTGCACCTGCTGTTGCTGCTGCTGATCTTCCTCGCGATCGGCACGCTCTTCTCGCGCCCCATCCCGCTCGTTCCCGACAACGCGGCCCTCGTCATCGCGCCCGAGGGCCCGGTCGTCGAGCAGTTCACCGGTGACCCGGTCGAGCGCGCCGTGGCCGAGAGCCTGCGGCGCGGCCCGACCGAGACGCGATTGCGCGACCTCGTCGACGCCATCCACGCCGCGCGCGACGACAAGCGCATCACGGCGCTCTACCTCGACCTCGGTGCGATGAGCGGCGGCGGCCTCGCCAAGCTGGCGGAGGTCGCGGCGGCGGTCGACGAGTTCCGCAAGAGCGGCAAGCCGGTTCTCGCCTACGCCGATTTCTACGACCAGCCGCAGTACTACCTGGCCGCGCACGCCGACGAGGTCTACCTCGATCCGCAGGGCGTCGTGTACGTCGACGGCTATGCCAACTACGGCATGTTCATCAAGGACGCGCTCGACAAGCTGCTCGTCGACTGGAACGTGTTCCGGGTCGGCCAGTACAAGTCCGCGGTCGAGATGTTCACCCGCAACGACATGTCGCCCGCCGAGCGCGAGGAAAGCCTCGCGTGGCTGGGTTCGGTGTGGGGCACCTACAAGTCGCAGACGGCGGCGGCGCGCGGGATCAAGCCCGAGGCGCTGCAGGCCTATGCCGACGAAGCGGTCGCCGCGCTGCGCAAGACGGAGGGCAACCTCGCCCGCATGGCGCTCGACGCGGGGCTCGTGACCGGCCTCGAAGGCCGCTACCAGGTCGAGGAGCGCCTCGCCGCGATCACCGGCGAGGACGAGGATTCGCACTCGTACAAGGGCGTGGACGTCGAGTCGTACCTCGCGAACGTGAACTCGAGCGAGGCGCTCGAGCGCAAGCCGTCGCAGAAGGTCGCGGTCGTCGTGGCGAGCGGCGATATCGTCCCGGGCGAACAGCCGCCGGGCATGATCGGCTCCGACACCCTCTCGCAGCAGTTGCGCGACCTGCGATTCGACGACGACGTGAAGGCCGTGGTGCTGCGCATCGACAGCCCGGGCGGCAGCGTCTTCGCGAGCGACGTGATCCGCCGCGAGGTCGACGAACTGAAGAAGGCCGGCAAGCCCGTCGTGGCCTCGATGAGCAGCCTCGCGGCGTCCGGTGGCTACTACATCGCGATGGACGCCGACCGCATCGTGGCGAGCCCGGCCACCCTGACCGGTTCGATCGGCATCTTCGCGATGTTCCCCACCTTCCAGCGCACGCTCGAGAAGGTCGGCGTGCACGTGGACGGGGTCGGCACGACCGCCCTCGCGGGCGAGTTCCGGCCCGACCGCGCGATGGGCGAGCCGACGCGCGAGATCCTCCAGCAGAGCATCGAGTACGGCTACCGCGAGTTCATCGGTCACGTCGCCAAGGCGCGCAAGAAGGACGTCGCGGAGATCGATGCCATTGCCCAGGGCCGCGTCTGGTCCGGTGCCGACGCGAAGAAGCTCGGCCTGGTCGACGAACTGGGCGGGTACCAGGACGCCATCCGGCTCGCGGCCAGGCTCGCGAAACTCGGCAAGGACTACGACGTGGTCTACGACGATCGCGAACCGGGCATCGGCGAGGCGCTCGGCCTGCGCGTGCGCTCGGCCGCGGCGCGTGTCGTGGCGCCGTTGCTGCCGCAGGACGCGCTGCCGAAGCTGCCGCGCGCACTCGCCCCGGTGGTCGCCGAGATGCAGCGCATCGAGCGCCTGGCGGACCCGCGCAACGTCTACGCCTACTGCTTCGCCTGCAGCCCGGACTGACCGATGGACCTCGTGCTGCTCATCAAGGCCGCGATCCTCGGCGTCGTCGAAGGCCTCACCGAATTCCTGCCCGTCTCGAGCACGGGGCACCTGATCCTCGCGGCGTCGCTGCTCGACTTCAACGACGAGCGCGGCAAGCTGTTCGAGATCGTCATCCAGTCGGGCGCGATCCTCGCGGTCGTCTGGGAATTCCGCCGGCGCCTGCTCTCGATGGCAGCCGGCGCGCTGAATGACCGGGCGTCGCAGCGGCTGATCGTCAACATCGGCATCGCCTTCCTGCCGCTGGCCGTGCTCGGCCTCGCGTTCGGCAAGGCGCTCAAGGCCCACCTGTTCAACGCGCCGACCGTGGCGGCGGCCTTCATCGTCGGCGGGTTCATCATCCTGTGGGCGGAGCGGCGCAATCACTCGGTGCGCGTGCACACGGTCGAGCAGATGACGGCCCTCGACGCGCTCAAGGTCGGTCTCGCGCAGGCACTGGCGCTGGTGCCGGGCACCAGCCGGTCGGGCGCGACCATCATCGGCGGCATGCTGTTCGGCCTGTCGCGCCAGGTGGCGACCGAGTTCACTTTCTACCTGGCGATCCCGACGCTCGGGCTCGCCTCCGTGTACTCGCTGTACAAGGAACGGCACCTGCTGGTGATGGACGACCTCGGCCTGTGGGTCGTCGGCATGGTCGCGGCGTTCGTCTCGGCGTTCGCCTGCGTGCGCTGGCTCCTGCGCTACGTGGCCACGCACACGTTCGTGCCGTTCGCGTGGTATCGCATCGCGTTCGGCCTGATCGTGCTCGCGACCGCGTGGAGCGGCGCGATCGACTGGCACGCCTAGTCGGCGACGAAACCCTTCCAGGTCCGCATGTAGTCGAGGAAGGCCGGACCGAGACCCTCGGCGCGCAGGTGCTCCGCGGTCACCGGCAGGGCGGGTGACTGGTAACCGGGATCGGCGACGACGCGCTTCGGGAAGTCGTGCCGCAGGATGGCGGCGCGGCCGATGGTGACGAAATCCGCGCCGTCCTCGAGACAGCGCTGCGCATCCGCGGCGCTCATGATCTTGCCCGCCACCCCGACGCGCACCTCGCCGCGCTCGAGTGCATTGAAGATCGACCACAGGCTGCGCCCCTGCAGCGACTCGTCGATCGGCTGCTTGAACACGTCCCAGAGCGACAGGTCGAGGTAGTCGATGTCGGCCTCGCGCAGCAGGCGCTGGGCGACCTCGGCGACCTCGAGCGTGCGCAGGCCGAAGCGTTCGGGCGAGAGCCGCACGCCGACCTGGAAGTCCCGGCGGCAGCGCGTGCGGATGCCGGCGAGGATCTCGAAGAAGATGCGCGCGCGATTCTCCAGCGATCCGCCGTAGGCGTCGGTCCGCCGGTTGGTCTCCGGGCTCAGGAACGAGCACAGCACGTAGCCGTGGGCACCGTGCAGCTCGACGCCATCGAAGCCGGCACGTTCGGCCCGCACGGCCGCCGCGATGAAGTCCTCGATCAGCCGGGCAATCTCCCCGGGCGTCAGCTCGCGCGCGCCGGTTTCGGCATCGGCGGAAGGCGCGACGGGCGTGCCGACGAGCGCCATTGGTGCGCGCAGGCCAGCGTGGTGCAGTTGCACGGCGGCGACGCTGCCCGCCGCCTTGATGCCTGCGGCGAGCCGCGCCAGGCCTTCCAGATGCGCGTCCGAGTAGATGCCGAGCTGGCCGGCGAAGCCCTGGCCGCCAGCCTGCACGTGCGCGGCGCAGGTCATCGTCAGGCCGAAGCCGCCCTGGGCCCTCAGGGTGAGCCAGCGGTACTCGTCGTCGGACAGTCGGCCGTCCGGGTGACTCTGGGTGTTGGTCAGCGGGGCCAGCATGAAGCGGTTCGCCAGGGCAGGGCCGTGGCGCAGGGTCAGGCGGTCGGTCAGGCGGGTCATCGGGCGGGCACTCGGGCAGGGGGCACACACGACGCGCCCGGCCGCGGGGCCGGGCGCATCTCACGGGACGTCGGGGGCGCTCAGTTGACGATCTGGTTCAGCTCGCCCTTCTTGTAGCGCTCGGCCATCTTCTCGAGCGACAGCGGCTTGATCTTCGCGGCCTGGCCGGCGCAGCCGAACGCCTCGTAGCGCAGCTTGCAGATGCCCTTGGCGGCGTTCTGCGCGTCGGCGAGGAACTTGCGCGGGTCGAACTCCGACGGCTTTTCCGACATGTGCTTGCGGATGGCGCCGGTCATGGCGAGGCGGATATCCGTGTCGATGTTGACCTTGCGCACGCCGTGCTTGATGCCCGTGACGATCTCCTCGACCGGCACGCCGTAGGTCTCCTTCATCTGGCCGCCGTACTTGCGGATGATCTCGAGCCACTCCTGCGGCACGCTCGAGGAACCGTGCATGACGAGGTGCGTGTTCGGGATGCGGGCGTGGATCTCCTTGATGCGGTCGATCGCGAGGATGTCGCCCGTGGGCTTGCGCGTGAACTTGTACGCGCCGTGCGAAGTGCCGATCGCGATGGCGAGCGCGTCGCACTGCGTCCGCTGGACGAAGTCGGCGGCCTGGTTCGCATCGGTGAGCAGGTCCTCGCGCGTCATGTGGCCTTCGGCGCCGTGGCCGTCTTCCTTGTCGGCCTTCATGGTCTCGAGCGAACCGAGCACGCCGAGTTCGGCCTCGACGGTGACGCCGATCGCGTGGGAGAAGTCGACGACCTTGCGCGAGGTCTCGACGTTGTAGTCGTAGCTCGACGGCGTCTTGCCGTCTTCCTTCAGCGAACCGTCCATCATCACGCTCGAGAAGCCCGAGCGGATCGCGGACATGCACACCGCCGGCGACTGGCCGTGGTCCTGATGCATGACGACCGGGATGTGCGGATACGCCTCGATGGCCGCCTGGATCAGGTGGCGCAGGAACGCCTCGCCCGCGTACTTACGGGCGCCGGCCGAGCCCTGCATGATCACCGGGCTCCCGGTCTCGTCGGCGGCTTCCATGATGGCCCGCACCTGCTCGAGGTTGTTCACGTTGAAGGCGGGCAGTCCGTAGCCGTTTTCGGCAGCGTGATCGAGCAACTGGCGCATGGAGACGAGTGGCATGGCAGGCTTCCTGGAAGTGGGGGGTGAGCGGTGGCCGGGTGGCAGCCCGGCCTGGGTCCAAATGTACTATCCGGCGCCGCTCGGTGCATCAGGGCCTGCCGCTACGGCCCGATCGTGGCACCCGTCGGCGCTCCGGCGGGCAGGTACACTGCAGCCGGCCATCGCAACCAGGGGAACGCCATGAAGAGGTGGTTCGACCGCGCCATCCTGTCCCGGCCCGGCCGGGCCTTTGCCGTGATGGGAGTGGCGTTCTTCGTGTTCGGCGTCGCGACGCTGAACCTGTTCATGTTGCTGAAAGCGAACACCGACCTGCTGCGGGACTACGGCTGGCAGGCCGTGATGGACGGCGGCCTGCGCCAGTTCGTGGAACTGCTGGTGACCGGCTACGTCGGCCTGGTGTTCTACCTCGTCTTCAAGGCCTGCGAGATCCGGCTCGCCGGCATGCTCGCGGCTCGGGCGGCCGCGACGGACGAGACCCGTTGAGCTGAGGCGACGTCGCGCCCTCAGGCCGCCCAGTCGAGGATCACCTTGCCCGACTGGCCGCTGCGCATGATCTCGAAGCCCTGGCGGTACTCGGCGACCGGCAGGCGGTGCGTGATGATCGGCGTGATGTCGAGCCCGCTCTGCAGCATGGCGGCCATCTTGTACCAGGTTTCGAACATCTCCCGGCCGTAGATGCCCTTCAGCACGAGGCCCTTGAAGATCACCTCGTTCCAGTCGATCGCGGTGTTGTCGGGCGGGATGCCGAGCAGGGCCACGCTGCCGCCGTGGTGCATCGTGCGCAGGAGGTCGCGGAACGCGGACGGGTTGCCCGACATCTCGAGGCCGACGTCGAAGCCCTCGACCATGCCGAGTTCCTGCATCGCCGAGTCGAGCGACTGGCGGCTGACGTTGATCGCGCGCGATGCGCCCATCTTGCGGGCGAGGTCGAGGCGGTAGTCGTTCACGTCGGTGATGACGATGTGGCGCGCGCCGACGTGCCTCGCGATCGCCACCGCCATGACCCCGATCGGACCGGCCCCGGTGATCAGCACGTCCTCGCCGACGAGGTTGAACGAGAGGGCCGTGTGGGTCGCGTTGCCGAACGGGTCGAGGATCGAGGCGACCTCGTCCGTGATGGCATCACTCAGCTTGAACGCGTTGAACGCCGGGATGACGAGGTATTCCGCAAAGCAGCCCGGGCGGTTCACGCCGACGCCGACGGTGTTGCGGCACAGGTGGCGGCGCCCGGCGCGGCAGTTGCGGCAGTAACCGCAGGTGATGTGTCCTTCGCCCGAGACGCGATCGCCCACCTTGAAGCCCTGCACCTCGCTGCCGAGCTCGACGATCTCGCCGACGTACTCGTGGCCCACGTGCATCGGCACCGGGATCGTCTTCTGGGCCCACTGGTCCCAGTTGTAGATGTGCATGTCCGTGCCGCAGATCGCGGTCTTGCGGATCCTGATCAGCACGTCGTTCGGGCCGGGCTTCGGCTCGGGCACACTCTCCATCCAGATGCCGGGCGCGCGCTGCGACTTCACCAGTGCCTTCATGTCTGCGAGTCTCCCCAGGGCCTATTGGATGATGCCGAGATCGCGGCCGACGGCGACGAACGCGTCGATGGCCCGATCGAGCTGCGCGCGGTCGTGGCCCGCGCACATCTGCGTGCGGATGCGCGCCTTGCCCATCGGCACGACCGGATAGGAAAAGCCGATCACGTACACGCCGCGCGCGAGCAGCTGCTCGGCGAATTTCGCCGCCAGTGCCGCGTCGCCGAGCATCACCGGTGCGATCGGGTGTTCGCCCGGCACGATGTCGAAACCGGCCGCGGTCATCCGCGTGCGGAAGTGCTGCGTGTTCCCGCGCAGGCGCGCGCGCAGCTCGTCGCTCGACTCGACCAGATCCAGCACCTTGAGCGTCGTCGCCGCAATGACCGGCGGCACGCTGTTCGAGAACAGGTAGGGCCGCGAGCGCTGGCGCAGCCACGCGACGATCTCCCTGCGGCCGGACGTGTAGCCGCCCGCGGCGCCGCCGAGCGCCTTGCCGAGCGTGCCGGTGAGGATGTCGATGCGGCCGAGCACCTCGCGGTATTCGGGCGTACCGCGACCCGTCTTGCCGACGAACCCGGTCGCGTGTGAGTCGTCCACCATCACCAGCGCGCCGTAGCGGTCCGCGAGGTCGCAGATGTCCTTCAGGCGCGCGATGACGCCGTCCATCGAGAATACGCCGTCCGTCGCGATCAGCTTCACGCGCGCGCCCGCGGCCTCCCGGAGCCGTGCCTCGAGTTCGCCGAGGTCGTCGTTCGCGTACCGCAGGCGCTGCGCCTTGCAGAGGCGGATGCCGTCGATGATGCTCGCGTGGTTCAGCGCGTCGCTGATGACCGCGTCCTGCTCGTCGAGCAGGGTCTCGAACAGCCCGCCGTTCGCATCGAAGCAGGACGAGTAGAGGATGGTGTCCTCGGTGCCGAGGAAGGCGCTCAGGCGCGCCTCGAGTTCCTTGTGCACGTCCTGCGTGCCGCAGATGAAGCGCACCGAGGCCATGCCGTAGCCGTGGCGGTCGAGCGCCCGGTGCGCGGCCTCGCGGATCGCCGGGTGGTTGGCGAGCGCCAGGTAGTTGTTGGCGCACAGGTTGATGAGCTCGGTGCCGTCCGCGAGCGTGACGACCGGTTGCTGCGGTGAGCCGAGCACGCGTTCGGGCTTGAAGAGCCCCGTGCGGCGCAATTCGTCCGTCTGGGCGGTGAGGCGGTCGAGGAAGGTTCGATCCATGGGCCTGGGCTCCTGCGAGGCGGGGAATTATAGGCGGCCTATAATCCCGGCGTGGCCATGCAAAAATTCGCTGGGGACGATGACGGGGAGGGATCGGGCAGCCGTGCGCGGCCCGACCTGCGCATCGACAAGTGGCTGTGGTGCGCGCGCTTCTTCAAGACGCGCGGACTGGCGCAGGCGGCCGTCGAGGGCGGGCACGTCCAGGTCAACGGCGAGCGCGTGAAGTCCTCGCGCCACGTGCGCGTCGGCGACCGCCTGCGGATCACCCGCGAGCGCGAGCGTTTCGAGGTCGAGGTGACCGGGATCCCGCTGCGCCGCGGCCCCGGCGCCGAGGCCCGGCTGCATTACGTCGAATCGGCCGAGAGCATCGCCGCCCGCGAGCAGGCCCGGGAATTCGCGCGCCTGGCCGGGCCGGCGGCCTCGTCGGGGCGCCCCGACAAGCGCGAGCGCCGTGACCTGATGCGCCTGCGCAAGGGCGAGGATTGAGCCGAACCCCGGGGGTGTGACGCAGGTCGCACGAGACTGTCATGCGGGACGGGTAAGGTGCCTCCCGACGCCAGGGAGAGCCGCCGTGCCGCACGAACTCGACGACGACTGGGAGACGACCGCGCTGCGCCGGGTGGCCGGCCGGATCGGCTCGCTGCCGGAGCGGCCCGCGGACCCGGACCCCAAGGACGCCGCGGACGACGGCTACGACTGGGAAGACACCGTGATCCGCCGCCTGCGTGCGTGGTGGCAGCGGGAGTTCAGCGACCGCTGACCGTGCTCCTCGCGGGCCTCGCGGCCCGTGTATCCTCGCGCCACCGGCCGCCGGTCCGAGGTGCCTCCATGTCCGCTTCGCTCGCGTCCCGCTCGACGCGGCTGTTCATGCTGCTCACGGCCTTCTTCGTGGGCAACGCCATCGTCGCCGAGTTCGTCGGCGTCAAGATCTTCGCGCTCGAGCCGACGCTCGGCCTGCCGGCGTTCGGCTGGAACCTGTTCGGCCAGAGCGGCTCGCTGAGCTTCACCGCCGGCGTGCTGCTGTGGCCGATCGTGTTCATCATGACCGACGTCATCAACGAGTACTTCGGGCGGCGCGGCGTCCGGTTCATCTCGTTCGCCGCCGCCGGCATGATCACCTACGCGTTCGTGTTCGCCTACGCGGCGATCCACCTCGTGCCCGCGGACTGGTGGGTGACGGTCAACGACCGCAACGGCGTGCCGGACATGCAGGCCGCGTACAACAGCGTCTTCGGGCAGGGGCTGTGGACGATCGGCGGCTCGCTCACCGCGTTCCTGGTGGGGCAGGTCATCGACGTCGCGATCTTCCACCGCATCCGGCTCGTGACCGGCGAGCGCTGGATCTGGCTGCGGGCGACCGCCTCGACGGCCGTGTCGCAACTGCTCGACAGCTTCGTCGTGCTCTACATCGCGTTCGTGCTCGGCCCGCAGCAGTGGCCGATCTCGCTGTTCCTCGCGGTCGGCACGGTCAACTACTGCTACAAGATGGTGATGGCCGTGCTGCTGAGCCCGCTCATCTACCTCGCGCGCAATCGCATCGAGGCCTACCTCGGGCCCCGCGAAGCCGAGCGCCTCAAGGCCGAGGCCGCCGCGGATTGAGGGGACATTCCTCTTTTTTCGATCGGAGACACCGGCCGGAAAAGAGGAATGTCCCCTATTTCACCAGGTCGTTGAGCTGGAAGATCGGCAGCAGCATCGCGAGCACGATCAGCAGCACCACGCCGCCCATCACGAGGATCATGATCGGGCCGAGCAGGCCGACGACCGCCTGCAGCGTCGAGTCGAGCTCGCGTTCCTGGTGCTGGGCCGCGCGCTCGAGCATGGTGTCGAGCTCGCCGCTGGTCTCGCCGCTCGAGATCAGGTGGATCATCATCGGCGGGAACAGCCGGCTCGCGCCCAGCGAACGGCCGATCGCGGCGCCTTCGCGCACGCGCACCGCGGCATCGGCCACCGCGCCGCGCATCGGCAGGTTGGTCACGACCTCGCCGGAGATGCGCAGGGCCTCGAGCACGGGCACCGTGCTGGCGGTCAGCGTGCTGAGCGTGCGGGCGAAGCGGGCCGTGTTGCTGCCGCGCACGACCTTGCCGATCAGCGGCATCGTCAGCAGGAACTGGTGCCAGCGCCGCCGATTCGCCTCTACCCGCAGCCAGCGGTTGAACAGCCACAACCCGGCGATCACGCCCAGCACCAGCACGAAACCCCATTTGCGCAGGAAGTCGCTGCCCGCGATCAGGACCGTGGTCAGGAGCGGCAGCTGGGCCTCGCTCGAGCGGTAGACCTCGACGACCTTCGGCACCACCGACACCATCAGGAAGAACACGATGGTGACGCAGACGACGAACAGCAGGACCGGGTAGAGCAGGGCGCCGAGGGTCTTGCTGCGCAGCAGCTGGCGGTTCTCGGTGTAGTCGGCGAGGCGCTCGAGCACCGCGTCGAGGTGGCCCGTCTGCTCGGCCGCCGCGACCGTGGCGCGGTAGATCTCCGGGAACGACGTCGGGAACTCGGCGAGGCTGTCGGCCAGCGTGTGGCCTTCCATCACCTTCGAGCGGACGCCGAGCATGATGTTGCGCACGCGCGGCTTCTCGGTCTGCTGAGAGACGGCGAGCAGCGCTTCTTCGAGCGGCAGCGAGGACTTCACCAGCGTCGCGAGCTGGCGGGTGATGATCGAGAGATCGAGGGCGCCGAGACCGCGCTGGAAACGGAACGGCGTGCGCGACTTGGCCCGCTCCGCCTCCTGCTCGACCACTTCCTGCACCGAGACCGGGAGCAGGTTCTGGTCGCGCAGCTGCTGGCGGATCTGGCGCGGCGTGTCGCCCTCGAGGACGCCCTTGCGCTCGCGTCCCGCGGAGTCGACCGCGACGTACTCGAAGGCACCCATGATGCTGCGTCAGTCCTCGCGCGTGACCTTGAGGACTTCCTCGATCGTCGTCACGCCGGAGAGGACCTTGGCGCGGCCGTCGTCGCGGATGCCCGGCGTGCGCGTGCGCACGTAGCGCTCGAGCTCGAGCTCGGACGCGCCGTCGTGGATCATCGTGCGGACGTGCTCGTCGATCAGCACCAGCTCGTAGATGCCGGTGCGTCCCTTGTAGCCGCCGGTCGGGTCGCGCGGGTTCGGCCGGTAGAGCGTGGGCGAGGGCGCGTCGTCGGGCAGGTTCAGCAGCCGGCGCTCGTATTCGCCGGCCGTGTAGGCCTCGCGCGTCGCCGGATTCAGCACGCGCACGAGGCGCTGGGCGATCACGCCGATGAGGCTCGAGGACAGCAGGAACGGCTCGATGCCCATGTCCCGCAGGCGCGTGACCGCGCCCACGGCGGTGTTGGTGTGCAGGGTCGACAGCACGAGGTGGCCGGTCAGCGAGGCCTGCACGGCGATCTGCGCCGTCTCGAGGTCGCGGATTTCGCCGACCATCACCACGTCCGGGTCCTGGCGCAGGATGGCGCGCAGGCCGCGGGCGAAGGTCATCTCGACGCGCGTATTGACCTGCGTCTGGCCGATGCCGTCGATGTAGTACTCGATCGGGTCCTCGACCGTCATGATGTTGCGCGTGCGGTCGTTGACGCGGTCGAGCGCGGCGTAGAGCGTCGTCGTCTTGCCGGAGCCGGTGGGACCGGTCACCAGCAGGATGCCGTTCGGCTTGTGGATCAGTTCGTCGACCAGCCCCTGCGTGGTGGGGTCCATGCCGAGGGAGTGCAGGTCGAGGCGGCCGGCCTGCTTGTCGAGCAGTCGCAGCACCACGCGCTCGCCGTGGCCCGCCGGGATCGTCGAGACGCGCACGTCGACCGCGCGGCCCGCGATGCGCAGCGAGATGCGGCCGTCCTGCGGCAGGCGCTTCTCGGCGATGTCGAGCCGCGACATGACCTTGATGCGCGAGACGATGAGCGGCGCCACCGCGCGCTTGGTCTGCAGCACCTCGCGCAGCACGCCATCGACGCGGAAGCGCACGACCAGGCGGTTCTCGAACGGCTCGACGTGGATGTCGGAGGCGTTCTCCTTGACCGCCTGCGTGAGCAGGGCGTTGATCAGGCGGATGACCGGCGCTTCGTCCTCGCTCTCGAGCAGGTCGGACGGCTCCGGGATGTCCTGGGCCAGGTTGTTGAGATCGGTCTCTTCCTCGAGGCCGCCCATGGCGTCCATCGTGGTGCCCGAGCCCGCCTCGTAGACCTCGCGCAGCAGCAGTTCGAAGCGGTCCGGGTCGGCCCGCTCGACCTGCAACGGCCGGCGCAGGTGGCGGCGCACTTCGGCGACGGCGAGCGGCGATGCGCCCTCGCGGATGACCACAGTCACCAGGGTATCCGTCACTTCGCGCACCAGCACGCCGTGCCGCTTGGCGAACGCGAAGGGCAGGGGACGCAGCGGATCGGCGACGCGTCCTGCCGCGGCCAGGATCGCTTCGTCGGTGGCGGCCGTGCTCACGGCGTCGTGCCCGGGGGCGGCGCGGACGGAGGCGGCGTCTGGGCCGGCGGCGGAGGCGCGTCGGGCGCCGGCGTCGCGGTGGCACCGGAGGAGATCGCCGCCCGCTCGGCCGGCGTCGTGCCCGGAGGCGCCGCCTCACGCGCGGGATTCAGCAGGTTCTGCGGCACCAGCTGCTCGAGCGCGGGCAGCGTCGGCTGATGCTCGCCCCACATGAGCGGCACGCGCCCGTCGTGGATCTCGCCCTGCTGCTTGCGCATGTAGTTGTATTTCGCGTTCGACTCGATCGCCGCGTCGACGCCATCGCGCAGGATGCGCGGGCGGATGAATACCATCAGGTTGGTCTTCACCTTGTCGACGCTGCGCGTCTTGAACAGTTCGCCGAGCACCGGGATCGAGCCGAGCAGCGGCACCTGCGCCTTGTTCTCGCGCACCTCGTCCGAGATGAGGCCGCCGAGCACGATGATGCCGCCGTTCTCGACCATCACCTTGGTCGAGATCGTGCGCTTGTTGGTGATCAGGTCGGTCGAGCTGACCTGGTCGGCGCTGGCCGCGATGCTGGAGGCCTCCTGCGAGATCTTCAGCATCACCGAGTCGCCCTCGTTGATCTGCGGCGTGATCTTGAGGATGTTGCCCACTTCCTCGCGCTGCACGGTCGTGAACGGGTTGACGGTGCCGGTGCCGCCGCCGACGCCGGTGTTGGTGTACTGGCCGGTGATGAACGGCACTTCCTTCGCGATCTTGATCTCCGCTTCCTCGTTGTCGAGCGTGACGATCGACGGGGTGGCGATGATGTTGGTGTTGCCCGTGCCGCTGATGGCGCGCACCAGGGCGGCCCAGCTGAAGCCGGTCTGGCTGAGCTGGCCGGCGCCGAGGGTGAGGCCGGACGGCAGCGAGGTGATGCTCTCGGGCTTCAGGATGCCCTGCACGATCTGGCCGATGCCGGTGCCGTCGACCGGGCTGACGAAGCCGCCGGCCGGCAGCAGGTGGCCTTCGCTGTCGCGGTCGCCGACCACCCAGTTCACGCCGAGGTCCTG
>JBGAHO010000052.1:0-28955 GCA_044226195.1 Steroidobacteraceae bacterium
CAGCAGCTTTTCCATCGCGTCGTCGCTGATGCTCGGGCGCGGCACGCCGATCTGCGCCGACACGCGATCGAGCAGCATGTCGACCAGCTGCGGCACGTCGTCGAGGCGGTCGCGTAGCGGCGGCACGCGCAGCTCGATGACGTTGATGCGGTAGTAGAGGTCCTCGCGGAAGCGCCCGCCCTTGACCAGTTCGTCGAGCTTGCGGTGCGTGGCCGAGAGGATGCGCACGTCGACCGGCACCTCGCGGGTGTCGCCCACGGTGCGCACGGACTTCTCCTGGATCACGCGCAGCAGCTTGACCTGCATGTGCAGCGGCAGGTCGGCCACCTCGTCGAGGAACAGCGTGCCGCCCTCGGCGCTGCGGATCAGGCCTTCCTTGTCGGCCACGGCGCCGGTGAAGCTGCCCTTCTTGTGGCCGAACAGCTCGCTCTCCATCAGCTCGGAGGGAATCGCGCCGCAGTTCACCGGCACGAACGGGCCCTCGCGCCGCGGCCCGCTCTCGTGGATCAGGCGCGCGACGAGTTCCTTGCCGGTGCCGGAGTCGCCCGAGATGTGCACGGGCGCCTGGCTGCGCGCGACCTTGCCGATCATCTGGCGCAGCTGCTGCATCGGCTTCGAGTCGCCGAGCAGGCTCAGGCGCGCGCGCTGGACCGCTTCGGCGGGCGGGGTCGCCGGGCCGAGCTTCAAGGTGGCGGAGATCAGCTTGCGCAGCGCGACGAGGTCGAGCGGCTTGGAGATGAAGTCGAAGGCGCCGAGCTTGAGCGCGCGCACCGCCGCCTCGACGTTGCCGTGCGCGGTGATGACGGCGATGGGCAGGCCCGGGCGGTGGTTCTGGACCCACTCGACGAGGCTCAGGCCGTCGCCGTCCGGCAGGCGCATGTCGGTGAGCACGAGGTCGAAGCGCTCGCCCGCGAGCAGCTTCGTGGCCGACTGGACGTCGCCCGCGGTCTCGACGGCGAGGTCCATGCGTCCAAGCGTGATGGACAACAGGTCCCGGATGTCGGGCTCGTCGTCCACCACCAGGGCACGGCGTCGATTCATGGGCACGAGGGGATTTTATCCGGCCGGGCAGTCGGCGGCGAGGATCCCGAGCGGCAGCGAGTATTTCGGGTCCACGCGCAGGGACCGGGCGGTCGCGCCGACGAACGCCGACGCGTCGCGGCAGCGACCGGCACCGCGCAGGGCTGCGCCGACAGCGAGGATGACGCGGCCGGCACGGTCGGGGTCGTCGCGCAAAGCGGCCCGCTGCAGCAGATCGGCGCCGGTCCGTTCGATGGCGCCGCGATCGCGCCGCGCCACCGCGTGCAGGAAGTCCGGCCAGGCGCGCTGCGCGGCCGTGGCCGACTGATAGCAGCCGCTCGCCTCGATGCGTCGCCACATCGCCTCGAGGTCCGCGTAGGGCAGCAGCGCGGTGGTCTGGTCGCTGAGCAGCGTGACGGCGTTCGACCAGCCTTGCCGCGCGCCTCGGGATGCGCACTCCGTCGCGCTCGTCTGCAGCGTTGCGGCGCTGGCCGCGAGAGCGGGCGGCAGTCGGTCGCCCTGGCCCGCACCGACCTCCGTGGCGACCACGATGGCCCGGTCGACCGCGAGTTCGCGGTAGCTCTTCGCGTAGGGCGATGAGGTCCGCGGCGAGTCAGTGGTCCAGCCCGGGCGGGCGAGTTCGAGGAACGGCACCGGCAGGGTCGTGAGGTTGACGATGGGCAGGGCGTTGCGGTTCATGAAGCGGAACCGCGCCGCGTTCTGGTCCACCCACGGGAAGTAGTCGGAGTTCACCGGCACGGCGAGGCGCTGCACGTACGGGTCGAGCAGGGCCTTGTCGCCGATGCGCCGCCCGGTCAGGTCCTGGCGCTCGCGCAGCCCGGCGCGCAGCAGTTCCGGCTGCATGCGGGCGATGCCGAAGATGCGGTCGGTCGGACTGCCGAGCCGGCGGGCCGGGCTCGCGATCACGAGGATGTTCGAGTCGTCGACGTCGTACAGCTGGTAATCGGCGAACGCGGGCGACAGGGCTTTCAAGATCGACCAGACGACGGCCGGGTCCGTCTCGTAGACCTGGATCCACTGCACCAGCAGTCCGTCGTCGGCGAGGTACCGCCGCACCTGGCGATAGAACTCGGCGGAGAACAGCGTCGCGACGCCGCTCACCCAGGGGTTCGACGGCTCGGAGACGATCACGTCGAAGCGCGTCGGGTGGCTCGCGAAATACGTCTTTGCGTCCTCGATCACGATGCGGCTGCGCGGGTCGTCGAACAGCCGGTCGGTTCGCGGCCGATAGCCCCGGGCGGCCGCCTCGACCATGAACGGCTCGATCTCGATGGACACGAGTTCCTGCACGTCGGGCGAGGCGAGCAGCACGGCCGAGGTGAGGCCGGAGCCGATGCCGATGTTGGCGATGCGCTTCGCGTCGGGATGCAGCGCGAGCGGCAGGGCGCCGGCGAGGATCATCGTGACCTCGTCGTCGGCCGGCGGACCCGGGCGCGTCTGGATGGCGGCGTCGGGCTTGCCGTTCGTGGCGATCACCGTCATGCCGTCGCGCTCGACCAGTGAGATCGTCGCCGTCTTGCCGTCGCGCAGGTAGGTCACCTGCGAGCCGGCCGGGATGCTGACGGCACCCGTGCGATAGACCGCCGAGGTCATGCGTCGCGGATCCGGGTGCACGGCGATCGCCACCAGTGCGACCACCGCCGCCGCCGCGAGCGGACCGACCGATGCGCCGGCCCGCGTCGCGCTCTCGTGCGCGCGCGCGACCACCACGAATGCCAGCAGCAGCGTGAGGCCGGCGCCGGCCAGCACCGTCCATTTCACGCCGAACGTGGGCATCAGCAGGTGGATCGCGACGACGACGCCGAGAATGCAGCCGACGGTGTTGATCGCGTAGATGCGCCCGACCGCGCTCTCGCCCGCGCCGCGGCGCAGGCAGATGTGCGTGACGAGCGGCAGGGTCATGCCGCAGAAGAACGTGACCGGCACCATGATGGCGCCGGCCACGACCTGCGCGACGACGTTGAAGCCGGTGTAGCCGGTCGGTGTCGGCGCAAAGGCCGACTTGGCCCACGCGACCACGTCGAACGAATAGTGATAGCCCGCGATGGTCAGTGCCGCGAGCGCGGCATTGCAGGCCAGCAGGATCCCGAGCGTGCGCATCGGGGTGGCCAGCGCGTCGATGCGACGACGGATCCATCCGCCGCCTGCCGCGAGGCCGACGATGAATGCCGCCAGCATCAGCTCGAAGGAGTGCGTCGAGCTGCCGAGCGCGAGCGTCAGCATGCGGATCCACGCGATCTCGTACAGGAACGAGGCGAGCCCGGTGCCGAGCGCGACGAGTTCGAGCACGCCGACGGTGGATCGGTCGACCGCGGCCGGGCTCGTCGTCGTCGCTGGCGCGGAGGTCGTCAGGCGACCGCCCGCGGCCCACGCGAGGAGTGCGACCACGAGGTTCACGGCGGCCGCGACCAGCAGCGTGCCCGGCAAGCCGAAATGACCCACGAGGTAGAAGCCGCTGGTCAGGACGCCGACGGTGGCGCCGAGGCAGTTGGTGAAATAGAGCAGGGCGATCAGTTCGCCCGAACGCACCTCGCTCGTGCGCGTGAGCCCGCTGCCGATCAGCGGGAACGTCATGCCGAGCAGGATCGACTGCGGCAGGATCAGGGCCGCGCCGGCCGACCACTTGAAGGCCTGGATGGCCGTCGCGGACCCGATCGTCGGCAGGACCGAGTCGAAGGACCAGCGCAGCAGGGCCTGGAACTCGCGGTCGAACACGATGGCGAGGAGGCCGATCAGCAGCTCGACCACCGCATAGGCGAGGACCGGCCGCGCGAGGCGCGTCGACCAGCGCGCCGCCGCGGCCGCGCCGATCGCCATGCCGCCCATGAAGATCGCGAGCACCAGCGTCTGGGCGTAGGCCGCGTGGCCGAGGAAGAGCTTCAGGTAATGGGACCAGATCGACTCGTAGATCAGGCCGCTGAATCCCGACAACGCGAACACGACGAGCAGCGTGAGCCGGGCGGTGCCGAGCGGCGCGCCGGCCGGTGCTTCCCTGCGGTCGTCGTGTGTCACGCCAGATCCCCCCGTCGCCGCCAAGCCGTCACCACTCCCAGCGCTGCGGATCCGCGAAGATGATGCGGAAGATGCTGCCGCCGCCGGCACGCTTCTCGTACAGCAGCATGGCGCCGTTCGTCTGGCACAGCTCGCGCGCGATGAAGAGCCCGAGACCGGTGCCGCCCGCGCCGTCGGTGAAGAACGGCTCGAAGATGCGCTCGGTCTTGTCCTCGGCGATGCCGAGTCCGCGGTCCGCGACCTCGAGGAACGGCCGGGCGGTGGTGGCGATGCGGCCGAGGCGCAGGTCGATGCTTGGCTGGCCGTCCCGGTGGCCATACTTGAGCGCGTTCTCGCACAGGTTCCACAGCACCTGGTGCAGGTGCGACGGGTCGAACTGCACCTCGATCGTGGCGTTCTCGGCGTCCGGCCGCACGCGCACGGCGGCGGGGTCGAGCTGGCAGGTCTGCACGAATTCCGCGACGAAGCCCTCGGTCCAGCGCTCGAGGCCGAGTCGCTCCTGCCGCGTCGCGTCGCGCCGCGACAGCTGCAGCACGTTCTCGATGATCTGGCTCACCCGCGCGGCGTTCTTCTCGATGATGTCGGTGAGGTGGCGGTCGTCGTCGCCGAGCGCCGGGGACTCGCGCAGCAGCTGTCCCGCGTGGCTCATCGCCCCGACCGGGTTGCGGATTTCGTGCGCGATGCTGGCGCTCAGCCGGCCGAGCGCCGCGAGCTTGGACTGCTGGGCGCGGTCGGCCATCACGCTCATGTCCTCGAGGAACACCAGCACGGGCCCGACGCCGCTCTCCGACAGCGCGATGAAGTGGGGCCGGATCGACGCGCCGCCGTCCGCGCTGACGATCTCGCCGATCGGGTCGCGGCGGTCGGACGACTGCCTGCGCCACGCCTCGAGCAGGTACATCAGGCGCGGCGACACGTCGCCGAGGAACGCGCCCGCGGCCACCGCACCGCCCTGCAGCAGCCGTGCCGCGGTCTCGTTGATGAGCCGCACGCGATCGCTCTCGTCCACCACGAGGATGCTCTCGCGCAGGTGCTGCACGATGAATTCGTTCAGCTCGTTGAGGTTGGCGATGTCGACCTCGCGCTGCTGCACGAGGGCCTCGCTCTCGCGCAGGCGGCTGGCGAAGGGGATCGCGAGCAGCGTGATGGCGAAGAGGCTCACGCCCGTGAGGCCGGCGATGAGGAACTCGGCCGAGGTGCTGAGGCCCATCAGCGCGGAGAAGGCCGTCTCGCCGAGCAGCGACAGCGTGATCACCGACGTGGCGAGCAAGGCCCGGCGCGGGTCGACGATGGTCGCCGTGGCGCCGGCCGGCAGGATCAGCAGCGTGCCGAGGCCGCTCGCCATGCCGCCGCTCGCGTGGATCAGCAGCACCATCGCCACGGTGTCGACGGCCAGCTGCACCAGGGCCTGCCACTCCGCCCGCGGCCAGCGGCGGTGGATGGTCTGGATGCTGACGATGCCGAAGATGAAGTAGGCGACGCAGATGCCGAGGAACAGGCCCGGCCGCTGGCTGCCCACGCTGCGGGTCGGGGCGTCGAAGAAGAACACCAGCAGCAGCACCATCGGCACGACCAGCCGGAACACGTTCAGCAGGCCGATCACCCGCCAGGGGAGGTCCGCGACCCCGCCCGGACCGGAGGAAATGCCGGATTCCAGTGCCCTTGCCATGGGTCGGCAATTTAACAGAGGGGGTGTCCGCCCACCGGAAAGTGCTCGCACTTTTGCGGGTTCGCCGGCCCGGGGCCCGACGGCGGCCGGACCCATTCGAGGATGCGCCGGGGGAGGGTCCGGCCTTAAACTACGCGACTCTTTCCACCCCCGTGTCGCACCCATGAACCTGCACGAATACCAGTCGAAGCAACTCTTCTCCCGCTATGGCATCCCGGTGCCGACCGGGCACGTGGCGTCCACGCCCGAGGAAGCGGCCGACGCGGCCCGCCGGCTCGGGGGCGGGGTCTGGGTCGTCAAGGCGCAGGTGCACGCGGGCGGCCGCGGCAAGGCCGGCGGCGTCAAGGTCGTGAAGAGCGTGGACGACGTGAAGGCGGCGGCCGCGGCGATGCTCGGCCAGCGCCTCGTCACCAAGCAGACCGGGGCCGAGGGCCTGCCGATCCACAAGGTCTACGTCGAGACCGGTTCGAAGATCGAGCGCGAGCTGTACGTCAGCCTGCTGCTCAACCGGGACACCGGCCACGTCGCGTTCGTCGCGTCGGCCGCGGGCGGCATGGACATCGAGGAGGTCGCGGCCAGGACCCCCGAGAAGATCATCCGCGTCGAGATCCACCCGGCCACCGGCCTGCAGGGCTCGCACTGCCGCGCGCTCGCGTTCGGCCTCGGCCTCAAGGGCACGCAGGTGGCCGAGTTCGAGACCGTCGCGCGCGGGCTCTACCAGCTGTACCTCGAGTGCGATGCCAGCCTCGTCGAGGTCAACCCGCTGATCGTCACGGGCGACGGCAAGGTGGTCGCGCTCGACGCCAAGATCAACATCGAGGACAACTCGCTCTTCCGCCAGAAGGACCTCGTCGCCATGCGCGACCCGTCGCAGGAAGACGAGATGGAGCGGCTCGCCGGCGAGGCGGACCTCAACTACGTCTCGCTGGACGGCGACATCGCCTGCATGGTGAACGGCGCCGGCCTCGCGATGGCCACGATGGACGTGATCCAGCTCTACGGCGGCTCGCCCGCGAACTTCCTCGACGTCGGCGGCGGCGCCACGCGCGAGCGCGTCACCACGGCGTTCAAGCTCATCCTGCAGAACCCGAAGGTGAAGGCGATCCTCGTCAACATCTTCGGCGGCATCGTCCGCTGCGACATGATCGCGGAGGGCGTCATCGGCGCGGCCCGCGACCTCGGGCTGCACCTGCCCGTCGTCGTGCGCATCGAGGGCACCAACGCCCCGCAGGGCCGCAAGCTGCTCGCCGAGAGCGGCCTCGACCTCATCGCCGCCACCGACCTCACCGATGCCGCGAAGAAGGTCGTGGCCGCTGCCAGGAAGTAACCCATGAGCATCCTCGTCCACAAGAACACGCGCGTCCTCTGCCAGGGTTTCACCGGCAAGCAGGGCACGTTTCATTCGCAGCAGTGCCTCGATTACGGCACCAGGCTGGTCGGCGGCGTCACGCCGGGCCGCGGCGGCGAGAAGCACCTCGGCCTGCCCGTGTTCGACACGGTGCGCGACGCGGTGGCGAAGACCGACGCCAACGCGACGATGATCTACGTGCCGCCGACGTACGCGGCCGATGCGATCATCGAGGCGGCCGATGCCGGCATCGAAGTGATCGTGTGCATCACCGAGGGCATCCCGGTGAACGACATGGTCAAGGTGAAGGCCGCGCTCAGGGACTCGAAGTCGGTGCTGGTCGGCCCGAACTGCCCGGGCGTGATCACGCCGGGTGAATGCAAGATCGGCATCATGCCGGGCTTCATCCACAAGAAGGGCAAGATCGGCATCGTCTCGCGCTCCGGCACGCTCACCTACGAAGCCGTCTTCCAGACGACCAATGTCGGCCTCGGCCAGAGCACCTGCGTCGGCATCGGCGGCGACCCGGTGCGCGGCCTGAACTTCATCGACGTGCTCGAGCTGTTCCAGAAGGATCCGCAGACCGAAGGCATCATCATGGTCGGCGAGATCGGCGGCAGCGACGAGGAGGCGGGCGCGGAGTACATCCGCAAGCACGTCACCAAGCCGGTCGTCGCCTACATCGCGGGCGTCACGGCGCCTCCGGGCAAGCGCATGGGTCACGCCGGCGCGGTGATCTCGGGCGGCAAGGGCACGGCGGCGGACAAGTTCGCGGCGCTCGAGGCGGCACGCGTCACCACCGTGCGTTCGCCGGCGGAACTCGGCACGGCGATCGCCAGGCTGATGAAGGCGCGCGCCAAGCCCGTCAAGGCGGGGGCGAAGAAGCCGGTCGCGAAGAAGCCCGCGGCGAAGGCGACGAAGAAGCCGGTGGCGAAAAAGGCTGCGAAGCCTGCGAAGAAGGCGGCCAAGGTCGTCCGCAAAGCCGCGAAGCCTGCGCGCAAGACTGCCCGCAAGAAGTAGGCCCGCCTAGTAGGGGTCGATCGGCAGGTACAGGACGGGATACCCCGTCCTGCGGTCGATCAGCACGGTCCAGAACCCCTTCGGGTGACGGACGGGCAGCCAGCCGAGGTCCTCGGCCGGCCGCCCGACCTCGTCCAGCCCCGCCGTGATGACCCGCCCGAACTCCCGACTGCGCCGCATCAGCGGTGGAACAGGCTTGAGCCGGCGCTGGATCTGCGGCAGCTGCGACGCGTAGTCCACGTAGAATTTCGGCCGCACGCCCACGTCGTGTCCCTCGAGGCCCTGCGTCAGCGCGTCGTTGCTGTCCTCGGGCTTCACGTACGTCGCCACGAGGCGCGGGCCGCGCCACGGCAGGCGGTCGTACGGCGCATGTGCTTCGAGCAGGTCCTTCTGACCGATCTCCGCCGCCGCGATGACTTCGAGCCGGTCCTTCACGAATGCGACGTAGACGGGCCGCGCCTGCGACACCGAGTGGATGCCGTACACCAGCGCGGCGAGCTGCAGCACGACGATGACCGTGTAGTCGACCGTCAGCGCGAGCCGGGTCTTGCGGCTGTCGTAGACGACCAGCGAGACGAGCGGACCGAGCACGAGATCGCAGCCCGTGATCAGCGTGAACAGCTTCAGGCCGCCGACCATGGTGCCGAACGGTTCCGGGTACCAGACCAGGAAGATCAGGGCGGCGGCGAGCAGGGCCACGACCAGCGTGGCCAGGAAGTGGATGCCGAATGCGGCGAATTTTTCGCGCCAGACGATCATGGGCCACCTGTGCTCCGGAAGGGCCGATGCCTGCCGCGACCGCAAGGCGGGCCGCGGCGGCCGTATTTTAGTCAGCGCGCTCCCCGGGACAATAACGGATGAATCCGCGCGGGCGCGGGCCTACGATTAGGCTTCGCATGCTCGCGATCCGCCAATTGTCGAAGTCCTATGCCGGGCCCGCGGGCCGGCGCGTCCTCGACGGCGTCGATCTCGAGGTCCGCGCGGGCGAGTACGTCGCGATCGTGGGTGAATCGGGCGTCGGCAAGTCCACGCTGCTCAACCTCATCGCCGGGCTCGACGTGCCGGGGTCGGGCGAAGTGAGCCTCGAAGGCACCGACCTCGCGCGCCTCGACGAGAACGCCCGCACGCTGCTGCGCCGCGCGCGCATGGGCTTCGTGTTCCAGGCGTTCCACCTGCTGCCGCACCTCAGCATCGCGCGCAACGTAGCCTTGCCGCTCGCGCTCAACGGCTCGGCCGGGGTCGAGGCGGAGCGCCGCGTCGCCGAACTGCTCGAGGCCGTCGGGCTCGCGTCGCGCGCGAACAGCCTGCCGCGCGAACTGTCGGGTGGCGAGATGCAGCGCGTGGCGGTCGCGCGTGCGCTGGTGCATCGGCCGGCGCTGGTGCTGGCCGACGAGCCGACGGGCAACCTCGATCCCGACAATGCCGCGCTGATCCTCGACATCCTGCGCGCGCAGATCAAGCGCGACCAGGCGGCCGGCATCCTCGTCACGCACTCGGCGGCCGCGGCGGCGACGACGGACCGCGTGTACGAGCTGACGCGCACGGGTCTCAAGGCGCGGCCGTGAGCGCGGTCGTGCCTGCCTCGGGCTGGCAGCGCCTGCGTGCGCGGCAGGCCCTGCTCGACGCGGCGGCCTTCGGACCGTTGCGCCAGGCGCCGGGTCGCACGCTGCTCGCCGTGCTGGCGATCGGGCTCGGCGTCGCGCTCGGCTTCTCGGTGTATCTCATCAATCGCGTCGCCGCGGACGAGGTGCAGAGCGCGTCGCGGTCGCTGTTCGGCCTCGCCGATCTGTCGGTGCAGGCGGCGGGCGCGGGCTTCGACGAGCAACTGCTGCCGGCCATCGCACGCCTCGAGGGCGTCGCGGCCGCCAGTCCCGCCGTGGAACTGCAGGCGCGCCTGCCGGGGCGAGAACAGACGCTGAAGCTGGTGGGCATCGATCCCTTCCGCGCGATGCACCTGCAACCTGCGCTGGCGCAGGCGGCGGGTCGCACCTCGGGCGCGACCAGCCTGCTCGCGGAGAACTCGGTGTGGCTGAGCCCTTCGGCGGCGCAGTCGCTCGGCCTGCGGGTCGGCGATTCCCTCGACGTGCAGGTTGCCCTGCAGCGCGTGGCCCTGCACGTGGCGGGCCTGCTGCCCGCGGGCGAGTATCGCCAGCCCGTCGGCCTGCTCGACATCGCCACTGCGCAGTGGAGGCTGCAGCGACTCGGCCAGCTCGATCGCATCGACGTTCGACTCGCGCCCGGCGTGGATGCAGGCACGTTGCGCGCGAAGATCGCCGCACTCTTGCCCGCGGGCGTGACGGTGACCACGCCCGGCGAAGCGTCCGACGACGCGGTCCGGCTGACGCGGGCCTACCGTTCCAACCTCACCGCGCTGGCGCTGGTCGCGCTCTTCACCGGCGCGTTCCTCGTCTACGCCACGCAGTCGCTGGCGGTGGCACGTCGACGCCGCGAGATCGCGCTGCTGCACGCGATGGGCATGACCGTCCGCGAGCAGCTCGCCGCGTCGCTGCTCGGCGGCGGCATCGTCGGCGCGATCGGCGCGGGACTCGGTGTCGTGCTCGGCATCGCGGTGGCGCGGGCCGGTCTCGCTGCGTTCGGGGCAGATCTCGGCGCTGGCTATTTCCGCGGCCTGGCGCCCCGCCTCGACGTGCAGCCGCTCGAATGCGCGGTGTTCTTCGCGCTCGGCGTCGCGGCGGCCATCGTGGCAACGCTCGGGCCGGCGCGCGAAGCCGCCTCCGTGCCGGCGGCCGCGGCCCTGAAGGCGGGGGACGAGGCCCCGATGGCGGCGCGCGGCCATCGCCGCGTGGCGTTGGCATTCGCCGTGGCGGGGGCGGGCGCGCTGCTGCTGCCGGCGATGGACGGCATCGCCCTGCCGGGATACACGGCCATCGCGTGCTTCCTGCTGGCCGCGGTGTTCTTCGCGCCGACACTCGCCACCTGGGCGTTCGCGCGCCTGCCGTTGCGCGGCCCGCCCTGGCGCCAGATCGCGGTGGCGCAACTGCGCGGCACGGCCCGGCGCGCCACCGTGAGCGTTGCGGCGGTGCTCGTCAGCTTCAGCCTGATGGTCGCGATGGCGATCATGGTGTTCTCGTTCCGGCTGTCGCTCGACGACTGGATGCAGCGCGTGCTGCCCGCCGACCTGTACGTGCGTGCGGGACTCGCCGGGCAGACCTCGTACCTCGACGCGGGCGCGGAGCGCGCGCTGCTCGCGCTGCCCACGGTCGCGCGCGCGGATTTCATGCGGCGGCAGGAGATCGTGATGCCGGGGGCCGGGCCTTCGGTGCTCGTCGTCGCGCGCATGCTCGATGAGGACAACGTCGCGGGCCTGCTGCCGTTGCAGCGCTCGGTGCCGGGGCGGGCGCCGACCGGCACGGTGCCCGTATGGGTCTCGGAGGCGCTCGTCGACCTGCGCGGCCTCGATCTCGGTGCCGAGTTCGACCTGCCGCTCGGCGGACGCACGGTGCGGGCGAGCGTGCGCGGCGTCTGGCGCGACTATGAGCGACCCGGCGGAGTCGTCGTGATGCCGCTCGCCTCCTATCGGCAGCGGACCGGCGACGATCGCGCCACCAGCGTGGCGCTGTGGCTGCGGCCGGGCGCCGATCCCGATGCGGTCACGGCACAGGTGCGCGAGGCGCTCGGCTCGGCGGGTGAGTACGACGTCGCCGTTCCGCGCGAGATCCGGCGCGTCTCGCTCGGCGTGTTCGATCGTACCTTCGCCGTGACCTACCTGCTCGAAGCCGTCGCGGTGCTGATCGGACTGTTCGGCATCAGCGCCAGCACGAGTTCGCAGGTGCTCGCGCGGCGCGGCGAGTTCGGCATGCTGCGGCACCTCGGCGTCACGCGTCGCGAGATCGGGCGCATGCTCGCGTTCGAGGGCGCCGCGCTCGGTGCCGTCGGCGTCGCAGCGGGCCTCGTGGTCGGCGGCGTCGTGAGTCTCGTGCTGATCTACGTCGTCAATCGCCAGTCCTTTCACTGGACCATGGACTTGCACGTGCCGTGGGGCCTGCTGGCCGTGCTGAGCGGCGTGCTCGTGGGCGCCGCTGCGCTCACGTCCGTGACCAGCGGGCGCCAGGCCATGGGCGATGACGTGGTGCGTGCCGTGAAGGAGGACTGGTGAGTCGCGCGACGGGCTTGCGCAGCGGACTGCGGCTGGTCTGGGCGGCGCTGTGCGCGCTCGTGTTCGTCGCACCCGGCCCGGCCGCGCATGCTGAAGTGGTCTATCCGCCGGTCGTGCCCGGCACCGTGCTGCATTTCCCGGCGGACGAGGGCGCGCATCCCGACTATCGCCTCGAATGGTGGTATGTCACCGGCTGGGTGTCGGACGCGTCGGGGGCGCCGCGCGGCTTCCAGGTGACGTTCTTCCGCGTGCGCACCGGTCTCGGCGAGGACAACCCGAGCCGCTTCGCGCCGCGGCAGGTGATCTTCGCGCATGCGGCGCTCGCGGACCCGCGCCATGGAAAGTTGCGCCGTGCGGAGCGGTCGGCCCGCGCAGGGTTCGGGCTCGCGGAAACAGCGCTCGGTCGCGCCGACGTGCGGCTCGACGACTGGTCGTTGCGACAGGTCGACCCCGGCCGGTACGAGACCATCGTGAAGGGCGAGGATTTTTCCTTCGCGCTGCGGTTCGACGCTTCCGGGGCGCCACTGTTGCAGGGCGAGCAGGGCTACAGCCGCAAGGGTCCCGATCCGCGGGCCGCGAGCTACTACTTCAGCCTGCCGCAGCTCACGGTGAGTGGCGACGTCGTGGTCGACGGCGTGCGCCAGCGCGTCACGGGCCGCGCGTGGTTCGATCACGAGTGGTCGAGCGACTACGTGGACGTCGAGGCGCAGGGCTGGGACTGGCTCGGAATCAATCTGGCCGACGGCGGCGCGCTGATGGTGTTCCGCATGCGCGACCGGCACGGCGGGCAGCGCTGGGCATCGGCCACGCTGCGTGCGGCGGACGGGTCGGTGCAGGTCTTCGGCCCGGAGGCTGTGGCGTGGACGCCCGGGCGACGATGGAAGTCACCGCGGACCGGCGTGAGCTATCCGGTCGAGTGGCGCGTGCGCGTCGGCGAGCGCAGCTTCACGGTGCAGCCGTTGATGGACGACGCGGAACTCGATTCGCGCGGCAGCACCGGCACGATCTATTGGGAAGGACCCGTCACGCTGCTCGAGGCCGGCGTCCGCGAGGCCGGGCGCGGCTACCTCGAACTCACCGGCTACGCCTCCAGACTCGACCTTTGAAACAGGGGACAGAAATAGGGATGTCCCCTATTTTCAGAGGTCGCGGGCGTTGAAGGTGTCGCAGTCGTCCGGATTACCGGACTGCATGCCGGCCTGCAGCCACTTCATGCGCTGCTCGGACGTGCCGTGCGTGAACGCATCCGGCACCACGCGGCCCCGTGCCGCGCGCTGCAGCGTGTCGTCGCCGATCGCCTTGGCCGCGGCCAGGCCATCCGCCACGTCCTGCTGCGTGATCTTCAGGCGCGGCGCCGCATCGTGCGCCCACACGCCCGCGTAGCAGTCGGCCTGCAGTTCCATCATCACCGAGTAGCGGTTCGCGGCGGCCTCGCTGCCGGCGCTCTGCTGCAGCTGCTGCACGCGCTGCGCGGTGCCCGTCAGGTTCTGGACGTGGTGGCCCACCTCGTGCGCGATCACGTAAGCCTGCGCGAACTGCCCGGGTGCGCCGAAGCGCTGACCGAGCTCCTGGAAAAACGACAGGTCGAGGTACACCTTCTGGTCGCGCGGGCAGTAGAACGGCCCCATCGCGGACTGACCCGTGCCGCAGCCCGTCTGCGTCGCCTCGCTGTAGAGGACCATGGTCGGGGGCGTGTAGCGACCGCCGAACAGTCGGCCCCACGTCTCTTCCGTCTCGGCTAGTGTGACGGCGGCCAGCTGGTGGAACTCCGCCTCCGTCGAGGACTCCTGGTACGGCTGCTGCGGGTCCTGCTGCTGCACCTCGGTCGACTGCTGCTGCGTGGCCACGCCGAGGAACGGCAGCGGGTTGATGCCGAGCAGGCTCAGGACCACGAGGAACACGATGCCGCCGAGGCTCAGCCCGACCCCCGTGCGCACCGGGCCCCGGCCCCTGCGATCCTCGATGTTGCTGCTGCCCCGGCGTCCTTCGATGTCCATGCGTCCCGTCTCCCTCGACCTGTGCCCGCTGCGCGGATCCCTTGGGCGGAGATTACGGCATCGGCGCCCGGGCGGAAAATGTGTCCGCGAAAGTGTCCGCTGTCCGCGGCCGGACGGTCCCGGACGCCACCCACCGCCCCGTCGCTCGAAAAAATCCCAGCCCGCACGGGCACATAACGATACCGGCCGACCTTGGCACGCACCGTGCATTCCTCCGCACGGGCCCTCCGCCTCCGGACACCGACATGTCGACCGCCTCCATCACGCGCCTCTCCGATCGCTCCGACGGCCTGCGCGGCACGCAAGGGCAGGACCAGCCGCGCGAGCCGCGTCACGACTGGCGCCGCGACAAGCGGGTCTGGCTCGGCGTGGCCATCGCCGTCGTCGTGGTGCTCGGCCTGCTGGCGTGGATGCTGCGCGGCTGGGCCTCGTCGGATGCCACGGTGGCGCGCGACCGCGTGCGCACCGCCACCGTCACCCGCGGTGAGTTCATCAGCGACGTCGCCGCGCAGGCGACGGTCGTGGCCGCGGTCAGCCCGACCCTCTACGCGCCGGCGGCGGGCACCATCACGCTGTCCGCGAAGGCGGGCGACACGGTGAAGAAGGGCGACCTGCTCGCCTCGATCGACAGCCCCGGGCTGCGCAACGAGTTCCAGCGCGAGCAGGCGACGCTCGAGAGCATGACCCTCGACCTGCGCCGCGAGCAGATCGAGGTGCGGCGCAAGATCCTGCAGAGCCAGCAGTCGAGCGACATGGCCGGCGTCGCCATCAAGGCCGCCGAGCGCGAATTCGCGCGCTCCGACCACGCCTGGGCGCAGCGCGTCATCAGCGAGCGCGACTACCAGCGCGCGAAGGACGACCTCGAAGAGGCCCGCCTCACGCACGACCACGCGGTGCAGAGCGCCGGGCTCGAGAAGGAAGGCCTCGAGTTCGAGCTGCAGACGCGCCGCCTGCAGCTCGAGCGCCAGCAGCTGGTGGTCGACGACCTGAAGCGCCGCGTGGGCGAGCTCGAGATGCGCTCGCCGGTCAACGGCATGGTCGGCAACGTGGCCGTCACCCAGAAGGCGGCCGTGCAGCAGGACACGGCGCTGATGACGGTCGTCGACCTCTCGGCCTTCGAGGTCGAGTTCCGCGTCGCCGAGGTTTATGCGGGCCAGCTCGGCCTCGGCATGCCGGCCGAGATCACCTACGGCGCCCGCACCTTCGCCGGGGACGTCACCTCGATCTCGCCGGAAGTGAAGGCGGGCGAAGTGACGGGCCGCGTCCGCTTCAAGGGCGAGGTGCCGCCGGGGCTGCGCCAGAACCAGCGCGTCGCCGTGCGCATCGTCATGGACAAGCGCGCGAACGTGCTCAAGGTCGAGCGCGGCGCGTTCTACGAGGCGGGCGGCGGCGCGACCGCGTACATCGTGCGCGGCGACACGGCCGTGCGCGTGCCGATCCAGACCGGCGCCGTGAGCGTGCGCGAGGTCGAGATCGCCGCCGGGCTCAAGGAAGGCGACACGATCGTCATCTCCGACACCGACGACTTCAAGAACGCCGCGCGCGTGCTGCTCGCGGACTGAACCGATTCGCACCGAGAGGATCATCCCGATGTTCGAAATGCACAACGTCACCAAGGTCTACCGCACCGACCTGCTCGAGACCCACGCGCTGCGTGAGTTCGGCCTCAAGGTCGAGCCGGGCGAGTTCGTCGCGGTCACCGGGCCCTCGGGCTCCGGCAAGACCACGTTCCTGAACGTCGCGGGCCTGCTGGAGACCTTCGACTCGGGCACGTACCGGCTCGCCGGCGAGGACGTCAGCCGCCTCGACGACGACGCGCGCTCGCGGATGCGCAACCGCAAGATCGGCTTCATCTTCCAGAGCTTCAACCTGATGCCCGACCTCGACGTGTTCGACAACGTCGACGTGCCGCTGCGCTACCGCCGCATGCCGGCCGCCGAGCGCCGCGAGCGCATCCACTCGGCGCTCGACCTGGTCGGGCTGTCCTCGCGCATGAAGCACCTGCCGTCGCAGCTCTCGGGCGGGCAGCAGCAGCGCGTCGCCATCGCGCGCGCCCTCGCGGGCGACCCGGCGCTGCTGCTCGCGGACGAGCCGACCGGCAACCTCGACTCGCTGATGGCGCGGCAGGTGATGGACCTGCTCGAGCAGATCAACGGCATGGGCACGACCATCGTCATGGTCACGCACGACCCGGACCTCGCGCGTCGCGCGCACCGCAACGTGCAGGTGATCGACGGGCAGATCACCGACTTCAAGCCCTACGAGCCGCAGCACCACGGGAACGCGGCCGGCGCCGCACCGGCGTTCGCCTGAGCGGGGGCGCCATGTTCTCCTACGACCTGCGCCTCGCCCTGCTGAGCCTGCGCCGCAACCCGGGACTGACGCTGCTGATGGTGCTGGCGGTCGGTCTCGGCATCGCGGTGTGCACGGTGACCTTCACCGTCTACCACGCCATGGCGACCAACCCGATCCCGGAGCGCAGCGACCGCCTGCACTCGGTGACCGTGGACACTTGGGGCGCGGAGCGTCCCTACGACGACGACCACCCGGACCAGCCGCCGATGCTGATGACCTACCGCGACGCCGTGTACGTGCACGACGCGAACGCCGCGCCGCGCACCGTCGTCATGTACAAGTCCGGGTCGCTGCTGATCCCGGAGCGCAGCGGCGTGAAGCCGTTCAATGCGACGCTGCGCGTGACGTCGAACGAGTTCTTCGCGATGTTCGACGTGCCGTTCGAGTACGGGTCCGGTTGGGATGCCGCGGCCGACCGCGGGCCGCAGCCCGTCATCGTGCTGAGCCACGAGACCAACGACAAGGTATTCGGCGGCGGCAACAGCGTCGGGCGCACGGTCAAGCTCGGCACGATCGAGTACCGGGTGATCGGCGTGCTCGAGCCCTGGGCGCCGAGCCCGAAGTTCTTCGACCTGAACAACGGCGCCTTCGACGATCCCGAGGACGGTTACATTCCGTTCGGCTGGGGACGCCAGCTCGAGATGCCGGTGTACGGCAACACCAACTGCTGGAAGAGCGAGACGCAGAACTCGTACGAGGACTTCCTCAATTCCGAGTGCGTGTGGCTGCAGCTGTGGGCCGACCTGCCGACGGTCGCGGACCGCGCGAAATTCCAGTCGTTCCTCGACAACTACGCGCGTACCCAGAAGGCGGCCGGTCGCATGCCGCGCCCTCTCAACAACCGGCTGTATGACGTCGGGCAATGGCTGGACCGCAACGAGGTCGTGCAGCGCGACAATCGCGTGCTGATCGGCATCGCGCTGCTGTTCCTCGGCGTGTGCCTGGTGAACGTCGTGGGCCTGCTGCTCGCGAAGTTCCTCAACGCCGCGCCGCTCACGGGACTGCGCCGCGCACTCGGCGCCAGCCGGCGCGACATCGTGCGCCAGCACATGACCGAGGTGCTGGTGATCGGCGTCGCCGGTGGCGTGGCCGGGCTGCTGCTCGCGCTGGCGGGACTCGCCGGCATCCGCGCCATCTACGGCTCGGACTTCAATCGCGCGTCCTACGAACGCCTGACCGAGATCGATCCGGTGGTGGTGATCGTCTCGCTCGGGCTCGCGCTGCTGGCCGGCGCGATCGCGGGACTGTACCCGTCGTGGCGGATCGGGCGCGTGGCGCCGGCCGTCTACCTGAAGACCCAGTGATTGCGAGGCAAGCCATCCATGGACATCCGACCCCTCCTCAGCTCGCTGCGTCGCAGCCCCACCGGCGCGATCCTGGTCGCGCTGCAGATCGCGCTGGCGCTCGCCGTCGCGGTGAACTCGCTCTACATCATCGTGCAGCGCATGGAGCTGATCCATCGCGACCCGGGCACCGACCTCGACAACATCTTCGTCGTGGGGTGGACGCCCGTCGGCGACAAGTTCGGCGGCGAGGCCGCGATGCGCGAGGACCTGCGCATCCTGCGCAGCCTGCCGGGCGTGGTCGCCGCGACGACCATCAACGCCCTGCCGCTCTCCGGCGGTGGCTCGAGCACGTCCATTTATACGCAGCCCGGCGAGAAGGGGCGGCGGGTCGACACGAACTACTTCGAGGTCGACGAGCAGGGCGCGCAGACGCTCGGCGTGAAGCTCATCGCCGGACGCGACCTCGATGCATCCGCGGTGCTGAAGCCGGGTCGCAATTCGTCGGACTTCGTGTCCGAGATCCTGGTCACCAGGGCGATCGCGGACGAGCTGTATCCGGGCGAGTCGGCGGTCGGCAAGCCGGTCTACACCGGCCTCGGCCAGCCCGCGACGATCGTCGGCGTCATCGACCACATGCTCGGCTCGTGGCCGAGCTGGGAGAAGGTCGGCAACGTCATGCTCGTGCCGCGCTTCGCCGACGAGAACCAGGCCCGCTACATGGTCCGCACGGCGCCCGGTCAGCGCGACGCGCTGATGCAGGCGGCGGACGCGGCGCTGTCGAAGGTCGACAACGGCCGCGTGATCCTGCGCGAGCGGGCGCTGCGCTATTACTCCGATGCGGTCTACGCCGACGATCGCGCGATGGCGCTCTACATGGCCGTGGTCGTGGGCCTGCTGCTCGCCATCGCCGCGCTCGGCATCTTCGGCCTCGCGGCCTTCAACGTGGGCACGCGCACCAAGCAGATCGGCACGCGGCGCGCGGTGGGGGCGACGCGCCTCGACATCGTGCGCTACTTCTTCATCGAGAACTGGCTGATCACCACGGTGGGGGTGGTCTCCGGCTGCCTGCTGGCGCTGCTGCTGGGCTACTGGCTCAGCACCACGTTCGAACTCCCGCGGCTGAAGCTCTATTATCTGGTCTTCGGCGCGCTGGGACTGTGGGCCGTCGGGCTGGCGGCCACCCTCGTGCCGGCACGCCGGGCGGCCGCGGTGTCCCCGGCCGTCGCGACCCGGACCGTTTGATGCCGCAGGGCGTGGGGGGTTCCCGTTGAGCAAGCTCGCGAGGCCGTGATGCACGGCCGGACCCTGCTCGTGATCGACGACAGCGAGGCCGTGCGCACGGCGCTCGAGGTCCTGCTGTCGCTCGAAGGCGCGCAGGTCGAGGCCGCGGCGACGCCGGCCGCGGGGCTCGAACGGCTGGCGCAGGGCGGCATCGACCTCGTCTTGCAGGACATGAACTTCCGTCGCGAGGCGACCTCCGGCGAAGAGGGCGTCGCGCTGTTCCGGGCCATCCGACGCGCGCATCCGGACGTGCCGGTCGTGCTGCTGACGGCCTGGACCCAGCTCGAGACGGCCGTGGAACTGGTGCGGGCCGGCGCGGCGGACTACCTCGCCAAGCCCTGGGACAACGACCGGCTGGTCACGACCGTGCGCAACCTGCTGCAGTTGCGCGCCGCGCTCGAAGAATCGCGGCAGCGTCAGCAGCGGATCGATACCGCGCGCGACGAGCTGGCCGGGCGCTTCGACCTGCGCGGCATCGTCTACGCGAGTCCAGCCATGCACACGGTCGTGCAGATGGCCACGCAGGTGGCCCGGGCGGACGTCCCCGTGCTGATCACCGGCCCGAACGGTGCCGGCAAGGAAGTCATCGCGGAGATCGTGCAGGCCAACTCGTCGATCCGCGCGGGGCCCTTCGTCAAGGTGAACATCGGCGCGCTGCCGGCGGACCTGCTGGAGAGCGAGCTGTTCGGCTCCGAACCGGGTGCGTATACCGGCGCGAAGGCGCGTGCCGGACGGTTCGAGACGGCGGACGGCGGCACACTGTTCCTGGACGAGATCGGCAACCTGTCGATGGGCGGACAGGCCAAGTTGCTGCGCGTGCTGCAGACCGGTGAGTTCGAGCGCCTCGGGTCGAGCCAGACGCGGCGCGCGAAAGTGCGCGTGATCTCGGCCACGAACGCGCCGCTGGCCGACGCCATCCGCGCCGGACGCTTCCGCGAGGACCTGTACTACCGCCTCAACGTGATCGAGCTGCAGGTGCCGCCGCTCGCCGAACGACGCGAGGACGTGCTGCCGCTCGCCCGCCATTTCCTCGAGCCGGGACGCTCGCTGTCGCCCGAGGCCGAGCGCGCGCTGCTGCGCCACGAATGGCCCGGCAACGTGCGCGAACTCGCCAACAGCGTGCGCCGCGCATGCCTGCTGGCGTCGACGCCGGTGATTGGCGTGCAGGACCTCGTGCTGCCGGCTGCACCCGAGGGGACGGCGCGCGAGCCGGAGCGCGAGGAGATCGAATGGGCGCTGCAGCGGGCCGACGGGGTGGTTGCCCGGGCCGCGCGGGAGCTGGGCCTGACGCGCCAGTCGCTGTACCGGCGCATGGAAAAGCTCGGCATCGAATCCACGGACCGGGAAGGGCGGTAATCCTTGCGGCGACGCACGTCGACCGGGCTCCTGCTGGCGATGGCTGCGATCACGGCCGGGGCCTGCCTGCTGGCCGACATCTCGTGGCCCGCCCGCATCGCGGCAGCGACGTTCGCGCTGATCGCGTATGGCCTGCTGATCCGCCAGTTGCGGCGCACGCTCGGCGCGCAGGAGCTGATCATCACCGCGGTGGGCGACGGGCTCGCCAGCCTGCGCGACCGCGACTACAGCATGAGCGTGACGCCGCCCGCGGGGAACCCGCCGCTGCGCCGGCTGGTCGAGTCGTACAACGTGCTCGGCGATCGCCTGCGCTCGCAGCGACAGGACCTCTACCAGCGCGAGTTGCTGCTCGACACGGTGATCCAGGCCTCGCCCGTGGCGCTGGTGCTCACGAATTCCACCGGCACCGTCCTGTACGGCAATCTCGCTGCGCGGCAGCTGTTCCTGGGCGGGCGCCGGCTCGAGGGCGCGTCGTTCAACGACCTCGTGCAGGACGCGCCGGCGGCACTGCGCGAAGCGGTGCTCGACGAGCGCGACACGCTGTTCACGGTCGAACTGCAGGGCGAAGCGGAGGTGTTCCACCTGTCGCAGCGTCGCTTCATGCTGAACGGCCAGCCGCACCGTCTGCGATTGCTCAAGCAGTTGACGCGCGAGGTCAATGCCCAGGAGGTGGCGACCTGGAAGCGCGTGATCCGCGTGATCGCGCACGAGATCAACAACTCGGTGGCGCCGATTGCCTCGCTGGCGCAGTCCGGCCAGCGCCTGGCGGTGCAGCCGGATGAAGCGCAGTTGCGCAAGGTGTTCGGCGCGATCGAGGAGCGCATGTCGCACCTCGCCGGTTTCGTCGACGCCTACTCGCGGTTCGCCAAGCTGCCGCGGCCGCGCATCGCGGCGGTCGACTGGCGCCGGTTCCTCGAGTCGCTGCATGCGATGTCGGAGTTCACGCTGGAGGGCGTGCCCCCGTCCGCGCCGGGTCACTTCGACGAGTCGCAACTCGAGCAGGTGCTGATCAACCTGCTGCGCAATGCGTCGGAGGCAGGCTCACCGCCCGGCGAGACGCGGGTCTCCGTGGTGGAGAACAAGGGCGGTTTCCGCATCGACGTGGCGGACCGCGGCGCCGGGATGACGGACGAGGTGCTGATGAACGCGCTGCTGCCGTTCTATTCGACCAAGCCGACCGGCACGGGCCTCGGCCTCACCCTCTGCCGCGAAATCGTCGAAGCCCACGGCGGCACGCTGGAGGTCGCGCGCCGCCCGGGCGGAGGCGTGTCCGTGGCGATCTGGCTGCCGCCGGTTCAGGGGTTGCGGTCGTCCGTCGAGCCGGACTCGATCCAGACCCCGTAGCTGCACTTCAGGACCTGCGAGCCGCTCGCGACGTACTCGCCGTGGCGGAAGCTGCGGCCGTTGAAGAGACACACCGGCTCGCCGGGCACCTGCTGCCGCACCACGTCCGTGTCTTCGTCTTCCTCGAGCGCGATCGGCGAATTCTCGAGTTCGGGATCCGGTGCGCCCACTTGCGGAAGGGAGGTTTTCTGCAACATGGCGGTGCTCCCGTGAAGATTGATCGGTCGCTGCAATTCGATGTTACGCCCGCAATCCCGGGGCGGAATACGCAGAACTGGCAGACAGGAAAATAGGGGACATTCCTCTTTTCCAGAAAATAGGGGACATTCCTCTTTCTCGCCCGGCGACACGTGGCAAGGGGCGGATCTTCCGTTCCTCGAAAAAGAGGAATGTCCCCTATTCATCTCCCTGGTCACAGGTCGGAGGAATCGGGCGGCAGCGGCTTCTCCTTCTCCGGCAGCTCGGTCATGGTCGCCTCGGTGAGCAGCAGGACGCTGGCCACGGAGACGGCATTCTCGAGTGCGACCCGCATCACCTTGGTCGGGTCGACGATGCCGGCCTCGTAGAGGTCCACGTACTCCTGGCGCGCGGCATCGAAGCCGATCGCGCCGGTCGACGCCATCATCCGGCTGACCACCACGCCACCGTCGACCGCCGAGTTCTCGGCGATCTGCCGCGTCGGCGCCGACAGCGCCCGCTTCAGGCACTGCACGCCCGTGCGTTCGTCTCCTTCGCACTGGCCCTCGATGGCCGACACTGCATCGACGCAGCGGATCAGCGCCAGCCCGCCGCCCGGGACGATGCCTTCCGCGACGGCCGCCTTGGTCGCGCTGATCGCATCGTCGAGCGCGTCCTTCCTGGCCTTCATCTCGGACTCGGACGGCGCGCCGACGCGAATCACCGCCACCCCGCCGGCCAGCTTCGCGAGCCGCTCCTCGAGCTTCTCGCGATCGTAGTCGCTCGTCGCCTTGTCGATCTCGCGGCGGATCTGCGCCATGCGCCCGTCGATCGCCTTGCGCTCGCCCGCGCCGCCGATGAGCGTCGTCGTGTCCTTGTCCACGACCACGCGCTTGGCCCGCCCGAGCGCCGCCAGCGGCAGGTCTTCGAGCTTGTTGCCGAGTTCCTCGCTCACCAGTTGCCCGCCGGTGAGGACCGCCATGTCGCCGAGCATCGCCTTGCGCCGGTCGCCGAACCCCGGCGCCTTCACGGCCACGCTCTTCAGTACGCCGCGCATGTGGTTGACGATCAGGGTTGCCAGCGCCTCGCCCTCGAAGTCCTCGGCGACGAGCAGCAGCGGTCGCCCGGCCTTCGCGGCCTGCTCGAGCAGCGGCAGGAGGTCCTTGAGCACGTTCAGCTTGCGATCGGTGAGCAGGATGCACGGATCGTCGAGCACCGCCTCGAGTTTCTCCGCGTCGGTGATGAAGTAGGGCGACATGTAGCCGCGGTCGAACTGCATCCCCTCGACGACTTCGAGCACCGTCTCGGTGGTCTTCGACTCCTCGACCGTGATCGCGCCCTCACCGCCGACCTTTTCCATGGCGTCGGCCACGAGGTTGCCGATGTGCGCATCGTTGTGCGCGGAGATCGTCGCCACCTGCGCCTTCTCCTTGCGCGTGCTGACCTTGCGCGACATGGCCTTCAGGGCCTCCACCGTCGCGAGCAGTGCGCGGTCGAGTCCGCGCTTGATGTCGATGGCGCTGGCCCCGGCGGTCACGTTGCGCACGCCGTCGGCGAAGATCGCGTGCGCGAGGATGGTCGAGGTGCTGGTGCCGTCGCCCACGGCATCGGCCGTCTTCTCCGCCGCCTGGCGCAGCATCTGCGCGCCGAGATTCTCCTCCGGGTCACGGAGGTCGAACTCCTTGGCGATGGTCACGCCGTCGTTGCACACGAGCGGCGCGCCCCATTTCTTCTGGATCAGGACCGACTTGGACTTGGGACCGAGGGTGATGCGGACGGCCTCGGCCAGCTGGGTGGTGCCGCGCAGGATCTTCTCGCGCGCGGCGGACCGGAACAGAACCTGTTTGTGCGTCATGGGGCGCTCCTGGAAATCACCCCGACACCGGCATTGTCGTCCCGCGCCCCTGTGCGGCGACATACGCACTAGCGGCAGGCGTCCTCGCCAGAATTCCCTGACCAAACAGCCAGTTGGAAAATAGGGGACATTCCTCTTTTCCGCGGGGGAAAGAGGAATGTCCCCCTTTTCCGAAAAAGAGGAATGTCCCCGATTTATCCGCGATTAGAATGCGCGGCCATGACGGACTGGAGCTTTGCCTTCCTGCGGTCCCAGATCGTGGGTATCGACGCGTCGTTCGCGACGCCCTACGGCCGCCGCCTGATGGTGTACTGCGACTACACCGCCTCGGGTCGCTGCCTGTTCTTCGTCGAGCGCTACCTGCAGAGCCTGCAGCGCATCTACGCCAACACGCACACCGAGGACGACCTCACCGGCCGCTCCATGAGCCGCCTGCTGCACGCGGCCGAGCGCAAGATCAAGGATGCGGTGAATGCCGGCCCGCACGGGCGCATCGTCGCCACCGGCACCGGCGCCACGGGCGCCATCGACAAGCTGCAGCAGATCGTCGGCGTCGCGCTCGCGCCGGCCACGCGCCGCGCGGTCGGCGACCTGATGCGAGATTTCTTCGGCGACGAACAGTTCGAGGCGTTCAAGGCTTACCAGCAGACGAAACAGCCGGTCGTCTTCGTGGGGCCCTACGAGCATCACTCGAACGAGGTGACGTGGCGGCAAGGCCTCGCAACGGTCGTCGAGGTGAACCTCGCGGACGACGGCAGCGTCGACCTGCGCCACCTCGAGGCGCTGCTGAAGGATCCACAGTACCAGGGCCGCCTGCGCATCGGCGCCTTCTCGGCCGCGTCGAACGTCACGGGCATGCGCTCGCCGGTGCGTGAGATCGCCCGTTTGCTGCACGCGCACGACGCCTATGCCTGCTTCGACTACGCCGCGAGCGCGCCGTACGTCGAGATCGACATGAACCCGCCCGCCGACGGCCAGGGCGACGCCACGATGGATGCGGTGTTCCTCTCGCCGCACAAGTTCCTCGGCGGTCCGGGGTCGAGCGGCGTGCTGGTGTTCAACGAGCGCCTGTATCCGCGCGACCTGCCGCCGAGCGTCGGCGGGGGCGGCACGGTCGATTACGTCAGCCCGTTCGACCAGGACTTCATCCGCGACATCGAGGAGCGCGAAAAGGCCGGCACGCCCGGCGTGCTGCAGACGCTCAAGGCCGCGCTCGCGCTCGACCTCAAGCGCAGCCTCGGCGTGGCGCGCATCGAGCAGCGCGAGCAGGACCTGCTGGAGCGGGCCCTGGCGCGCTGGTCCGCAAACCCGGCGATCGAGATCCTCGGCAATCCCGATCCGGCGCGGCGCATCGGCATCGTCTCGTTCAACCTGCGCGATCCGCGCGGGCGCTACCTGCACCCCAAGTTCGTCACGGTGCTGCTCAACGACCTGTTCGGCATCCAGTCGCGCGCGGGCTGCTCCTGCGCAGGCCCGTACGGCCATCGCCTGCTCGGCATCGACACGCCGACGTCCGAGATCTACCGCGACTGGGTGCGCAAGGGCTTCCAGGGCATCAAGCCCGGCTGGTGCCGCGTCGGCTTCCACTGGGCGATGGACGATGCCGAGGCGGCGTACATCGTCGATTGCGTCGAGTTCGTCGCCGCGCTCGGCCATCGCTTCCTGCCGCTCTATGAATTCGATCCCGGCACCGGGCTGTGGTCGCATCGCGAGCACCGCGACGCCGAGGAGACGCTCTCCATCGAGGCCGCGCTCGATGCGCGCGCGAGCGGACCGAGCGAACTGCCGCTCGAGCAGCGCCAGGGCCTCTATCGGGACTACCTCGCGGAGGCGCGCGCGCTGGCCGAGCAACTCGGTGAGCCGGGCGCCGGCCACGTGCCCTCCGTCGTGGAGCAGTTCGGCGAGCTGCGGTTCTTTCACGTAAGCTGACGGCGACGTCAACGCGCGGCGGAGTCCTGCGTTGCTCCGGTGAAGAATTCAGGGAGGCGACGATGGCCCAGCCACGTTTGATCCGCGCCGCAGGCACGGCGCTCGCCGGTGTCCTGCTCGCCGTGCTCGCCGCGTGCGGCGGCGGCTCCGGGGGTGGTTCGGGCGGGGGTGGTAACCCACCGCCCGTGCCGGTCACCCAGGCCGACGCTTACCGCTTCCTCAACCAGGCCACCTACGGTGCGACGCCCGCCGAAGCCCAGCGACTGATCGGGCTCGGCGATGCCTCCACGGCCTACGGCCGCTGGATCGACCAGCAGATCGCCCAACCCGCCTCGCTGGAATTGCCGACGGTGCAGGCCGCGTTCGGCCGGCTCACCGACCCGCTCAAGATGCTCGGGCGCCTCAACGAGGATCGGCAGGAGATCTGGTTCCGCAACTCCATCACCGGCCCGGACCAGCTGCGGCAGCGGGTCGCCTTCGCGCTCTCGCAGATCATGGTGGTCTCGCAGCAGAGCGCGCTCGACAACTTCCCGTACGCCCTCTCGGATTACTACGACCTGCTGGCGCGCGACGCGTTCGGCGACTTCCGCCAGCTGATGCAGGACGTGACCCTGCACCCGGCGATGGGCGTCTACCTCAACATGCTGGGCAACCAGAAAGAGGACACGGCCAGCAACATCCGCCCCGACGAGAATTACGCGCGCGAGCTGATGCAGCTGTTCACGGTCGGGCTGGTGCAGCTCAACCTCGACGGCACCGTGAAGACCGACGCGCAGGGCCAGCCGATCCCGACCTACGACCAGTCGGTGGTCGAGGGGTTCGCGCACGTGTTCACGGGCTGGAACTACGCCGGCGCGCCGAACTTCAAGCAGGCGCGGCGCACGCTGCAGAACGAAGTCGTGCCGATGCAGGCCTACCCGGAGCAGCACTCGACGCTGGCGAAGAAGCTGCTGCAGTACGCCGGCGCCGCCAGGACCACGCTGCCCGCCGGCCAGTCCCCCGCGCAGGACCTCGCGGACGCCCTGGACAACATCTACAACCACCCCAACGTCGCGCCGTTCATCTCGAAGCAGCTGATCCAGAAGCTGGTGACCAGCAATCCGTCGCCGGCTTACGTCCAGCGCGTCGCGACGGTCTTCAACAACGACGGTACCGGCAAGCGTGGCAACCTCGGCGCGGTGGTCCGGGCCATCCTGCTCGATGCCGAGGCGCGGCCCGCCACGCCGACCGCGACGACCGGCAAGGTGAAGGAGCCGCTGCTGCGATTGACGCAGATGTGGCGAGCGTTCGGTGCCAAGGCCGCCAACGGCGAATACCGCATCGGCACCATCGTCTTCGCGTTCGGCGAGGGCCCGCTGCAGTCGCCGTCGGTGTTCAATTTCTTCAGCCCGTTCTATGCGCCGCCCGGCGAGATCTCGAGCCAGGGGCTGGTCGCGCCCGAGATGCAGATCGCGACCGAGTACCTCAACACGTTCGTCACCAACGTGCTGTACGCGGTCGCGACGTTCTGGAACACGACGGTGCCCGGCCTGCCGGCCGATGCGATCGTCATGGACTACACCTCGGAGGTTGCGGTGGCCGCGGACTCTGAGGCGCTCGCGAATGCGCTGATCGACAAGCTGTTCGGCTCGCCCGTGTCGGCGACGCTGAAGGCCGAGGCCAAGGCCGCGATCGAGCGGATTCCCGCCTCGAGCCCCGGGTTGCGCGTCTCCGAGGCGCTCTACCTGCTCGTCACCTCGCCCGAATACGCCGTGCAGCGCTGAGGAGGACCCCATGCACAACGCCTCCCGTCGTCGGTTCCTCCGCGCCTGCGCCGCCGGTGGCGCGCTCTATGCGTTCGGTCGCACGCCCGGCTCGATCCTCGCGGAAGCCGCGGGCACCTCGGGTTTCAGCGACTACAAGGCGCTGGTCTGCGTGTTCCTGTTCGGCGGCAACGACTCCTGGAGCATGGTCGTGCCGCGCTCGACCGCCGAGTACAACGTCTATGCCGCCTCGCGCCAGAACCTGGCGATCCCGCAGGCGCAACTGCTGCCGCTCAATGCACTCAACGGCAACGGCGTCGACTACGGCATGCACCCGTCCATGACCGGCCTCGCGGGGCTGTTCGAGTCGGGCCGCTGCGCGGTGATGGCGAACCTCGGTCCGCTGCTCGCGCCGACCACCAAGCTGCAGTACCAGGCGGGCACGGCCACGCTGCCGCCGCAGCTCTTCTCGCACAACGACCAGCAGGAGCAGTGGCTGAGCCTGCGCGGCAAGCAACTCTCGACCACCGGCTGGGCGGGACGCATCGCCGACCTGCTCGCGAGCCAGGTCTCGGCGCAGCAGGTGGCGCTCAATGTCTCGCTCAGCGGCAGCACGCTGTTCCAGGCGGGCGCCAGCGCGACGCCCTACGTGATGGGTGCGGACGGTGCGATCGCGTTCAACAGTTTCGCGAGCACGGGCATTGGCGCGGCACGCAAGACGGCGTTCCAGAACATCCTCGGCGCGAGTTATCCCTCGGTCTACCAGCGAGCGTTCGTCGACGTGCAGAAGCGCGCGGTCAAGTACGCCGATCGGGTGAACGATGCGCTCGCCTCGGCGCCGCCGCTGTCGGTGACATTCCCAGCGTCGCAGCTCGGCTCGCAGCTGCAGACGGTGGCGAAGATGATCGCCGCGCGCGACGCGCTCGACATGTCGCGCCAGATCTTCTTCGTCGCCACGGGCGGCTTCGACACGCACGACAACCAGCTGGACGACCAGCCGGGCCTGCTCGCCAACGTCAGCCAGTCGCTGTCGGCGTTCCACGCCGCGACGGTCGAGCTCGGTGTCGCGAGCAACGTCACGACGTTCACGCAGTCGGACTTCGGGCGCACGCTCACCTCGAACGGCGACGGCAGCGACCACGCCTGGGGCGGCGTGCAACTCGTGGTCGGCGACGGCGTGCGCGGGCGCACGCTCTACGGCGAATACCCGCTGCTGCAGATCGACGGGCCGGTCGACGTGGGAGGCGGGCGCATGATCCCCTCCATCTCGTCGGATCAGTACGCCGCCACACTGGCCCGCTGGTTCGGCGTGGACGAGGCGTCGCTTTCAGCCGTGGCGCCGTCGCTGAACAATTTCGCGATCCAGGATCTTGGGTTCCTGATCTGAGGGGACTATCGCTTTCGGCCGGTGATCCGAGCGGACTGT
>JBGAHO010000053.1:0-27789 GCA_044226195.1 Steroidobacteraceae bacterium
CTCGGGCGCCTCGTTCGCAAGACGATCACCACGGACCAGGCCTATGCGTACGATTACGGGTACGGCAGTGACGGTGCGATCGAGACGCTGGCCTACCCGGCAAGCCCCGTGCCCACGGGACAGACGGCGAACCGCTTCACCGTGCGCTATGCGCGCAGTTACGGAGCGATCGTGCGGATCGCAGACGTCTCCGAACCGACCGAGCGCGTGCTCTGGACGCTCGGCGCCACCGACGACGCTGGCCTGGCGAGCAGCGAAAGCCTCGGCGGCAACGTGGCCACGGTCACGTCGGCCTACCGTCCCGGAACGCACGAACCGCTCGCCATCCAAGTGGGTCGCTCGCCGTCGTTGACCGACCGCCAGAACCTGAGCTTCGACTACGACGCCGCCGGCAACCTGACGCAGCGCGCGGATCTTGGCCGCTCACTGACGGAAGCCTTCACCTACGACCCGCTCAATCGCCTGACGTCGACGCGATTGAACGGCGTCGGCACCCTGTCGGTCGCCTACGACGCCGCCGGCAACATTGCCAGCAAGTCGGACGTGGGCAGCTATGCCTATGCCGATCCCGCGCATCCGCACGCGGTCACCGCGGCCGGCGGACAGACGTATGCCTACGATGCCAACGGCAACCAGCGCGCGCGCAACGGGGTCGCGCAGTCCTGGTCCTCGTTCAATCTGCCGACCGTGCTGACGCAGGCGATCAACGGCAACGCGTGGCAGACGCAACTCAGCTACGGGCCGACCCACCAGCGCTGGAAGCAGGTCGCGACCTACGCCAACGGCGTGGAGACCACGCAATACCTGGGCGGCCTGCTCGAACGCGAGAGCACGACCTCGACCGGCACGAGCTACTGGCGTCATTACGTCGATACGCCGGCCGGGCCGATCGTCGTCTCACGCAATTCCGACGGCACGTCGAGCACGCAATACGGCATCACCGACCACCTCGGCAGCACGGGCCTCGTGCTCTCGGGCGCGGGCGACGTGCTGGTGCGCGAGAGCTACGCAGCCTTCGGCGCGCGCCGCGGCAGTGACTGGAACGCCGCGACCAGTCCCGATTGGGCAGGCATCGCCAACACGACGCGCCACGGATTCACGGGGCACGAGCACCTCGACAACGTGAATCTCGTTCACATGGGAGGCCGCGTCTATGACCCGGTGATCGGTCGATTCCTCTCACCGGACCCGATCATCGCCGACGGTGCCGACAGTCAATCGGTCAATCCATACGCCTACGTGGGCAACCGCCCGCTGAATGCCACCGACCCGACGGGCTATACCTTCGCGCCGATCGGCGATGGCGGTGCCAGCGTCGAGAGTCCCTTCTGGGCCGCGTTCGAGTTGATCGTCAGTCACTACATCTTCGGCCATACGACCCGACACTTCCCGCCGGCCATGTCTCTGCCCGGTGTCTCCGCGCAGAACGGCACGCGCCTTTGCAGTCCGGGCGCGAGCACCATGGGATGCAACGGGATCATCGTCATGATGTCCGGCGGCGGCGCCAGCGGCGCACCCGAATCGACCTGGGGAGCCGAGGCCGCCGCCGAGGCCGAGGACCGCGCGCAGGAGAACCTGCAGCGCTTCGTCCTGGACCTCGCCTGGAACGCGGTCAACGAGATCGTCCTCGCGCCCATCAACGACGCGCACGCTGCCAGCGACGCCGCGGATCAGGGTCGGTACGGACTCGCGGTCGTGTACGTCCTGTTCACGCTCTGCGACGTGGAGTGCAAGTACGTCTCGTCGATCTTCAAGCCGATTCGTCGGGTCGGTCGCACGGCCGAAGTCACGGAAGAGGCTGCACGACACTGGAACCCGCTGAATGGACCGGGCCCGTTGGGGCGCGAAGTTGCGGTCACTTTCAGGGGAGCCACGTACGTCCAAAGAGTGACCACGAAGACTGTCACCTTGTATCGCGTTCACGGCGGAAAGGCCGGCGAACTCGGCCTTTACTGGACCCGTACGCCGCCAACCGGCCCATTGCGGTCCCGCATCGACAGTGGTCTGCTTCCCGAATGGGGAAACACGGCGGAGAATGTCACGACCATCCAAGTTCCGCCGGGTACGACAATATTTGAGGGAACCGCCGCAGCCCAGGGTGGCCTCGTGGGCGGCGGCAGCCAGATCGTCATACCTAACGTAAACCCAGCATGGATAGTCAAATGACCAAGTGCCCATGGGAACGGATCGATGACTTCACCAGTCGCGCCGAGTTTGATCGATGTGCGCGGTGGCTACAGGAACAAGTCGACGCAGGTGTGGCACGAGAAGGGCAACCTCTGTCGCGCTACATCGGCTCCAATACCCTTGAGGAGCGCTGGTACGAGCACCTGGCGAGTGGCCAGACATGGCGCCTGGTGTGGCCCGACCCGCCATTCCGCGGAGTCTTCGCGCCGCTCGATTAGACCAGTGATCGGGGAATCCTCTGGGCTCGGGATCTAGCCACCCGCGGCAAGGAAGGTGATCGGTGCGAGCGAGGAACGACGAGCCGGACTTTCCTTGCGGCGGCCTCAAGGAGCGAAGCACGCAGTCGCTCGATCTCCCCAACGGCGATCGAATCGTTCTGATCGATCGCCTGTCCGATGCAAGAACCGTTGACCGGGCTCGCAACGTGCATCGCATCGACGTCTCCGGCCAGATCGTCTGGACGATCGCCACCCGCTTCGACTCGGAGGGCAATCCATTCACTCAGCTGCATTTCGACGCCGGGCGCCTGACGGCGTATCGATGGGACGGCGGAACTTATGCCGTCGACCTGGAGACCGGCATTGCCGATCCGCAGCGACTGGATCGCTGAATGACCGGCACTTGTTCCCATGATTCCGAAATCGCACGAGATGGAACTCGACGGCCGCGGAGACCTCAAGGACGGCAAAATCGTCAGTGACGCGACGTCGCGCCGGATCCAGTGGCTGATCGAGAATTACCTCACGCGTCTCGGCACCGATCCCACCGGTTGGGACGTGCTGTATCGAGACCCGGCCGACACACGTTGCTGGGAACTGACCTATCCGCAGTCCGACACGCATGGCGGCGGACCCCCTCGCCTCGCGTGTCTCGATGCGGGTGAAGCCGCCCGGAAGTACGGCGAGGTCGCGAAGCCGTGACATCGAGCCACGACACTGGCCATTGGGAGCGGATCGGCGATTTCGTCGATCGAGCGGAGTTCGACCGCTGCGTAGAGTGGCTCGACGGCCAGGTTGCGGCCGGAGTCGCCACTGCGGTACCTGTTACGAGACGATACGTCGGCACAACCGTCCTGCCGGAGCGCTGGTACCGACACGAGAGATCGGCGAAGGTCTGGCGACTGGTGTGGCCCGACCCACCGTTTCGAGGCGTCTTCGAGCCGGTGGAATGAGCAGGCAGGGGCCCGCGAATCGGGTGGAGGCTAGGGTCGGAATCGAACCGGCGTACACGGCTTTGCAGGCCGCTGCATGACCACTCTGCCACCTAGCCGCGATGGCGCAAACACTCCCCCCAGAAAAACAGAACCCCGGGAGGGCCCGGGGTTGTGCGAAATCTGGAGCGGGTAACGAGGCTCGAACTCGTGACCTCGACCTTGGCAAGGTCGCGCTCTACCAACTGAGCTACACCCGCTTGGGCACACGAAGCAGGCTTCGTGAGCCGCGAATTTTGGCTGCCCTGCCCCGTCCTGTCAAGAACCCGGGGGCCGGCGCAGTTCCGGCCAGGCGGCCTGCAGGTAGGCCACCATCGACCAGAGCGTCAGGGCGGCGGCCACCACCAGCAGCGCCGTGCCGATCTCGTACACCGGCAGCCCCAGCACGTCCTGGCGGAACATCATCAGGCTGAGGCCCGTCATCTGCACGATGGTCTTGACCTTCCCGAGCGCCGACACGGCCACCTTGGCCCGCGAGCCGAGATGCGCCATCCACTCGCGCAGGGCCGAGACCGTGATCTCCCGCCCGATGATCACGGCCGCCGTGATCACGATGAAGGACCGGGCGTCGTACCCGACCAGCAGCACCAGGGCCACCGCGACGATCAGCTTGTCGGCGACCGGGTCGAGGAACTCCCCGAGCGGCGAGGTGATGCCCATCCGCCGCGCCAGGTAGCCGTCCAGCGTGTCCGTGATGGCGGCTGCGATGAACACGCTGGCCGAAAGCACGTGCGCCCACGGGTGGTCGAGGTAGAACAGCCCGACGAGCAGCGGCACCGCGACGATGCGCCCGACGGTCAGGATGTTGGGGAGCGAGGTCAGGTTCACCGCAGCTCAGGTTCCCGCATTCACGCGCTCGAAGATCTGCTCGGCGAGCTGGCGACTGACTCCGTGCACCTTCGCGAGGTCCTCGACCGAGGCCTGCCGGACGCCCTGCAGTCCGCCGAACGCCTTGAGCAGTTCGCGGCGGCGCTTGGGACCGAGCCCCGGGATTTCCTCGAGCACCGATTCGCGACGTGCACGGTCTCGGGACTGCCGGTGCCCGGTGATCGCGAAGCGGTGCGCTTCGTCGCGGATGCGCTGGATCACGCGCAGCGCCGGCGAGTCGGCGGGCAGTATAAGCGGCACCTCCCGCCCGGGAAAGAAAATGCGCTCCTGTCCCACGCGGCGGTCCGCCCCCTTCGCCACGCCGACCACATTCACGTCCGCGGCGCCGACCGCCGCCAGGGCGTCGCACGCTGCAGCCAGCTGGCCCGGGCCACCGTCGATCAGCAGCAGGTCCGGCACCGGCGCCTCGCCCCGCTGGATCCGCGTGAAGCGTCGCTCGACGGCCTGGCGGATGCCGGCGTAGTCGTCGCCCGGCGTGAGGTTGCGCAGGTTGAAGCGCCGGTAGTCGCTCTTGATCGGGCCGTCCGGGCCGAGCACCACGCAGGAGGCGATCGGCGACTCGCCCATCGAGTGGCTCACGTCGAAGCACTCGAGTCGCAGCGGCGTGCGCCCGAGTTCGAGTTCACGGCCCACGGCCTCGAGCTGGTCGGTGATCGTGGCGCGGCTCGCGGCTTTCATCTGCAGGCCGAGCGCGGCGTTGTTGCGCGCCATTTCGAGCCAGCGCGCCCGCGTGCCGCGCACGCTGCTGCGGATGCGCACGGCATGGCCGGCCTTCTCGCTCAGCGCGGGCTCGAGCAGGTCGGACTCGTCCACCGGCCGGCTGACGAGGATCTCGGCCGGGGCCTCGCGCGCGAAATAGTACTGGGCGAGAAATCCGGCCAGCACCTCGGCTTCATCGCCGAGACCGCCCTTCGGGAAGAAAGTCGTGCTGCCGAGGTTGCGGCCGCCGCGCACGAACACGACCGCCACGCAGTAGAGGCCGCCGACGCCGTGGATCGCCACCGCGTCGACGTCCTGCCCGTCGATGCGACTGATCGACTGGCTGGCCTGGATCTGCTTCAGCATCGCGATCTGGTCGCGCAGCCGGGCCGCCGCCTCGAACGCGAGCTTCGCCGAGGCCGCCTCCATGCGCGCGGCCAGGTCGTCGATCACTTCGTTGTTGCGCCCTTCGAGCACCCGGGCGGCATCGTTCACGTCGCGACGATAGTCCGCCGCCGAGACGAACCCGACGCAGGGCGCCGTGCAGCGCTGGATCTGGTACTGCAGGCACGGCCGCGAGCGGTTGCTGAAATAGGTGTCCTCGCAGGGTCGCAGGCGGAACAGCTTCTGCAGCAGCAGCAGCGTCTCGCGCGCGGCGACGCTGTTCGGGTACGGCCCGAAATAGCGCCCCGGCTGCTTCTTCGCGCCGCGGTAGTAGGCGATGCGCGGGAACTCGTGGCCCGTGATCTGGATGTAGGGGAAGCTCTTGTCGTCCTTCAGCAGCACGTTGTAGTGCGGCTTGTGGCGCTGGATCAGGTTGTACTCGAGCAGCAGCGCCTCGGTCTCCGACGAGGTCACCGTGATCTCGATGCGCGCGACGAGGTTGAGCAGCGCCTGCGTCTTCTCGGAGTGCGCGCGACCGCGGAAATAGCTCGTGACGCGGTTCTTGAGGATGCGCGCCTTGCCGACGTAGAGGATCTTTCCCTCGGCGTCGAGCATGCGGTACACGCCCGGCTTCTTCGGCAGCGAGGCGAGGAAGGTCTTCAGGTCGAAAGCCGGGTCGGACACGCGCCGATTCTACGGTCTCGCCAGCGCCGTGGCGCGCGCCACCACCTCGCGGAACATCGGTGCCGTCAGCCGTCCGGTGTTCGTGTTGTAGCGGCTGCAGTGGTAAGAATCGACCAGCCTCAGGCCGCGCGGCAGGTCGAACTCGGCGCCGTGACCGAACTTCGCAGCCGAAGCCTTGAGTCCGCAGGCGCGCAGCACGGCCTGGTGGGCGATCGAGCCGAGTGCCAGCAGCACGGTGCCCGGCGCCAGCCCCGCCACCTCGGCCGCCAGGTAACGATTACAGGTGCGGATCTCCTGCGGGGTGGGCTTGTTCTCGGGGGGCACGCATTTCACGGCGTTCGTGATGCGGCAGCCCCGAAGTCGCAGGCCGTCATCGCGCGATTTCGACGCGGACCCGGTGCTCCAGCCGTAGGCATGCAGGGTCTCGTACAGCAGCACGCCTGCGTAGTCGCCGGTGAACGGCCGGCCGGTGGCATTGGCGCCGTGGAAACCCGGCGCGAGCCCGACGACGAGCAGGCGGATGTCGCGTTCGCCGAAGGGGGCCACCGGCGCGCAGTGATACCCGGGATGCTCCGCCCTGCCCCGCGCGAGGAACCCGGCGAGCCGCGGACAGGCGGTGCAAGCAGGATCGAATTCGACGTTGCCGGTCAAAGCCGCAGGCCTCGCCTCGAGGGGGAGCGCGGATCTTGTCGCAAGGCCGCGCCCGCTGTCCAAAAAGAATCGGCCCGGGCAGGTTGCCCCGCCCGGGCCGCGTTCCGTCGCGACGCGACGTCGCTCAGTGGTGAGCGCCGCCCGTGTTGAACTGCTCTTCCTCGGTCGAGCCGTGCATCGCGGTCGTCGAGGAGTGGCCGCCCTGGATCACCTGGGTGACCTCGTCGAAGTAGCCGGTGCCGACTTCCTGCTGGTGCGACACGAAGGTGTAGCCGCGATCGCGCGCCGCGAACTCCGGCTCCTGCACCTTCTCGACGTAGGCGGTCATGCCGTGCTTCGCGTATTCCTGCGCGAGGTCGAACATGTTGAACCACATCGAGTGGATGCCGGCCAGCGTGATGAACTGGTACTTGTAGCCCATCGCGCCCAGCTCGCGCTGGAACTTGGCGATCGTCGCGTCGTCGAGGTTCTTCTTCCAGTTGAACGACGGCGAGCAGTTGTAGGCGAGCAGCTTGCCCGGGAACTGCTTGCGGATCGCCTCGGCGAACTTCTTCGCGAACTCGAGGTCCGGCTTGCCGGTCTCGCACCAGACCATGTCGGCATACGGCGCGTACGCGAGGCCGCGGCTGATCGACTGCTCGACGCCCGGGCGGGTCTTGTAGAAGCCTTCCACCGTGCGCTCGCCCGTGCAGAACGGCTTGTCGTTCGCGTCCACGTCACTGGTGAGCAGGTCGGCCGCCTCGGCGTCCGTGCGCGCGAGGATGATGGTCGGCACGCCCATCACGTCCGCCGCCAGGCGCGCGGCAACCAGCTTCTGCACCGCTTCCTGCGTCGGCACGAGCACCTTGCCGCCCATGTGGCCGCACTTCTTCACCGAGGCCAGCTGGTCCTCGAAGTGCACGCCCGCCGCACCGGCGCGGATCATCGCCTTCATCAGCTCGAAGGCGTTCAGCACGCCGCCGAAGCCCGCTTCCGCGTCCGCCACGATCGGCGCGAAGAAGTCGACGTAACCCTTGTCACCCGCCTTGACACCCTTCGAGTGCTGGATCTGGTCCGCGCGCTGGAACGACGCGTTGATGCGCTCGACCACCTTCGGCACGGAGTCGACCGGATACAGCGACTGGTCCGGGTACATCGACAGGTAGCTGTTGTTGTCGGCGGCCACCTGCCAGCCCGACAGGTAGATGGCCTTGATGCCGGCCTTCACCTGCTGCATCGCCTGGCCGCCCGTGAGCGCGCCGAGGCAGTTCACGTAGGCCTCGGTGTTCACCAGCTTCCACAGCTTCTCGGCGCCGAGGCGGGCCAGGGTCTGCTCGATCTGGACGCTGCCACGCAGGCGTACCACGTCTTCGGCCGAATACGGGCGCTTGATGCCCTTCCAGCGGGGGTCGGTTGCCCATGCCTGGCGCAGTTGTTCAGCAGTCTGGTTCGTCATGATCCTGGTCCTCGTGTCTCGAAAGCGTGTGCCCGAAAATTCAGTCGATCGCCCGGTAGGCCGGCAGCGTCAGGAAGGTCTCGAAGCGGTCCGCCACCGTGATCTCGTCGATCAGCCCCGCGGCGCGCTCGAAGTTGCCGGCCGCGAACGCCGCCTCGCCGAGCTTCGTCCGCAGCTTCGCGAGTTCCTCGCGGGTAATCTGCCGGAACAGCTCGACCGTGACCTTGCGACCATCGTCCAATACGCCGCTCGGGTGATGGATCCACTGCCACACCTGCGAGCGCGAGATCTCGGCCGTCGCGGCGTCTTCCATGAGGTTGTGGATCGGCACGCAGCCGTTGCCGCCGAGCCACGCGGCCATGTACTGGATCGAAACGTCGACGTTGTTGCGCAGCCCCGCCTCGGTGATCGTGCCCGCCGGGATCGCGAGCAGGTCGGCGGCGGAGATCTGCACGTCCTCGAGCTTGCGGTGCAGCTGGTTGGGCGTCGGCATCATCCGGTCGAACACTTCCATCGCGATCGGCACGAGCCCCGGGTGCGCGACCCAGGTGCCGTCGTGGCCGTCGCCCGCCTCGCGCTCCTTGTCGGCGCGCACCTTGGCGATCGCGGCGTCGTTGGCGACCGGATCGCCCTTGATCGGGATCTGCGCCGCCATGCCACCCATCGCGAATGCGCCGCGACGATGGCAGGTCTTGATCAGCAGCTTCGAATACGACCGCAGGAAGTGCGTCGTCATCGTCACCTGGCCGCGCTCCGGCAGCACCTTGTCCGGGTAGCGGCTGAACTTCTTGATGAAGCTGAAGATGTAGTCCCAGCGGCCGCAGTTGAGGCCGACGATGTAGTCGCGCAGCTCGTAGAGGATCTCGTCCATCTCGAACGAGGCGAGGATCACCTCGATCAGCAGCGTGGCCTTGATGGTCTGCGGCGCGAGGCCGAGGCGGGCCTCGGCATGCCGGAAGATGTCGGCCCACAGCCGCGCCTCGAGATGGCTCTCGGTCTTCGGCAGGTAGAAGTAGGGGCCGGTGCCGCGCGCCTTCAGCTCGCGGTGGTTGTGGAACAGGTACAGGCCGAAGTCGACGAAGGCGCCCGGCACGAGTTGGCCGTCCACGCGGATGTGCTTCTCGTAGAGGTGCCACCCGCGCGGCCGCACGTTCAGCGTGGCGATCGTCGGGTTGAGCCGGTAGACCTTGCCCTCGGGGCTCGTGAACTCGATGCGCCGGGCGACGGCGTCGCGCAGGTTGATCTGCCCCTGGACCACGTTGTCCCAGGTCGGCGTCATGGAGTCTTCGCAGTCCGCCATGAACACCTTCGCGCCCGAGTTGAGCGCGTTGATGATCATCTTGCGCTCGGTCGGGCCGGTGATCTCGACGCGGCGGTCCTGCAGGTCCGCCGGGATCGACGTGACCCGCCAGTCGCCCTCGCGGACGGCACGGGTCTCGGGCAGGAAATCGGGCAGCTTGCCGGCGTCGATCTCCTTCTGCCGGGCCTCGCGGCGGGCCAGCAGTTCGGCCACGCGGGGAGCGAACTTGCGGGCCAGCTCGACCACGAAATCGAGGGCCTCACGCGTGAGGATCGTTTCGAAACCCGGTCGCGAGGTCGCAACGATCTCGCAGCCCGGGGGAAGGTCGAGCTTCGGCTGTGTGCTCAAGGCGTACTCCGTGACGAGAGGCCGCGACCGGGAAGGGCCGACGCGACCGAACCGACGGCGTGTTGCACCGCACAAAGAGAATAGACTTGGCCCCCGGCCGGATCAAGTGTGAATTTCCCCGGCCGCGGGGTGCCGAAGTGCAGTTGATCCTGTTCAACAAGCCGTACGGCGTCCTGCCGCAATTCACGAGCCCCGACGGCCGACCCTGCCTGCGAGACTATGTCGCACTGCAAGGCGTCTACCCGGCCGGCCGGCTCGATTTCGACAGCGAGGGACTGCTGCTGCTGACCGATTTCGGCCCCTGGCAGGCACGGATCAGCCAGCCCGGTTCACCCCATGCGAAATGCTATCGGGTCCAGGTCGAAGGGGCTCCGACCGACGCCGACCTCCAGCCGTTGCGACGCGGACTCGTGCTGAAGGACGGACCCACCCTGCCCGTCCGCGCGCGTGTCATCGACACCCCGACCGGCCTGTGGCCGCGCGTGCCCCCGATCCGGGTGCGACAGAAGATTCCCGACCGCTGGATCGAGCTGGAGCTGCACGAGGGCCGCAACCGGCAGGTGCGTCGCATGACGGCCGCGATCGGCTTCCCGACCCTGCGGCTGGTCCGCTGGGCGATCGGTCCGTGGACGGTCGACGGGCTCCGGCCGGGGGAATGGCGAGCAGTGCCGACCGAGGAAGCGGATCGCCTGCTGGCCGCCGGGCGACCGGTCAGGCCGAACGCGCGTTCGCCGCAATCCGCATCGCGAGTTCGAGGGCCTGCTCGTAATTGAGGCGCGGGTCGACCTGCGTGCGGTAGGCGCGCGCGAGGTCTCCCTCGGCCAGGCCTCGCGCACCACCGATGCATTCGGTGACTTCCTCGCCGGTGAGCTCGAAGTGCACGCCGCCGAGGTAACTGCCCATCGCCTTGTGCACCTGGGCGGCCGTCTCGAGCTCCTGCACGATGTTCTCGAAGCGCCGCGTCTTGACGCCCGTGCTGGTCGATTCGGTATTGCCGTGCATCGGATCGCAGATCCACAGCACCGGCACGCCGGTGGCCTGCACCGACTTGATGAGCGCCGGCAGCTTCGACTCGACGTGCTCCGCGCCGACACGGTGGATCAGCACGAGACGGCCCGGCTCCCGCAGCGGGTTGAGCACTTCGCACAGGCCCTGCACCCAGGCCGCGTCCATCGAGGGACCGACCTTGACGCCGATCGGGTTCGCGATGCCGCGGCAGTACTCCACGTGCGCGCCGTCGAGCTGCGCCGTGCGCAGGCCGATCCACGGCAGGTGCGTCGAGAGGTTGTACCAGCGGTTCTGGCGCGGGATGAAGCGCGTCTGCGCCTGTTCGTAGAGCAGGTGGAGGGCCTCGTGGCTCGCGTAGAACGGGGCCCGGCTCGCCTCGTGCACGCGGCTCCCGCTCATCGCCTCGAAGAAGTCGAGCGAGTCGGCGATCGACGCGGCAATCTGACGGTACTGGTCGCGCCACGGCGAGTGATGCACGAAGCCGAGGTCCCAGTATTCCGGGTGGTGCAGGTCGGCGAAGCCGCCGTCGATCAGCGCGCGCACGAAGTTGAGCGTCAGCGCGGCGCGCTCATACCCGCGCAGCAGCAGTTCGGGATCCGGCTCCCGGGCCTCGGGGGTGAACTCCGGGCGGTTCACGAGGTCGCCCCGGTAGCACGGCAGGGTCACGCCGTCGCGCGTCTCAGTGTCCGTCGAGCGCGGCTTGGCGTACTGACCGGCGAACCGCCCGACCCGGATCACCGGCTTCTTGAGTCCGTGCAGCAGCACGAGGCTCATCTGCAGCAGGATCTTCAGCTTGCGGGCGATCTGGCCGGACTCGCAGTCGTCGAAGCTCTCGGCACAGTCGCCGCCCTGCAGCAGGAACCGCTCGCCCCGCTGGGCCTCGGCAATCTGCTGCTTGAGGGCCTCGACCTCCCACGACACGACGATGGGCGGCAGGCGGCTGAGGGCCTCGACGGCCTGGCGCAGGGCCTCCGGGTCGCGGTAGTGCGGCTGCTGGCGGGCCGGTCGGCCCGTCCAGCTGTCCGGCGCCCAATCCGCGAGTTTCGGCGTGGCAGTCATGCCACAAGTGTAGCGGATCTTTGCGCTGCAAAAGGCCGGGGGTGTTGGGAATGCCCGCGGGCTGGCAGAATCGCGCCCCTCTCAACGACCACCCGGCCCGGCCGTCACACGGCCGTCACGCGATCGGGCGGCGCAGACCAGGAGTCATCATGCACAAGGTCCTCATCCTCGGCGCGGGCAAGATCGGCGCGCTCATCTCCGGCCTGCTGGCCGAGAGCGGCGACTACCGCGTCCACGTGGCCGACGTGAACCCCGCCGCCGCGCGCTCGGTCGTCGACGCCCACGGGCTGCCGAACCTCGAGGCCCATGCCTTCGATGCACGCGACCCGGACGCGCTCGCCGCGCACCTGCGCCAGCACCCGGTCGACGCGATCATTTCGAGCCTGCCGTTCTACTGCAACGTGAAGGTCGCCGAGATCGCCAAGCAGGTCGGCGCCCACTACTTCGACCTGACCGAGGACGTGTCGGTGACGCGCGCCGTGCGCCAGCTCGCCGAGGGTGCCCAGCAGGCCTTCGTGCCCCAGTGCGGACTCGCGCCGGGCTTCATCAGCATCGCGGCGAACGCACTGCTGCAGCACTTCCAGGAGATCCGCAGCGTGAAGCTGCGCGTCGGCGCCCTGCCCCAGCATCCGAACAATGCGCTGAAGTACTCGCTCACCTGGTCGACCGACGGCCTCATCAACGAGTACGGCAATCCGTGCGAGGCGCTGGTCGACGGCCGCTTCGTCGAAGTGGCGCCGCTCGAGGGCCTGGAGGAGATCGAGATCGACGGCATGAACTACGAGGCGTTCAACACCTCCGGTGGCCTCGGCTCGCTGGCCGACACTTACGGGGCCCGCGTGCAGGTGATGGATTACAAGACCATCCGCTACCCGGGTCACTGCGCGCAGATGCGCCTGCTGATGAACGACCTCAAGCTCAACCACGATCGCGCGACGCTGAAGCGCGTGCTCGAGAACGCCGTCCCGCAGACGCTGCAGGACGTCGTGATCGTGTACGTCGCCGTCGCCGGACGGCAGGACGGCGAGCTGCGCGAGGAGAACTACGTCAGCAAGATCTATCCGCAGATGATCGCGGGACGCCTCTGGTCGGCCATCCAGGTCACCACGGCGGCCGGCATCACCGCGGTCGTGGACCTCGTGCTGCGCGAGCCGGGCCGCTATCGCGGCTTCGTGCGCCAGGAGGACTTCCGCCTGACCGACGTGCTGGCGAACCGCTTCGGTCGCCACTACGCGGACGGCGGCAACAAGGACGTCTCGGCACGCGTGATCGTCGCGGGCCGGACCGGCCACCAGCGCCTGGCGCGGGAGATGCACTGATGAACGAGATCCTGAAGAGCCTCGGCCTCGAGGCCGTCAACGCGGGAACGTGGACGCCGGACGGCGGCTGGCTGTCGGACCCGGCCGCGCCCCGCATCGATTCCGTCAACCCGACCACCGGCCAGGTGATCGCCAGCGTGAGCGCGACCACGGCGGCGCAGTACGAGAAGGTGATGGCCTCGGCGGTCGCCGCCGCCCGCGAGTGGCGCAACGTGCCGGCGCCGAAGCGCGGCGAGATCGTGCGCCTGATGGGCGAGGAACTGCGCAAGCACAAGCACGCGCTCGGCAGCCTCGTCTCCCTCGAGATGGGCAAGATCCTGCCCGAGGGCGAAGGCGAGGTGCAGGAGATGATCGACATCGCCGACTTCGCGGTCGGCCAGTCGCGCATGCTCTACGGCCTGCAGATGCACTCCGAGCGGCCGAATCACCGCATGTTCGAGCAGTGGCACCCGCTCGGCGTCGTCGGCGTGATCAGCGCCTTCAACTTCCCGGTCGCGGTGTGGTCGTGGAACGCCTTCCTCGCGGCGATCTGCGGCAACGTCACGGTCTGGAAGCCCTCGCCGAAGACCGCGCTCTGCGCCGTCGCCGTGCAGCACATCTGCAACCGCGTGCTCGAGCGCCATGGCCTGCCGGGCATCTTCCAGCTGTTCATCGACGCCGGGCACGAACTCGCCGGCCGCTTCGTCGACGACCGGCGCGTCGACCTCGTCTCCTTCACCGGTTCGACGGCGGTCGGTCGCGAGGTCGGCATGCGGGTCGCGCAGCGCCTCGGCAAGAGCCTGCTCGAGCTCGGCGGCAACAACGCGATCATCGTCGACGAGCACGCCAACCTCGATCTCGCGGTGCCGGCCATCGTGTTCGGCGCCGTCGGCACGGCCGGCCAGCGCTGCACCACCACGCGCCGCGTGCTGGTGCACGAATCGCGCATGGCGGAACTCGAGAAGCGCCTCGTGGGCGCCTACAAGCAGGTGCGCATCGGCGATCCGCTCGCGCAGGGCACGCTCATGGGCCCGCTGATCGACGGCGCGTCGGTCGCCCGCTTCGAGGCCGCGGTGGTCGAGGCCGTGAAGCAAGGCGGCAAGCTGCTGACCGGCGGCAAGCGCAAGGACGGCCCGGGCTTCTTCGTCGAGCCCGCCATCGTCACTGCCCGCGCGGAGTGGGACATCGTCAAGACCGAGACCTTCGGCCCGGTGCTGTACCTGATCCCGTTCAAGACGCTCGATGACGCCATCGCGGCGCAGAACGCCGTCGCGCACGGGCTGTCGTCGGCGATCTTCACGGACCGCCTGCAGCATGCCGAGCGCTTCCTCTCGGCCAGCGGCTCGGACTGCGGCATCGCGAACGTGAACATCGGTACGTCGGGTGCCGAGATCGGCGGCGCGTTCGGCGGCGAGAAGGACACCGGCGGCGGTCGCGAGTCGGGCTCGGACGCGTGGAAGGCCTACATGCGGCGGCAGACCTGCACGGTCAACTACGGCACGCAGCTGCCGCTCGCGCAGGGCATCAACTTCAACCTAGCGGGCTGACCTCGGCCGCGTGAGGTCACGGTAGAGGGTGCGGATGAATCGCTCGGGAGTCACCGCACCCTTGCCGTAGCGCTCGTCGTAATCCGCGCTCAGCTTGAGCGCCAGGACTTCGTCGAGGCTGGACCCCGCCTCCACCTGCGCGCGCACCTTGCGCCCCACGGCGACCAGCATGTCGCGATACGCCGCCAGTTCGGCCCGGGTGGACACCGCGCCGTGCCCGGGGATCACGACCGTCTGCGCGTCGATGCGCGCGAGCACGGCCTCGAGGGCGGCGACGAGCCCCGTGAGCGAGCCGCCGTTCGCGACGTCGATCGGGGGATAGCCGCCGTTGTAGTACAGGTCGCCGAGGTGCACGGCATCGGCATCCTGCCAGCGCACGATGACGTCGGCGTCGGTGTGTGCCGCCGCCACGTGCACGAGCGCAATGCGCTCGCCGTCGAGTTGCAGCGCCATGGAATCGGGAAACGTCACCACGGGCAGCGCGGCGGCCGGCGCCGGCGCGATGCGCGCTCCGGAGTCCTCGTCGACCTGCGCCTCGCCCATGCGCTCGCGCACCCCCTCGTGCGCGACGATGATCGCGCCGGCCTTCGCCAGCGCCTCGTTGCCCCCGCTGTGGTCGGGATGCCAGTGCGTGTCGACCACGAATCTCACCGGCGACTTGGCGATGCGGCCCACCGCCTCCAGCAACTGCGGCGCGAGCGCCGCGGTGCCGTCGTCGACCAGCACGGTCGCCGTCGGCCCCGTCCAGACCGCCACGTTGCCCGCGCTGCCGGAGAGGACGTAGAGGTTCGGGCGCACCGCCTGCGCATGGAATTCGACCCGCGGGGCGGCCGGCGCGGCCGCAGGGCCCTGCGCCTGACAGACGGCGGCGACGGCCGTCGATCCGAGCAGCGGGAACACGATTCTGGCGACGGAATGGCGCATTGCGGCGAAACACCTGCATCGCTGCGGCCAGCGGAGTATAGGACACGCCGGAGTCCGCGGAACGACTGGTATGATCGAGCCATGAACGCCTGGATGGGTCCGTTCGGCCGGCGGTGGCGAGCCCTGCTGGCCTGTGCGCTGCTCGCCCCCCTGGCCATCGCCGATGCCTCGACACCCACCGGCGTGCTGATCCCGATCAGCGGGCCGATCGGGCCGGCGACCAGCGACTTCTTCGTGCGTGAACTCGAGGCCGCCCAGGCCGACGGCGCAAGCCTCGTCGTGGTCACGCTCGACACCCCCGGGGGACTCGATGCGTCGATGCGCGACATCGTGCAGGCGATCCTCGCGTCCGACGTGCCCGTGGTCACCTACGTCGCCCCGAGCGGCGCGCGGGCCGCCAGCGCGGGCACGTACATCCTCTACGCGAGCCACGTTGCCGCGATGGCCCCGGCCACCAACCTTGGCGCGGCAACGCCGGTGCAGATCGGTGGCGAATCGCAGGCAGCCAAGGGCTCGGAGAGCACGCTCGAACGCAAGGCCGTCAACGACGCCACGGCCTACCTCGTCAGCCTCGCCCACCTGCGTGGGCGCAACGCCGAGTGGGCTGCCGAGGCCGTGCGGAACGCCACCAGCCTCCCGGCCGACGAAGCGGTCGCCGCCAAGGTGGTGGACCTGGTCGCGACCGACCTGCCGGATCTCTTGCGGGCCCTCGACGGCCGCAAGGTCCAACTGCAGACCCGCGAGGTGACGCTGTCCACGACGGGCATCGTGCTGCACGCTTCCGAGCCCGACTGGCGCACCGACCTGCTCGGCCTCCTCACCAATCCGAACGTCGCCTACCTGTTGATGCTGATCGGCATCTACGGCCTGCTGCTCGAGGGCTATCACCCGGGCACCGTGCTGCCGGGCGTGGTCGGCGCGATCAGCCTGCTGCTCGCCCTCTTCGCCTTCCAGGTGCTGTCCGTGAACTACGCGGGCCTCGCGCTCATCGCGCTCGGGGTCCTGCTGATCGTCGCAGAGTCGTTCGTGCCATCGTTCGGCGCGCTCGGCATCGGCGGCATCGTGTCGTTCGTCATGGGCTCGGTGATGCTGCTCGACTCGGGCACGCCCGGCTTCAGCATCGCCTGGCAGCTGATCGGCGGCATGGGCCTGGCCGGTGCGCTGGTCCTGCTCGCCATCGTATCCTTCGCCGTCCGGGCCCGTCGCCGGCCGGTCGTGAGCGGCGCCGAGGGCCTGCTGCGCGAGAGCGCCGAGGCCGTCGAGGCCTTCGAGCGCGAGGGCCTGGTGCGCGCGCACGGCGAGATCTGGCGCGCGACGAGCGTCGCGCCGGTGCGCGAAGGACAGCGACTGCGCATCGTCGCCGTGAAGGGGCTGCGGCTCGAGGTCGAGCCGGCCCGCGAGTGACAACCGAGGAGATCCATCGATGCTGAATTTCGCCTCCCTGGCCTTCGTCGTGGTCGTGCTGCTGGTGATCGCGACGCAGATCTTCAAGGTGCTGAACGAATACGAGCGCGGCGTCGTGTTCACCTTCGGCCGCTTCACCGGCGTGAAGGGGCCGGGCCTGATCATCCTCATCCCGCTGATCCAGCGCATGGTCAAGGTCGACCTGCGCACCATCGTGCTCGACGTGCCGACGCAGGACGTCATCTCGCGCGACAACGTCTCGGTCAAGGTCAACGCGGTGGTGTACTTCCGCATCGTCGACCCGGAACGCGCCATCATCCAGGTCGCCAACCCGTTCGAGGCCACCAGCCAGCTCGCGCAGACGACGCTGCGCTCCGTGCTCGGCCAGCACGAGATGGACGAGATGCTCTCGCAGCGCGACAAGCTCAACGTCGCGATCCAGGGGATCCTCGACCAGTCGACCGATGCCTGGGGCATCAAGGTGACCCACGTCGAGATCAAGCAGATGGACCTCGACGAGAGCATGATCCGGGCGATGGCCAAGCAGGCCGAGGCCGAGCGCACCCGCCGTTCGAAGATCATCCACGCCGAGGGCGAGAAGCAGGCCGCATCGCAGCTGGTCGAGGCCGCCCAGTTACTGGGGGCGCAGCCGAGCGCACTGCAGCTGCGCTACCTGCAGACGCTCGCCGACCTGTCGAACGAGAAGACGACCACCATCGTCTTCCCGCTGCCGCTGGACCTGATCAGGCCCCTCCTCGACCCGTCGAAGCGCGGCTGACTTCCTTGCGCGCGAGCGCGAGCTGCCCGGCGAGGCGCTGGGCCGAGACGGGCAGCCGCGTGCGCAACTCCTGCGCGAACAGCGACACGCGGAATTCCTCGATCATCCAGCGCAGGCGGTCGAGCTCCGGCGTCTCGCGCTCGGTGTCCGCCACGACGACGAGCTGCATCGCGGCGGCGAGGTAGGGCTCGATCTGCTGCTGCAGGCGGCGGTCGCGCGCGACGTCGTGCCGCGCACGCTCGAGGCGCCGCACGAGCGCGCGCAGATAACGGGGCAGTTCCTCGAACCAGGGTTCCGGCGTCTCCCGCACCCAGCCGGGCCCGAGGACGTCATCGAGCTGGCTGCGCGCGGCCAGGCACACGTCCGCGAAGACCGGGGCCGTCATGGCGGCCAGTTGCGCGCGCACTTCATCCAGGCATGCGAGCACGGCCATGACGACCCGCATCACCACCGCCCCCTGCTCCGCCACCTGGCTGCGCCCCTGTTCGACCGCCAGTTCGAACGCCTCGCGCGTGCGCGGCTCGACGCCCTCGGGCCCGAGGACCGCGGACGCAACGGCGCGATCGGCAATCTCGTCGAGCAGCTCGCGGCCATAGCCGGCGGCCGCGAGACGCAGCGCGAGATGACGATCACCCGCCACCCCGCGACGCACCAGCTCGCGCTGCTGCGGCAGCGCCAGGGCTGCCAGCCGCACCAGGCCCTGCCGCGTGCACTTGCGCGCCGCTTCGGCGCTCGAGTACAGCTTGAGACGAACCTCCGTCGCGCGGTCCTCGAGGCCCGGGTACATGCGCAAGGTCAGCTTGCCGCTCGGAACCTGCACCGACTCCGGGATGTCCCCGAAGTCCCAGCGTCGCACACCCTCGCGGGACCACGCATGCGCGGGACCCGACTCCCGTCTCGCCGCGCGTTCGCGCAACTGCTCGCGGACCACCAGGAGGTCGCGGCCCTGCCGCAACGGACGACCGTCTTCGCCGAGTATCCGCAGGTTGATGCGCAGCCAGGGCGCCAGTTCGATGTCGGCCAGGCGCTCGGCCTCGACGCGCTGGCCCGCCCTGCGCGTGACGAAGGCCGCGAGCCGCTCGAACAGCGAACCCACGGCAAAACCCGCGTCCCCCTGCACCTCGGCGAGGAATGCATCGGCCGAGTCCGGGATCGGCACCAGCTCACGCCGCAGGTCCTTCGGCAATCCACGCAGCAGGGCGATGACCTTGTCCCTCAGCCAGCCCGGCACCAGCCAGTCGAGCCGCTCCGCCGGCAAGGCACGCAGCAGCGGCAGAGGCACATCGAGCGTCACACCGTCCGCGGCATCGGTGGCGTCGAACGCGTAGTGCAGCGCGAGGTCGTTGCCGTCCACGTGCAGGCTGTCGGGAAAGTCGTCGCGACGCAGTGACGGCAAGGGCACCGACAGAAAGACGTCCTCGGGCGCATCGAACAGGTGCGGCCGACGCGGCTCCTCGGCGCGCCACCACTGCGCGAACCGCCGCACCGACGTGATCGTCTCGGGCAGTCGCGCGAGGAAGAACTCGACCAGCGCGTCGTCGGAGGCCAGCAGGTCGCGCCGCCGCAGGCAGCATTCCACGCGCTCGAGTCGCGCGCGCGTGGCGGCATTGCGCTCCAGGAAGGCCAACGGCGGCATGCCGGACCCGCGCACCAGGGCCTCCTCGACGAACATGCGGCGGGCGGACACCGCGTCCAGCGGCGCGAAATCGACCTTGCGCCCGCTGCTGAGCACCCGGCCATAGAGTGTGACTGTCTCCGTGACACGAGCGGCGCCACGGGTGGCATCCCACTCCGCATCGCCGTAGGTGCGACGCACGAGGTGCGCCCCGGCGGCCTCGATCCAGGACGGCTGGACCTGTGCCACCGTGCGCGCGTAGAGGCGCTGCGTCTCGACCAGGCTGGCCGCCACGACCCAATGCGGCGGACGCTTCTGCAGTGGCGTGCCCGGCGCGATCACGAAGCGAGTGTCGCGCGCCCCGAGATAGGTCTTGCCCTCGTCGAGCACGCCGATCCCGCCGAGGAAGCCCGTGAGGATGCACTGGTGCAGGACCGCCGATCCCGCGGTCGACGAGTCCACCCGGCCGAGCTCGAGCGACGCGGCCGTCTCCGTCAGCTGTTCGTGCAGGTCGACCCACTCGTGCATGCGCGGAAAAGACAGGAAGTGGAGCTTGCACCAGTGACGGAAGATCTTCGTGCCGGCGGCAGCCTGCTCGCGCGAAGCACGCCAGAGGTTCAACACCGCGACGAAATCGGATCGCGGATCGGCGAACAGGGCGTGCTTCTCGTCCGCGGCCTCGGCCTGCTCGAGCGGACGTACGCGCGGATCCTGGATGCTCAGGAACGCCGCGAGCACCAGCGCATCCGCGAGGCAGCCGCGCCGCCCGGCCTCCACGAGGACGCGCGCCAGTCGCGGATCGACCGGCAGGGCCGCGAGCTGGCGCCCCAGTCGCGTGATGCGCCGGTCGCCGTCGACCGCACCGAGTTCCTGCAGCAGCCGGTAGCCGTCGTTCAGCAGACGGTCATCGGGCGCGTCGAGGAACGGGAACTCCTCGGGCGCGCCGAGGCCGAGAGCCGCCATCTGCAGGATCAGGCTGGCAAGGTTGGTGCGCAGGATCTCGGGATCGGTATAAGTCGCGCGCGCAGCGAAGTCGTCCTCGCCGTACAGGCGGATGCAGATGCCCTCCCCCTCGCGACCGCAGCGACCCTTGCGCTGGTCCGCGCTCGCTTGCGAGACGGGCTCGATCGGCAGGCGCTGGAACTTGGCCCGCGGACTGTAGCGACTCACGCGCGCGAGGCCTGCATCGACGACGAAGCGAACGCCCGGGATGGTGAGCGAGGTCTCGGCCACGTTGGTCGCAAGCACCGCACGCCGCGCCGTGTGCGGTGCGAAGATGCGTTCCTGCTCGGCTGCCGAGAGTCGCGCGTACAGCGGCAGCACTTCCCACGGCAGGCGGCTGCGCGCGAGCAGGTCGCGCGTCTCGTGGATCTGCTTCTCGCCGGGCAGGAAGACCAGTGCGTCGCCCTCGATGCCGCGACTGTCGCGCGCGAGTTCCTCCAGCGCACCGCGCACGGCCTCGGGCAGCGACGGCTTGTCCTCGTCGTCCTCCTGCAGCGGCCGGTAGCGCACCTCGACCGGATAGCTGCGACCTTCGACGTCGATCACCGGCGCGCCGCCGAAGTATTCGGCGAACCGCTTCGTCTCGATGGTGGCCGAAGTCACGATCACGCGCAGCTCGGGCCGACGCCGCACCAGCTGGCGACACACGCCGAGCAGGAAGTCGACGTTGAGGCTGCGCTCGTGCGCCTCGTCGAGGATGATCGTGTCGTAGCGCAGCAGTGCGGGGTCGCTGGCGAGTTCGCGCAGCAGCACGCCGTCGGTCATCAGCTTGACCAGGGTCCCGGGCCCCGTGCGATCCACGAACCGGACCTGGTAGCCGACGAGCCCGCCGGACTCGGTGCCAAGTTCCGTCGCGATGCGCCCGGCCAGCGCCTGCGCCGCGATGCGGCGCGGCTGGGTGTGGCCGATGAGCCCCCGCACGCCCCGACCGAGTTCGAGGCAGATCTTGGGCAGCTGGGTGCTCTTGCCGCTGCCGGTCGCGCCGCTGACGATCGTCACGGGCGAGGCCGCGATCGCCGCGGCAATCTCCTCGCGACGCAGGTGCACCGGCAGACGGTCGTCGTAGCCGATCGCCGGAACGGACGCGCGACGGGCCGCCGCGCGCGCGACCGACGCGGCGAGTCGCGACGTCAGCCGGTCCACTTCGCGAGGGTCGGCCGCCCCGGGCCGTCGCGCCACGCGCTCGACGGCACCGGCGAGTTGCGCGCGGTCCCGCAGCATGCAGTGCTCGAGGGACTCGCGCAGGGCGGCGATGCGCGCCGCCAGATCGGCAGGCTGCTCCGCCATCACTGCATCAGCCGACGTTGCGCTTGGCCTGCGCCCAGAGCGCCTCGAGTTGCTCGGCACTCGTGCCGTCCACCGACTGGCCGCGCGCCGCGAGCTGTGCCTCCATGTCGCGGAAGCGTCGCTCGAACTTGGCGTTCGCCGCGCGCAGCGCGGACTCCGGATCGACGCCGAGGTGCCGGGCCGCCTGCGCGATGCTGAAGAGCAGGTCGCCGAGTTCTTCCGCCACGGCTGTGAGTTCGCCCGCGCGAGTCGCCTCGCGCATCTCGCCCACTTCCTCGTCGACTTTGGCCAGCACGCCGTCCACGTCCGGCCAGTCGAAGCCGACCCGCGCCGCGCGTCGGCCGAGCTTGGCCGCGCGCGTCAGTCCGGGCAGGCCGATCGTGACACCGTCGAGCGCACCCGCGCCGCCCTGGGCACGTCGCTCGGCCGCCTTGTGATCCTCCCAGGCCTCGGTCTGGGCCGTCGCATCGGCGATCCGCACCGCGCCGAACACGTGCGGATGGCGTCGCTCGAGCTTGTCGCCGATGTGCGCGGCGACGCCGTCGAAATCGAACAGCCCGCGCTCCTCGGCGATGCGCGCCTGGAAGACCACCTGGAACAGGACGTCGCCCAGTTCGTCGCGCACGCGCTGCGGGTCCTCCGACGCGATGGCGTCGGCCAGTTCGTAAGCCTCCTCGATGGTGTGCGGCGCGATGCTCGCCCAGTCCTGCTCGCGATCCCACGGACAGCCTGCCTGCGGGTCGCGCAGCCGGGCCATGATCGCCCGCAATCGCTCGATCGACATGCTCAGGGCTCCTGCAGCAGGCGGCTCAGCGTGACGAGCATGTTGGCGGTCGCTCCCCAGATGTGGCGATCCTGGTACGGCAGGTCGTAGATCGTCACCGTGGTGCCGTGGTAGTGACGTTCGCGCGGCACCTGGTTGGCGGGATCGAGGATGAACGCGAGCGGGACCTCGAACACGTCGGCAACCTCGGTCGGGTCCAGCTTGAGGCTGAAGTCCGGGCGCACGAGTCCGACGGCCGGAGTGATCCGGAACCCCGAGATCACCATGTGGTCGGTGAGGTATCCCACGTGCGTCACGAACTCGCGCCCGAGGCCGATCTCCTCTTCCGTCTCGCGCAACGCGGCTTCCCAGGGACCGGGGTCCTGCGGCTCGAGCCTGCCGCCCGGAAAGCTGATCTGCCCCGCGTGGTTCTTGAGGTGCGAGGCGCGCACCGTCAGCAGCACGGTGAGACCCGTCGGCCGCTCGACGATGGGCACCAGCACGGCGGAGGCCGTCAGGTTCGTCGGCACCGCGCTGCGCAGGACTTCGTGGCGCTCCGGCGGCGTGTCGCGCAGGAACGCGGTCAACGGATCACCGCCGGGGCGCGTGCCCCGCAGGCGCGTGACGATGCGATCACGCAGGTTCGCCACCGCGATGTCGGCCGACTCGATCAACTACTCCCCTCCGCCCTGGCGCACGCCGCCCCGCGTCAGGGCTGCGGGATCGAGCAGTCGGGCCAGGCGCTCCTCGCCGAGATCCGTCATCTCGAGCGCCACGTCGCGGATGGCGCGACCTTCCGCATAGGCACGCTTGGCGATGGCGGCGGCGCGGTCATAGCCGATCACCGGATTGAGCGCGGTCACCAGCATCGGATTGCGATCGAGTGCCGCGGCGACCTGGCGTCCGTTGACGGCAAAGCCCGCGACGGCACTGCGCGCGAGTCCTCGTGCGGCAGCCGCCAGCAATTCGATGCTCTGCAGCAGGTTGTACGCGATGACCGGCAGCATCACGTTGAGCTGGAAATTGCCGGACTGTCCCGCCACGGCGATCGTCGTGTCGTGTCCGATGACCTGCGCGGCGGCCATCGCCACCGCCTCGGGCACGACGGGATTGACCTTGCCCGGCATGATGCTGCTGCCCGGCTGCAGCGCCGGCAGCGCGATCTCCCCGAGCCCCGCGAGCGGCCCGCTGTTCATCCAGCGCAGATCGTTCGCGATCTTCATGAGACTCACGGCCAGCGTGCGCAGCTGGCCCGACAGTTCGACGGCCGTGTCCTGCGACGAGAGCGACGCGAAGAAGTCACGGCTGGGCCGCAGGTCGAGGCCGGTCTGCTGCGACAACTGGGCCGCGACTTTCGCGCCGAACTCCGGCGGTGCGTTCACGCCGGTGCCGACCGCCGTGCCGCCCTGGGCGAGTGCGTGCAGTCTTGGCCGGACCGACTGCAGCCGGGCGACGTTGTCCTCGATCTGCGCGCGCCAGCCGCCGAGTTCCTGCGCGAGGGTGAGCGGCATGGCGTCCATCAGGTGGGTGCGCCCGGTCTTCACCGTTTCGCCGACGTCACCGGCTTTGCGGGCGAGTGTCTCGATCAACTCCTTGAGCGCCGGCAGCAGGCTCTCGGACAGCGCCAGCGCCGCGCTCAGGTGGATCGCGGTCGGGATCACGTCGTTGCTGCTCTGGCTGCGATTGACGTGGTCGTTCGGGTGCACGGGCAGGCTGCCGGCATACCGCTCGGCGAGGTGCGCGATGACCTCGTTCGCGTTCATGTTGCTGCTGGTGCCGGACCCGGTCTGGAAGACGTCGATGGGGAACTGCGCGTCGTGCCGGCCCTCGGCCACCTCCAGCGCCGCCTGCCGGATCGCATCGCCGCGGGCCCGGTCCAGGCCGCCGAGTTCGACATTGGCGCCCGCCGCCGCCCACTTGATCAGGCCGAGAGCGCGGATGAACCCGCGCGGCAACGGCAGGCCGCTGAAATGGAAATTCTGGACCGCGCGCTGCGTCTGCGCACCCCAGAGCGCCTGGGCCGGGACGCGCACCTCGCCCATGCTGTCGCGCTCGATGCGAAAGTCGGTTGCGGACATGGCTGGAACTCCGGGATCGGGCAGGCGCCGCGGACGGGCCCTGCGGTATCATTTGCGATCGTAACACCTCCGGATGACCGCATGAGCCTCACTCCCCTGACGGCGCTCTCCCCCGTCGACGGCCGCTACGCATCGCGCTGCGCCGACCTGCGGGAGATCTTCAGCGAAGCCGGACTGATCCGCGCCCGGGTGCGCGTCGAGGTCACCTGGCTCAAGGTCCTGGCTCAGAGCGGTGCGCTGCCGGAACTCCGCGATCTCACGGCCGACGACATCCAGGCCGCCCTGGCGATCGCCGACGGGTTCAGCGCAGCGGACGCCGAAGCGGTCAAGGCCATCGAGCGCGAGACCAACCACGACGTGAAGGCCGTCGAGTACCTGCTCAAGCGCAAGCTCGCCGGCCACCCGGCGTGGGGCAGCCGCCTGGAGTTCGTGCACTTCGCGTGCACCTCGGAGGACATCAACAACCTCGCCTACGCGATGATGTGCCGGGACGCCCGCGCCCAGGTGCTGCTGCCGCACTTCGAGGCCCTGCTGCAGGCGCTGCGCGCCATGGCCCACGCGCACGCCGACGACGCGATGATGTCGCGCACGCACGGCCAGGCCGCGACGCCGACCACGCTCGGCAAGGAAGTGGCCGTGTTCGTGCATCGGCTGCGCCGCGCCTGCGAGCAGTTCGGTGCCGTGCACATCCTCGGCAAGACGAACGGCGCGGTCGGCAACTTCAACGCGCATCTCGCGGCCTATCCGGACGCGGACTGGCCGCGCATCGGCCGCGCGCTGGTCGAGGCGCTCGGCCTCGAGTGGAATCCCTACACGACGCAGATCGAGCCGCACGACTGGACGGCTCAGTACTGCGACGCGCTCGCGCGCTGCAACACCATCCTCATCGACCTGTGCCGGGACTTCTGGGGCTACGTCTCGCTCGGCTACTTCCGGCAGAAGGTGGTCGCCGGCGAGGTCGGTTCCTCGACCATGCCCCACAAGGTCAACCCGATCGACTTCGAGAACGGGGAAGGCAACTTCGGCGTCGCCAACGCGCTGCTGCGCTTCATGGCCGAGAAGCTGCCGATCTCGCGCTGGCAGCGCGACCTGACCGACTCGACGGTGCAGCGCAACCTCGGTGTCGCGCTCGCGCATACCGACGTCGGCGTGCAGTCGGTCTCGCGGGGCCTCGCGCGCCTCGAAGTCGATCGCGAGCGACTCGCCGACGACCTCGCTGCGAACTGGGAACTGCTCGCCGAGCCGATCCAGACGGTGATGCGTCGCTATGCGGTGCCGAACGCGTACGAGCAGCTGAAGGCGCTCACGCGCGGGCGGCGCATCGACGGCGAGGCGATCGCGCGCTTCCTCGAGGGACTGCCGATTCCCGCGGCGGAAAAGGAGCGGCTGAAGGCGATGACGCCCGCGACTTACCTCGGTCTCGCCGCCCGGCTGGCGCGCGAGATCTGATCCAGTCTTGACATAAGGTCGCCGCGATGACGCTGCCCCCGGCCGTCGCGACGCTCGAGATCGTGCGCTGGAGCGACGATCGCGCGCGCATCGAGTGCGTGCGCCGCGCTGTATTTATCGAGGAACAGCGCATTCCCGAAGCCGACGAATGGGACGACTCCGACCCGCTCTGCTGGCACCTGCTGGTGCTCACCGCAAACCGTGACGTGGTTGGCACAGGACGCCTGGACCCCGCCGGTAAGATTGGTCGCGTCGCCGTACTGCCGCAGTACCGCGGCACAGGGGTTGGCGCCGCGATCGTGAGCCGCCTCGTGGACCTCGCCGCCGAGCGAGGGCTCACGCAGGTGTACCTGAACGCCCAGACCAGCGCCCTGCGATTCTACGAGCGGCTGGGTTTCCGCGCCGAGGGGCCGGAATTCGACGAGGTCGGAATACCGCACAGGCGCATGCGTCGGCGGATCGGGAACGGTGATGAACAGCAGGCTGGACGTGACGGGAACACGGAGCATCCTGTCGAACCTGGATGAATACCGCGCCGCGGTCGCAGGTCTTGCGACTCGCGCCAATCGCACGCTTTCGATTTACACCCCGAACCTCGAGCCGCAGATCTACGACCACGACTCTTTCCTCGAGCCGGTGAAGCGGCTCGTGCTCGCGCGCAGCCACGCCCGCCTGCGCGTACTCATCTCCGATCCCGGCCGCGCGGTCCGCGACGGCAATCGCTTCTTCATGATGGCCCGTCGCCTGACGAGCTACATCGACCTGCGCAACGTCGCCGCCGAGTACCGCAGCAACCCCTGCGCCTTCATCGTCGCGGACGACAAGACGATCGTGTACCGCCAGCAGGCCACGAAGTGGGAAGGCATCGCGGAGATGAACGACACCTCGGTCGTGAAGCGCTACCTCGCCTACTTCGACGAGGTCTGGGCGGGCAGCCTGATCCAGCCCGAACTGCGCGCCACCGCCGTCGACTTCTGATCACCTGCCGCCCGGGTCGCTATAATGACGGACATGGTATGGAAACCTGACGTCACCGTCGCCGCGGTCACCGAGCGCGACGGCCAGTTCCTCCTCGTCGAAGAGCGCGCGAGCGGGCGCATCGTCATCAACCAGCCGGCCGGCCACCTCGAGCCGGGGGAAACCTTCCTCGACGCCGTGGTCCGCGAGACGCTCGAGGAGACGGGCTGGTCGTTCCGGCCCGAAGCGGTCGTCGGCGTGTACATGTGGCAGCCGGAGCACCTGAGCCGCACGTTCCTGCGCGTGGCATTCTCGGGCGTGCTCGAAGCGCACCACCCGGAGCGCCCGCTCGACCACGGCATCGTGCGCACGCGCTGGTGCGTCCGCGACCAGCTCATCGCGCAGCAGACGAAACTGCGCAGCCCCCTCGTCCTGCGCTGCATCGACGACTACCTCGCGGGCGCGCGGTATCCGCTCGAACTCCTCAGCCACCTGATGCGCTCGACACCCGCCGCGCGCGTCGCCACCGGCTGATCGTCCTTCGCCACCCTGCGCTGAGTTCGCGGCGCTGTCGCACGGGCCAGGTTCCTCGTAGTCCGCGCCGTCGGCCCGCCATTCCGTCGACCTTGCCGGCAACGCCGTGAACCCATCCGTGGGGGCTCCGGCCGCGACGTCCCTGTCGCGGACGGTTCCGCCAAGGTCGACGGAACGGCTGTCCGCCGGCGCTGCGGCGCCTGGTGATTCGGGGCCCACGCGACGACCCACCGTCGCAGCGGCGCCGTGCGTCCTTCCGGTCACCCTGGCGAAACCGTGCGCCGCATGGACGCGGCGCCC
>JBGAHO010000054.1:0-27630 GCA_044226195.1 Steroidobacteraceae bacterium
CCTATTTCCTGCCGGCGACCTGAGAGCTAGCGGTCGCGCGTCCGCACGCGCGGCATCCGGAACGGCAGCAGCGCCCGCACCCAGCGCGTTTCGAAGCGCTCGAGGGACAGGCTCTCGTGCACCACGTGCGCGGGTTCGTCCACGCCGTCGGTGAAGAGCGAGCGCGCGTAGAACGGCGTGTCCTCGAGCGTGCGCAGTTCGCGCAGCGTATCGTCGCGCGCCCGGGCCGCGCGCGCGATGCGCCACCAGCGCGTGGCGGGCAGTCGCTGCAGGGTCGGCGTCGCGACCGGGGTGGCGCGACCCGCGGCATCGAACTGCAGGGCGAGCCCGCAGGTCGACCCGTCGCGGCGCACCACGTCGTAATAGACGGTCGTGTCGCCGGCCGCCGTCTGCGCGCGCGACCAGTGCCACGACGCAAAGTCGGCCTCGAGCGGTGCCGAGCCGCGGTTGCTGTCGAGGTAGCCGTGCCCGGTCCAACGCAGCGCGGGCTGCTCGAGGTCGAGCGTCACGCGGGCCCGCGGCGCGATCGGCTGCCACACGTGGCGACCCGACGGATCGAGCGCCGCGGCATAGCGCGGTCGCGACAGCGGCTCGACGCGGATCGTGCCGCGCACGCGGCGCGGCAGCGGCACCGCCATCTCGTCGAGCCGGATCTCGAGCGCGCCGTCGCGCCACGCGAGGTCGCTCGGCCCGACGCGAAAGTGCGTCGCGCTGCGCTCGATGGCACCGCGGTCGCGCTCGGTCATGGTCCAGCGCCGTGGCCCGTCGCCGTACAACGCGACGTTCACCGCGCAATGGTCCAGCGCCGCGGCCGGTCCCCGTCGCCGCGCGCTCGCGTAGTACGGCGAGAACACGCTGCCGACGAACGCGATCAGCGTCAGTCCGAGGCGTCGGTCGTCGCTGAGTGCGTCGAGATACCACCAGGCATAGCCGCCCGGGGCGACCTCGAGGTCGAAGCCCGGTTCGAAGTCACGGTCGCCGCTGCCAGGCGTCCCGACAGCGCCGCCATCGGCACGCCCGGACCCGGGTGCGTGCTGCCGCCCGCCAGCACCAGGCCCGGCAGCCGCGTCCGCGCCGCCGGACGCTGGAACGACGCCTGCCAGCCGTGCGACGCCGGGCCGTACAGCGCTCCCCCCGTCGCCGGGAACAGTCGCTCGAACTCGGCCGGCGTCGAGCGCCGGGTGTTGAGGCTCGTGCGCGCGATCGTCAGGCCGAGGCGCTCGAGGTGCCGGAAGGTCCGCGTTTCGCATCGCTCGATCTCCTCGGCGTCCATCGCGCCGTCGCCGGTCGCCGGCGCATTCACCAGGCAGAGCAGTCGCTCCGGGCCCGGGGGCCGCGTCTCGTCGCCGCGGTCCTGCGCGCAAACGTACACCGTCGGCTCGCCGGGCAGGCGGCGACGGGTGACGATGGCGTCGAACTCCGCCGCGTAGTCCGACGAGAAGAACACATTGTGCCGGTGCAGCGGGAATCCGTCCGTCGTGGCATCGATGGCCCAGGTGATGGCGGAGAGCGAGCGCTCCGCGCGACGTCCCGCGCCCACGGCCGCCGCGGCGGCCGAGCCGAACCAGCCGCTGCTCAGTGCCGCCGGGTCGGCGTTGCTGACGACATGCGCGGCATCGACGTGCTCGCCGTCCGCGAGCACGACGCCCGCGGCACGCCCTTGCGCGACGCGGATGCTGCGCACGTCCGCGCCGTAGCGGATCACGACCCCGCGGGCCCGGGCGAGGTCCGCCAGTGCCTGCGCGACGCGGTGCATGCCCCCGCGCACGAACCACACGCCCGCCTGTTCGACGTGCGCGACCAGCATCAGGGTGGCCGGCGCCGCGTAGGGCGACGAGCCGCAGTAGGTCGCGTACCGGCCGTAGAGCTGGCGCAGGCGGGGGTCGCGGAAGTGGCGGGCGAGGGCACGCCAGAGCGTCTCGAACGGGCGGATCGCGAGCAGGTCCGGCAGCCGGTGCAGGCCGATGCGCCAGGTGAGCGACAGGGGCGTCGGGCGCTGGCCGCAGAGGAACGGCTCGCGCAGGACGTCGTGGATGTGGCGCGCCTCGGCGTGGAAGCGCAGGAAGCTGCGGGCTTCGGCGGCCCCCGCGAAATCCCCGATGGCGTCGGCCGACCGGTCGAGATCGGCGTAGAGATCGAGCGTCGAGCCGTCCGGCCAGGCGTGGCGCGCGAGGACCTCCGCCTGCTGCAGGTCGAGGTAATCGGCGAGCCGGGCGCCCGCGGCCTCGAACAGCTCGTCGAATACCCAGCGCATGGTGAGCACGGTCGGGCCGCCGTCGATGGGCCGGCCGGCGACCGGCAGCTCGCGCATCTTGCCGCCCGGGGCGTCGGCCCGCTCCAGGACCGTCACGTCGTGACCCTGCCCCGCGAGGTCGACGGCGGCCGCCAGGCCGCCGATGCCGGCCCCGATGACGACCACCCGGCCGCGGGTCCCGGACCCCGGGTTGCGCGTTGACCCCACCATGCCGAGTGTCTATAGTGGTTTACAGATCAAAAGACAAGTTAGGCTGACACTTAGGCGCACACGCCCAGGGGGCCCGATGGAAGCCGGCAAGCGTATCGAGCAGTGCCTGACTGCGATCCTCGCGCCCGCCTCGCTGGAGGGCACGCCCCCCGGCCTGGTGGCTGCCGTGCAGCACGCCGTGTTTCCGGGCGGCGCCCGGGTTCGCCCCCGCCTCTGTCTCGCCGTCGCGCACGCCTGCGGCGCGGACGATCCCGAAGCGACCTTCGCCGCAGCCTGTGCCATCGAACTGCTGCATTGCGCGTCGCTCGTGCACGACGACCTGCCGTGCTTCGACGACGCGGACCTGCGCCGCGGCCAGCCGTCCGTGCACGCCCGTTTCGGCGAGCAGCTCGCGGTGCTCGCCGGCGACGCGCTGATCGTGCACGCGTTCCAGACGCTCGCGACGGCCGGTGCGGTTCATCCGGAGCGCCTGCCCGCGCTGCTGGTCACCGTCGGACGCGCCGTCGGCATGCCCTGCGGCATCGTCGCGGGCCAGGCGTGGGAGTGCGAGTCCAAGGTCGTGTTGAGCGACTACCAGCGCGCCAAGACCGGCGCATTGTTCACGGCCGCGGCCGCCGCGGGTGCGATCACGGCTGGCGCCGATCCGGCGCGCTGGTGTCTTCTCGGCGACAGCCTCGGCGAGGCCTACCAGGTCGCGGACGACGTGCGCGACGTGGCGGGCCGCAGCGACGAGATCGGCAAGCCCACCGGACGGGATGCGGCGCTCGGCCGCCCGAGCGCGGTCCGCGAGCTCGGCATGAGCGGTGCGCTGCAGCGGCTCGAGTGGCTGATCACGAGTGCCATCGATTCGATCCCGGCCTGTGACGGCTCGGGATCGCTGCGCGACCTCATCCACGCCGAAGCCCGGCGCCTCGTCCCGCCCGAACTGTCGCGTCGCGTGGCCTGACCGCGCCGGGGGCTGCATGACGCGCGTGTCCGGCGGGCTCTCCGCGCCGCTCGACTCCGGTTCGTCCTGGCGCGACCGGCTGCTCGCGCAGCGCGACCGCTGGCTCGCCGATCCGCGCTTCCAGCGCTGGGCGGCCCGCTTTCCCCTGACCCGCCGCATCGCGGCCCGCCGCGCGGCGCAGCTGTTCGATCTCTGCGCGGGGTTCGTCTATTCGCAGGTGCTGGCCGCGTGCGTGCGCCTGCGGCTGTTCGATGCGCTCGCGGAAGGCCCACGCACCGTGGAATGGGTGGCGCTGCGCGCGCAGCTCGACCCCGAAGCGGCGCGTTGCCTGCTCGATGCCGCGGTCTCGCTCGGCCTGCTCGAGCGACGCAGCACCGGCAACTACGGTCTCGGCGAGCTCGGCGCGGCATTGCGCGGCAACCCGGGCATCGTCGCGATGGTGGAGCACCACGCGCTGCTGTACGCGGACCTCGCCGATCCGCTCGCGCTGCTGCGCGGCACGCGCGACGGGCAGCGGCTCGCGGCGTACTGGCCCTACGCGACGGCGGCGGATCCCGCGCGACTGACGACCGGCGACGTCGATGCCTACACGCGACTGATGTCGGCCTCGCAGCCGCTCGTTGCGCAGGACGTGCTCGAGGCCTACGACTTCGCCCGCCACCGCTGCCTGCTCGACGTGGGCGGCGGCGACGGCACGTTCCTGTGCGCGGTCGCGGAGCGCGCGCCGCGGCTCGCACTGCAGCTGTTCGACCTGCCGGCGGTCGCGGCCCAGGCGGAGGCGCGGTTCGTCGCCCGTGGACTCGCGGGGCGCGCGCGCTGCACCGGCGGCAGCTTCCGCAGCGACGAACTGCCGCGCGGTGCCGACGTGGTGAGCCTGATCCGCGTGCTGCACGACCACGACGATGCACCGGTGCTGGACCTGTTGCAGCGCGTGTGCCGCGCGCTCGGGCCCGGTGGCACCGTCGTCATCGGCGAGCCGCTCGCCGAGGCCTCCGGCGACGGTTCGATGCGCGACGCGTATTTCGGCCTGTACCTGCGCGCCATGGGTTCCGGAAGGCCGCGCAGCGCCCGTCAACTGGGGGAAATCCTGGCACTGGCCGGGTTTACGGACATCCGGCAGGTCCGCACCGACCGGCCCCTGCTGACCGGGGTCGTGACGGCCCGGGTCCGTCCCCGCGGCGGTATGTGAATATTCATTGACATTAAGCACTGTCACACTAAACTGACACTTTATGGACGCACCCGTGCAGATCGCTCGTCCGTCCGACCCCCGCAACCTCGACGGCGCCGGCGTGGACGCCCTGGCCGTGGTCCTCGAGGAGCCGGGCCGGCTCGTGCTGAGCCGCCTGCCGCTCACCGCGCCCACCGAGACGGACATCGTCGTCGACATCCACTGGACCGGCATCAGCACCGGGACCGAGCGCCTGCTCTGGTCCGGGCGCATGCCGCCGTTCCCGGGGCTCGGCTACCCGCTCGTGCCCGGCTACGAATCGGTCGGCAGCGTGATCGAGGCCGGTTCCGCGTCAGGTCATCGCGTCGGCACCACCGTGTTCGTGCCCGGCGCCAACTGCTTCGGCAACGTGCGCGGACTCTTTGGTGGCGCGGCGAGTCGTCTCGTCGTGCCCGGTCGCCGCGCCCAGGTCGTCGGCGAGCACATCGGCGAACAGGCCGTGCTCCTCGCGCTCGCGGCGACGGCTCAGCATGCGATCGCGGCGCCCGGCGCGCGACTGCCGCAGCTGATCATCGGGCACGGCGTGCTCGGCCGCCTGCTTGCGCGACTCGCGCTGCTCTCCGGTGCACCTCCTCCCGTGGTGTGGGAACGCGATGCGAGCCGCGCAGGCGGTGCGGACGGCTACAAGGTCATCGACCCGGCCGAGGATTCGCGCCGCGACTACGACTCGATCTACGACGTGAGCGGCGACTCGAACCTGCTCGACCGCCTGATCGCGCGCCTCGCCCACGGCGGCGAGGTCGTGCTCGCGGGCTTCTACAGCGAACCGCTGTCCTTCGCCTTCCCGACCGCGTTCATGCGCGAGGCGCGCATGCGCGTCGCCGCGGAGTGGCGCGAGAACGACCTGACCGTGGTGCGCGACCTGGCCAACGAGGGGCGCCTGCGCCTCGACGGCCTGATCACGCACCGCCGCCGCTGCGAGGACGCGCAGGCCGCGTACCAGACGGCGTTCACCGACCCCAGTTGTCTCAAGATGGTCCTCGACTGGAGATCGTGCTCATGAGCGCACCGCCGCAGCCGCCGCAGAACGTGATCGTCCAGTTCAGCATGAAGGACCGGCTGCGCGCCGAAGCCGCGGTCGACCCCGACCCGGTCGCCACGGCGCCGCCGACCAAGCAGACGCAGATCATCGCGATCTACGGCAAGGGCGGCATCGGCAAGAGCTTCACGCTCGCCAACCTGAGCTACATGATGGCCCAGCTCGGCAAGAAGGTGCTGCTCATCGGCTGCGACCCGAAGAGCGACACGACGTCGCTGCTGTTCGGCGGTCGCGCCTGCCCGACCATCATCGAGACCTCGGCGAAGAAGAAGCTCGCCGGCGAGCCGGTCGCCATCGGCGACGTGTGCTTCAAGCGCGACGGCGTGTACGCCATGGAACTCGGCGGGCCCGAGGTCGGCCGCGGCTGCGGCGGGCGCGGCATCATCCACGGCTTCGAAACCCTCGAGAAGCTCGGCTTCCACGACTGGGGCTTCGACTTCGTGCTGCTCGACTTCCTCGGCGACGTGGTCTGCGGCGGCTTCGGCCTGCCGATCGCGCGCGACATGTGCCAGAAGGTCATCGTCGTCGCCAGCAACGACCTGCAGAGCCTGTACGTCGCGAACAACGTGTGCTCGGCGGTCGAGTACTTCCGCAAGCTCGGCGGCAACGTCGGCGTGGCGGGCATGGTCATCAACCGCGACGACGGTACCGGCGAGGCGAAGGTCTTCGCCACGAACGCCGGCATTCCGGTGCTGGCCACCATCCCGGCCAACGAGGACATCCGCCGCAAGAGCGCCAGCTACGAGATCATCGGGCGGCCCGGCTCGCAATGGGCGCCGCTGTTCGAGGAACTCGCGACCAACGTGGCCGAGGCGCCGCCGGTGCGGCCGAAGCCGCAGTCGCAGGACGAACTGCTCGGCCTGTTCTCGGCCGAGTCGACCGGGCGCGATTTCAAGATGGAGCCCGCGACCCTGTTCGACATGGTCGGCAGCAACCAGATCGAAAAGCCCACGCTCGAAGTGATCTACGACGCGGTGTGACCGCGCCAGGACCGGGGATACGGACGACAAGAGCATGAACGCCCGTCCAGACGACGCGATCGCGGTGGCCGCAGCGGCCGCGCAGTCCGCGCAGGCGGCCTCGCCAGCGGCGTCAGGCTGCCACGCGGGCGCGGGCGAGATGCGTCGCGCGGCTGCGGCGGCGGGCAAGAGCGAAGTCCTCGAGCAGTACGCCCGCGACTACCCGGTCGGCCCGCACGACCAGCCGCAGAGCATGTGCCCGGCGTTCGGCTCGCTGCGCGTCGGCCTGCGCATGCGTCGCACCGCCACCGTGCTCTCCGGCTCCGCGTGCTGCGTGTACGGCCTCAGCTTCACCTCGCACTTCTACGGCGCACGCCGCTCGGTCGGTTACGTGCCGTTCAATTCCGAGACGCTGGTGACCGGCAAGCTGTTCGAGGACATCCGCGACGCGGTGCACGCGCTCGCGGACCCGGCGCAGTACGACACCGTCATCGTCACCAACCTGTGCGTGCCGACGGCATCGGGCGTGCCGCTGCAACTGCTGCCGAGGGCGATCAACGGCGTGCGCATCGTCGGCATCGACGTGCCGGGCTTCGGCGTGCCGACGCACGCGGAAGCGAAGGACGTGCTGTCCGGCGCGATGCTGCGCTACGCACGCACCGAAGCCGAGGCCGGCCCGGTGCAGGCGCCGCGCGGCGGCCGCAGCGCCCGGCCGACCGTGACGCTGCTCGGCGAGATGTTCCCGGCCGATCCGGTCGGCATCGGCATGCTGCTCGAGCCGCTCGGCCTCGCGCCCGGGCCGGTCGTACCCGTGCGCGAATGGCGCGAGCTGTATGCCGCGCTCGACTGCGCGGTGGTCGCGGCCTGCCATCCGTTCTACACGGCGTCGCTGCGCGAGTTCGCGGCGGCCGGCCGACCGATCGTCGGTTCGGCGCCGGTCGGTTACGAAGGCACGGCGTCGTGGCTCGAGTCGATCGGTCGCGCCTGCGGCGTCGACGCCCGGCGCATCGGCGACGCGCTCGACCGCGTCCTGCCGGCGACCCGCGCCGCGCTCGACCGCACGCCGATCAAGGGCCGCATCACGCTGTCCGGCTACGAGGGCTCCGAGCTGCTCGTCGCGCGCCTGCTGATCGAGAGCGGCGCCGACGTGCGCTACGTGGGCACGGCGTGCCCGCGCACCGAGTGGTCCGCGCAGGATCGCGACTGGCTGGCGTCCCGCGGCGTGCACGTCCAGTACCGTGCGTCGCTCGAGCAGGACCTCGCGGCGCTCGAGGACTTCGCGCCGGACCTCGCCATCGGCACGACACCCGTGGTGCAGAAGGCGAAGGAGCGGGCGATTCCCGCGCTCTATTTCACCAACCTCATCTCCGCGCGGCCGCTCATGGGGCCGGCGGGCGCCGGGTCGCTCGCGCAGGTGGTCAACGCGGCCATGGCGGGCAAGGCGCGCTTCGACGAGATGCGCACCTTCTTCGAGGGCGTCGGCAGCGGCCACGCCACCGGCGTCTGGCACGAGACGCCGCAGGACCGGCCCGAGTACCGCGAGCAGTACCAGCGCAAGCTCGCGCGCCAGGCCAAGGCGCGCAAGGGCGAGGAAATGATCTGATGCTGGTGCTCGATCACGATCGCGCGGGCGGCTACTGGGGCGCGGTGTACGTCTTCACCGCGGTCAAGGGCCTGCAGGTCATGATCGACGGCCCGGTCGGCTGCGAGAACCTGCCGGTGACCTCGGTGCTGCATTACACCGACGCGCTGCCGCCGCACGAACTGCCGATCGTCGTCACCGGCCTCTCGGAAGAGGAACTCGGCCAGAAGGGCACCGAGGGCGCGATGCGCCGCGCGCACCGCACGCTCGACCCGCACCAGCCCGCCGTGGTCGTCACCGGCTCGATCGCCGAGATGATCGGCGGCGGCGTGACGCCGGAAGGCACCAACATCCAGCGCTTCCTGCCGCGCACGATCGACGAGGACCAGTGGCAGTGCGCCAACCGCGCCATGCTCTGGCTGTGGACGGAGTTCGGGCCGAAGAAGGTGCCGGCGCCGCGCCCGCGCAAGGAAGGCGAGAAGCCGCGCGTCAACATCCTCGGGCCGTGCTACGGCACGTTCAACATGCCGTCGGACGTGGCCGAGATCCGCCGGCTGGTCGAGGGCATCGGCGCCGAGGTGAACATGGTGTTCCCGCTCGGCAGCCACCTCGCCGACATCGCGAAGCTCGCCGACGCCGACGTCAACGTCTGCATGTACCGCGAGTTCGGGCGCCTGCTGTGCGAGGCGATGGACCGGCCCTACCTGCAGGCGCCGATCGGCCTGCACAGCACCACCCGCTTCCTGCGCACGCTCGGCGAGCTCACCGGGCTCGACCCGGAGCCGTTCATCGAGCGCGAGAAGCACACGACGATCAAGCCGCTGTGGGACCTGTGGCGCTCGGTGACCCAGGACTTCTTCGGCACCGCGAGCTTCGGGATCGTCGCCAACGAGACGTACGCGCGCGGCGTCCGTCACTTCCTCGCCGAGGAACTCGGCCTGCCGTGCAACTTCGCGATCGCGCGCAAGCCGGGCGTCAAGCCGGCGAACGACGAGGTGCGCCGCGCCGTGCAGACGCAGACGCCGCTGGTGCTGTTCGGCAGCTACAACGAGCGCATGTATCTCGCCGAGACCGGTGCGCGCGCCGTGTACATCCCGGCTTCGTTCCCGGGCGCGATCATCCGTCGCCACACGGGCACGCCCTTCATGGGCTACTCGGGCGCCACGTACCTGGTGCAGGAAGTCTGCAACGCGCTGTTCGATGCGCTCTTCAACATCCTGCCGCTCGGCACCGAGCTCGACCGCGTCGACCCGACGCCGGCCCGGCTGCACGAGGAACTGCCCTGGCGCGACGACGCGCGCGCCGCGCTCGACGAGCTGCTCGAAGGCGAGCCGATCCTCGTGCGCATCTCCGCGGCCAAGCGCCTGCGGGACGCGGCCGAGCGGGCCGCCCGCAGCGCGGGCGCGACCCAGGTCACCGCCGAGCTGGTGCGCCGCGCGCGCTCGGGCTCGCAGGAGGCGGCACATGCGTGATCGCACGCGTGGTCGCCAAGGTTTCCGTCGACCGCCTCGTGCGGCCGGCGGTGTTCGCCGTGCGTGGTGCGCGGCTCCCGGGTTGCGTGGGTGACGCAACGCCATCGCATGGCCCAAGTCTGGAGGTGAATACGCATGGCCGAAGAGAAAAGGGGCTCATTGACGGGTCTCACGGAGAACGAGGCGAAGGAGTTCCACGGCATGTTCGTGGGCAGCTTCGTCGGCTTCCTGGTGATCGCCATCATTGCCCACTTCCTGGTGTGGCAGTGGCGTCCATGGCTCTGATGGGAGCTCACGGGCTCTCGACTGAACTGAAACGGCGTTACTGACTGACATAGGAGCAATGGACATGTGGCGAATCTGGCTGCTGTTCGATCCGCGGCGATCTCTGGTCGCCTTGTTCACGTTCTTGTTCGTGCTGGCTCTGATGATTCATTTCATCCTGCTCAGCACCAACAAGTTCAACTGGCTGGACGGTCCGCAGGCCGCCCCGGCGACGACGTCACAGGTCGTGGCGACGCTCCCGGAGCAGAAGGCGAGCTGACGGCAAAGGATCGGTGGCGGACGTGACGGGTACCACCCCCCGCCCACGTCCGTCGCCGACCGACACGCGGCGGCGATGGGCGCCGCCCGCGTCCCGCTGAGAGGGGAATGGCGATGGCAATGCTGAGTTTCGAACGCAAGTACCGTGTGCGAGGCGGCACGCTGGTCGGCGGAGACCTGTTCGACTTCTGGGTCGGACCGTTCTACGTCGGCTTCTTCGGCGTCACCACGCTCTTCTTCAGCCTGCTGGGCACCGCCCTGATCGTGTGGGGCGCGGCGCTCGGACCCACCTGGAACCTGTGGCAGATCAACATCGCGCCGCCGGACCTCAAGTACGGCCTCGGCCTCGCGCCGCTGGCGCACGGGGGGTTGTGGCAGCTCATCACGGTCTGCGCGCTGGGCGCCTTCGTTTCCTGGGCGCTGCGCGAGGTCGAGATCTGCCGCAAGCTCGGCATCGGCTATCACGTGCCGTTCGCCTTCAGCTTCGCGATCCTCGCCTACTTCGTGCTGGTCGTGGTGCGGCCCGTGCTGATGGGCGCCTGGGGCCACGGCTTCCCGTACGGCATCTTCAGTCACCTCGACTGGGTGTCGAACGTCGGCTACCAGTACCTGCACTTCCACTACAACCCGGCGCACATGCTGGCGATCACCTTCTTCTTCACGACCGCGTTCGCGCTGTCGCTGCACGGGGCGATGATCCTCTCGGTCACCAACCCCAAGAAGGGCGAGGTGGTGAAGGGTGGCGAGCACGAGAACTCGTATTTCCGCGACGCGATCGGGTACTCGATCGGCGCGCTGGGCATCCATCGCCTCGGCCTGTTCCTCTCCATCAGCGCGGCCTTCTGGAGCGCAGTCTGCATCGTGCTGAGCGGACCGTTCTGGACCAAGGGCTGGCCGGAGTGGTGGAACTGGTGGCTCGACCTGCCGATCTGGCGCTGAGGATTCAAGGGAGCATCCCATGGCCGAATATCAAAGCATCTTCACGCGCGTGCAGGTCTCCGCGCCGCCCTACATGGGCGCGCCGCTCAAGCCGGGCGGCACCTGGGTCCGCCAGGGCAACCCGGTGTTCGTGTACCTGCTCGGCATCTTCGGTGACACGCAGATCGGGCCCTTCTACCTGGGCCTGGTCGGTCTCGCCTCGCTGCTGTGCGGCTTCATCGCCTTCGAGATCATCGGTCTCAACATGCTGGCGTCGGTGAACTGGAACTTCATCGAGTTCCTGCGCCAGTTGCCGTGGCTGGCCCTCGAGCCGCCGCCCGCCAAGTACGGGCTGCACATCCCGCCGCTCAGCGAGGGCGGCTGGTGGCTGATGGCCGGCTTCTTCCTCACGGCATCGGTCCTGCTGTGGTGGCTGCGCATGTACCGTCGCGCCCGCGCGCTCGGCATGGGCACGCACGCCGCCTGGGCCTTCGCCGCGGCGATCTGGCTGTACCTCGTGCTCGGCTTCATCCGCCCGGTGCTGATGGGTCACTGGTCCGAGGCGGTGCCGTTCGGCATCTTCCCGCACCTCGACTGGACCGCGGCCTTCTCGCTGCGCTACGGCAACCTGTTCTACTGCCCGTTCCACGCGCTGTCGATCGCGTTCCTGTACGGCTCGTGCCTGCTGTTCGCGATGCACGCGGGCACGGTGCTCTCGACCGCCCGCTACGGCGGCGACCGCGAGGTCGAGCAGATCACCGACCGCGGCACGGCCGGCGAGCGCATGGCGCTGTTCTGGCGCTGGACGATGGGCTTCAACGCCACGGTCGAGTCGATCCACCGCTGGGCGTGGTGGTGCGCGGTGCTCTGCCCGCTGGTCGGCGGCATCGGCATCCTGCTGAGCGGCACGGTGGTCGACAACTGGTACCTGTGGGCGATCAAGCACGGGGTCGCGCCGATGTACCCGCAAGCTTTCCCGCCGGTGGTCGATCCGGCGACGGTCCCGGGAGCGCCGTGATGAACAACCAGAATCGAGCTTGGCTCCTCGCGGTGGCGCTCGGCGCCGTGGCGCTCCTCGCCGGCTGCGAGCGCCCGCCGCCGAAGTCGGTGCAGCAGGGTTATCGCGGCACGGGCATGGTGGCCGTCACCAACCCGCGCACGGACGCGATGCTGCAGGCGAACAACGTGATGCCGCCGGCGCTGCCGCCCGCCGAGGGCGAGGCGCCGCTCGCGAAGGACGTCTACAAGAACGTGCAGGTCCTGACCGACCTCAACGTGACGGAGTTCGTGCGGCAGATGACCAACCAGGCCGCCTGGGTGGCGCCGAAGGAGCAGTGCGCGTACTGCCACAACCTGAACGACTTCGCGTCCGACGAGAAGTACACCAAGGTCGTGGCGCGGCGCATGCTGCAGTTGACGCGCGACATCAACATCAACTGGCAGAAGCACGTCCTGCAGACGGGCGTCACGTGCTACACGTGCCACCGCGGCAATCCGGTGCCGCAGTACGTGTGGTTCGAGAACCCGGGCCCGCGCAAGGCGCCGGGTGAAGCCGGCTGGCGCGACGGCCAGAACATCGGTGCGATGACGGTCGGGCTGACGGCCATGCCGTACGACCCGTACACGACGTTCCTCGTCAACGACAACGCGGTCAAGATCCAGAGCCTGACGCCGCTGCCGTCCGGCGACCCGATGAACATCAAGCAGACCGAGGCCAGCTACGCGCTGATGATGCACATCTCGCAGGCGCTCGGGGTCAACTGCACGCATTGCCACACGACGCAGAACTTCGGCCAGTGGGAGAACGCCCCGCCGCAGCGCGTGCAGGCGTGGTACGCGATCCGCATGGTGCGCATGGCGAACAACAAGTACATGCTGCCGCTCGCGTCCGTGCTGCCGGCCACCCGCAAGGGACCGCTCGGCGACGGGCCGAAGATCTACTGCACGACCTGCCACCAGGGCCAGCCGAAGCCGCTCAACGGCGTCAGCATGATGGCGATCGCGCCGGAGCTGATGCGCATCAAGCCGCCGCCGGCACCGCCGGCCGACGCGGCGCCGGCGACCGAGGCACCCGCGGCGACCACCGCGGCGGCGCCTGCGGCCGGCCCGACGGGCGGAGCGATGTGATGGATCTCCTCCTCGCACGGCCACGCGGCTTCTGTGCGGGGGTGACGCGCGCGATCGAGATCGTCGAGCGCGCGCTGGAGATCCACGGCGCCCCGGTGTACGTGTTCCACGAGATCGTGCACAACCAGCACGTGGTGCGCGATCTCGAGGCCCTGGGCGCCGTCTTCGTGAACGAGATCGAGGCGATTCCGCGCGGCTCGGTGACGGTGCTGAGCGCGCACGGCGTGGCCCGCTCGGTCGAGCGGGCGGCGGAGCGGCGCGAGCTGGTCGTGATCGACGCGACCTGCCCGCTGGTCGCCAAGGTGCACCTGCAGGTGCAGCGCTTCGCGCGCCAGAAGTACCACGTCGTGCTGATCGGCCATGCCGGCCACGACGAGGTGGTCGGCACGGTCGGCAAGATCGACGAGCCGGTGCACGTGGTCGCCTCGGTCGAGCAGATCGAGCGGCTGCCGATGCCGTCGGACGCGCGCGTGGCCTACGTCACGCAGACGACGCTCAGCGTGGACGACACGCGCGAGCTGATCGAGGCCCTGACGCGGCGCTACCCGCACCTCGTCGGGCCGGAGATCGACGACATCTGCTACGCCACGCAGAACCGCCAGGTCGCAGTGAAGCAGCTGGCCGACGAGGTGGACGTGGTCCTCGTGGTCGGCGCGCCGAACAGTTCCAACACCCACCGTCTGCAGGAAGTCGCCGCCCTGCGCGGCAAGCCGGCCTACCGCATCGCCGATGCCGGTGAGCTCGACCCGCACTGGCTCGTCGGCGCCCGTCGCGTCGGCATCACGGCCGGGGCGTCGGCGCCGGAATACCTGGTCGACGGCGTGCGCCGTCGGCTGCACGAGCTCGGCGTGGAGAACGAGCAGGAAATCGCCGCGATGCGCGAGAACGTCACGTTCCGCCTGCCCGCGGCCGTGCTGCGGCGGCGCCCGTCGGCGCTCCCCGTGGCCGAACCGGTCGCCGCGCTCGCGGTGCCGCTCAGCCGCTGAACAACTGGCTCGCGATGGCGGCCGCGCGGGCTGCGGCCCGGCGCGTGCGACGCTCGTCGGCGCGTTCGCCGTGGCGGGCCAGCTGCGCTTCCCGCGCCAGGATGGCCGTGCGCAGCGAGTCCCGGTCGAGTCCCGCGTCGCGCAACGCTTCGTCGCGCGTGCCGTGCTCGATGAAGCGGTCCGGCAGGCCGAGGTTCAGCACCGGCACGGTGGCGTGGCGCGCGGCGAGGCATTCGTTGACGGCGCAACCCGCACCGCCCGCGAGCGAATTCTCCTCGAGCGTCACGATCAGCTCGTGGTGCTGCGCGATCTCGAGCACCATGCGCTGGTCCAGCGGCTTCACGAACCGCATGTTGACCACCGTCGCGTCGAGCTCGCCCGCGAGCTCGAGCGCGGTCCCGAGCAGCGTGCCGAAAGCCAGCAACGCCACGCGGCCGTTGCCGATGCGGCGCAGCTCGGCCTGGCCGAGCGGGATCTCCTGGGGCGCCCGGGCCGCCAGGGGCGCCGGGATCGGGCAGCGCGGATAGCGCACCGCGGTCGGGCCCGGGTGGCCGAGGCCGGTGTGCAGCATGTCGCGCAGCTCGTTGCCGTCCGACGGCGCCATCACCACGAGGTTCGGCACGCAGCGCAGGAAGCTCAGGTCGAGCGCGCCGTTGTGCGTGGCGCCGTCCGGGCCGACCAGCCCGGCGCGATCGATGGCGAAGAGCACCGGGAGGTGCTGCAGGGCCACGTCGTGCACCAGCTGGTCGTAGGCGCGCTGCAGGAAGGTCGAGTAGATCGCGACCACGGGTCGCGCGCCGCGGCAGGCGAGACCGGCCGAGAACGAGATGCAGTGCTGTTCGGCGATGCCGACGTCGAAGTAGCGGTCGGGATAGCGCGCGGCGAAGCGCACGAGCCCCGAGCCCTCGCGCATCGCCGGCGTGACCGCCATCAGGCGCGATTCGCCCGAGGCCGCCTCGCACAGCCAGTCGCCGAAGACGTCCGTGTAGGTCGGCAGGCTCTTCGACGTGGACGGACGGATGCCGACCACCGGGTCGAACGGCGTCACGCCGTGGTACTTGATCGGGTCGGCCACCGCCGGCGCGTAACCGTGCCCCTTGGCCGTGCGCACGTGCAGGACGCGCGGGCCGCCGGCCTCGCGGACTTCGCGCAGGGTCCGTACCAGCGCGGGCATGTCGTGGCCGTCGCAGGGCCCGTGGTACGCGAAGCCGAGCTCGCGGAACAGCTGGCCGGCGTCGCGGTCCGAACCCGGGCGACCGGTCCGCTGCAGGGACTCGGACAGCGAGCCCACGTTCGGCGCGATCGACATGCCGTTGTCGTTGACGATCACGATCAGGTCGAGATCCGGCATCGCGCCGGCCTGCTGCATCGCCTCGTAGGCCAGCCCGGCGGTGAGCGCACCGTCGCCGATGATCGCGACGGTCTTGCACGGCTTGCCGGTGCGCGCGCTGGCGACGGCCATGCCGACGGCCGCGCTGATCGACGTGCTCGAGTGGCCGGCGCCGAAGGCGTCGTACGGGCTCTCGTCGCGGCGCAGGAAGCCCGACAGGCCGCCCTTCTTGCGCAGGGTGTGCATCCGGTCGCGCCGGCCGGTGAGCGCCTTGTGCGGGTAGCCCTGGTGTCCCACGTCCCACACCAGCAGGTCGCGGGGCGTGTCGAACACGTAGTGCAGGGCGACCGCCAGCTCGACCACGCCGAGGCCCGACGAGAAGTGCCCGCCGTTGCGCGACACGTTGTCGACGAGGAACTCGCGCAACTCGTCGGCGACCTGGCCGAGCTGCGACTCGGGCAGCTTGCGCAGGGCGGCCGGGCCGGGCAGGGATTCGAGCAGGCGTGCGGTCTGGGCGGTCTGGGCGTTCATGGACGCGACCTCTGCGGCGCCGGCTCCGTCACCGGCGCACGCTGATGAGACTTGAGCCCCCATCGCCACAGGGGCTCGATCGGTACGGGAAGCATCAGCAGCCCGTGCTCGAGCAGGCCGAGCAGGGCGATGGCCGTCAGCAGCGCGTAGCCCGACACCTCGTGAGGCGCGGCCTCGGGGTCGAGCGTGAGGCGCGCCAGCACCAGCACCAGGCCGGAGGCGGCGGCGATCGAGATCGGGAACAGCGCATTCATGCCGCGCCGGCGGAAGAAGCTCTGCAGGTACGCGAGGTGCTGCGGCAGGAACTCGACGCCGACGTTGCGCACGCCGAGGAACAGGTTGAGCTTGGCGCTCTGGCGCATGCCCCACAGCACGAGGTAGGTCCACATGCCGACCGGGTTGGGGGCGTTCCAGCCGATGGCGATCAGCACCACGCCCGCGACCAGCAGCGACAGCTCGTGGTGCAGGATCGCCTGCACGCCGTGCCGGAAGTGACGCCAGCCCGAACAGCCCGGCGCACAGGCGCTGCGCCGCGGCCCGGTGATCGCGCCGGTCAGGAAGAAGATCTCCTGCCAGCCCCAGGTCAGCACGGCGCAGGTGAACGCGAGATACGACCCGGCCACGCTGGTGTCGGTGCGCGTCTTCCACAGCCCGTAGAGCGCCGCCGCCTGCAGCACGGTCGTCCCGAGCAGCGTCCAGCGGAAGGTGCGCTGCGGCAGGCCGTCGAGGAACATGACGATGGCCGTCGCCGTCCACCAGACGAGCAGGGCGAAACCGAGGGGCAGGGCGAAGTCGCTCATGGGACTTGCATCACCAGGCGGGCGCGAGCCTCACCTGCTCGGGCAGGGCGTGGTGCTTCACCGGCAGGAAGTACAGGCGCGCGAAGGTGGCGGCGACGCCGACCGTCAGTGCCGCGCGCTTGAAGAGGCCACCGATGCCGCCCGTCTTCTTCGCGGACTCGATGCCCGCCATCAGGCGGCTCATGCGGTCGAGCCCGGCGCGGAACACCGGGTGGTCGATGTCGAGCGTGACGGGGAAGATCTGCTTCGAGATCGCCGAGGTGATCTCGAACACCTTGTAGTCGTAGTCCGTCGGATCGATGCCGAAAGCCTCGTGCATGTACGGCCGCGTGTGGTCGCGGACGTACATGGTCGCGAACACGGCCAGCACGAAGAACCGGATCCAGTAGACGTTGAGCCCGCGCAGCAGGTGCGGGTTGGCGCGCATCAGCAGCGCGAACGCCTCGCCGTGGCGGAACTCGTCGTTGCACCACTCCTCGAACCACCGGAAGATCGGGTGGAAGCGGCGCTCGGGATGGCGCTCGAGCTGGCGGAAGATCGTGATGTAGCGCGCGTAGCCGATCTTCTCCGACAGGTACGTCGCGTAGTAGATGTATTTCGGCTTGAAGAACGTGTACTTCTTGATCTTCGTGAGCTGGCCGAGGTCGACGCCGAGCCCGAAGTCCTTCAGCGACTTGTTGATGAAGCCGGCGTGGCGGCTCTCGTCGCGCGCCATGAAGTGCATCACCGCGCGGATGTCCTCGTTGCGGACGTTCTTCTCGATTTCCTTGTACAGCACGCAGCCGGAGAACTCGGCGGTGCACGAACTCACCAGGAACTCGACGAACTCCTCCCGCAATCCCGGCGACAGTTCCCGCACCTCGCCCGCGAAGTCCTCGTCGCGCTCGAAGTGGTGGCGGTTGTTGTCGCCGCGGAACTCCGCCATCAGCTTGTCCCATTCTTCGCGCACCGGCGACACGTCGAGCCGGTCGAACGCGTCGTAGTCTGTCCGGTAGAAGCGCGGCGTGAGCAGCGTGTCGGCCTGGGCCGAGCGCGTCGCGTCGTCGGCGGTCGCGATGGCGGTGTTCATGTGCGTGGCGTTCCCCTGGTGGCGTTCTGGATCTAGTTGTCGAGCAGGACCGCGAAGGCCGCGGCATTGGTCGGCCCGAAGGCCTCGAGGTACACGTCCCGGTGCGTGACCGGATCGCTCAGCGAGAGGCGACCGTCGCTCCAGCGGGTCAGCCGGAACGGCGGCGTGCCGTCGACGCCCTGGCGCAGGCGCTCCTGGGCCAGGCCGCGCATCACGCCACGCAGGAAGCCGTTGGTGCCGGGGGCGACCACGTGCTCCGCGCCCGTGCGCGCATCGGTGACGACCACGGCGCCGTCGCCGCGGTCGGCGAAGCGCAGGTCGCGCGACTCGACCACGGCTGCCGGCGGCGGAGGAGTCGCCGACAGTCCGTAGAGCCGCGAGATCGTCGCTCCGATCATCGTCAGGCCGATGAGCGCCGCCGCCCCGAGCAGCGCGCCGCGCGGCAAGGTGGAGTTGCGGAAGGGATCGCTCATCGTCGTCTCCTCAGGCCGCCGCCGTCAGCGTCGGATGTACCGCCGGCTTGGGCGTCGGGCGTTCCGGCGTCGACACGTCCGCGACCGAGGTCGCGAGCGCCTCGCCCAGGATCGCGGCCACGCGCGCGCCGTCCGGTACGCAACGCAGCGTCGGCTGGGCGTTCAGCAGGTGCCAGGGCCGCACGTGCGGCCAGGTCACGAGGTAGCCGACGTGCTGGCCGGCGTTGAGCCGCAGCGGCAGGTCGGACGAGCCGTCGCGGTGCCCGACGATGCCGGCCGACTGCACGATCGTGAACGGAATGCTCATCGAGATCGGCAGCGCGACCCCGAAGCGCAGCACGAGGCGGGCGGAGGTCACGGTGTACATCGTCGTGCGCGCCATCGCCCACGCGAGGCCCGTGAGCACCGCGCTCGCCGCGACGCCGAGCACCAGCAGCCACGCCGCGCCACGCAGGGCGGCCAGCAGTCCGGCGCCGCCACCCATGAGGTCGAACACGTGCCAGGCCGCCAGCAGCGCGAAATAGATCGCGACCTTGCGGGCATGCAGCGCATGGACGGCGAGGGCGCGCCACGCGGGCGCGCCCTGCCACAGGATGCGCTCACCGTCCGGCAGGGGTGCCGGCAGGCCGGGCGTCGGCTCGAACTCGTGCTCGCTCACAGCAGCGGCTCCGCGCGCTCGGGCGAGGCGTAGAGCGTGCCGCCGCCGTAGTAGGCGGTGATGCGCTCTTCCTCGAGCAGCGTGATGCGGTCCGGGTTGCGCAGCGCCGGCACGTCCTTGAAGTGCGCGGCGAAGATCGAGCGCACGCGCACGCAGCGGCCGCGGACGTCCACCTTCGAGAAGTGGTACGGCAGGATCGCCGTGCGGCTGCCGTCCTTCAGCGCCACTTCGAGGTAGCGGACCTGCGGCTCCGTGCGGTCGATCCACACGTCGCAGACCTTGCCGGCCACGTAGTCGTCGCCGCCCACCACGTCCCAGCCGAGCGGGTTGGCGTCGAAGTCGGCCACGCCGAAGCCCGGGGCCGCGCGCAGCGGCACGATCTTCGGGTCGCCGTCCCAGGTCAGGTCGGGCTCGTCGGCGCGCTCGGCGTACGCGGCCGGGCCGACGCCGTCGAGCATCGGATTGCCGGTCGGGATCAGCGGGGCGCCCAGCCAGCCGGCGCTCGCCTGCGCCTTCACCGGACGGTCGTCCGCCTTGAAGTCGGGCTTCTGCACGCTGCCGCCGTGCGCCGGCAGGAACGTCTTCGGCTCGGGGATCGCCGGGAAGCCCTGGACGCGCACGTGCTCGGACCGCTCCGATTCGAGCGGATAGCCCTCGCGCTTGTCCTCCCGGCGGACGTAGATGATGAGGCCGGCGAGGAAGATCCAGAACGCGTAGAGCACGAGCTGGGCCACGTCGATGTATTGGGTGATGGCGCCGGTATGCATGAGAGAAACCTCCGCGAACGAAACGACTAGCCTGGGAACTCCGCCAGGCCGAACTGGACCGGGGACCGCGGCGCGCCCGTACGGGCAGTGCGCACCAGCGGGCCGACGGCGATCAACGCCGAGAACAACAAGGCGATCTCGAGGTGATAGACGAATGCGTAGCCCGTGACGGGACTGGCGAGCGCTTCGCCGAGCGCGCCGCTCATGGCGAGAGCGCCGACCGTGTCGCGGGCGAAGCCGCCAATCGCGATCGCGATACCCGCCGCCGAGGCCTGCACGGCACCCCAGGCGCCGAGCGCGAGACCGCTGCAGTCGCCGCGGTCGACGTCCATCGCGACGGTGAGCGTGCCGACCGCGAACAGGCCCGTGCCGAAGCCGATCAGCAGCGAGCCGGCGCGGAACAGCAGCGGCGAGTCGAGCGGCGCCGAGAACACCACGGCCGAGAACGCCACGATGCCGGCGAGCAGGCCGTAGGCGCCGAGCCGGTACGGGTCCGCACCGTGGCCGAGGCGGCGCGCGGCGAGCGCGAACGCGAGCAGCGTGCCCAGGGCCTGGAAGGCGGTCAGCGTGGTGGTTGCCGACACCGGCAGGCGCAGGATTTCGCCGCCGTACGGTTCGAGCAGCACGTCCTGCATGGCGAACGCCGCGGTGCCGAGTCCGACCGCGACCAGGAAGCGGTGCCGGCGGCCGTCGACGTTGAAGGCCGCCCAGCTGTCGGCGAACGACGTGCGGTTCTCGGCCTCGCTCGTGCGCGCCGGCGCGCGGGCTTCCTGTTTCCACAGCGCGAGCACGTTGAACACCATGGTGACGGCCGCCGCGCCCTGCACGACCTGCACCAGGCGCGTCGGCGTGAAATCGCGCAGCAGCAGCCCGTAGAGCAGCGCGCTCACGAGCGTGCCGATGAGCAGCATCACGTACAGCAGCGCCACCACGCGCGGACGCGTCTCGGGCGTGGCGAGGTCGGCGGCGAGCGCGAGTCCGGCCGTCTGCGTCGTGTGCATGCCGATGCCGACCAGCAGGAAGGCGAGGGCCGCGCCGGTCGTGCCGACCCACGCCGGGCTGTGCCCGAGGCCGGAGAGCAGCAGCAGCGCGAACGGCATGATGGCGAGCCCGCCGAACTGCAGCAGGGTCCCGAACCAGATGTACGGGACGCGCCGCCACCCGAGTGCGGAGCGGTGCGTGTCGGACTTGAAGCCGATCAGCGCGCGGAACGGTGCGAACACCAGCGGCACGGCCACCATGGTCGATACGAGCCACGCCGGCACGTGCAGCTCGACGATCATGACGCGGTTGAGCGTGCCGGTGAGCAGCACGGCCGCCATGGCGACGGAGATCTGGAACAGCGACAGACGCAGCAGTCGCGACAGCGGCAGGTCCTCGCTGACGGCGTCGGCGAACGGCAGGAAGCGCGTGCCCACGCGCTGCCACATCGCCGCCATGCGTGCGCCGGTCGGGATCATCGTCGGGCGAGCTCCAGGGCCTGCGAGGTGTAGAAGCCGACGCCGATGCGCTCGGTGCGTCGCGGCTGCCAGGCGGCGAGCGTCGGCTCACGTTCGATCAGCTGCACGAGCCCCTCCGGTCGCACGGGCACGATGGCCGGCGCGCGGTTGCCCCTCGGCAGCAGGCGGCCGACCGCGTGCATCACTGCCAGCGGACGCGTGCGCGGCGCGAACGTAAAGACCATCGACCCGCGCGTACGGGACGCGAAGCCCGACAGCACGCGCACCACGTCCTCGGCCTCGTAGTGGATGAGCGAGTCCATCGCCACGACGTGGTCGAACTCGCCGAGCGCCGGGTCGAACATGTCACCGACGCGGAAGTCGACGTGTCCGCTGCCGAAGTCGGCGGCGCTGCGCTCGTGCGCGAGGTTGACGAGCGTCGGCGAGAGGTCGATGGCGACGACGTGGGCACCGCGGCGCGCCGCCTCGATGGCCAGGGCCCCCGTGCCGCAGCCGGCGTCGAGCACGCGGCGACCGGTCAGGTCGGCCGGCAGGCAGTCGAGCAGGGTGGCGCGCATGCGGTCGCGGCCCGCGCGCACCGTCGCGCGGATGCGCCCGACCGGCGCGTCGGAGGTGAGGCGCTTCCACGCCTCGACCGCCGTGCGGTCGAAATAGTCCTCGAGCTGGCCGCGCCGCTCGGCGTAGGTCTGCGTCGGCATCAATCGAACCCCAGGAGGTCGAAGATCTCGCGGTCCTTCAGGGCCACGCCGTTGAGCGGCTCGCCCCCGGCCCACAGCGCCGCGGCGAGGCGGAGGTACTCTTCCTGCACGCCGCGCACTTCGGGCGAGTCCTCCATCTCGAACAGCGTCGCCTTCTTCAGGCGGCTGCGCCGGATGGCGTCGAGGTCGGGGAAGCGCGCCATGGTCTTGAGGCCCGCGCGCGCGTTGAACTTCTCGATCTGGTCGGTGTCCGCGCTGCGGTTGGCGATCACGCCGCCGAGGCGCACGTTGTAGTTCTTCGCCTTCGCGCCGATCGCCTGCACGATGCGGTTCATGGCGAAGATCGAGTCGAAGTCGTTGGCGGTGACGATCAGCGCCCGGTCGGCATGCTGCAGCGGCGCGGCGAACCCGCCGCACACGACGTCGCCGAGCACGTCGAAGATCACCACGTCGGTGTCCTCGAGCAGGTGGTGCTCCTTGAGCAGCTTCACGGTCTGGCCGACCACGTAGCCGCCGCAGCCCGTGCCCGCCGGTGGCCCGCCGGCCTCGACGCACATCACGCCGTTGTAGCCCTGCCAGACGAAGTCCTCGGGCCGCAGTTCCTCGGGATGGAAGTCGACCGACTCGAGCACGTCGATCACCGTCGGCATCAGCTTCTTGGTGAGCGTGAAGGTCGAATCGTGCTTCGGGTCGCAGCCGATCTGCAGCACGCGCTTGCCGAGCTTGCTGAACGCCACCGACAGGTTGGAGGACGTCGTGCTCTTGCCGATGCCGCCCTTGCCGTAGACCGCGAACACCTTGGCGGTGCCGATCTTCACCTTCGGGTCGAGCTGCACCTGCACGCTGCCCTCGCCGTCGGGACGATGCGAGCCGGAGCCGTTCCGGCGCAGTGCCGTCAGCGGGACAGTGGTGGTTTCCATCAGGCTGCTGCTCCTTCGTAGACGCCTTCGATCCGGTCTTCGAGTTCTTCACCTGCGCGCCGCAGTGCTTCGAGCACGTCGGCGTCGGGAGTCCAGTACTGGCGCTCGCAGGCTTCCAGCAGGCGGCTGGCGACCTTGGCGGACGCGGTGGGGTTGAGCTTGGCGAGACGCTCGCGCATCTCCTTGTCGAGCACGAAGGTCTCGGTGAGGCGCTGGTAGACCCAGGGCTGCACCTGGCCGGTCGTCGCCGACCAGCCCATCGTGTTGGTGATGTGCACCTCGATCTGGCGCACGCCCTCGTAGCCGTGCTGCAGCATGCCCTCGTACCACTTCGGGTTGAGCATGCGGGTGCGGGTCTCGAGCGCGACCTGCTCGGACAGCGTGCGCACCGTGCCGTCGCCGCGCGTCTGGTCGCCGATGTAGACCGGCATCTCCTGGCCGCCCTTCGCGCGACGCACGGCGCGCGTGATGCCGCCGAGCGTGTCGAAGTACGTGTCGACGGTGGTGACGCCGAGTTCGACCGAGTCGAGGTTCTGATAGGCGAGTTGCACGTCGGCCAGCACGCTCTGCAGCAGCGCGCCCTGCTTCACGGCCTTGCCCGTGCGGCCGTAGGCGTAGCCCTTGCGGCGCGTGTAGGTCTCGGCGAGCTCGTCCTCGTCGTCCCAGCGGCCGCAGTCGATCATGTGGTTGACGTTCGAGCCGTAGGCGCCGTCGGCATTGCCGAACACGCGCAGCGCGGCCGATTCGAGATCGCAGCCATGCGCGCGCTGGTAGGCGAGCGCGTGCTTGCGCACGAAGTTCATCTCCTCGGGCTCGTCGGCCGACGCGGCGAGGAACGCGGCCTCCGCCAGCAGCTTGATCTGCAGCGGCAGCAGGTCGCGGAAGATGCCGGACAGCGTGATCACCACGTCGATGCGCGGCCGGCCGAGTTCAGCAAGCGGGCGCAGCACCGCGCCGGCCAGGCGACCGTAGCTGTCGAAGCGCGGAAGCGCGCCCATCAGCGCGAGCGCCTGCGCAATCGGGCTGCCCTCGCTCTTCAGGTTGTCGGTGCCCCACAGCACCAGCGCGACGGACTCGGGCAGCGCGTGGCCGTCCTGGTCGTGCCGGTCGAGCAGCAGCTGCGCCAGGCGGGTGCCCTCGCGTACTGCGAACGGGCTCGGGATGCGGAAGGGGTCGAAGCCGTGCACGTTGCGGCCGGTCGGCAGCACCTGCGGCGTGCGCAGCAGATCGCCACCGGGCGCCGGGGCCACGAAGCGGCCGTCGAGCGCGCGCAGGATACCGTCGATCTCCGAGTCTTCGGCCAGCAGCCGGTTGGTCTTCGCCAGCTCGCGCACCGCGGCGACGTGCTCCGCCGGTGCGTGGTGATCGAGCGCCTGCTCGGGTGCGGCGCCGCGGGCGATGGCCTCGATGATCCCGCGGTCGCGCACGGGCGAGCCGGAGGATTCCGCCATGGCCAGCAGCAGGTCGGCCCGCTGCTCGGCATTCGGCGGACGGCCGACGACGTGCAGGCCGTGCGGGATCAGGGTGTGCTCGAGTTCCAGCACGGCGGTCGCGACGCGCTGCACTTCGACGTCGGCGTCGATGCCCCACGCCGGCTCGGCCTTCGCGAGTTCGAGTTCCGCGGCCTGCGACTGGATCAGCGCCTCGAGGTCGAGTTTCTCGCTGCGCGCCTCGGGTTCGAGCGCGCGCCAGCGCTCGAGCGACATGCGCAGGTCCATGAGGCCGCGGTACAACCCGGCGCGCGCCACGGGCGGCGTCAGGTAGCTCACCAGCGTCGCCCCGGCACGCCGCTTGGCGATCGTGCCCTCGGACGGATTGTTCGACGCGTAGAGATAGAGATTCGGCAGGTCGCCGATCAGGCGGTCCGGCCAGCACGCGCCGGACATCCCGGTCTGCTTGCCCGGCATGAACTCGAGCGCGCCGTGGGTGCCGAAATGCAGCACCGCGTCCGCGCGGAAGTCCTCGCGCAGGTAGCGGTAGAACGCGGAGAACGCGTGCGTGGGCGCGAAGCTCTTCTCGAAGAGCAGGCGCATCGGATCGCCCTCGTAACCCATGCCCGGCTGCACCGCGACGAGCGCGTTGCCGAACTGCGCGCCGAGCACGAAGATCGACCGGCCGTCGGTCAGCTGGCGGCCCGGCGCCGGGCCCCACGCGGACTCGATTTCGCGCAGCCAGCGCTCGCGCTTCACGTGATCGTCGACGGCGATGCGCGCATGGACGTTGGCGTCCGCGCCGAACTGCGTGGCGTTGCCGTGCAGCACGCGCTCGCGCAGCTCGTCGACGCTGGCCGGCAGGTCGATCGCGTAGCCCTCGCGCCGCATGGCCTTGAGGGTCTCGTACAGGCTCTCGAACACCGCGAGGAACATCGCCGTGCCGGTGTTGCCGGCATTCGGCGGGAAGTTGAACAGCACCAGCGCGACCTTGCGGCGCGCCCGCTCGGAGCGGCGCAGTGCGACGAGGCGGCTGACCCGGGCGGCGAGCGCGTCGGCGCGATCCGGGCAGGCGAACATGTCCTGCGCGCTCTGGCGCGCGCCGAATTCGCAAGCGCGTCCGCAGCCGGGGCACTTCGTGCCCGGCGTGCCGGTCCGGCCGCCGAACATGAACGGGCTCGTCGCGCCGTCCAGTTCCGGGATCGCGACCATGATCGTGCTCTCGACCGGCAGCAGGCCGCGATCGGACGACGCCCACTGGCCGACCGTCTGGAACTCGACCGGGTGCGCGGCGAGGTAGGGCACGTCGAGGTGCGTCAGCAGTTCCTCGGCGGCGCGCGCATCGTTGTACGCCGGGCCGCCGACCAGCGAGAAACCCGACAGCGACACGACCACGTCGACCGACGCCCGGCCGTCGCGCATGAAGAACTGCTCGACCGCGGGCCGCGAGTCGAGGCCTGACGCGAAGGCCGGCACGACCTTGAGGCCCTTGGCCTCGAGCGCCGAGATCACGCCGTCGTAGTGGCCGGTGTTGCCGGCCAGCAGATAAGAGCGCAGCACCAGCAGGCCGACGGTGCCCTGCGGGTCGCGCGGCGCGGGCAGCGCCTCGACCGCTTCGGCCACCCGGCCGTTCATGCGCGGGTGATAGACGCCGATCTCGGGGTACTGCACCGGCGGCTCGGCCTTGCAGTGACCCTTCAGCGCGGCGCGCGGACCCGACGCGTAGCGGTCGATCAGGAAGCGCACGAGATGCTGGATGTTGTCCTCGGACCCGGCGAGGTAGTACTGCAGGGTGAGGAAGTACGCGCGCACGTCCTGGGCCGTGCCCGGGACGAAGCGCAGCAGCTGCGGGATCCGCCGCAGCATCTTCATCTGCTGGGCGCCGCCCGTCTGCGACGGACCCTTGCCGCCGCGCAGCCGCTTGAGCAGCGCGATCGGACCGCTGGCGGGCTTGTCCATGTCGAAGCGGCCGAGCCGCGTCAGCTTGACGACCTCGGCGGCCGACATGGCGCACACGATGGCGTCGCACTCGGCGCGGCGCGCCTGCAGCGCGGGCAGCACCGGCAGGAAGTGCTCCTCCATGAACAGCATCGTGACGATGATGATGTCGCCGGTGGCGATGTCGGCCTTGCAGCGCTCGAGCGCCTCGTCGCTGTGCGTCCATTCCGAGGCTGCGTGCTGCGTCAGCACCAGCCCCGGGATGTCCCGGCGCAGCGAATTCGCGGCGCGATCCGCGGCGTTCGCCAGATGGGTATCCATCGTGACGAGGACGACCCGGATGGGCGTCACTTCAGCGGCCGAAGTGCGCTTTCGCGTCATACAGCGTGTCCAGGGTGATTGTGGCGACGCCGCGCTCGGCGGCGAACTTCTCGGTGTTGCGCCGGGCCTTGCCGCGCACGAAGAACGGGATCTTGCCGAGTTCCTTTTCCGCTTCCGGCGACCAGCCGAGCTCGGCCGGGGTGACGGCCTGCGGGGCGGGAACGGCCGCGACCGGAGCCGGTGCTTCAGCCGTCCGGGCCGTCGTCGCGCCGCCTAGGTGCGAAGGCGCGGCGTCCGCGTGGAATTCGAAGTCCTCGCGGAACATGCCGATCAGGTGCTCCTCGAGGCCCATCATCAGCGGGTGCACCCACGTGTCGAACAGCACGTTGGCACCCTCGAAACCCATCTGCGGCGAGTAGCGCGCGGGGAAGTCCTGCACGTGGACCGGTGCCGAGATCACGGCGCAGGGCAGCCCGAGGCGCTTGGCGATGTGCCGTTCCATCTGCGTGCCGAGCACGAGGTCGGGGTGCGACTGCGCGACCGCGGCCTCGACCTCGAGGTAATCGTCGGTGATGAGTGGCTCGACGCCGTGGTCCGCCGCCGCCGCACGGATCTCGCGGGCGAATTCGCGGCCGTACGTGCCGAGGCCGACGACCACGAAGCCGAGTTCGTCGCGTGCGACGCGGGCCGCGGCCACGGCGTGCGTCGCGTCGCCGAAGATGAACACGCGCTTGCCGGTGAGGTACGTGGAGTCGACCGAGCGCGAATACCAGGTGGCGCGGGCGTCGGCCGCAGCCAGCGCCGGTGCGGCATCGAGGCCCGCGAGGCCCGCCACTTCGGCGATGAAGTCGCGCGTCGCCTTCACGCCGATCGGCACGACCTTGGTGTACGGCTGGCCGAACGTGCGCTCGAGCCAGCGCGCGGCCACGCCGGCGATCTCCGGGTACAGCACCACGTTGAAGTCTGCG
>JBGAHO010000055.1:0-27018 GCA_044226195.1 Steroidobacteraceae bacterium
ACCGGCGAGAACAGCACCTGGCACGGCAGCGGACCGCGGGCACGCAGGAGGTCGCGCGCCCATTCGTAATCGGCCCGCGACCCGAGCACGACCTTGAGCTGGTCGCGGGCGCCGAGCACGTCGAGATTGCCCGGCAGATTGCGCCGCTCCTCACCCGACGACGGCGTCTTCAGGTCGACCACCCGGCTCACGCGCGCATCGACCGGGGCCACGTCGATCGCGCCGCTGGTCTCGAGCGAAACCTGCAGGCCCGCGTCGCACAGGGCGGTGAGCAGATCGAGGCAGGCCTTCTGGGCGAGCGGCTCGCCCCCGGTGACGCACACGTGGCGCACTCCGCTCCCGCGCGCGATCTCGAGCAGTTCGGGGACGGTGCGCCACTCGCCACCGTGGAACGCGTACTGCGTGTCGCAGTAGACGCAACGCAACGGGCAACCGGTGAGGCGGATGAAGAGCGTGGGCCAGCCGACCGCGTCGGCTTCACCCTGGATCGAGACGAAGGTCTCCGTGACCTTGAGGCGACTCACCGACCCTCGTCGTTCATCTTCGCGATGCGCGCCTGCGCGAGCTTCGCCGCGTCCGAGTCCGGATACGTGGAGATGAGCTTCTGCAGGGACGCGCGCGCGTTCTTGAAGGCCTTCAGCTCGTACTGGCAGTAGCCGATCTTGAGCAGGGCATCGGGCAGCTTGCGCGACTCGGGGAACGCCGCGACGCCCTGGAACGACTTGAGGGCGTTCGTGTAGTCCTGCTGCACGTACTGCGCTTCGCCCAGCCAGTAGGTGGCGCTGTCCGCGCGAGGGCCCTTCGGATACTTGGTGAGGTAGAGCTGGAAGCCCTTCACCGCATCCTCGTACCGGTTGGCCTTCAGCGCGGCGAAGGCATCGCCGTACACCGACTGCTCGTCCGCGAACATCACGTCCGGCGCCGTCGGCGGCGTGCCCGGCGCCGCGGCCGTTCCACCGTTCTCGAGCAGCAACAGCCGGCGGTCGAGGTCGCCATAGAGGTCGCGCTGCTGCTGCTGCAGCGTCTCCAGCTGGTGGCGTGCCTCCTCGATCTGCCCGCGCAGCGAGCGCAGTTCCTGGCGCGAGGTGTCGATCTGCTGCTGCAGTTCGACCAGCGACTGGTTCATGCGCTTCTCGAGCGCGCCGATCCGCCCGTCGAGCGCGGATGCCTGGGCCTCGAGTTCCTTGTTGCTGAGCGCCGCGGCCGCCGGCTGCGCGACCGCGAGCAGTCCGAGCAGCGCGAGGGCGTGGGCGCCGACGATGCGTGACATGGGCGGGCCTACTGCAGCTGCACGAGCACCACGCGCCGGTTCTGCGCGTAGGCCGCCTCGTCGTGTCCCTCGGCCGCCGGGCGTTCTTCACCATAGCTGACCGTGGTGATCTGGCCGTCGGCGACGCCCTGCAGCATCAGCGCCTTGCGCACCGCCTGCGCGCGTCGCTCGCCGAGCCCGATGTTGTACTCGCGCGAACCACGCTCGTCGGTGTTGCCCTCGAGCCGGATGTGCGCCGCCGGGTACTTGGTCAGGTAGGCGGCATGCGCCGCCACGATCGGCACGTACTCCGCCTGGATCTCGCTGCTGTCGTAGCCGAAGTACACCGTGTTCTTGGCATTCAACTCGGCGAGCGCCTGCTGCTGCGCGCTCATGGCGGCAGCGCTCGAGACGCCGCCGGCGTTGCCGAGCCCGCTGGTCGACGCGTCGGAACCGGAGGTCGTGCCCTGCTGCGTACCCTGGTCGGGCTGGACCTGCGTCGGCTTGGTGCAGGCCGCGAGGCTCACGGCGAGGACGGTCACGGCGATCGCATGCATCAGCTTCATGGACATCGGACTCCTGTCAGGGGACTCGTATCATACCTGCGCGCGGGCCGGATCAGGGTCGCGGAAACGGCGACCAGACGGGCTCGCGCACGTCGCCCCGCTCCGAACTGAGCCGCTGCTGGAAACGGCCGTCGGACGACACCATGGCCAGCGCCCCGCGGCCGCCCGCCTGTGTCGCGTAGATGATCACCGCGCCGTTCGGGGCGAAGCTCGGCGACTCGTCCTGGGTCGCGTCGGTCAGCACGCGCAGGTTGCGCGTCTGCAGGTCGAAGGTCGCGATGCGATAGCCGCCCCGATCGAGGGTCACCAGGGCCAGGGACTTGCCGTCCGGTGCGAGCCGCGGGCGGGCGTTGTAGCTGTTCGTGAAGGTCAGCCGCTGGGGTTCGCGACCCTCGCCGACCGCGACCTGGTACACCTGCGGGCTGCCCGCCCGGTCCGAGGTGAAGTACAGGCTGGCGCCATCGGCGGCCCACTCCGGCTCGGTATCGATGGCATCGTCGTTGGTCACGCGCGTCAGCGCCTGACTGGCGAGGTCGAGGACGTAGAGATCGAGGTTGCCGTCGCGGGACAGCGTGAGCGCCAGCCGGCGACCGTCCGGCGACCACGCCGGGGCGCCGTTGATGCCGGAGCGAGCGGACACGCGACGTCGCTCGCCGCTTGCGAGACGCTGCACGTAGATCGCGGAGATCTTGCCCTCGAACGACACGTAGGCGAGGCTCTGCCCATCCTGCGACCAGGCCGGCGACATGATGGGTTCGGTCGACTCCAGCACGGTGCGCGGCCCGAAACCGTCCGCGTCCGCGACGATCAGCCGGTAGCGCTGGGCCGGCGGGCGACCCTCGACCGCCACGTAGGCGATGCGCGTCGAGAACGCGCCGGGGATGCCGGTCAGCCGCTCGAAGATCGCATCCGCGATGCGGTGGGACGTCGCCCGGAGGCCGCGTTCGTTCGACACCAGCCGTTGCGACAGCAGCGGCTGGCCCGTGCGGACGTTGAACAGCTCGTAGGTCACCGCGATGCCGGCGCGGTCCGGCTCGACGTGGCCGACGACGATGAAGTCGGAACGCAGCATGCGCCATTCGTCGAAGCGGATCTCGCTGCCGGTGGTCGGGCGCGACACGAGGTCGCGCGCTTCGAGCGGCGCGAACCGCCCGCTCAGCCGCAGGTCGTTGGCGATGACCTCGGCGACGTCCGTCGCCGGCTTGGCGCCCTGGCCGCCGAAGGGCACCACGGCGATCGGCACCGCATCGCGCACGCCCTGCGTGATGTCGAGCCGCAGCTGCGCCCGGGCCGGGCCGGCCGCGAGCAGCACCAGCGCGCCCAGCGCCGCGACGAAGCGTGCTCGATGCGCACGCGGGAATGGCAGCTTCATTCGACCTCACTCCGTGGGCTTGAACACGATGACCAGTTGCCGCTGGAAGGCCCGCGGATCGCGCGGGGCCGGCAGCGGGGACGAACGATACACGGCATTGGTGATCGATTCCCGCACGGCCTGATCGCCATTGCACGCACCGACGCGGACGTCGACCACGGTGCCGCCCGTGGCCTGGGTCACGTTGAGCGTGCATTCGAGTCCGGCGCGGGCCGAGGGCGGACGGATCCAATTGCGCTCGATCGTCTGCACCAGCAGGGCGCGGTACTCGTCGACGATGCCGGAGCGATCGAAGGCCTCGCCTTCTTCCTCCGCCGCCAGGGCACGCTGCAGTTCGGCTTCGCGCGCCGACTTCTGCTTCGCATCCTGCGCGGCCTGCGCCTGCTGCGCCTTGCGCTCGGCCTCCGCGGCCTCGGCCTTGCGCTTCGCGTCCGCCTCCGCCTTGTGGCGGGCATCGGCTGCCGCCTTCTGCTTCGCCTCGGCCTCGGCTTTGGCTTGCACGGCGGCGGCTTCCTCGGCCTTGCGCTTCTCCGCCGCCGCCACCTCGCGAGCGCGCGCTTCCTCGATGCGTCGCTCGTCGGCCTCGCGCTGTCGCTGCGCGGCTTCGGTGGCTCGCTGACGCTCGGCCTCTGCGGCGCGCTCCAGTGCCTCGACCTCGGCGCGAGCGGCCTCCGCCTGCGCATCGGCGACTTCGGGTGCGGGCGTGGGCTGGACGACCGGGGCCGGCGGCGTCGGCTTCGGTCGCGCGCCGCGCAACGACGCCGGCAAGGCGTCGGCGCTCACGACCGTGCCCTCGATGGCCAGGGGCACCGGCTCCGGGTCGGCACGCCATTGCACGGCGAACAGGACCAGCGCAGCGAGCACCCCGACGTGCAGGGCCGCGGACCCGAGCAGCGGCTTCGCATGCTCACGCGCGAATGGCATCGCTCAGCGCGGCTCCCGACGGCGTCCGGTCGGCACCGGTTCCGTCACGAATCCGACCTTCTTCGCGCCCGCCTGCTGCAGCAACACCATGCCCTCCACGACCCGGCCATAGGCGACGGCCTTGTCTGCCTTGACCAGCACGGGCCGCTCAGGTTCCCGGCGCAACGCCGCCGAAGCCACCTCGAGCAGGCGATCCTCCGCGAGCGCGGCCCGGCTGTCGCCGAAATTCAGGTAGAAGCGGCCCGCACGGTCGACGCTGAGCAACAGCGGCTCGAGCTTGTCGGGATCGATCGGCGCGGCGCCGGCCTTGGGCAGGTCCACCTTGATGCCCTGGCTCAGCATCGGCGCGGTCACCATGAAGATGATGAGCAACACGAGCATCACGTCGATGTACGGCACGACGTTGATCTCGCCCATCAGCCTGCGGCCCCGTGCGCGCGGCATGGCTCAGCCCTGCGCGCCGCCGGCGTGGCGCTGGAAGATCGTCGACAGTTCCTCCATGAACGTGTCGTAACGCAGCTCGAGCCGGCTCACCTGGTCGGCATAGCGGTTGTAGGCGATCACCGCCGGGATGGCGGCGAACAGGCCCATCGCCGTGGCGATCAGCGCCTCGGCGATGCTCGGGGCCACCGTCGCGAGCGTCGCCTGCTGCACGTTGCCGAGGCCCTGGAAGGCACTCAGGATGCCCCAGACCGTGCCGAACAGGCCGACGTACGGACTCGTCGAGCCCACGGTCGCGAGTGTCGACAGGTTCTGCTCGAGACGGTCGGTTTCCTTGAGCTGGGCGACCTTCATCGCTCGGCGACTGCCGTCGACGAGCTGCGCGCCGTTGATTCCGAGCTGGCCGCGCAGGCGCGAGAACTCGCGGAACCCGGCCACGAAGATCCTCGCCATGCCCTCGGTCGTGCCGCCTTCGAGCGCCTTGTAGAGCGCCGCAAGATCGCCCCCGGACCAGAACTGGTCCTCGAACGCCTCGGCCGCCGCGCGCGCCTGCCTCAGCACCGTCCGCTTGCGGAAGATGATGCCCCACGACACCACGGAGGTACCGATCAGCAGCGCCATCACGAGCTGCACGACGAGGCTCGCGTGCAGCAGCAGGGTGAGTACCGATTGGTCGCCGATCATTCCGTCCCTCGCCCGTTGTCGAACAGGCCGAGGGTCCCACCCGCCTTTTCCAGGGCCGGGGGCGTCAGCCCGAAATGCAGGTACGCGTGCCGCGTCGCGACGCGACCGCGCGCCGTGCGCATGATGAAGCCCTGCTGGATCAGGAACGGCTCGATCACGTCCTCGATGGTGCCGCGCTCCTCGCCGAGGGCCGCCGCGAGGCTGTCGACGCCGACCGGGCCGCCGTCGAACTTCTCGATGATGGTGAGCATCAGGCGCCGGTCCATCGGGTCGAAGCCCTGCGGGTCGACGTCGAGCAGGTCAAGCGCGGCCTGCGCGATCGTGTCGGTGACGCGCCCTTCGCCGCGCACCTCCGCATAGTCGCGCACGCGCCGCAGGAGGCGGTTCGCGATGCGTGGCGTGCCGCGCGAACGCGACGCAATGCGTTCGGCGCCGCCTGGGTCCATCGGCACGCCGAGGATGCGCGCGGAGCGCTCGACGATGCGCTGCAGGTCGTCCCGTCCGTAGAACTCGAGGCGCTGCACGATGCCGAAGCGGTCCCGCAGCGGCGAGGTGAGCAGGCCGGCGCGGGTCGTGGCGCCCACCAGCGTGAACGGCGGCAGGTCGAGCTTGATCGAGCGCGCCCCGGGGCCTTCGCCGATGACGATGTCGAGCTGGTAGTCCTCGAGCGCGGGATAGAGGATCTCCTCCACCACCGGGCTCAGGCGATGGATCTCGTCGACGAACAGCAACTCGTTCGGCTGCAGGTTGGTCAGCAGCGCGGCGAGGTCGCCCGGCCGCTCGAGCACCGGCCCGGAGGTCTGTTTGTAGCCGACACCAAGTTCGTTGGCGATGACGTGCGCGAGGGTGGTCTTGCCGAGGCCCGGGGGACCGAAGATGAGCACGTGATCGAGTGCCTCGCCCCGGTTGCGGGCGGCGGAGATGAAGATCTCCATCTGCGCCTTCACCGCCGGTTGCCCGACGTACTCGGCCAGGGTCTTCGGGCGCACGGCGCGGTCGTAGTTCTCCTCGTCGCCCTGCGCGCCCGCGGCCACCACGCGATCCGGTTCGATCATCACCTGGTCCTCGTCCCGACGGCGCGTCATCGGGCGGCCGCCTTGAGCGCGTGGCGGATCAGTTCTTCGGTGGTGGTCACGGCCGGATCCACGCCCTGCAGCAGGCGGGTGACCTCGGCCGGCTTGTAGCCGAGGGCCACGAGTGCACTGAACGCTTCGGCCTGCGCACCTGGGGGCGAGTTACCCGCGCCGGCACCGGGCGCGAACGTCGCGCCGCCGAGCACCTTGAGCCGGTCTTTCATCTCGACGATCAGGCGCTCCGCGGTCTTGCGGCCGATGCCCGGGATGCGGGTGAGCGCGGCGACGTCCTGCGCCTCCACGCAGCGGTGGAACTCGTCGACCGAGGCCCCCGAGAGGATGCCGAGAGCGATGCGCGGCCCGACGCCGGAGACCTTGATCAGCTCGCGGAACAGGCTGCGCTCGCGCTCGCTGCCGAAGCCGAACAGCACGTGCGCGTCCTCGCGCACGACGAGGTGCGTCAGCAACTGCACGTCCGCGCCGACGGAAGGCAGGCCGTAGAACGTGGACATCGGGGCCTCGACCTCGTAGCCGACCCCGCCCACGTCCACCACGAGCAGTGGCGGATGCTTGGCCGTGAGCCTGCCGCGCAGGTGCCCGATCAACGCCGGGGCCCCCGCGCCTGCCCGTCGACGGCGGCGCGCACTTCACGCGAGTACGCGTGGCACAGCGCGAGGCCGATGGCATCCGCCGCGTCGGGCCCAAGCTCGCCCTGCAAGCGCAGCAGGGTCTTCACCATCAGTTGCACCTGTTCCTTCAACGCACCGCCCTGACCGACCACCGCGAGCTTCACCTCGCGGGGAGCATATTCGAACACGACCGGACTCGCCGAATAGGCTGCGCAGATCGCCGCGCCGCGCGCCTGGCCGAGCTTGAGCGCGCTGTCCGCGTTGCGATGCATGAACACGCGCTCGATCGCCACCTCGTCCGGCGCGTACTCGCGCATCAGGGCCTGCACGCCGTCGAAGATCTGGCGCAGTCGCGGCGGGAACTCCGCGCCCTGGGTGCGGATCGCGCCGCTGGCGACGTACCTCGCCTCGCCGCCGTGCCAGTCGACGATGCCGTAACCGGTGTTCTGCGAACCGGGATCGATGCCGAGGATGCGCACCCGCGGACCACGGGTCGCGACGGCTTTCGTCGGAAGCGTCCAGCGCCGGCCGCCGCGAGATTGGATCGGCAAGTCTGACCCCGAGCAAGGGAGCGAGGAAGGGCGCGGTATGATACCCCGTCGTGAAAGCCGCCGAAATCGACCTGCAGCGCCTCTCGCCCGCGGTCCGCGCCGCCGTCGACTGGGTCGGCGCACGCGCGGAGGCCGAAGCGTCTGCGCGCAGCCTGGAGCTGGCGGCGATCCTCGCCCAGCTGCAGCCCGACGACGACGTCCTGCTGGCCGGACTGCTGCTGCCCCAGCTGCACTACGGCGCGATCGAGGACGCGGCGGCCGTCGAGGTCTTCGGTGAACCGGCGCTCAAGCTGGCCCGCGCGCTGCAACGCGCCGGCGACGGCCTGCCGGCGGGCTGGAATCCCGGCGCGCACCTGCGCCCGGAGCAGGCCGAGGGCCTGCGCAAGCTGCTGCTCGCGCTCGCCTCGGACGTGCGACTGGTGCTCATCCGTCTCGCCGCCCAGCTCGTGCGGCTGCGCAATCTCAAGGGAGCCACGCCCGAGCAGCAGCAGCGCGCCGCCCTCGAGACGCGCGAGATCTACGCGCCGCTCGCCAACCGACTCGGCATCTGGCAGGTGAAGTGGGAACTCGAGGACCTCGCCTTCCGCTACAGCGAGCCGGCGGAGTACAAGCGCATCGCGGGCTGGCTCAAGGTCAAGCGCGACGAGCGCGAGCGCTACATCGAGGACGTGAAGCGCGACCTCGTCGGCGCGCTGCAGGCCGCCGGCATCCACGGCGAGATCAGCGGCCGGCCGAAACACATCTACAGCATCTGGCGCAAGATGCAGCGCAAGGGCCTCGCCTTCGAGCAGGTGATGGACGTGCTCGCCGTGCGCGTCATGGTCGGCACCGTGGCGGAGTGCTACGCCGCCCTCGGCATCGTGCACAGCCTGTGGCCCTACATGCCGGGCGAGTTCGACGACTACATCGCGACGCCCAAGGAGAACAATTACCGCTCGTTGCACACCGCGGTGGTCGGCCCGGGAAAGCTGCCGCTCGAGGTGCAGATCCGCACGCGCGAGATGCACGAGCACGCCGAGCTCGGCGTCGCCGCGCACTGGCAGTACAAGGAAGGACGCCGGGCCGAGGCCGGCTTCCAGCAGAAGATCAACTGGCTGCGCCAGCTGCTCGAGCCGACCGCGCGCGAGGGCGTCGAGCCCGACCTGCTCGACGGCCTGCAGGCTGAGGTCTTCGAGGACCGCGTCTACGCGCTCAGCCCCAAGGGCGAGGTCGTCGACCTGCCGCGCGGAGCGACGCCGCTCGACTTCGCCTACCACGTGCACACGAACCTCGGCCATCGCTGCCGCGGGGCCAAGGTCAACGGCCGCATGGTGCAGCTCGACCACGAGCTCGCGAACGGCGACACGGTCGAGATCATCACCGGCAAGCACCCGCAGCCGAGCCGCGACTGGCTGGTGCCGGCACTCGGTTTCCTCGCCTCGCAGCGCAATCGCGCCAAGGTGCGCAGCTGGTTCCGCAAGCTCGACGAGGGCCAGAACCGCGAGCAGGGCCGGCAGATGCTCGAGCGCGAACTCGACCGGCTCGGCGTGCGCGCGCCGACACTGCCGGAGATCCTCGACGAGCTCGGCCTGCCGAACGCCGACGCGCTGCACCAGGCGCTCGGCGAGGGCGAACTGACGCTGGCCCAGGTCGCCGGCGCGATCCAGCGGCGCGTGCACGAAGCCGAGCCGCCGAAGTCGCACCCGCGCCTGCACCCGAAGCACGAGCGCCGGTCCGCCTCGAGCGGCCTCATCATCGACGGGGTCGGCGACCTCATGAGCACGATCGCGAGGTGCTGCCGGCCGGTGCCGCCCGAGCCGATCGCAGGCTTCATCACGATCGGGCGCGGGGTGAGCATCCATCGCGCGACCTGCGCCAACCTGCTGCGCCTGCGGGCCGCCCAGCCACAGCGCGTGCTGGTCGTCGACTGGGGTCGTCCGTCCGCCGACCGGACGTTCGCGGTGGCCCTCGAGATCCACGCCTTCGACCGCCGCGGGCTGGTGCGCGACATCTCGGCGATCCTGGCGGACGAGCACATCAGCATCGAGACGATGAACACGGTGACCAACCCGGCGGAGAACACCGCCAAGGTCGACCTCACCGTGAGCGTGCACGGCTTCGAGGAATTGAGCCGGCTGCTGGCCCGGATCGCGAGCCTGCCGAACGTGATCTCGGCGCGCCGGCGGCAGTGAGCCGCCGGCCCGTCGTCACTTGTTGGGGAAGTCGATCGCGCGCTTGTCGGCCGCGAGGGCCGCTTCGTGCAGCGCCTCGCTCAGCGTCGGATGCGCGTGGATCGTGCGCTGCAGGTCCTCGCTGCTCGCCGAGTACTCCATGGCCAGCACGGCCTCGGCGATCAGTTCGCCCGCCATCGGGCCGATGATGTGCACGCCGAGGATCTCGTCGTCGTCGCTGGCGGCCACGACCTTGGCGAAGCCGGCCGGCGCTTCCATGGCGCGGGCCCGGCCACTCGCCATGAAGGGGAAGCTGCCGACCTTGTAGGCGCGCCCGCTCGCCTTGACCTGCTCCTCGGTCTGCCCGACCCAGGCGATCTCGGGCGCGGTGTAGATCACCGAGGGCACCAGCGCGTAGTTGACCTCGGAGTACTGGCCGGCGATCAGGTCGGCGACCATCACGCCCTCCTCCTTGCCCTTGTGCGCGAGCATGGGGCCGCGCACCACGTCGCCGATGGCCCAGACGTTGCCCGCACCCGTGCGGCACTCGTGGTCGACCCGGATGAAGCCGCGCTCGTCGAGTTCGACGCCCGAGCCCTCGCCGAGCAGGTCCCGGGTGTACGGCCGCCGGCCGATCGCGACCACGACCTTGTCGACGGTCACCGACTGTTCACCCTTGGCGTCCGCATAGGTCACGGCCACGCCCGCCTTGCCCGCCGTCGCGCCCGTCACCTTCGCGCCGAGCCGGACGTCGAGACCGAGCTTCCTGAAGTGCTTGAGGGCTTCCTTCGCCACGGCCTGGTCGGCCATGGGGAGGAACTGCTCCATCGCCTCGAGCACGACCACTTCGGCGCCGAGCCGGCGCCAGACGCTGCCGAGTTCGAGACCGATGACCCCGGCGCCGATCACGCCGAGTCGCTTCGGCACGGCGTCGAACTCGAGCGCACCCCAGGAATCCACGATGGTCTCGCCGTTGAACGGCATCGACTTCAGCTCCATGGGCGCGGAGCCGGACGCGAGCACGACGTGCTTCGCGACCAGGGTCTGCGTCGTTCCGTCCGCCGCCGTGTACTCGACGCGGTTGCCCGCGAGCAGCCGGCCGTGGCCCTGCAGCGCGGTCACGCCGGCCGCCTTGAACAGGCCCGCGATACCCTGCGTCGACGCCTTGACGATGCCGGCCTTGCGCTTCTGCATGGTCGCGACGTCGAACTCGAGGCCGCTCACCTTGATGCCGTGGGCCGCGAATTCCGCGTGCGCGCGGTGATACAGCTCGGACGACTCGAGCAGCGCCTTCGAGGGGATGCAGCCCGCATTGAGGCAGGTGCCGCCGAAGGCGTACTTGCCGTCGAGGTTCTTCCACCCGTCGATGCAGGCGACCTTGAGCTGGTTCTGCGCCGCGCGGATCGCGCAGGGATACCCCGCGGGGCCTGCGCCGATGACGATGACGTCGAACGAAGTGTCGGTCATGGGGAAATCCTGTGTCTCAGACCTGCAGCAGCAGGCGGGCCGGGTCCTCGAGCGCGTCCTTGATCGCGACCAGGAACTGGACTGCTTCCTTGCCGTCGATGAGGCGGTGATCGTAGGAGAGCGCGAGGTACATCATCGGGCGCACGACCACCTGGCCGTCCACCACGACCGGCCGCTCCTGGATCTTGTGCATGCCGAGGATCGCGCTCTGCGGCATGTTGAGGATCGGCGTCGACAGCAGCGAGCCGAACACGCCGCCGTTGGTGATCGTGAAGGTGCCGCCGGTCAGTTCCTGCAGCGTGATCGATCCCTCGCGCGCGCGCTGCGCGTAACCGACCACCGCCTTCTCGATCTCACCGAAGCCGAGGGCGTCGGCATTGCGCAGCACCGGCACGATCAGGCCGCGGTCCGTCGAGACCGCCACGCCGATGTCGTAGTACTCGTGGTAGACGATGTCGTTGCCGTCAATGGAGGCATTCACCAGCGGGTAGCGCTTGAGGGCCTCGACGCTCGCCTTGACGAAGAACGACATGAAGCCGAGGCGCGCGCCGTGCTCCTTCTCGAAACGGTCCTTGTACCGGGCGCGCAGTTCGTTGACGGCCTTCAGGTCGACTTCGTTGAACGTCGTGAGCATGGCGGCGGTCGACTGCGCCTGCACGAGACGCTCGGCGATCCGCGCTCGCAGCCTCGTCATTGGCACGCGACGTTCCCCGCGGGCGCCGGCCGTCACCGGCGGCAACGCGGGCGCGGGCGCCGGGGGGCTGGCCTTCGGTGCCGCTTCACCCGCCGAAAGGTGACTCAGCACGTCGCCCTTGGTGATGCGGCCGTCGCGTCCCGAGCCGGCGATGCCCGTGGCATCGAGCTTGTGCTCCTCGACGAGGCGACGCACCGATGGCGCGAGCTTCTCCTTGCCCTCCGCGGCAGCAGCGGGCGTCGCGCTCGCAGCAGCCGGCGCGGCCGTCGGCTTCGCGGCCGCCACGGCACCTTCCTCGATGACGGCCAGCACCTGGCCGCTCGTGACCGTGGCGCCGTTCTGCACCTTCAGTTCCTTGATCACGCCCGCGGCCGGCGCCGGGACCTCGAGCACGACCTTGTCGGTCTCGAGGTCGACCAGGTTCTCGTCGCGGGTCACGCCGTCGCCGGGCTGCTTGCGCCAGGCCACGACCGTGGCGTCGGCCACCGACTCCGGGAGCTGGGGAACGCGCACTTCGATGGTCATGACTTCTTCCTGCTGGGGGTCGCGCGCAGACGCGAAGTCACGCGCGCGGTCTCTTCACGGGCATGGGACTTCAGGGCTGCGGCGACCAGGCCCTGCTGCTGGGCGGCATGCATCGGCAGGATGCCGGTGGCCGGCGCCGCCGCCGGGGCGCGACCGGAGTACAGCAGTTCCTGCTGGTGGTTCAGCGCGTCCTGCAGCCGGTGGCGGATCTGGTACCACGCGCCCTGGTTCTGCGGTTCTTCCTGGCACCACACGACCTCGGTCGCATTCGGGTAGTGCTTCAGCGCGAGCGCGTAATCCTCGCTCGGGAACGGGTAGAGCTGCTCGATGCGCACCAGCGCGACGTCCCGGATGTCGTCGAGGCGTCGCGCCTCGAGCAGGTCGAAGTAGACCTTGCCCGAGCAGAAGACCACGCGCCGGACCTTCTTCGGGTCCAGCTCGTCGACCTCGTTGATGACTTCCTGGAAGCGCCCCTGGGCGAGATCGGCGAGCGAGGACACCGACAGCTTGTGGCGCAGCAGGCTCTTCGGGGTCATCACCACCAGCGGCTTGCGGAACGAGCGCAGCATCTGCCGGCGCAGCATGTGGAACATCTGCGCCGGCGTCGACGGGACGCACACCGACAGGTTGTTCTCCGCGCAGAGCTGCAGGAAGCGCTCGAGCCGCGCCGAGGAGTGCTCGGGCCCCTGCCCTTCGTAGCCGTGCGGCAGGAACATCGTGAGGCCGCAGACGCGGCCCCACTTGGCCTCGCCCGAGCTGATGAACTGGTCGATGATGACCTGCGCGCCGTTCGCGAAGTCGCCGAACTGGCCTTCCCAGATGACGAGGCAGTTCGGATCCGTGGTCGAGTAGCCGTACTCGAAGCCGAGCACGGCCTCCTCGGACAGCAGCGAGTCCGTGACGCGGAAGCGCGGCTGGCCCGCCTTCAGGTGCTTGAGCGGCACGTAGGTCGCGCCGGTCTTCTGGTCGTGGCCCACCGCATGCCGGTGGAAGAACGTGCCGCGCCCGCTGTCCTGGCCGGTGAGGCGGACCTCGTAGCCTTCCTCGAGCAGGGACGCGTAGGCGAGCGTCTCGGCGAAGCCCCAGTCGAGGGGCAACTCGCCCGCCGCCATCCGGCGCCGGTCCTCGACGATCTTCTGCACCTGCCGGTGCAGGGTGAACCCGGCGGGGAACGTCGTCGCCTTGACGCCGAGTTCGCGCAGCAGCGCCGGCTTGACGCCCGTGCGGATCTGCTCCGTCCAGTCGACGTCGTGGAACTTGCTCCAGTCGACGGTGTGCTTGTTGCCGATCAGCCCCAGCACGTTGCGCCCCATGGTGCGATGCTCGTCGAGGCCGCGGCGATACTCCTCGACCATCGCGTCGGCGTCGCCGGTGCCGAGCACGCCCTCGGCAACGAGTTTCTCGGCATAGAGCTGCCGCGTCGTCGGCTTGGCACGGATGGTCGAATACATGACCGGCTGCGTCGCCGCCGGCTCGTCGGCCTCGTTGTGGCCCAGCCGCCGGTAGCAGACCAGGTCGATCACGATGTCCTTGTGGAACTTCATGCGGTAGTCCACGGCGAAGCGCGTCGCGAACACCACCGACTCCGGATCGTCGCCGTTCACGTGCAGGATCGGCGCCTCGATCATCTTGGCGACGTCGCTGCAGTAGAGCGTCGAGCGCAGGTCGCGCGGATCGCTGGTGGTGAAGCCCACCTGGTTGTTGATCACGAGGTGGATCGTGCCGCCGGTGTAGAACGCGCGCACCTGCGAGAACTGCAGGGTCTCGGTGACGACACCTTGGCCGCCGAAGGCGGAGTCGCCGTGGATGAGCACGGGCATGACCTTGTCGCCCCTGTCGTCGCCGCGCCGCTCCTGGCGCGCGCGGACCGAACCCTCGACCACGGGATTCACCACCTCGAGGTGCGACGGGTTGAAGGCCAGCGCCACGTGCACGTTGCCGCCCGGGGTGCGCACGTCGCACGAGAAGCCCTTGTGGTACTTCACGTCGCCGGAGCCCTTGAGCTTGCGCAGGTCGTAGTTGCCCTCGAACTCCGAGAACAGCACCGACGGTTCCTTGCCGAGCACGTTCACGAGCACGTTGAGGCGGCCACGGTGCGCCATGCCGATGACGATGTCCTCGACCCCGTGCGTGCCGCTGGTCTGGATGAGGTCCTCGAGCAGCGGGATCAGGCTGTCGCCGCCTTCGAGGGAGAAGCGTTTCTGCGCCGGGTACTTCGTGGCGAGATAGCGCTCCAGCCCCTCGGCCATGGTCAGGCCCCAGAGGATGTTGCGACGCGCCTCGGCCGAGTAGTGCTGGCGCACGCGACCGACCTGGAACCGGTCCTGCAGCCACAGGCGCTCGGTCTCGTCCGAGACGTGCGCGAACTCCGCGCCGACCGTGCCGCAATAGATGTCCTTCAACTGCGCGATGATCTCGCGCAGCTTGAGCCGCGGCTTGATCGCCTCGTTGCGGCTGCCGGTGTAGAACTCGGTATCGAGGTCGGACTCGCCGAGATTGAGGTAGTCGAGCCCGAGCACCTTCGGCACCGGGCGCACGGTGAGCCCGAGCGGATCGAGGTTCGCGATCAGGTGCCCGCGGTTCGCGTAGATCTGGATCATGCGCGACACGGCGCCCTGCTTGACGGCGCCATCGGGCGCGGGCGTCGGGCCGGCCGGACCGCCCGCCGGGCGCGCGGTCCGCGCACGGTCCGCCAGCGCCTCCACGAGCGGACGGTGGGGGACGTCCCGACCGTGTCCGCCCAGGGACGTGAACCACGCACGCCAGTCGGCATGCACGGACTCCGGGTTGGCCAGGAACTGCTCGTACATCATCTCGACGTACGCGTCGTTGCCGGCGGCCAGCGGCGTCGCAGGAAGCATCGCGTTGGTGTCGCTCATCGCCTCGGTCGATTCGCAGTGGGAAACCCGTTGGTTCCACGGGGCGGACCCGTGGAAAAAAGGGCGTGTATTGTAGCGGAGTCCTCCGCCGGGTTGCAGGCGGATCGGACCACGGAGGAACGATGTCGACGCGGACCGGAGTCACGCTTTTTCGTCGCCTGCGCGCCGCCGCCTGCGCGGGCCTGCTGCTGGCTGCCGGCGCCATACGAGCCGACGCCCCGGTCGCCATCGACCTCGATGCGTTCGATGCGTCGCGCCAGCGCGTCGAACTGTCCAACGGCCTCCACCTCGCCTACGTCGACCGGGGCCCGCGCGATGCGCCCGTGGTGCTGCTGATCCACGGCTACACCAGCAATGCGCGCGGCTGGGTCCCTCTGCTGCCGTACCTCGATCCCGCGCACCGCTACGTGATCCCCGACCTGCGCGGTCACGGACAATCGGACAAGCCTGCGTGCTGCTACGACCGCCGGAGCTTCGCGGACGATCTGCGACGCCTGCTCGATGCACTGCACGTCGAGCGCGCCGACGTGGTGGGCACGTCGCTCGGCAGCCTCATCGCGCAGTCCTTCGCCGAAGAATTCCCGGCGCGCACGCGGCGCGTCGTGCTGCAGTCCTCGAGCGGCGGTCCGCTCGCGAGTTGCGCCGGCGAAGCGTCCGCGAGCGCGGCGTTCGACTTCCGCGGCGCCATCCTCGGCCTGCAGGACCCGATCGATCCCGAGTCGCCGTTCATGATCGCGTGGTACACCTCGACCGCGCCGGTCGACGCGGAATTCCTGCGCCGTCAGCGGCGCGATGCGGCCGCCATCCCTGCGCAGGTGTGGCTCGCGATCCTCGACCAGGCGCTCGACCTGTCGACGTTGCAGGCGGGCCTGCCGAAACTGCGGGCGCCGACGCTGCTCGTCTGGGGAGCGCGCGACAACCTGTTCGGACCAAGGGACCGCTGTTCGCTCCGCACCGCCCTGCCGCACGCCCGCGTGCACCTGTTCGAGCAACTCGGGCACAACGCGTACTGGGAAGATCCGGCAGCCGTGGCCGGAGTGATCAATCCGTTCCTGTCCCGCCGCTGAGTTTCGGGCGCTTGAGCGCGATCGCGCGCGAACCATAGTCATCTGCCGGAGGCGTCGCGGCAGCCAGCCACTGCGCCAGCCGTTGCGCCACGGGCTCCGGGAACGGCGCGGCTTTGGGCGACGGCTTCTGCGTCACGTGCAGCAGCAGCATCTCGACGACGGCGGCCGGCCCGTCGAGGCGCGGACACGCGATCTCGCAGCGGGCCTGCAGGCGCTTCGCATCGACGGCCAGCGGCCGGAGCGTGGTCGTGACGACGTCCTCGCGCTTCACTTCCTGCAGGAAATGGACGTGCATCTCCAGCGTGTACAGCGTGCCGCCCGTGGCCGCGCGGTAGGCCTCGTCGAGCCCCACCTGCTCCATCAGGTCGTCGGTGGCCCGGCTGGCGAGGAACACGTAGAACGCGTCGCGCAGGTGTCCGTTGAAGTCGATCCAGTCGTCCTCGAGCGCGGTCTGCCAGGGGCGCGGCGCCCAGGAATCGGTGTGGCTCATGGCACTGATTACAGCCGTCGCGCGGAAAAATTGCCAGTCGGCCGGAAGGCCTGCGCTAGACTCCGCCGACAACGAAAACAGGGGGCGGAGCCGGATGGAACACGGTCGACTGCTCGAGCGCCACACGATCGACTACATCCCGCTCGCGGAACGCCGCGGCAAGGTGTGGCACCTGTGGCCCGTGTGGTTCTCGGGTGACGCGCACCTCGCCACGCTCGCCGTCGGCGTGATCGGCCTGACGCTCGGCGCCAACCTGCTGTGGACCACCATCGCCGTCGTCTCCGGCTGCGCGCTCGGCACGGTCTTCATGGCCTTCCACTCGACGCAGGGACCGCAACTCGGCCTGCCGCAACTCATCCAGTCGCGGCCGCAGTTCGGTTACCTCGGCGCGCTGCTGGTGTGGATCGTGGCCCTGGTGGCGTACATCGGCTACAACGCCTTCAACGCCGTGCTGGTGACCGACGCCGCGCACACGCTCCTCGGTCGCAACATCGAGAATCACCGGGCGGTCGTCGTCGGCTTCGGCCTGCTCGCCGCCGTGCTGCCGATGGTGGGGTATCACTGGATCCATCGCGTGCAGCGCTGGGTAGCCTACCTGACGATCGCCATGCTGCTGATCTTCACGCTCGGCGGCAGCACGCGCCTGCACCTGCCGGCCGACGCGTGGACGCTCGGCGCCTTTCCCGCCATCCCGTTCCTGGTGCAGTTCTTCGCCGCGGCCGCCTACCAGTTGAGCTGGTCGATCTACGTGTCGGATTACTCGCGCTACCTGCCGCCCGACGTCGGGGTGGCCTCGAGCTTTTTCTGGACGAGCATCGGCGCCTTCATCGGCGGCATCTGGATGATGCTCGTCGGGACGATTGCCGCCGCACTGAGCCCCACTGCCGAGATCTCGGCCGCGCTGCAGACGGCGGGCGACGCGGTGTTCCCCGGCTTCGGCACGGCGCTGCTCGGAGTCGCCATCCTCGGCCTGATCACGATGACCGGCATCAACTTCTACGGCGCCGCGCTCACGCTGCTCAGCATCGCCGACTGCTTCCGCAAGACGCGCCCCGGCGCGATCGACCGCATCGTCGCCCTGGCCGTCGCGGTGACGCTCGCGACCGGCATCGCGCTCGCCTCCTCGGCGGACTTCATCCACCGCTTCGAAGACCTGCTCGCCGTGCTGCTCTACCTGTTCACGCCGTGGACCGCGATCAACCTCGTGGACTTTTTCTGGGTGCGCAAGGGCCACTACTCCGTGCGCGAGATCTTCAATCCCGACGGACTCTATGGCCGCTGGAATGCGCGCGGCCTCGCGGCGTACGCGGCCGGCTTCGTGGCGATGATCCCGTGCTTCAGCACCGCGCTGTACACCGGCCCGGTGGCGCGCGCCCTCGGCGGTGCGGACATCTCGATGCTGGTCGGCCTGCCCGTGGCCACGCTCGTGTACCTGTGGCTGCACCGTGACTTCGACGCCGAAGCGGAATTCGCCGCCGTGCGGCGAGCCGACGCCGGGCTCGAATCGGGCGTCAGGGCTCCGTGACCGAGTAGCCGCGCGCGCGCAACTGCGCGACGTAGCCGTTCGGCTTCAGGATCTCTTCGACCGGCAGCACGGCGAGCGTCGTGCGGTTCTGCGCGAACGCCCGCTCCGCCTCCGCGACCCAGGCAGACTTCAGGCGCTCGGGCATGTCGGTGAGGCCCCGCTCGCGCGCCAGCGACGAGTCGAGCAGCGCGCCGATGCAGGCGCTCGCGCGCTCGACCGGCGCCAGCTTGCGCAGGCGCTCGATGTCACCGACCGCCCACGCGTTCGCCCGCTCGCGCACGAGGTCCATGTCCGTCTCGAGGCGCGTGATGGTGCGCGCGAAGCACTCGGTGTCGGCGAGCGGCATCGCCTTGAATTCCTTCATCGCGGCGCGGGCCTTGTCGAACTTGAAGGAGACCTCCGGCGTGGTGACCTTCACCCGCGCGCGGCGGGCCAGCTTCTGCACGTCCGGCCAGATGCCCTCGTATGGCACCAGTCCCTTCTTGTCGAGCGCGGCGAGGTAGAGCGCCTGCGCGGCGAAGATCGGTCGCCACTCCTCCGGGTCGTCGTCGCGCCCGAGATAACGCTCCTTCAGCGGGAGCCAGCGCGCGTACAGATCGGGCGTCACCACGTCCCTCAGCAGCGCGTCGTTGGGATTGCGCTTGGCGCCGATCAGCGTCGGCAGTACGGCGAGCGTGCCGAAGAACCCGACCTCGGCCTCGACGTTCGGCGGCGACAGGACTTCCTGGGCGCCGGTGAGCACGGCCTCGACGTCGTGGGAGCGCCACTGCATCTTCTTCGGCAGCGGGCTGTAGTTGCCGAGGATCCAGAGCTCGTGGTCCCCGGCGGCGCCGTCGCGCGTGACCCTCCAGAGTCCCGGTCCGGGCTGCTGTCCCGTCACCAGGACTTCTTCGATGGCGGTCTCCTGCGGCGGCGGCACGGCCGGCGACACGTCGGCCGCACCGGCCAGCAGCGGCAGTCCGCAGAGCATCCACGCAAGCGAGCGCATCCGAGACCTCCTTACCCTGGCCACAGCAGGAGTGGCGCCCCGGGCCGGAGTTGAACCGACGACCTACCGCTTAGGAGGCGGTCGCTCTATCCACTGAGCTACCGGGGCGTGGTCGTGGGGACGCGGGAAAGAAGTGGTGGAGCGGAAGGGGATCGAACCCTCGACCTTCGCATTGCGAACGCGACGCTCTCCCAGCTGAGCTACCGCCCCACACGAGGGCGCGCATTGTAGCACCGGCCCCGCCGGTCGCAACCTGCGCGCGCCGGCTATCATCCGGGCATGACCGTACACATCCGCGCCGCCGAGGTTCGCGACCTCGATTTCATCGCCCACGGCAACGCCGCCATGGCCCTCGAGACCGAGCACAAGCACCTCGATCCCCCGACCGTCGCGCGCGGGGTCCGTGCCGCCTTCGAGGACCCGGCCCGCGGCCGGTACTTCGTGGCTGAGATCGACGGCGCCGTGGTCGGCCAGCTGATGCTGACCTACGAGTGGAGCGACTGGCGCAACGGCATGTTCTGGTGGATCCAGAGCGTCTACGTCGTGCCGGAGGCCCGGCGACGCGGTGTCTTCCGCGCACTCTATGCCTACGTCGAGGCCCTCGCGCGCAGCACCCCGGGCATCTGCGGCCTGCGCCTCTACGTCGAGGCCGCCAACCGCCGCGCGCAGCAGACCTATCTCGGCTGTGGCATGGTGGACGCGGGCTACGTCGTCATGGAAACCGACTATTCGGGCGCCGCGGGGCGCACGGGAGGACAGTGACATGCTGAAGAACGGCACGCAGGCACCCGAGTTCAAGCTGCAGGACCAGGATGGCAAGACACATACCCTCGCCTCCCTGCGCAAGGACGGGCCGCTGATCCTCTATTTCTACCCGGCCGACTTCACCCCCGGCTGCACCAAGGAAGCCTGCAGTTTCCGGGACCTGCAGTCCGACCTGCTGCGGGCGAACCTGCGAGTGGTCGGCGTGAGCCCCCAGAGCAGCGAGTCGCACCGGCGCTTCGCGGACAAGCACGGGCTGAACTTCACGCTGCTGGCCGACCCGGACAAAGTGGCGGTCAAGGCCTTTGACCTCGACGGTCCGCTCGGCCTCGGCGTGCGGCGCGGCACCTACCTGATCGGGAGCGACGGCAGGATCCTGGACGGGGTGCTGGCCGACCTGCGGATCGGCGCGCACGAGGCGTTCGTCCGCCAGGCCATCGCGGCGGGCGCCACCAATAAGTGACGCCTCGTCAACGAGTTACGGACTGATTCGAGAAATTACTTTGCAGGAGCCGCGCTGCGCGGCTCACCATACCGCAGGCGGAATACCCGAGTCTCGCCCGGGCTCGGCATGACCACGACGTAGATCGAGTCGAACTCGTCGTCCGCCATCGCCACGCTGTTGCCGCTCAGCTGGCTGAGCACCATCGGCAACGTCGTCGCGTAGCCGACCACCGCCACGGTCTTGCCGCGGTGCTCGCGCTTGATGCGTCCCGCGAGCCCCGCCCAGTCGCTGCTCGCGAGCAGGTTGATCGGCAGCTTGAACTGGTTGGCCACCGGGGCCGCGGTCTGCTGGGCCCGCCGCGTGTCGGCGGCATACAGGTAGTCGACCTTGCGCTCGCCGAGCACGTCGGCCAGCAACTCCCCCAGGCCCGCGACCCGCTTCTCGCCCGCAGGACTCAGGTCGGGATCGCCGTTGGTGCTGGTCAGGGCCTCGGCGTGGCGCACGAGGACGACCACGGTGGTGCGCGCCCACGTGCCGATCCAGTAAATCCCGGCCCCGGCCGCGAGCACGCCCAGCATGGGAATGAGCAGCGGTGCCAGCAGGGGTCGCCGGCGCATGCGGGTGGTCAGCTCCTTCGCCATCCGCGGATGATAGCGTCACGACCGCGGCTGGCGCAGCCGTGCGAACTCCGGTGTGACGTGCTCCCGCCAGCCCGCCCGCCCCGGCACCCGCTCGAGCAGCAGCGCCGCGAGGTGATGCTCGGTCGCGAATCGCAGGCCGGGCCCCGGTCCGAGCACCATCAGCGCGGTCGCGTAGGCATCGGCCGTCATGGCAGACGAATGTACGACGCTGACCGAGGCGAGCGCGCGACCGACGGGCAGGCCGGTGCGCGGATCGATCGTGTGCGAGACCCGAGTGCCATCGACGAGCCGGAAATCGCGGTAGTCCCCGGAGGTGGAGATGCTCTGCCCGTCGAGCTGAACGAGTGCGTACACGCGACGCTCGCCCGCGACCGGCGCCTCCACCGCCACGATCCACGGCACGCCATCGGGATTGCGTCCCCAGGCACGAACCTCGCCCCCGAGTTCGACGAGGGCATCCTTCACCCGCAGTCGTCGCAGGCGCTCGGCGATGCGATCGACGGCAAAGCCGGGCGCAATGCCCGCCACGTCGATGCGCACGCCTTCGCGCCGCTTGCGGATCGCGGGTGGCTGCTCCTGCACCTCGAGCAGCGCGCGACCCACGTTGTCCCGGACATCGTGCAACTGCAGGGTGGACGGCGCATGCGCCGGTGCGCGCGTGTTCCGCCCGAACCCCCAGATATCGACCAGTGGCGCGACGGTGACGTCGAATGCGCCCTGGGTTTCGCCCGCCACGCGTTGCGCCTCGCCGAGCACGGACCGCAGGTCGTCCGACACCGGCACCCAGTCGACGGACGTCAGGGCGTTGAAGCGTGAGATTTCCGAATCACTGCGCCACGTCGACAGGTGCGCATCCGCATCGTCCAACACCTCGTCGATCACCGCCTGAACCTCGGCCCGCGAGACGCGATCGGGCAAGGCGGTGAGCGTGACGTGGTACGTCGTGCCCATCGAGTCGCCTTCGAAATACTGCGGATCGGGCGCGCGGGCGCAGGAGGCGACGGCGATCACAGCGACCAACAGGCACGGGACGCGAATTCGGCGGGTCATGGAGTCAGGCGGATTCAATGGCGTGGGAAGGCCAAGTCTGGCATTGGCGGGGGGCGGCCAGGCGGTTGGGGTATGCCGACACTTAAGACTCTACAAAACAGTAAGTTGGGCGAGATAGGTCACGCACTAGTGGAAGTGAGGTACCCCGGCGGAGAGGGTGGGATGCACTCGGACCGTCGCGACGGTCCTCGCCCCACTGGGGCGACCTCGCGCGCCACTGCGGCGAGGTCGTGCCCATCGGCGTGGCCGATGGGTCGAACCCACGTCCCGTGGGTTCGTGGTCCCACCCTCATGCCAGATGCAAGAACGCCCCCATTCGGGGGCGTTGCTGCATCTGGCGGAGAGGGTGGGATTCGAACCCACGAATGCCTTTTGGACATTACTGGAATTCCAGTCCAGCGCCTTCGACCACTCGGCCACCTCTCCGGCGCATTCGGCGGGCCGGAAGGGTACACGCCCTGCCCCGGCCCGGCTAGTCCGTGCGACCCCGTTCAGGCCGCGACCGGCAGCAATCCCACGGCGTTCATCGCGGCCGCGACTTCGGCCCGGTAGCGCTCCGCGAGCGGCGTGAGCGGCAGGCGGATTCCCGGACCGATCAGTCCCAGTCGCTCGACGGCCCACTTGACCGGAATCGGGTTCGCCTCGACGAACATGGCTCGGTGCAACGGCATGAGCGCCTCGTTGCGCGAGAGCGCCTCCGCATGGCGTCCGGCGAGCGCCGCCGCGCACACGTCGTGCATGGCGCGCGGCGCCACGTTCGCGGTCACGGAGATGACGCCGCAGGCGCCGAGCTTCATCAGTTGGGCCGCCGTCGGATCGTCGCCGCTGATGAGCGCGAATCCTCGCGGGGCGCCCGCGAGGATCGGTTCCGCCCGCGCGAGATCGCCCGTGGCTTCCTTCACGCCGACGATGCGAGCATGCCGGGACAGCCGCACGATGGTCTCGGGCAGCATGTCGCACCCCGTGCGACCCGGCACGTTGTACAGCAGGATCGGCACGCGGACCGCATCGGCCACGGCGGTGAAGTGACGGAAGAGCCCTTCCTGCGTCGGCTTGTTGTAGTACGGCGTGACCAGCAGCAGCGCATCCGCGCCGGCCGCCTCGGCGGCGCGCGAAAGTGCGATGGTCTTGGCCGTGGAGTTCGTGCCGCTGCCCGCGATCACCGGCAGTCGACCCGCGAGTCGTGCCTTCGCGCGGGTCACCAGTTGTTCGAGCTCGGCACGCTCGAGCGTCGGCGACTCGCCCGTGGTGCCGGCGACGACCACGCCGTCGGTGCCACCGCTCACGTGAAAATCGAGCACGCGATCCCACGCCGGGAAATCGACCGCGCCATCGGCGGTCATCGGCGTCACGAGCGCGGGAATGCTGCCCTGGAACATGCGCGGGCCTCGGCGGGGGACTCCGTCATGCTACTCAAGCGCCGCGCGACGAAGCAAGGCAAAATCGCGTGTACGCGCGGGGCTCGCCCCGCTACACTCGTCCCGCAGGAACCCATGAAGCAACTGATAGCGATTTCCGCCCTCGGCAGCGACCGGACGGGCCTGGTCTACGACGTGACACGCGTGGTGTCGGAGTGCGGCGGCAACGTCCTCGAGAGCCGCATGACCGCCCTCGGCAACGAGTTCGCCATGCTGATGCTCGTCGCCGGCAACTGGCACACGCTCTCCAAGACGGAAACCGAGCTCGCCAAGCTGGCCGAGACCTCGGGCCTCTCGATCACCACTCGCCGGACCGAGCCGCATGCCCCGCGCCTCGACATGGTGTCGTACTCGGTCGACGTCGTGTGCCTCGACCAGCCGGGCGTGCTGCACGCGCTGTCGGGCTTCTTCTCCTCGCGCGGCATCGACATCGGCGACATCTCGACGCGCACCTACAACGCGGCCCACACCGGCGCGCCGATGTTCTCCGTCTACATGGTCGTGCACGTGCCGACGCGCGTGCACATCGCCGCGCTGCGCGAGGAGTTCATGGACCTCTGCGACCACCTCAACCTCGACGCGATCCTCGAACCCCTGAAGGCCTGAAGCCATGCCCCCGAAGAAAGTCAGCCTCGACGCCAAGGTGCCCGATTTCTCGCTGCCCGCCACCGGCGGCAAGCCCTGGTCGCTGGCCGCGGCCCAGGGTCGCGCGCTCGTGGTGTACTTCTATCCGAAGGACAACACCTCCGGCTGCACCAAGGAGAGCATGGCCTTCCGCGACCTGCACCCGCAGTTCCGCAAGGCGAAGACCGAGGTGGTCGGCGTGTCCTGCGACAGCCTCGCGTCGCACGAGAAGTTCAAGGCCAAGTTCGAGTTCCCGTTCGAACTCCTCTCCGACGAGAAGCAGTCCGTCGTCCGGCTGTTCGACGTCTGGAAGGAAAAGAGCATGTACGGCAAGAAGTACATGGGCATCGAGCGCAGCACCTTCCTGATCGACGCCAAGGGCGTCCTGCGCCAGGAGTGGCGCAAGGTGAAGGTCGACGGCCACGCCGAGGAAGTCCTCGCGGCCGCGCGCGGCCTCAAGTAGCCCACCCGAGACCACGGCCCCGGAGTCGACGTTGCCCAAGAGCACCCGGCAGGCGCCCCAGCGGCGAATCTTCGTCCTCGACACCAACGTCCTGATGCACGACCCCTCGGCCATCTTCCGGTTCGAGGAGCACGACATCTTCATCCCGATGATCGTCCTCGAGGAACTGGACGCCGGGAAGAAAGGCCTGTCCGAAGCGGCGCGCAACGTGCGGCAGGTGAGCCGCTTCCTCGACGAGCTGATGGCGAACGCCACCAAGCAGCAGATCGATCGCGGCATCGAGCTGCCCACCGCCAAGCGCCACGTCAACGGCGGCAAGAAGTCGCCGACCGGCCGGCTGTTCTTCCAGACGCAGCAACTGAAGGGCGGCCTGCCCGACACCCTGCCCGGCCACGGCGCGGACAACGCGATCCTCGCGCACACGCTCGCCCTGCAGAAGGAGCACCCGCGTGCGCTGGTCACGCTGGTGTCGAAGGACATCAACCTGCGGATCAAGGCGGCGATCATCGGCGTCTACGCGGAGGACTACTACAGCGACAAGACGATCGAGGACGCCGACCTGCTCTACACCGGCACGGAAGAACTGCCGGCGAATTTCTGGGACAAGGCGGGCCGCAAGCTCGAGTCCTGGCACGAGCAGGGCGGCCGCACCTTCTACCGGATCCGCGGCCGCATGGCGACGCACTGGGCGCCCAACCAGTTCGTGTACCAGGGCGGCGACCACGGCTTCGAGGCGATCGTGCGGCGCATCGAGGGCGACTCCGCGGTGCTCGAGGTCGTGCGCGATTTCCGCGGCGAGCGCCACGGCATCTGGGGCATCACGGCGCGCAATCGCGAGCAGAACTTCGCGCTCAACCTGCTGCTCGACCCCGAGATCGATTTCGTCACCATCCTCGGTCCCGCCGGCACGGGCAAGACCCTGCTGACGCTTGCCGCCGGCCTCGCGCAGACGCTCGAGACCAACCGCTTCAGCGAGATCATCATGACCCGCGTCACGATCCCGCTCGGCGAGGACATCGGCTTCCTGCCCGGCACGGAAGAGGAAAAGATGGAGCCCTGGATGGGCGCGCTGATGGATAACCTGGAAGTGCTCACCCAGAGCCCGGAGGGCGGCAGCTGGGGGCGCGCCGCCACCAACGACCTGCTGCGCAACCGCATCAAGATCCGCTCGCTCAACTTCATGCGCGGGCGCACGTTCCTCAACCGCTACCTGATCCTCGACGAGGCGCAGAACCTGACGCCGAAGCAGATGAAGGCGCTGGTCACGCGCGCCGGCCCGGGGACCAAGCTCGTGTGCCTCGGCAACATCGCGCAGATCGACACGCCCTACCTGTCCGAGACCACGTCCGGACTGACGTACGTCGTCAACCGCTTCCACGGCTGGCGGCACTACGGGCACATCACGCTCACCCGCGGCGAGCGCTCGCGGCTGGCGGACTTCGCCTCGGAAACACTCTAGGGTCATCGTCGCCCGGCGCCGGGAACCCGGGCCGGCCACGAGGGTCAGAACCAGGCATGAGAGCGTATCGCGACCGACTCCCCGCCCTGCTCGCCGGACTGTGTTCGGTGCTCTGGCTCGCCCTGCCTCACCCGGTGCTGGCCGCCGCGGGCAACGACATCCAGGAGCAGTTGCCCGAGATGGGTACCGCCGCGCAGGCCGCCTTGAGCCTCGAGGACGAATACAGCATCGGTCGCATGGTGATGCGCAACCTGCGCGCCTCGGGCATGGTGATCGAGGATCCCGAGATCAGCGAGTACATGCAGTCGCTCGGCCTGCGCCTGTCGAGCCTCGCGCACGACGGCAACAACGACCGCACGTTCAATTTCTTCATGGTGCCGAGCCGCGAGATCAACGCCTTCGCGTTGCCCGGCGGCTTCATCGGCGTCAACTCGGGGCTCATGCTCGAGACGGGCAATGAGAGCGAGCTGGCGGCGGTGCTGGCGCACGAGGTGTCGCACGTCACCCAGCGGCACATCGCACGCAGCGTCGAGGCCCAGTCCCGCGCGAGCCTGGTGACCGCCGCCGCGATGCTGGCCGCCATCCTGATCGGTGCCGCCGGTGGCAGCTCCGACGCGACCATGGGCGCCATCGCGGCGGCCCAGGGCATGGCCGCGCAGGCGCAGATCAATTTCACGCGCGAGAACGAAGCGGAGGCCGATCGCGTCGGCATCGGCGTGCTCGCGGCCGCCGGCTTCGACCCAAACGCCATGCCGTCGTTCTTCGAGACCATGTTCCGCCGCACGCAGCTGGCCCCGGATCAGGTGCCGGCGATGCTGCGCTCGCACCCGGTCACCAGCGATCGCGTCGCGGAATCGAAGGACCGCGCCCTGCAGTACCCGG
>JBGAHO010000056.1:0-26852 GCA_044226195.1 Steroidobacteraceae bacterium
GCGGCGGCGCGCACCAGCTTGACGAGGTCGACCGCGCTCGACACGTTGCTGCTCGAGAGGCCGGTCGGCTCGACGAAGCGGGCGGAGCTCATGCCGAGCGACTTCGCCTTCTCGTTCATGGCCGCGACGCACTTGCGGAGGCCGCCCGGATACGAACGGCACAGCGCATGGGCCGCGCGGTTCTCCGAGGACATCAGCGCGAGGTGCAGCAGGTCGGAACGCGAAAGGCGCACGCCCGGCGCCAGCCGGGAGCCGCTCTTGGCGGTGTCGCGCACGTCTTCGCGCGTGATGGTGATGATCTCGTCCATCGGCTGGTGCGCGTCGAGCACGACCAGCGCGGTCATCAGCTTGGTGATGGAGGCGATCGGGGCGGCCGAGCGCTCGTTGCGGGCGGCCAGCACCTTCGAGTCGGAGGCGTCGACGATGTAGAACGCGTTGGAGCGCAGGTTCGGGTTGGGCAGATCGGCCGTCGCACGCGCCACCAGGGGACTCGACACGGTCGCCAGGGCCATCCACGCGCCGATCCAGGCCTTCGTCACTCGCCGCTTCAAGGGTCTGCCTCGCCTGCTCCAGGGTTCATCTCGGTGTCGGACCGGCTTGCGTCGGACCGAACGGCGCGGAGGTTACCTTCTCTCGTGCAGCCGGTCACGCGCCGAAGACGGAGAGTGTCACCAATCCGGTGCCATGACCGATGAACCCGTCACAGTCCGGCGCCCTGCGGACGCGCCGCTGAAACGCTTCTTTCGGCCGGGCCGGCCACCACCGGGTGGTCTGTGCGCCACGTCACGGCCGCCCCGCCCGAATTCGGACGCTCGTCACGGTCGCCCCGCGACCGGATGGGGCTAGATGCGCTGAATCAGTGGGAGGGCCGCGCCGCCAGGGTGCGCACCAGCAATACGATGTCGTCCGGGCCGTCGATCTGCCAAGACAGCGCGCGACGCGAGCCGTTCCGGTCCGGGTGGACCGGGGCGCTCGCGATTGCGCTGTTTGCGTATGTCCCGGCGTCCATGGTGCTGCTGCTCGGCGCCAACCTCGGCTGGCACGCGCTCGACGTCTTCAACCTCTATTCCGACTCGCTCGCGAGCGTCGCCGTCGCCGTGCTCGCCTGGGCCGCAGCGCGCCGCTCGGCCGATCCCTCGGCCCGCCGGACCTGGTGGCCCCTGACCGCCGCGCTGGTGTGCTACAGCGTCGGCAACCTGACCCACTCGACCTACTGGCTGTTCGACGTCGACCCCTTCCCCTCGGTCGCCGACGTGCTGTTCCTGGCGTTCTACCCGCTCGTGTTTGCCGCGCTGTTGACCGTGGTGCGCAGCGCCGCGGTCAAGGTGCAGTGGGGCCGCGTGGGCCTCGACGCCCTGATCCTCGCACTCGGCTTCGGCGCGTTCTTCTGGTTCTTCGTCATCAGCCCGACCGCGTCGGCCCAGCGCGACCCCGACCTGCTGAAGTTCGTGCTCGCCCAGAGCTACGTGGTGCTCAACTGCATCACCCTGCTCGCCTGCGCGGTCGTCCTGATGCACTCCGGGGCCACGGCCATCCCGCGGCGGGTGCTGATGCTGCTGACCCTCGGCTTCGCGTCGATGTCCGTCGCCGACATCCTGTGGGCGATGTCCAAGGTCGACGGCAGCTACGTGCCGGGCGGGCTCTCCGACTGGGCCTACCTGTCCTGCTACCTGTGGCTCGGGGCGGCCGCCCGGGAGCAGTTGCGCGGCGACCCGGCCGTGCGCCACCGGCCGGGCACCGTCTCGTCGGTGCTCATGCAGGGTCTGCCCTACTTCGCGATGATGATGTCGTTCCTGGTGCTCGTGTACGTCGAGAGCAGCACGGCCGCGAGCCCCGCCAACACCATGACGGTCATCATCTTCCTGCTGTCGTCGCTGGTGATGGTGCGCCAGAGCGTCATCTCGCGCGACTACACCCGCAAGCGCGAGCAGCGCGCGGCCGGCCTCGTGGAGGCCCGCTACGCGTCCCTGATCCGCAATGCCACCGACGTCATCATGATCACCGGCGTCGACGGCGAACTGCGCTTCGCCTCGCCCGCGGCGGAGCGCACCTTCGGCATCAACCCGGACGACCTCGCGAGCCGCAACCTGCTCGACCTCTGGTCGGACGGCGACCGCGAGCGCCTCGCGGCGTTCCTCCTGGAGGTTGCCGCCACGCAGGGCCGCACCGTAGGCCCGCTCGAGATGGTCGTGGAGGCGGACGAGCGCCGCTGCACGCTCGAGTGCGTCGGCAGCAACCTGTCCGACGACCCCGCCATCGCCGGCCTGGCGCTGAATTTCCGGGACGTCAGCGAGCGCAAGGCGCTGGAAGAGCAGCTGCGCAAGCTCGCGTTCCACGACCCGCTCACGCTGCTCGCCAACCGCAGCCTGTTCTGGAACCGCGTCGAGCACGCACTCGCGCTCGGCCAGCGCTCGCAGCAGCGCGTGGCGGTGATGTTCCTCGACCTCGACAACTTCAAGAACGTCAACGACTCGCTCGGCCACGACGCGGGCGACCGGCTGCTGCAGGCGGCGGCCCAGCGGCTGGTGAAGTCGACGCGCCCCTCGGACACGGTGGCGCGTCTCGGCGGCGACGAATTCGCGATCCTGCTGGAAGGCATCCGCCAGGAATCGGACATCGAGCGCATCGCCGGCCCGATCACCGCGGCCTTCAACCGGCCGCTGATCCTCGACGGACGCGAGGTCGAGGCCTCGGCCAGCGTGGGCGTGGCGTGCTCGCGCGCCGGCGACGACGCCGAGCAGCTGCTGCGCAACGCCGACATCGCCATGTACAACGCCAAGGCCGCCGGCAAGGCGCGCTACGTGCTGTTCCAGGCGCACATGCAGGAGCAGCTCCACGACCGCCTGCGCCTCGAGCAGGACATCGACCTCGCCCTTGCGCGCAAGGAATTCTTCGTCGAGTACCAGCCGGTGGTCGACCTCACGAGCCGCGAGCTGCTCGGGGTCGAGGCACTCGTGCGCTGGCAGCATCCGCAGCGCGGCGTCGTGATGCCGGGCGCGTTCATCTCGGTGGCCGAGGAATCCGGCCGGATCGTCGAGCTCGGCCGGCAGGTGCTGTTCGATGCCTGCGCCCAGGTGAAGGCCTGGAGCGAATCGGTGCCGGCGGGCTGCGGCCTGCGCGTCGCCATCAACATCTCGGGCCGGCACCTGCAGCAGGGCGACCTCGTCGACGACGTGCGCGCGGCCCTCGAGCACTCCGGCCTGGAGCCGGGCAACCTCGTGATCGAACTGACCGAGAGCACGATCATGCAGAACACCGAGGTCAACCTCGAGCGCTTCCGCGAGTTGAAGGCGCTCGGCGTCCGGCTCGCAATCGACGACTTCGGCGTGGGCTACTCGTCCCTCTCCTACCTGCACCGCTTCCCGATCGACATCCTCAAGATCGACCGCGCGTTCGTCAGCCGCATGACCGAGACCGAAGGCGGGCCGGAGCTGGCGCGGGCCGTGGTGATGCTCGGCTCCACCCTCGGCCTCGAGACCATCGCCGAGGGCATCGAGAACGAGGACCAGGTGGCGACCCTGCTCGACCTCGGCTGCGTCGCCGGCCAGGGCTTCCTGTTCGCCGGCGCCAGCTCGCTCGAGACCATCGCCCGCACCGGCTACATGGACCGGCGCGCGCTGCTGCGCGGCCAGCAGCCGGATTTCCGCGACCTCACGGCCACCGGCCGTTATCGGGCCGCGGAACTCTGGCAGAAGAGCGCGGCCGGCTGATCCGGGCGGCCTCGTTGCGAACGGTTCTCCGCGGCGGGATTGCGGCTTGCGCGGGGTTCACGCCGCAGGCCGGCTGGTAGAATCGCGGCTCTGTCCGGCCCGGCCGCCGTCATGCTCTACACGGTCTCTGCGCGCTCCAAGGATCCCGCGTTCCCGATCCTGCGGTTCCTCGAGGACTTTTACCCCCACATCCCGCTGTTCGCGATCGACAGTGTGTTCGGCTTCGTCGAGCGCTCGACCCTGTACGGCGGGCGCGAGTTCTCCGGTCCCGAGCTTTCCGACCGCGACGTCGAGGCCATGTACGACGCCGGCATCGGCCTGCGCCTGCCCCTCACCAACCACTGGATCGAGCGCGAGGAGTACCTCGCCAACCGTCCGCTGCTGACCCGCTACCACCGCGAGGGCAACGCGGTGATCGCCAACAACGACGAGCTGGCGCAGTGGATCCGCGAGGACTACCCGAAGTACCGGCTCGAGGCGAGCGTCATCAGGAACCTCAACACGCCGGAGAAGATCGACAAGGCCCTGGGCCTCTACGACACCGTCGTGCTGCCGATGCAGCTCAATAACGAGCCGGAATTCCTGCGCCCGCTCGCGGACAAGGATCGCATCACGCTCTTCGCCAACGCCGGTTGCGCGCTCACCTGCCCGTCCAAGACCTGCTACGCGTCGATCTCGAAGTCGAACAAGTTCAACGGGCCGCCCGACCTGCTGTGCTCGCAACCGCTCAAGGAGCGCGAGCGCATGGGCATGGTAGAGTTCGACCTCGACGCACTCGCCGCGCTCGGGTTTTCACGCTTCAAGGTGCTGCGCTCGCGCAATCCCGGGCACGGGCTCGCCACCGGCTACTGATGGCGCGGTCGCGCGCTTGCGCTCGGTGCCGCGCCGAGCACGCGCGCCAGCACGGCCGGTCCCGCCGCAGATCTCGCCACCGTCTCCGGGATGAGGATGAACTCGCCGCCGGTCGCGGTGTTCACCACACGTGCGACGGCCGGATAGCGCTCGCCGCGATCCGGCACGAGCAGTGCGCGATGGGTGCGCGTCCAGGCGAGCGGTTCGAAGAGCCAGGGCTGGCGCACCGCGAAGTCGGTGAACGCCGCGTGGGTCGCGTCGGGCAGCGGTGCGATGCCCGCGAGCGCGCCGACGAACTCGACGCCCTGGCCCTCGATCTCGAAGCCGAACGCGCCGCGTGAAGTCTCCCAGGAATTGAAAAAGTCACCGGCCCCCCACGACACGACGCCGTGGCGCTGCGGCACCTGGCGGGGCTCACCGCTCTGCGCGTCGAGCGGCAGCCACGAGCGTTCCGCCTGCTCGATGCCGATCGTCGGCGGATCGACGTAGAGGCCGCCCCCCGCGCCTTCGTACATGACCTGCACGGCCAGGACGTTGTCGCCGCCGAACTGCAGCGCGTCGTAGGCCGCGTCGCCCGGACGCAGCCAGTACGAGCGGAACACCTGCGCGCCGTGCGACGAGCCGATGCGCACGCCGTTGACGTAGGTCCCGTCGCGGCTGTTGACGCGGCCGAGCGTAACCACCACCGCATGCCCGCGCGCCTCGGCGGGCAGGCGGAACGATGCGCGCAGCCACTCCCAGCCCTGCCAGCGCTCCGGCGGATGGTCGGCCCAGGTGCGCGGCACATCGAGCGGCGTCCAGGCCGCCTCGTCGACGCCCGCCTTCTGCCAGCCGTGGACCAGGCCGAACTCCGTCGCCGCGTCGCTGCCGCTCTCGGGCGAGGCCCGGAACCGCCAGCCGCGGATCGGTTCGTACCGGATCGTCGGCCGGAACTCGTACCAGTCGATCACGCCGCCGTGTTCGCCCATCGCCTGGCGATCACGCATCGTGGCCCCGTGAAAGACCAGCGCGCCGCCGGCATCGAGGTAACGTGCCAGCGCGGCCTGGACGTCGGCGCCTGAACGCGTGCGACGCGGCAGCGCGTCCCCCGGCACGACGACCGCGGCGATCTTCGCCGGATCGAGTGCGAGCAGTCCGTCGGCGTCAATGTGCTGCGCGGGCAATCCGGCCAGTGACTGCGTCGGGATGCCCTCCTCGACGAAGGTCGCAGCCTTGCGCGGGCGCAGCGGTGGTGGCGCCAGCGGCTCGGGCGCGTCGCCTGCCACGAATGCGGGCGCGGCATCGGCGTGCACCGGTTCTCGCGTGGCGCCGACCACTTCGACGCCGTCGCGCGTCTCGACGACTCGCACCTGCGGATCGGTGACCTCGATGCGCAGGTGGCCGTTCGCCTGGATCAACCGCAACAGACCTTGTGGCAACGGCACCTCCGCACGCCAGTCCTGCCAGTCCGTCGGCACGTTCGGCGTGATGCGGATGCGTGCGCGCCCCGCCTGCAGGATGTCGATGCCGAGCAGGCCGGCGAAGATCGCGTCCTGGTAGGCCCCGGCCGCGGTCACGAACGCCTGCCCGCCTTCGGTCACACCCTCGGGCGTGGTCAGTTCTTCGACGAGGCCCGGATAGTGCGGGTCCTCCAGCGTGTCGGAAACCGCTTCGAGCAGGTGAACGGCACCGGCCGTGTCGCCGTGCAGGAAACGCGCCCGCGCCTCCACCGCGTTCCACCACGGCCACACCTTGAAGTTGTGGTCGTTGTGCGCATCGACGTGCGTCATCGGCGGCGTGATCGTCGTCGAGCCCGCGGTCCGCCAGTTGGTGGTGCGTATCGCGTCGAAGATGCGCCCGATGCGCTCCGGCGGCGCGACACCGCCCAGCACCGCGAGCATGTTGCCCTCCGAGGACGACCGTTCGTCCGCGATCCCCCAGAGCCGCAGGTTGTCGTAGCGACCGGCCGACTCGTTCCACAGGCGGCCGTTGATGGCGCGCACGAAGCGCAGCTGCACCTGCTCGAGACGAGCCGCCGCCGGGGCATCACCGAGTTCGCGCTCGACGCGCGCGAAGCGTCCGAGCAGCTCGGCGAACAACGCGTTCGAGTACAGCACCCTCGCGCCGTCCGGAAACAGGAAGAAGCGCGAGTGATCCATCCACTCCGTCACGTCGACCAGCAGGCCGTCCTGGTCGGCGTCGCGCTCGATCCAGGCATCGACCCACGGTCGCATCGTCGTCGCGACCCGCGCGAGGAATTCGCGATCGCCGGTCAACAGGTAGTACTGCCACGCGGCACGCACGAGCCACGCCGCGCCTTCCGCCGATCCACCCTGCGACGTGTCCTCAGTGACGCGATAGCCGTGCGGGTTCGCGCGGGCGTGGCGCGCGAGGTCGTACTCGATCGTGGTGCGCGCCGCATCGAACGCGCCGTCGACCATCGCCCCGGGCGCGAGCCCGGACCCGAGGTCGCGCGACCAGACGTCGCGCCAGCGGAAGATCTCGCACACGTGCAGGCGCCCGTTGAAACCCAGGTCGAGCAGGAACCGGTTGAACGGCACGGCGCGATCGATCTTCGCGTCCGGTGTCTGCAGCAGGAGCCCTTGCCGGTACGGTCCTTCGACCAGGTCCCGCAGCGCTTCCCAATGGCCGGGAACGGGCAGCGGCCCGGTCGCGACGACCGCCAGGCCGGAGCCCCGATGCAGCGGAATCCGCACCCGCCCCGCGGGCGTGAGCGCGGGCTCACCCCGGCCGTCGATCTCGAGTTCGACGCGGCCCCGCGCATTCTGCACGCGGACGCCGACGAGGTACTTGGCATCGACTGTTGCACCGTGCAGCACGTCGACCGTGACGTCGCCGAGTTGCTGTCGATAGATCACGCCACCCGGGAAGAACGTCGCACTGGCACCGTCGGTGCGCAGGTCACGCGGCTGACCGTCGACGATGAGACGCAGGCGCCCGGCGGCCGTGCCGCCGTCGAAGAACTCGAAACGATCGGCGCGCACCTTGACGATGCTGCGGCCGTTGCCGACCAGGCCCTCCGGCGCGCGATCGGGGTAGTCGATCTGCGCGCTCGGGGCAGGCGAGGACGCAAGGAACAGGGAGAGGCTGGCCATCACGCGGAGCAGCAGGGTCCATCGAGACATCGGAACTCCCAATTCGGACAGGACGCGATCGGGGCACGACCGGCCTCGACGGCTTCCCATCCGTCGGCGATGCAGCCATCATCGCAGCGAAAACGGCGACCGCAAACTCGCGAGCGTTACGTGAACAAGAGTTTCGTCCACAGCGTCCCGGCGGGCGCCACCACCACGGGGATTTCGATGCGAGCCACGTTCCTGCGACTCCTGCCCGGCTTCGCGCTCGGGCTGACCCTCGCCACGTCGATCGAGGCGGCCGACGTGCCGGAACCCGGGTCGGCCGAGGAAATCGCCGCGGCGACCACCGAGCCGCGCTTCCTCTCGCCCTGGGTCGCCTCCCTGCCCGCCTCGAGCTCCGTGCCATCGCCGCGCGCGTTCCTCCATCGCATTCCGGGCGCACCCGGCGAACTGGTGCACTCGAGCGAGGCCTACGCCTACCTGCGCGCGCTCGCGAAGGCTTCGCCGCGCGTCCGCGTCGAGACCATCGGCCGCTCCGAAGAGGGTCGCGAGATCCTGATGGTGGCGATCGCCGATGAAGACGGCATCCGTCGCCTCGACGACCTGAAGGCCACGACGGCCCGCCTCGCGGATCCCCGGCAGACGGATGCCGCGACCGCCGCACAACTGGTCGCCAGCGGTCGCCCGATCTACTACCTGAACGCCGCGCTGCACTCGGACGAGACGGGCTCGACGGAGTCGGTGCTCGAACTCGCCTACCGGCTCGCGGTGTCGACCGACCCGATGATCGAGCGGATCCGCTCGCAGCTCGTGGTGCTGATCAATCCCGTCTCGAACCCGGACGGCCGCGACAAGCAGGTCGACTGGTTCTACCGCTACCTGAAGGGCCGCACGGACCGCGCCACCCTGCCGCGCCAGTCACCGCCCTACTGGTCGCGCTATGCGTTCGTCGACATCAATCGCGACACGCACCAGCAGACGCACGAGTCGACGAAGGCCGTGCACCGCATGTTCCACGAGTGGCACCCGACCGTCGTGCACGACCTGCACGAAGCCGTCGCGCTGCTCATGAGCTGGAACGGCACCGGCCCGTACAACCCGAACATCGACGCCATCACCTACAGCGAGTTCCTGGAGCTCAGCTTCCACGAAGTGCAGGCGATGACCGCGCTCGGCATGCCCGGCGTCTCGACCTGGAATTTCGGCGAGGCCTTTTCGCACCTGTACCTCGACTCGGTGGCGATGAACCACAACGCGATCGGCCGCGGCTACGAGACCTGGGGCAACGGCACGGCGGAGACGCTGCACTGGACGCTCGACTCGAGCGACACCAGTCGCGAGTGGTGGCGACTGGTGCCGCCGCCGGCGGAGTTCACGTGGTCGGCTCGCGACAACGTCAACTACAACGAGACCGGCATGCTGGCCGCGCTCGATTTCGCGGCGGGCCACTCGCGCGAGCTGCTCGGCAATTTCTACCGCAAGAGCGTCGCATCGTGGCAGAAGGGCCTGAACGAGGCACCTTACGGCTTCGTGATCCCGCCCGACCAGGGCGATCCGGCGCGGGTGGCCGCGCTCGTCGGCCGGTTGCTCGGCCAGCGCATCGAAGTCTCCGTGGCGCGCGAGCCGGTCGTGTTGAGCGACGGCAGCTATCCCGCCGGCAGTTACGTCGTGCGCCTCGATCAACCGTACCGCAACTACGCGGTCGACCTCCTCACGCCGCAGCACTACCCGCTCGACGGCAGCGAACCCTACGACGACGTCTCGTGGTCGCTGCCCGCGCACTACCACCTCGACGTGCGGCCGACGGCGGACCCGAAGGTGCGCGACCTGCCACTGACGCCGCTGACCGAAGCGCCCGCACCCAAGGGCGGCGTCTCCGGCACTGGCGCGGTCTACGTGCTCAAGGACACGGGACAGGAAGGCATCTTCGAAGCGCGCTATCAGCTGGCCTCGGTGCCCATCGAGATCGCCGAGCGTGCCTTCACGGTCGAGGGGCGCGAGTATCCCGCGGGATCGTGGCTCATTGCCGGGCGCGCGGGTGTCGCGAACCGGTTGGCGGCCACGGGCAGCGCCCTCGGCTTGACGTTCGAAAGTCTCGCCGCGATGCCGGACGTGGCGCGTCACGCCGCGCCGGTGCCGCGTCTCTGCCTGTACGTGCCGTGGGCCGATACCGACTCGATCGGCTGGGTCCGCTATTCGCTCGATCAGCGCCACGTGCCCTACGTGTACCTGCGCGACGAAGACGTGCGCGCGGGGCGCCTGAAGGAGCGTTGCGACGCGATCCTCTACGGCCACGTCGACCTCGAACTGGCCGAGCAGATCCAGGGCCTGCCGAAGGCGTGGGGCCCGATGCCGTTCAAGAAGACCGCCGCGACCCCGAGCTTCGGCACGCCCGCGCAGTCCGACGACATCACGGGCGGCCTCGGCGGCACCGGCCTCGCGAACCTGCAGTCGTTCGTGGATGGCGGCGGACTGCTGGTGACGCTCGGCAACGCCTCGATGCTGCCGCTCGAGGCCGGCATGGTGCGCGGCGTGCGTCGCGAGGCCGGCGGCGTGCCCCGCTCGTCGCAGGGTGGCGGTGCAGACGCCGCGGGCGCCGCGGCCAACGCCGCCACGCGCACTCCGGGCGCCCACGTCCGCGTGACGTTCGACCGACCGGATCATCCGATCGCTTACGGCTACGCGGCGCGCACCTACGTCTTCCGTCAGAACTTCGCCGTGTACTCGACGCCGCGGCGCTGGCTGCGCATGGCGTACTGCACGACCTGCCTCGACGGACCCTTCGATCCGTCGGGCGTGGTGCTCGAGTGGGGCGATCGCGGCGGCGAGCCGCTGGTGGTGAGCGGCCAGGCCTGGGGCGAGGCCGGGCTGGTCGGCCATCCCGCGATCCTCGACATGAAGTCGGGCGCGGGCCACGTCGTCGTGTTCAATTTCAACCCCTTCCATCGCGACCTCAATCGCGGCGACCAGCGCATGGTTTGGAACGCGCTGCTCAACTGGCAGGCGATCGCCGACAAGCCCTGAGCGATCCGACGCCGCAGCCTGAGCTGCGGCGCCGTCTATCGCACTGATCGAAACTGGCGATCATGCCGGCGCCGCCGGGGCGCTATGGTTCCCGCACCTTCCGATCCGCGAGGTGCGCACGATGAACTCCACGACCGAAGCGAAGTGCCCGTTCGGGCACGCGGCCGCCGGCACCGGCACGGCGAACCGCGACTGGTGGCCGAAGCAGTTGCGACTCGACCTTCTGCACCAGCACTCGTCGCTGTCCGATCCGATGGACCCGGGCTTCGACTATGCGAAGGAATTCCAGGGCCTCGACTTCGCCGCACTCAAGAAGGACCTCGCGGCGCTGATGACCGATTCGCAGGACTGGTGGCCCGCCGACTTCGGGCACTACGGTCCGCTGTTCGTGCGCATGGCCTGGCACAGCGCCGGCACGTATCGCATCGCGGACGGGCGCGGTGGTGGCGGGCGCGGCCAGCAGCGCTTCGCGCCGCTCAACAGCTGGCCGGACAACACCAACCTCGACAAGGCGCGTCGGCTGCTGTGGCCGATCAAGCAGAAATACGGGCGCCGCATTTCCTGGGCCGACCTGATGATCCTCGCCGGCAACGTCGCGCTCGAGACCATGGGTTTGCGGACCTTCGGTTTCGGCGGCGGCCGGCCCGACGTCTGGGAGCCCGACCAGGACGTGTACTGGGGTGCCGAGAAGACGTGGCTCGCGGGTGACCAGCGCTACTCCGGCAAGCGCGACCTCGAGAATCCGCTCGCGGCCGTGCAGATGGGCCTGATCTACGTGAACCCCGAGGGCCCGAACGGCCAGCCGGATCCGCGGGCCGCGGCGCACGACATCCGCGAGACCTTCGCGCGCATGGCGATGGATGACGAGGAGACCGTCGCGCTGATCGCCGGCGGCCACACCTTCGGCAAGACCCACGGCGCCGGGCCCGCCACGCACGTCGGCGCGGACCCGGAATCGCAGGACGTGGCCGCGCAGGGCCTCGGCTGGCACAGCACGTACGGCTCGGGCAAGGGCGGCGACTCGATCACGAGCGGCCTCGAAGTCACGTGGACGAGCACGCCGACGCGCTGGAGCAACGACTACTTCCGCCACCTGTTCTGCTTCGAATGGGAACTGACGAAGAGCCCGGCCGGCGCCCACCAGTGGGTCGCCAAGGGCGGCGCCGGCACGATCCCGGACGCGCACGACCCGGGCAAGCGCCACACGCCGACCATGCTCACGACCGACCTCGCGCTGCGCTTCGACCCGGCGTACGAGAAGATCTCGCGGCGCTTCCTCGCGCATCCCGAGCAGTTCGCCGACGCGTTCGCGCGCGCCTGGTTCAAGCTCACGCATCGCGACATGGGGCCGCGTGCCCGTTACCTCGGCCCCGAAGTGCCGGAGGAAGCGCTGATCTGGCAGGACCCGATCCCGGAACGCACCCACAGGCTCATCGGCCCGAAGGACATCGAGGCGCTGAAGGCGAAGATCCTCGCCTCGAAACTGACCGTGTCGCAGCTCGTGTCGACGGCGTGGGCCTCGGCCTCGACCTTCCGCGGTTCGGACAAGCGCGGCGGTGCCAACGGTGCCCGCATCCGGCTCGCTCCGCAGAAGGACTGGGAGGTCAACCAGCCGGCGCAACTCGCGAAGGTGCTCAAGGTGCTCGCAGGCATCCAGGCGTCGTTCAACCGGACCGCGAAGGGCGGCAAGCGGGTCTCGCTCGCGGACCTCATCGTGCTGGCCGGCGGCGTCGGCATCGAGCAGGCGGCGAAGAAAGCCGGCCTCGCCGTCAAAGTGCCGTTCACGCCGGGGCGCATGGACGCCACCGCCGAGCAGACGGACGTGGAGTCGTTCCGGGTGCTCGAACCGGTGGCCGATGGCTTCCGCAATTACCTGCAGCGCCGGTTCGACGTCCCGGCGGAAGCGCTGCTGGTCGATCGCGCACAGTTGCTGACGCTGACTGCGCCCGAGATGACGGTGCTGGTGGGCGGCCTGCGGGTGCTCGGTGCAAACGTCGGCCGCTCGAAGCACGGGGTCTTCACCAAGGCACCCGAGACGCTCACCAACGACTTTTTCATCCACCTGCTCGACATGGGCACCGAGTGGAAGGCGGTGGGCGACGTGTACGAGGGTCGCAGCCGCAAGACCGGCGCGCTGAAGTGGACCGGCACGCGCGTCGACCTGGTCTTCGGTTCGAACTCGCAGTTGCGCGCCATCGCCGAGGTCTACGCGAGTGCCGACGCGAAGAAGAAGTTCGCGCAGGACTTCGTTGCTGCGTGGACCAAGGTGATGAACCTCGATCGCTACGACGTGAAGTGACCCCCGACGCGGGCCAGGGACGGCCCGCACTTTCGATGGCCGCGCACGGGTTCCCGGTCCGCATTCCGGGACGCACCGTCGATCGAGACGCTACACTGCCGCGGTCATGCCGACCGAGCCCCACATCTACGTCGATGCCGACGCCTGCCCGGTGAAGGCCGAGGTCGCCAAGGTCGCGGAACGGCACGGACTGGCCGTGACCTACGTCGCCAACGCGTGGATGCAGACGCCGCGCGCACCGCGCGTGCGCATGCAGGTGGTCGCGGGACAGTTCGATGCGGCCGACGACTGGATCGCCGGCCAGGCGCAGCCGGCCGACATCGTGATCACCGCCGACATTCCGCTGGCGTCGCGGTGCCTCAAGGCCGGCGCGCGCGTGCTCGGCCCGTCCGGCAAGCCCTTCACGGACGACAACATCGGCAATGCACTTGCCACGCGCGAACTGATGGCAGACCTGCGGGCCTACGGCGTCGGCGGCGGACCCCCGCCGTTCGGTCCGCGGGATCGCTCACGTTTCCTCGAAGCGCTGGAACGCGTGGTGCGCGACGTCCGGCAGGCGCGCGCGTCGTCGTGAGACTTCAGCGACGACGGAAGAAATTCTGTCGCGAGCCGGTCGAGACGGGCGCGCGCTCGTCCTTGTGACGGAAGTTGATGCGTCCCTTGGTCAGGTCGTAGGGCGACATCTCGAGCGTCACCTTGTCGCCTGCCAGGATGCGGATGCGGTGCTTGCGCATCTTGCCCGAGAGGTACGCCGTGACCTCGACACCGTTGTCGAGCGTGACGAGGAAGCGCGTGTCGGGCAGCACCTGCGCGACCGTGCCTTCCATGTCGATGAGTTCTTCTTTGGCCACGCCGGGACTCCTGGGGGGGCGGGCACGATACAGCAATTCGTGATCCACCCGACGAAATATTCCGACGGAGCGGGCTGCGAGGGCGTATAGTGCGCCTCGGGTAGTCTCACTTCTACTTTCTGTTCCGGGCCTTGGCGCACTTCATGCGCATCCCTCCAGGCCTCGCGCATCAAGCCGAAGAGTTTCCGATCCAGGTGGCCACGGGGCCACGCGTATACGCACGTCCGGCGTCAGCCGGGTCGGCGTGATTGCGTGGATTCGAGCCGCATTCGGCTCCGAGCGTGCATGCGCCCGACAGGGCGCCCGGCGCGAGGGCATTTCAAGACAAGGTACTGAATCATGAGCAAGATCTACGTAGGCAACCTGCCCTTTTCGGCCCAGGAAGACGCGGTCCGCGCGCTGTTCGCAGCCCACGGCACCGTGGACTCGGTGGCCCTCATCAACGACCGCGACACCGGCCAGCCGCGCGGCTTCGGCTTCGTCGAAATGACGAACAACTCCGAAGCGGCCCGCGCCATCCAGAACCTCAACGGTCATCAGATGGACGGTCGCGCGCTCAAGGTGAACGAGGCGCAGGCGAAGACGGGCGGCGCCCGTCCGCGTCGCTTCTGAACCAGTGACGTCGCGTCGCGATGCGAGGCCCCGGCCCCGCATCGCCCGCTGGAACGGCCCTTCGGGGCCGTTCTTTTTTGGGCGACTCCCGACGCCGGGTTGACGACGTCGGCACCGGCTGGCACCTTCGAGCCACGAAGAGGACTGCGTACCGCGAGACACACTGCGGACGCACCACGGTCGACGGCCGTCGCCGTCGTGGGGGGCTCGCGTCATGCGTCACGCCACTTGGCATCGCTGGCTGGGCGGATGGTTTCTCGGCGCCTGGGCGGTCGCGTCGACGGCCACCGGCCGGGATGAGCCCGCCGCCACCGTCGACGACTCCGACGTCGAGGAGATCGTCGTCACCGGCACGCGCATCGCGCGCAGCGAACTCGACTTCGCCAATCCCGTCGTCTCGATCACGGCCGACGCGATCGCGCAGTCCGGCCGCACCAACGTCGCGGATTTCCTGGTCCAGAGCCCGGCGCTGGTCGGGTCGCTGACCGGCGACCTGACCGCGGGCTCGAACGCGGAGTTCGGCGAAACGGGTCTCGACCTGCTCAACCTGCGCAACCTCGGCGTCGATCGCACGCTGGTGCTCGTGGACGGCCGGCGTCACGTCGCGGGCATCGCAGGTTCCGCTGCCGTCGACATCGACGCGATCCCGACCGACCTGATCGAGGCCGTGGACGTCCTCACCGGCGGCGCATCGGCGATCTATGGCGCGGACGGCGTGTCGGGCGTGGTCAATTTTCGCCTGAAGCACGACTTCGAAGGCATCACGGCGCGGGCCCAGGGCGGCGTGTCCGGCCAGGGCGACGGCGACAACCGGTACGCGGCCTTCACGGCGGGCCACAACTTCGCCGAGGGTCGCGCCAACCTGGCGTTCGCCTATGAATACAGCTCCGACGCGAGGGTGTCCGACCAGGACCGCCGCTACCTGAGGAACCCGCACGCGTCCGCGCTGTACCAGAACCAGGACGACCTCGGCGACTCCCCCGACCTGCCGGACCTCGTGCGCTACCACGACGTGCGCTACGCGGACAGCTCGCCCGTCGGCGCGGTCGACGTCAACTTCGACCTGCTGTCGGACTACGAAGGCACGGGGCGGGTCTACGATCGCGGCTTCGTGCTCGAAGGCTCGGGCGGCTACACCGTCGGTGGCTCGAGCACCATGGTCGACGGCTACCAGGGCGACCTCTTCCCCGAGGTCGATCGCAACGTCGCCAACCTGATCGGGCATTTCGACGTCAGCGACGCGCTGACGTTCTTCGCCGAAGCCAAGTACGCGCGCACGCAGGCACGCACGCTCTCGCAGCCCACTTTCGACTTCTACCTGTTCGTCACGCCCGACAACCCGTTCATGCCGCAGTCGATCCGCGACGCGATCGTGCCCGGCGCGGCCGCCGCCTACTTCGAGGACCCGTCCACCCCCGACGGCGTGCTCGTGACGCGCGACAATTTCGACCTGGGCATCAACACCGAGCAGACGACGCGCGAGACCCTGCGCAGCGTGCTCGGGGCGAACGGCCGGCTCTCGCCACATCTCAAGTACGAGGTCTCCTACGTCTATGGCCAGACCGAGAGCCGGATCGAGTCGCGAGGCAATCGGCTCGAAGAGCAATGGCTCGCGGCCGTGGACGTGGTGACCGATCCCGACACGGGCCAGCCCGTGTGTCGCTCTTCGCTCGACCCGGACGCTCCGCCGGAACTGGCGGGTTGCGTGCCCTACAACATCTTCGGCAACGGCGTGCGTGATCCGGCGGCGATCGACTTCGTGACGACGAACAGTGTCAGCCGCTCCAAGGTCACGCAGCACGTCCTGTCGGGCTCGATCTCCGGCGACTTCGGCGACGGCATGCGGCTGCCGGGCGGTCCCGTCGGCTTTGCGGTCGGCGCCGAGTACCGGCGCGAGGCCAGCGATTTCCGCCCCGATCCCGCGATCTCCGACGGCCTCACCTGGGCCGGCGCCGTGGCGCCGGAGTCCGGCCGCTTCGACGTCACCGAGGTGTTCGGGGAAGTGAACCTGCCGGTGCTGAAGGACGCACCGTTCGCGCACCTGTTGTCGTTCGGCGCGGCCGTCCGCGTGTCGGACTACAGCACGGTCGGCATGACCACGTCGTGGAAGGTCGACAGCGTCTACGCCCCGGTCCGGTCGGTCACCCTGCGTGGCACCTACTCGCAGGCGGTCCGCGCGCCGAACATCGCCGAGTTGTTCGCACCCGCGAGTTCGTCGTTCAACTTCATCGTCGACCCGTGCGACACCGCGGAACTGAACAACGGCTCGAGCAGCCGACAGGCCAACTGCGCGGCATTGCTCACGGCGCTCGGCGTCGATCCGACGACGTTCTCACCGTCGAGCACGCCTCAGGCGAGCGTCTACACCGAAGGCCTGGCGAGCGGCAATCGGGACCTGTCGGAGGAAACGGCGAAGACCTGGACCCTCGGTGTCGTGCTGCGCCCTGAGTTCCTGCCCGGCTTCAGCCTGTCGGCCGACTGGTACGACATCGACATCTCCGACGCGATCAACACGCCCGAGGCGCAGGAACTGGCCCAGCTCTGCGTGGACCAGCCGTCGCTCGACAATCCCTTCTGCGCCGGCATCACGCGCGATCCGGACACCGGCTACATCGTCGGCTTCAACGTGCGGCCGGACAACGTCGCGAGCTTCCACACGGCGGGGCTGGACCTGACGATCGGCTACACCGTGACGACCGCGGACTACGGCACCCTGAACCTGCAACTGGTCGGCGGCTACCTCGATCGGCTGGAATTCGTGGCGACGCCGGGCGCGGCGCCGAACTCCGAACGCGGCCAGCCCTACAGCCCCGAGTACGTCGCGACCTTCGATGCCGTCTGGAATCGCGGGCCATTGACGGTCGCCTACGGCATCAACTGGTTCAGTGAGACCGACCGTTTCACCGCCGAGACCCTGGCGGGCGACCCCGACTACGTGGCACGTCGCTACCTGAAGATCAAAGCCAAGTGGGAACACGACCTGAACGTCGGCTACGACATCAACGATCGATTCAACGTGTACGCCGGCGTCAACAACCTGTTCGACGAGCAGCCGGAGTTCGACTTCAGCTCCTACCCGGTCTCGGCGATGGGGCGGTATTTCTACGCCGGCGCTCGCATGAATTTCGGAGGCAATCGATGATCCGCACCGTGTTGCTGGCGATCGGCGCCGCCCTGCTCCCGCTGCAGGATGCCGCCGCAGGCGCGACGAAGGCGATCGAGCTCGAGGACTTCCATCAGTACGCGGTCGTCGCGGAGCCGGTCTTCTCTCCCGACGGGAAGTCGGTGACGTACAGCGTCTCGCAGGACGTGGTCGCCGACGACGCCGCCACCAGCGATCTCTGGACCGTGCCCTGGAAGGGCGGCGCGCCGCGCAACCTGACGCGAACCCCGGGTTCGAGCGAATGGCAACCGCGCTACAGCGCGGACGGTCGGGTGCTCTTTTTCCTGAGCGATGCCGGCAAGGCACACGGCAAGCACGACGACGAGTCCGAGACGCAGTTGTGGCGCATGTCCGCGCACGGCGGCAGCCCGCGTCGCGTGACGAGCCTGCCCGGCGGCATCAGCGATTTCAGCGTGTCGCCGGACGGGCGACGTGCCGTCGTCGTGGCCGAAGTCGGGCGTGCCGTGGGCAGCCAGGCGAAGAACCCGCCGCCGATCGAGACCGAGCGCTTGTACTTCAAGCAGGACGGGCGCGGCTACCTCGACGACCGCACGCAGCAGCTCTTCATCGTCGACGTGGCGAGCGGCGAGGCGCGCCAGCTCACGAGCGGGCAGCGCGACCACTGGCAGCCGGTGTGGTCGCCGGACGGGCAATGGATCGCGTACACCGCCAAGGACCAGGGCGAGACCGATCGCGACCTGAACTACGACGTGTACGTGCAGTCGCCGGACGGCGGCGCACCACGTCGGGTCAGCGACTCGCCCAACGCCGACAACGATCCCGACTGGGGTGCGCGTCCCTCGTGGTCGCCCGATTCACGACGACTGGTGTGGCTCGAGGCGGGCGAGGACAAGTGGATCTACTACTCGAGCGTGCAGCTGGCGGTCGCCGACCTCGCGACCGGCGTCGTCACGCGACCGGCCCGGATCGACCGCTGGTTCTACCTGCCCCGCTTCGCGCCTGACGGCAGCCTGCTGACACTGATCGAACAGGACCGCGACACCTACCTCGCGCGTGTCGATCCGGCGAGTGGCGCGATTCAGTACCTGACGGAAGGCCGGCGGTTCGGCAGCGATTTCGCGGTGGCGCCCGACGGGCGCATCGCCCTGCTCGAAAGCGATCCGGGGCGACCGGCCGAACTGGTGGCCCTCGGCGAGTCGCGCCGCCTCACGAATCACAACGCCTGGGTCGAGGAGCGCGCGCTCGGCGAAGTGCGCGACGTGGCATTCCGCAGCGGCGACGTCGAGATCCACGGCTACGTGACACTGCCGCCGGGCGCAGAGCCCACGCGCCGCTACCCACTGATCGTGGACCTCCACGGCGGCCCGGTCTACCAGCACAGCCACGAATTCAACCTCGAGGCGCGGCTCTACGCCGCCGCGGGCTACGCGGTTCTCGCCGTGAATCCGCGGGGCTCCTCGGGGCGTGGCTTCGACTTCTCGCGCGCCATCTACGCGGACTGGGGCAACCTCGACGCGAAGGACATCAGCGCCGGCATCTCGCACCTCATCGAGAACGGCGTCGCCGACCCGGACCGCATCGGCGTGGTCGGCTGGAGCTACGGCGGCATCCTGACCGACTACATGATCGCCAGCGATCCGCGCATCCGTGCTGCGGTCTCAGGCGCAGGCGTGGCGAACGTGCTCGCCACCTTCGGGGTCGACATGTATGCGCGCGAATACCTGCTCGAACTCGGCACGCCGTGGGACAACTTCGAGGTGTGGCGCAAGCTCGCCTATCCGTTCCTCGAGGCGGACCGTGCGAACGTGCCGACACTGTTCCAGTGCGCCACGGCCGACGACAACGTGCCCTGCGTCGGCGCGCAACAGATGTATCTCAAGCTGAAGACGCGCGGCGTGCCCACGCGCCTGATCGCCTACCCCGGCGAGAACCACGGCCTCGTGGTGCCGAGTTACCTCGTGCACCGCATGCGCAGCAACATCGAGTGGTTCAACCAGTGGCTGCTCGGGGAACGCCGCTACGTCCCCGCGACCACGGGTGCCGGGCACTGATCAGGGCGACCCGAGCGCCTTCGCGATGGCCTCGGCGATGGCCTGCATCGCCGCTCCCGTCGGGTGATACGCACCCGGCGCCCAGGTGGTGAGCGTCGGCGGGAAGACCCAGCCGGACACCCACGGGTCGGCGGCGCAAACGTCGTGGCCGTGCGTCACCTCCGAAGCGCGGACCAGCAGTGTGCCGCTTCTGCGTGCCGACTCCGCGGTGACTTCGGCCAACCGGGCCTGCATCGTGCGCCCGACCTGCAGGTCCGCGTCCGAGATCGGCATCCGGTCGGGGCAATGGCCTTTGTCCGGCAGCACCGTCGTGTAATCGACGAACACCACGCGCGCACCGGGTGAGCGCTGCTTCACCGCCGCCGTGATCTCCTCGAGGTGGCCCCCGAGTTCCGCCAGCGCGGCATCGACCGCCTTCGACGGACGACCGGCTTTGCAGGCGAGGTCGCGCAGTTCGGGCGGCAGGATCTCCGGCTTGTTCGCGCAGGACCAGGCGCCGAGATTGGAGAGATAGCCGATGTCGTTGCCGCCGATCGTCACGGTCACGAGTTTCGTGTCGCCAGTGATCGCATCGACCTGCGGGCCCAGCCCATGCTGGCCGCCGTGCAGCACGTGCTCCGTGGTCGCGCCGGCGCAGGTGTTGTCGATGAGCGACACGCCGAGCTTCTGCGCGAGCAGGCGGGCGTAGTTCGCACTGGACTGCCAGCACTGCGGCAGGCCGTCGGGCGCTGGCTGCGCAATGCCGGGGCCCGAGGCGAACGAACTGCCGAGTGCGACGTATTCGGCCGTGGCGAGCCGGCCCGGACCGGCCGCGGGTGGCGAGTCGACGGCACCGGCCAGCGGCGACAACCACAGCAGCGGGAGGCAGGCCAGTGGACCGGCGATCTTCATGGCGACTTCCTGCGGGCAGACTCGGCGTAGGCCTTTTCGATCATACGCACCGACTCTGCGCTGTCCCACTGCCGTGCACCGCGGAAGCGCGCGACGACCCGGCCATGGACGTCGACCAGGACCGTCAGCGGGATGGTCGAGGCGCCGAGCATGTTCTCGAGTGTCAGCCGGTGATCGATGTAGTGCGTGAGCGTGGCGCGCGAGTGCTTCAGCCAGCCGAGCGCGGCCTCGCGTTCGTCGTCCGTCGACACGCCGATGATCGTGTAGCGTCCGCCCGCCTCGCTCCACGCGAGTCGTTCCAGCGACCGCGCTTCGTCGCGGCAGGGCCCGCACCAGCTCGCCCAGACGTTGATGATCAGCGGCCGGCCGCGATAGCTCGCGAGCGAGCGCGGGGTCCCGTTCAGGCCGTCCATCGTGACGTCGGGCAGGAGTTCGCCGATCGGCACGGGGGGCGGTGCCGCCTCCGTCACGACGGAGGCCGCGCAGAGCGGCAGGACCAGGGTCCCGGCGAGCAACCGACGCCGGAGATGACTGACGCGATTCATGGGCGTGAAGTATGCCGAAACGGCCGCGGCATTCACGTGTGGTTTGCCGCGGCGATCCGCCGGGACGACACGGCTTGTCAGATTTCGCCGCCTTCAGTGCGGGCGATTGCTGCCGACAACCGGGCACCCCAACCGCGCCCGAACCCCGGAGAGACCTCATGTCCCGCACCCAGAAATTCCGCACGCAGCACGCCGAGATCCTGCAGGTCGCCGGCGAACTTCAGCAGCACCTCAAACCTTCGCTGCTGGCCGCCGACGCCACGCCGGCGCGCTCGTGTCTCAGCCGCCTCATGGGCAAGCTGACCATGCACCTCGCAGCTGAGGACAAGGTGCTGTACCCCGAGCTCTGCCATCACGCCGACGCGACCGTCGCGACGCTGGCGAAGAAATTCGCCACGGAAATGCAGAGCACTGCACCGGCCGTGACGACATACAACACCAAGTGGAGCACGCCGTCCGCGATCAATGCGCAGCCCGCGCAGTTCATCGCCGAGACGCAGCAGATCCTGAAGGTGCTCGGCGACCGCATCCGCCGCGAAAACCAGGAACTGTACGCGACCGCGGATCGCCTCGAGGGCCGGGCTTTCGGCTGATAATCGGCCGTAAGTCGTCGGGATTGTCTGGAAACCCAAGTCCTGGGTTATGCTTGGCTGCGACCTGCGCCACATGCAGGATCAGGGAGAGTTCGCATGCGCACATGGACAGTCTGGGCCGGCGCCGTCGTGGCACTGGCCGCGGTCGCCGCCCACGCGGCCGACCCCAAACCCGCCGAAGCGCCCGTCGACACCGCGAAGGCGTTGCTCGATCGCATGGACCATAACGCGGACGGCAAGATCAGCTTCGAGGAATACCGCAACGCCATGGTCCGCCGCTTCGCCGCGCGCGACCGCAACGAAGACGGCGTGCTCGACGGCGACGAGTTCCCGAAGGAGTGGCTTGCGGGCGCGGACGTGAAGGCGAGCACCGGCAGGGTGACCTGGGACCAGTTCGCCAGCGAATTGCGCCTCGTCTTCGACCGCTTCGACGTCAACAAGGACGGCCAGCTCGATGCGGCCGAGATCGCCGCGTTCGCCGCGGCCCGCAAGCGCCAAGAGGAGTCCCAGCCATGAGCCGTACGCATCTCCTGGCCGCGCTGTCGCTGGGCGGCCTGCTGTTGCTCTCGACCGCTGCGGCCGACGCCGCAACCGTGACCTGCGAATCGAAGGACGGCGCCTACAAGGCGTGCCCGGCGAACACCAGCCAGGGCGTCACCCTGTCGCGCCAGCTGAGCTCGCAGGGCTGCTGGCAGGACGACACCTGGGGCTACGACCGCAACCAGATCTGGGTCAACCACGGCTGCCGGGCGGAGTTCCAGGTCGGCAACCAGAGCTCGAATTCGGCCGATGCGGGCGATGCGCTCGCGGCCGTGGCCGTGGTCGGACTGGCAGCGGCCGCCGTCGTGGCGAGCAACCAGCACGACGATCACCACGACAAGCACCACGACAACCAGCATTACGGCAACTACTACGACAACGGCTACTACGACGACGACTATTACGACAATCGCTATCGCGAGTACGACCACGGCCGGAACTACTATGACAGCCGCTACGGCTACAACGGCTACCGCGGGGACCCGCGCCGCACATTCACCTGCGAATCGCGCAACAACCGCACGACCTACTGCAACGTCCCGAAGCACGGGCACGTGGAGGTCTACCGGCAGCTGAGTTCCAGTCGCTGCACGTATGGCCACACGTGGGGCGTGCGGGGTGATCGCGTGTGGGTCGAGGACGGGTGCCGGGCGGAGTTCGCCGTCTACTGAGTTCGCGCGACCTCAGTCGAACAGGCCCAGGATGGCTTGGTACTTCTCGATGTACCAGCGATTCTCGTTGTTGTACTTCGGGATCGGCAGCGGACGCAGGCCGAGCGCGTCTTCCTTCCACAGGCACGGGCAGGTCACCTGCTCGTCCGGCGGATCGCCCGGAGGGCGCAATTCCTCGAGCCGCACGCCCATGCGGTCCATGACGCCGTAGAGCTTCGCGACGTTCCGCGGCCCGCCGTTGTAGGCGGCGACCGGGAAGATCCCGAGCACTTCCTTGTTGTCGTGGTAGGCGGCGCGGATCTCGGATGGCATCTGCGCCAGTTCGATGTCGAACAGGCAGATCGCCGCCTTCATGGCGTTCAGGAGATTGGTCGCGCCCCGCTCGAAGTTCGGGTCCAGCGCCGCCTCGGGACAGCGACGGACGACCATCGCATAGGTGCCGTTGCCGCGCCGGTTGGTGAACTGCATGGGTCCGAGCGCCGAGGCCCGCGACACGCTGTAGCGGTACGCCTCCTCGCGCTTGAGACCGTATTGGCTCAGCACTTCGTTGGACGCGTCGGTCTTCTTCTGCAGGAAGTCGGCGTCGTCGGTCTGCTCGATCACCGCCAGCGTCGCGATGACCTCGGGCGGCACGACGTCCGCGAGCGACTCGCCGGGAAAGGCGATCGAAGGCGCTCGCGCAGCCCGCAGTTCCTCGTTCGCCTTGCGCGCCGTGGACAGCAGGAACTCCGTACCATCGCTGACGAACGTCGGGTCGAGCGTGTCCTCGCTGAACGGCAGGTAGACGATCGGCTTCGCGGTCTGCACGACGGCCTGCCATTTCTTCTTCGCCACGAGCGTGTTGTCGAAGACGGGGAACTTGCGGCCGTAAACCTTCAGCTTCTCCCCGTCCTTGGCGAACGCGAACATCAGCCGCTCGGCCCCCGTGCCCTTCACGTGCCACGCCTCGATGCCGGGCGTGCGCACGACGAACGGAAACGGCTTGCGACCGGGCTTCCAGCGGAACGGCGGACGGGGAATCTCGAGGTGCGCCACCGTCCACTGCTTCTTCGACTCGCTCCACAGTGCAAAGGCCACGGGGCGCCCGCGCAGGATTTCCTTGCGGCCCTTCTTGACGAAGACGTAATCGAGCTGGACGTTGCGCAGCAGCGACTTGGCTTCGGCGACGTGATCGCGGATGACTTCGTGACGCTCGCGCTGCGCCTTGACGACCAGTTCCTCGACGCCCTCGACCGCGGGGGGCGGCGCGGGGCGCTCCGACTCGGCCACGGAGAGCGGCACCTCGCCTTCTTCACCGTCGTTCCCGGTCGTCGCTGAGCCGTCGGCGCTGCCCGACGCATCTTCGACGATCACAGGCTCGCCAACGTCGGACTCGACGCGCGTCGTCTCGCAGGCGGACAGGCCGATGATGGACGCCAGGATCAGGAGGACCTGGCCAGCGATGCGGGCAACAGAACGACGGACGCTCAAGGCGGGCAGCACCTCGGAACGGAGGGATCGGCGCCGGGACCGGTGGCTAGTATTCCACAGGTCCGCTGATCGCGCTTCCGGCGCCAGGTCGCCAGCTTCACGTTGAACTGCACGGCGGCGAGTTGCGCCGGCGCCTTGCCCACATCGCGCAGGAACGGCAGCCAGCGCGGATCCTTCCAGAGGTTGGCGAACATCGGCTCGATCGCCACGTCCGACAGGCCCCGGTCGCGCTCGGCCAGTGTCTTCTCGAGGTGAGCGAACGAGCAGTCGACGTCGCCGCGCCGGGCTGTAGTCACCGTACCCTTCACGGTCTGCGGCTTGTCTTGCCGGCTGAACGTCTCGGTCGCGCCTGCCTGTTCGTTTTGGGCCGGGTGAGCCCGAGGATGAGAATATCCACCAGATGTCTCGCGCTGGAGTCCCAGCCTGGTTTACGACGGTACGTGGCGATCCCGGCGACGGCGCACAAGAGATCGAACGCCTCGATCTTGCTGACCATGTCACCGCTCTGGATCGCCCGGCTGAGCAGCCCGTCCAGGGCCGACACCAGCACTTCGCCCGATACTCCGCACAATTCGTCGTCGCCAGCCGACGTGCTGGGGTCCAGGACCCCGCTCAAGATCTGCCTGGTTTCCAGGGCGTGGATGAACAGCGCGATCCATGCGCGAACGGCTTCGACGGGATCGAGGCTGGTGGCCAGTTCCCTGGCGGCAACCATCAACCGGGTGCCCTCGTCGCGATAGATGTCGTTGACGAGCATCTCGCGCGTCGGGAAATGGCGATACAGCGTGCCGATCCCGACGCCCGCGGTGCGCGCAATGTCCTCCAGGCTGGCCGACATGCCCCGTTCGGCAAACGCCACTCGCGCGACGTTCAACAAACGCAGCCGATTGCGTTCCGCGTCCGCTCGTCTCTTCCGCTTACTGCCATCCACCGGAAACAACCCTGTTGACAAACGGAGGATTACTCCGTTTACTATTCGGAGGCAGCCTCATGTTATGCCTTCACGTCCGGCGATGCCATGACTCATGACGATCGTCCGCAGCGTTTCATGGCCATGGCATGGCTTGCCACTGGGGCTCCGCATGCCATTGCCCGTGTTGCTTCATTGAGCGTGGCCCGGTTTTCGGTATCCGTTTGAGAGGAGTCGTTCCATGTCCCGTGGTCTCAATATTTCGGTCGCCATGATCCTGCTTTCCGCCGGCAACGCCCTCGCCGGCACGCCGATGGTGGCGACGCTGGCCCGTTCCGTCGAAAAGCAGGAGCCCCTGCTGTCTTCCATGATCTGGCATTGCGAGGGAACGACCTGCGCGAGCATTTCGGCGCCTCAAGGCGGCGCAAACAACGCTTGCCGCGCAATCGCCCGCCGCTTCGGCCAGGTCGTGTCCTTCACATCGAGCAAGGGCGAACTCTCGGCGGAACAGCTCGCAGAGTGCAACAAGGGGATCGAGGCCGCGCCGAGCAAATAGGGCTCGACGCCGCGCCTCGACCGGGCGGAACGTCGGGCCGCTGACAGCGGCTGCCTGGACGTTGCGCCTGAGGACCGGGGTGTCGGGACGGTACGACGCCCCAACGACTATGGGTCAAGGAACCTCAGGTTCTCCATGGCCCATTGCGACGTCCCCCCGCTTTCAGTAGCGGGATGATCTAGAGTCTGCCGGCATTGTAAGTGGCCTTGCGGCCAGTTGCTTCGCGTACTGAGCGGGCGTCAGCCCACCCAGGGATTTCTTCGGTCTCTCGTCGTTGTATTCCTGGCGCCAGGTCTCGATCACCGTGCGAGCGTGAGCCAGCGAGACGAACCAGTGCTCGTTCAGGCATTCGTCGCGGAACCGGCCGTTGAACGACTCGACGTAGGCGTTCTGGTTCGGCTTGCCCGGCTCGATCAGCCGCAGCGCGATGTTCTTCCGATGCGCCCACGTCAACATGGCCTTGCCCGTGAACTCCGGGCCGTTGTCGGTTCGGATGACCGCCGGCGTGCCGCGCTGTGAGCAGATCCCGTCGAGGATGCGCGTCAGGTGGTCGCCGCCAATCGTGTGCTCCGGGATGATGGCCACCGCCTCGTGCGTCGCGTCATCGACGATCACCAGACACTTGATCGTGCGACCCGAGGCCGCCCGGTCGAACACGAAGTCCATTGACCAGACCTCGTTGGCCTGGCCCGGCCGCACCAGCGGCTGTCGATTGGCCACGGGGATCTTCTTGCGCCGCCGGCGCCGGATATGCAGCTTCTCCAGCGCATACAGCCGCTCGACCCGCTTGTAGTTCACGCGCTCGCCGGCCTGCCGAAGCTTGAGGTGGATCATGCCGACGCCGTAGCGCCGATGCCGCTGCGCCAGCGCCACGATCCGCGCCCGCAGTGCCACGTTGCGGTCCGGCCGCGGCTGATACCGCAGCGAGCTCGCGCTCATGCCCACGGCCGCCAGGCAGCGCCGCTCCGTCAGCCCTCGCGTTTGCATCCACCGCACCAGCTCGCGACGCACCGGGGCGGTTACCATTTTTTTCGAAGCGCTTCCTTGATCACTTCGTTCTCGAGCATCGACTCGGC
>JBGAHO010000057.1:0-26756 GCA_044226195.1 Steroidobacteraceae bacterium
ACCGGCATCTACGGCGCGGGCTGCCTGATCACCGAAGGCGTGCGCGGCGAAGGCGGGTACCTCACCAATTCCAAGGGCGAGCGCTTCATGGAGCGCTACGCGCCGAACGCCAAGGACCTCGCGTCGCGCGACGTCGTGAGCCGCTCGATGACCATCGAGATCCGCGAAGGACGCGGCGTCGGTCCGCAGAAGGACCACATCCACCTGCACCTCGAGCACCTCGGCGCGGCGGTCATCCACGAGCGCCTGCCGGGCATTGCCGAGTCCTCGCGCATCTTCGCGGGCGTCGACGTCACGAAGGAACCGATCCCGGTGCTGCCGACCGTCCACTACAACATGGGCGGAATCCCGTGCAACGTGCACGGCGAGGTGGTGACGCGCAAGGACGGCAACCCGGATTCGGTCGTGCCCGGCCTGATGGCCGTCGGCGAAGCGGCCTGCGTGTCGGTGCACGGGGCCAATCGCCTCGGCTCGAACTCGCTGCTCGACCTCGTCGTGTTCGGCCGCGCCGCGGCGCACCACTGCGGGCGCACCGTGAAGGCGGGCACCTCCCACAAGCCGCTGCCGAAGGACGCGGGTGAACTCGCCGTCAGCCGCCTCGACAAGTACCGCAATGCGAAGGGCAAGCGCCGCACGGCGGAGGTCCGCCTCGACATGCAGCGCGTGATGCAGAACCATGCCGCCGTGTTCCGCACGGGCGAGTCGCTCGCCGAGGGCGTCACCCGGCTGAACGCGGTGTACGAGTCCTTCGCCGAGGTCGCCGTGTCCGACCGCTCGCTGGTCTGGAACACCGACCTCATCGAGACCCTCGAGCTCGACAACCTGCTCGGCCAGGCGCTGGTCACGATGAATTCGGCGTCGAACCGGCAGGAGAGTCGCGGCGCGCACGCGCGCGAGGACTTCCAGGACCGCGACGACGTGAACTGGCTGAAGCACACGCTCGCGTGGGTCGACGGAGCGGGGCGGGTCGCGATCGACTACCGGCCCGTGCACCTCAACACGCTCACGGACGACGTGCAGACGATACCCCCGAAGGCGCGCACCTACTGATGCCGGCGGCCGACGCCCCCACCCCTTCCACGAGACAGTCACCGCGCACCATGGCCCAATTCCGACTCCCAGAGAACTCCAGGGTCCAGCCTGGCCGGACGCATGCGGCGCCGGCGGGAGCGAAGGACGTCCGCACGTTCCGCATCTACCGCTTCGACCCCGATTCCGGCGAGAAGCCGCGTGTCGACACCTACCAGGTCGACATGGGCAGTTGCGGCCCGATGGTTCTCGACGCCCTGATCAAGATCAAGAACGAGATCGATTCGACGCTGACGTTCCGCCGCTCGTGCCGCGAGGGGATCTGCGGCTCGTGCGCGATGAACATCGACGGCGTCAACACGCTCGCGTGCACCAAGGCCACCAGCGAGATCCGCGGCGACGTGAAGATCTACCCGTTGCCGCACATGCCGGTGATCAAGGATCTGGTGCCAGACCTCACCAATTTCTACGCGCAGTACGCCTCGGTGAAGCCCTGGCTGCAGACGCGCACGCCGGCGCCGCCCGACAGCGAGCGCCTGCAGTCGAAGGAAGACCAGGAGAAAATCGATCGTCCGTCCGCCTGCATCCTGTGCGCCTGCTGCTCGACGAGCTGCCCGTCGTACTGGTGGAACGGCGATCGCTACCTCGGTCCGGCCGCACTGCTGGCCGCCTACCGCTGGATCATCGACACGCGCGACGAAGCCACGGGTGAGCGCCTCGACGAACTCGAAGACCCGTTCCGGCTGTACCGCTGCCACACGATCATGAACTGCGCGCAGGCCTGCCCGAAGGACCTGAACCCGGCCAAGGCGATCGCCGAGATCAAGAAGCTGATCGCCGAGCGCCAGCATTGATCCCGTCGCCGCCGGACGCCGCAGGCGAGGCGGAGGCGCGCCGGGTTGCGCGACTGCGCTGGCGTTGCCGGCGCGGCATGCGCGAGCTCGACCAGTTGCTCACCCGGTATCTCGAGCAGGACTATCCCGGTGCGGGCGCCGGCGAGCGGGACGCGTTCGCTCGGCTGCTCGACCTGCCGGACCCCGAGCTTTTTGGGTATCTTGTCGGTCGCGCCAGCCCGGCCGAAGAAGGACTGCGTCATGTCGTTGCGCGCATCCGGCAGTATTCCGCTCCCCGTGCCTGACCGGCTCGTCGCCGACGTGGTCGCGGGTATCGTGGTGCGGCTCGCGGGCATCGTGGTCGCGGTGGTGGCCGTCGCGGCGGCCGACCTGTCGTGGATCGCGGCGGGCCTGCTCGGGACTGGAATCAGTCTAGCCCTGGGCGCCCTCGGGCCGGTCGCGCCGCGCGGACGAGTCCGAATCGACGGCGACGGGGATGCGCGGCGCCTGGGGCCGACCCTGGTCATCCCGGTGCGGGCGGTCCTCGGCCCCCAACGTCCGGTCCCGGTGTGGCTGACCCCTCTCGACGTGCCGGCCGACCACTTGCGGCGGGCCTATTTGCGCCTGCGGGCCACGCACCCCGAGGTGCGCTCGTGAGGCAGTGCCCGTTGCGGTAGCCTCGTATGCGTCCCATGGCGAACTTTCCCCCTTCCGACGGGTCTATGAGGCCGCACGAGCCTGCAGACGACGAGCCGCGCCCCACTGCCGGGGTCGAGCAAAGCGATCTGGAACTCGTGAAGCGGGCCCAGCGGGGCGAGCGTGGCGCGTTCGACCTGCTGGTCCTCAGGTACCAGCACAAGGTCGTCAAATTGGTCGCGCGGCTGCTACGGGATCCGGCTGAAGCGGAAGACGTCGCCCAGGAGGCCTTCGTCAAGGCCTACCGGGCGCTCGGCTCCTTCCGCGGCGACAGCGCCTTCTACACCTGGCTCTACCGCATCGCCGTCAACACGGCGCGCAACTCGCTCGCCTCGCGCCAGCGACGGCCGCTCGATTACGAGGCCGACCTGAGCGAGAACGAACAGACGGTGGTCGAGTCCCGGATGCGTCACACGGACACGCCCGAGGCCAACGTGCTCTCGGAGGAGATCCGGCGCACCGTGAACCGAGCGGTCGAGGACCTGCCGGAGGACCTGCGCACGGCGATCATCCTGCGCGAGGTCGAAGGCCTCAGTTACGAGGAAATCGCCGCCGCGATGGATTGCCCGGTCGGGACCGTGCGTTCGCGAATCTTCCGCGCGCGCGAAGCCATCGACCGCAACTTGAAGCCGTTGCTCGATTGAACTGCGAAGGTCGCCCATGACAGACCAGATTCGTGAACAGGTGTCCGCGCTGCTCGACGGCGAGCTGTCCCAGGACGAGATGGGTCTGCTGATCCGTCGCATGGAACGCGATCCGGAACTGCGCGGGTCGTTCGGCCGCTACTCGCTGATCGGCGAGGCGCTGCGGGCACCCGGCGGCGAGGTCGCCAGCCCGGGCTTCGCCGGACGCGTCGCGGCCGCGCTCGAAACACCGGCGGTCGCCGCCGCCACTGCTGTGCCCGCGCCGACGCGGCGCACGGCCTTCTGGAAGCGCCCCGCTTTCGCAACCGCCATGGCGGCCGGCTTCGCGCTCGTGGCGTTCGTCTATTTCAATCCGCTCAGCGGCCCGGCGAGCGACCCGGCCCTGCGCCAGGCGTCCACGGTGGCGCCTGCGCTGGCGGCCGGCGCGATCAGCCCGACCCCGGCGCAGAGCCAGCGCCTCGCGGGGTATCTCGTGGCGCACAGCCAGTTCTCGTCGCCGATGGCCCGTCGCAGCGTCTGGACCGGGCTGCTCGCGGCCGACCCGGGCCTGCAGCGGGTCTCCTACGAGGCGCAGGAAGCCCCTTGAGCACGGCCGTGCACGTCCGCCAGGCCACGGTCTGGGCCGCCGCAGCCATGCTGGTCGTGGCCTCAGGCACGGCCTGCGCGTCGCCGGAGGAAGCCCGCCACTGGCTCGAGCGCATGACCCAGGCGCTCGCCAGCCGCAACTACGTCGGCCTGTTCACGCACAGCACGCCCGGCCAGTCCGAGTCCATGCGCATCGTGCATCGCGTCGAGGACGGCCGCAGCTTCGAGCGCCTCGTCTCGCTGGACGGCAGCGGGCGGGAAATCATCCGCACGCGCGAGGAAGTCCACGCCTACCTGCCGGACCGTCGCGTCGTGCTGGTCGAGCCGCGCAATGACGAGGGCTCGCTGCTCACCGCGCTGCCGAGCCCGGACGCGCGGCTCGAGGCCTTCTACGACCTCGAGGTGCGCAAGGGCAACAAGCTGCTCGGACGCGACGTGCAGGTCGTCGACATCCGGCCGCGCGACCGCTACCGCTACGGCTACCGGCTGTGGCTCGACGAGAAGACGGCGATGCCGCTGCGCTCCGTGGTCGCGAACGGCGAGGGCCGCCCCGTCGAGCAGATTTCGTTCACCAGCCTCGAGATGGAGCGGCGCATCGCCGACAGCGAGGTCGAGCCCACGGTCGATGCGAGCGGCTTCCAGTGGATCCGCACCGGACGCAAGCTGCCGCCGCCTGCCGTGGCCGTGGCGAGCGGCTGGCGACCTCTTAAGCTGCCGCCCGGGTTCCGCCTGGTGGCGAGCCGGATCCAGTTGCTGCCGGGTTCGCCCGTGCCGGCCCAGCACCTCATCTTCTCGGACGGCATGGCGGCGATCTCCGTCTTCATCGAGCCCGGTCACCCGAGCGGCCCGACGCCGCCCGAGTCCTCGACCATGGGCTCCGCCAACGCCTATTCGACCAGCATCCAGGGCCACGTCGTGACGGCCGTCGGCGAGGTTCCGGCCGACACCGTCCGCGAGATCGCCACGTCGGTGGCCCCGATCACCCCGGCCCGGCCGCCTGCGGTCGGGCCCGAGCGCTGAGCCCCACCGCTTGCCGGTGACCGCCGACCTGCGCCTGTACGTGCGCGACGGGTGTCCCCTGTGCGACGAGTTCCTGCTCGAACTCGGGCTGGACCTCGGGCCCGGCGTCGAGCCGGTCGCCGTGGACGTCGATGCCGATCCCGCGCTGGCGGCCCGCTACGGGCTGCGGGTGCCGGTCCTCGAGCAGGGCGGGGCGTTGATCTGCGAGGGTCGCTACGATCGCGACCGGGTCCGGCGCGCGCTGCGGCTATAATCGCGCCCTTTGCCGGCCAGCCCCCCGGTTCGGGAGGGCTCACCGGCGGATCACCTGGACCGGCATGAAGCGCATCCGCAATTTCTCGATCATCGCGCACATCGACCACGGCAAGTCGACGCTCGCCGATCGGTTCATCCAGATCTGCGGCGGCCTGCAGGACCGCGAGATGCAGGCGCAGGTGCTCGACTCGATGGACCTCGAGCGCGAGCGCGGCATCACGATCAAGGCCCAGAGCGTCACGCTGCAGTACAAGTCGCGCGACGGGCAGGTCTACCAGCTCAACATGATCGACACGCCCGGGCACGTGGACTTCTCCTACGAGGTCTCCCGGTCGCTCGCCGCCTGCGAGGGCGCGCTGCTGGTGGTCGATGCGGCGCAGGGCGTCGAAGCCCAGAGCGTGGCCAACTGCTACACCGCCATCGAGCAGGGGCTCGAGGTGGTGCCCGTGCTCAACAAGATCGACCTGCCGTCGGCCGACCCGGCCAAGGTCATCCAGGAAATCGAGGAGATCATCGGCATCGAGGCGGGGGACGCCGTGCGCGTCAGCGCCAAGACCGGCGAGAACGTCGTCGAACTGCTGGAAGAGCTCGTGCGCCGCGTGCCCGCGCCGCAGGGCGACCCGGACGGCCCGCTGCAGGCGCTGATCATCGATTCCTGGTACGACAGCTACGTGGGCGTGGTGTCGCTGGTGCGCGTGATGAACGGCACGCTGCGCACCGGCCAGAAGATCCGCGTCTGGACGACGGGCCGCGCCCACCAGGTCGACAAGCTCGGCCGCTTCACGCCCAAGTCGCTGGTGACCGACACGCTCGCCGCCGGCGAGGTGGGCTTCGTGGTGGCCGGCGTGAAGGAGATCGACGGCGCGCCGGTCGGCGACACGATCACGAGCGATGCGAAGCCCTGCGACGGGCCGTTGCCCGGCTTCAAGGCGATCAAGCCGCGCGTGTTCGCGGGCCTGTTCCCGGTCAGCTCCGACGACTACGAAGCCTTCCGCGACGCGCTGCAGAAGTTGAAGCTGAACGACTCGGCGCTGCACTACGAGCCCGAAGTCTCGACGGCGCTCGGGTTCGGCTTCCGGTGCGGCTTCCTCGGCCTGCTGCACATGGATATCGTGCAGGAGCGGCTCGAGCGCGAGTACCAGCTGTCGCTCGTCACCAGCGCGCCCACCGTGGTCTACGAGGTGCTGACGACGGCGGGCGAGATCGTGAACGTCGACAACCCGGCCAAGCTGCCGCCCACCGACAAGATCGCCGAGTTGCGCGAGCCGATCATCGTCGCGAACATCCTGCTGCCGCCGGATTACGTCGGCCCGGTGATGAAGCTGTGCCTCGAGAAGCGCGGCGTGCAGAAGAAGCTGCTGTACCTCGGCAACCAGGTGTCGATGCAGTGGGAGATGCCGCTCGCCGAGGTCGTGCTCGACTTCTTCGACCGCCTGAAGAGCTGCAGCCGCGGCTATGCGTCGTTCGACTACGAGTTCGACCGCTTCCAGGCGGCGCCGCTGGTGCGGCTCGACATCCTCATCAACGAGGACAAGGTCGACGCGTTGTCGATCATCAGCCACCGGGACAGCGCCTACCAGCGGGGCCGCGAGCTGGTCGACAAGATGCAGGAACTCATTCCCCGGCAGATGTTCGAAGTGGCCATCCAGGCCGCGATCGGGGCCCACGTCATCGCCCGTTCCACCGTCAAGGCGATGCGCAAGAACGTCCTGGCGAAATGCTATGGCGGCGACGTCAGCCGCAAGCGCAAGCTCCTCGAGAAGCAGAAAGAGGGCAAGAAGCGCATGAAGCAGCTCGGCCAGGTCGAGATCCCGCAGGAAGCCTTCCTGGCCGTCCTGCAGGTCGGGCGCAAGGAATGAGGCCCCCGGGGCGTCCCGGGGTGTGACGTAAAGCATTGATGGCGCCGGGGAAATACTCAATACTGCCGGCCGCCTTCGCGAGGTGACGCTTGGTCTTCGATTTTTCGTTCGTACTGGTGGTCGCCACCCTGGTCACCGGCCTGGTCTGGGCCGCGGACGCCCTGTTCCTGCGGGCGCGGCGCGCCCCGGCCGGCGCCCCGGAGCCGGTACTCGTCGAGTACGCCCGGTCGTTCTTCCCGATCATCCTGCTGGTGCTGGTGTTCCGCTCGTTCCTGTTCGAGCCCTTCCGCATCCCGTCCGATTCGATGATGCCGACGCTGCTCGACGGCGATTTCATCTTCGTGAACAAGTTCACCTACGGCCTGCGCCTGCCGGTGCTCAACACCAGGGTCGTCGCGCTCGGCGAGCCGCAGCGCGGGGACGTGGTGGTGTTCCGGCTGCCGTCCGATCCGTCCACCAACTACATCAAGCGGCTGGTCGGCCTGCCGGGCGATCACATCGTGGTGCGCGAGAAGCGCGTCTACGTCAACGGCGTGCCGCAGGAAGTGCGCCTCGACGGCTGGTTCGAGGCGTTCAACAGCACGCCGCGCGCGCAGATCGGCGTCGAGCGACTCGGCTCGGTCACGCACCGCACGCTGTACATCCCGGAGCGCGGGTCCGTCGACTTCGACGACGTGGTGCCCGCGGGCCACTATTTCTTCATGGGCGACAATCGCGACAACAGCCGCGACAGCCGTTTCCCGGAAGTCGGCTACGTGCCGGCCGACAACGTCGTCGGCAAGGCGGTGCGCGTGTGGCTGAACTGGAATCTGCCCCACGCAGCCCCGGACTGGAGTCGCGTCGGCATGGCGATCCATTGAGAAACAGGGAGTAGCGACATGATGCAGCGTCAACGCGGCGCCACGTTCCTCGGCATCGTCATCATCCTGGCCATCCTCGGCACGGCCGTGTACGCGGGCATCCGCCTCGTGCCGGTCTACCTCGACTACATGAAGATCGCCCGCTCGCTCGAGCAGGTGAAGGAAGAGCACTCGGCGATCCAGACCAATGCGGCGCTCATCCGCAAGTCGCTCGAGCGGCGCTGGGACGTCGAGGACGCCACCGGCATCGACTGGAAGGACGTCGAGATCAACAAGGTCAGCGACGGCTACGAGCTGGTCGCGAACTACGAGTACGAGGTGCCGTTCGTCTACAACGTGTACCTGCTCGTGAAGTTCGACAAGACCGTCACCGTCACGCAGTAGAAATTGGGCGCACGCACCGCAGGCGATTGGTCCGCGCGGCGACTGGGTTACTCGTTCGGCGACCCGGCCCTGCTGGAGGTCGCGCTCACGCATCGCAGCGCGGGTCGCGCCAATTACGAGCGCCTGGAGTTCCTCGGCGACTCGGTCCTCAATTTCGTCGTCGCGGTGCTGGCCTTCCAGCACTACCCGGAGGCGAGCGAGGGGGACCTCAGCCGCTATCGCGCCGCCCTCGTCAGCAGCCGCTCGCTCGCCGACGTCGCGGCCGAACTCGAGCTCGGCGACCAGCTGCGGCTCGGCGGCGGCGAACTGAAGAGCGGAGGGTTCCGGCGCGGCTCGATCCTCGCGGACTCGCTGGAAGCCGTGTTCGGGGCGATTTACCTCGACGGCGGCCTCGACGGCGCTCGGGACGTGATCGGCCGTCTCTTCCAGACGCGACTGGCGCAGCTGCCGACCGCGCAGGACCTCAAGGACCCGAAGACGCGCCTGCAGGAGGCGCTGCAGAGCCGGGGACTCGCGCTGCCGCGCTACACCATGGAGGAAGTGAGCGGCGAGCCGCACGAACAGTGGTTCGTCGCGAGCTGCGTGGTGGCGTCGCTCGAAGTGAGCGAGCGGGGCGAAGGTCCGAGCCGGCGCAAGGCGGAACAGGAAGCGGCGCAGCGGGTGCTGGCGGCGCTGGAACAGGGGCAGGCATGAACATCGACGACGAGGCGGACGAACAGGCAGAGGCGGGTGCGGCAACCCCGACGGGTGCGCTGCGCTGCGGATTCGCCGCGCTGGTCGGCCGCCCGAACGTCGGCAAGTCGACCCTGCTGAACGCACTGCTCGGCCAGAAGATCAGCATCGTCAGCCCGAAGCCGCAGACCACGCGGACGCGCATCCACGGCGTGCTGACCGAGCCGGGCCACCAGATCGTGTTCGTCGACCTGCCCGGCATCCACGCGAAGCAGCCGAAGGCGATCAACCGCTACATGAACCGCACGGCCGTGTCCTCGCTGGCGGATTCCGACGTGAACCTGTTCATCGTCGAGGCCGCGCGCTGGACCGAGGAGGACGAGCGCGCGCTGGCGGAGCTCAAGGCGGCGGGCCGGCCCATCCTGCTGCTGGTGAACAAGGTCGATCGCGTCCATCCCAAGGAGCGCCTGTTCCCCTACATCGAGGAGCTCGCGAAGAAGGCCGAGTTCGCCGAGGTCGTGCCGATCTCGGCGACGCGCGGATCGAACCTCGCCCGCTTGCCGGAGATCATCGCGCGCCACCTGCCGGAGTCCGAGCTGCTGTTCCCGCCCGACCAGGTCACCGATGCGACGGAGCGCTTCATCGCCGCGGAGATCATCCGCGAGAAGCTCATGCTGAGGCTGCAGCAGGAGCTGCCGTACGGCCTGGTCGTCGAGATCGAGGGCATGGGCGACTCCGAGGACGAGCCGGGCAAGACCGTCGTGCAGGCCGTGATCTGGGTCGAGCGCACCAGCCAGAAGGCGATCGTGATCGGCAAGGGCGGTGAACTGCTGCGCGAGATCGGCCGCGCCGCGCGTCTCGACATGAACCGCCAGTTCGATCGCAAGGTCCACCTCGAGCTCTGGGTCAAGGTCAAGGAAGGCTGGTCGGACGACGAGAACGCGCTGCGCAAGTTCGGGTTCGAGTCGTGACGGCTTCGGCGCGCCGCGTCAGCCTCGAGCCGGCCTACCTGCTGCACCACTACCCCTGGCGCGATTCGAGCCGCATCTTCGAACTGCTGACCCGCACGCACGGGCGCGTCTCGGTGTTCGCTCGTGCGTCACGCAAGACGGCGTCCGGAGCCGGGACCGCGCTGCAGCCGTTCGGCGAGTTGCTCGTCTCCTGGAGCGGCCGCGGCGAAGCCGGGCAGTTGACCGCGGCCGAGCGCGTGCGGCCGCCGTGTGCGCTCGCCGGCGATCGCCTGATGAGCGGCTTCTACGCCAACGAGCTGCTGCTGAAGCTGCTGGAGCGCCACGACCCGCACCCGGCCCTGTTCGACGCCTACGGCACGCTGGTCGCGGCCCTGGTCGACCCGGGCTGCGATGCGCAACGCGCATTGCGCCTGTTCGAGAAGCGCCTGCTGGACGAACTCGGCTGGGGCCTCGCGCTCGAGCACGAGGCGGCCACGGGCGCGGCGGTCGAGGCCGGCTGCGCCTACCGCTATCGCGTCGATGCGGGAGCGGAGCGCGTCGATGGAGTGGCCGAGGGAAGCCTGATATTTTCCGGGGCGTCGCTGCTGTCGCTGGCGCGCGAGGATCTCGCCGACCCGCGCAGCCTCGCCGATGCGCGTCGCCTGCTGCGGGCGGCGCTCGACCAGTGCCTGGACGGCCGGCCGCTGCGCACCCGCGAAGTGCTGATCGAGATGCGCGCCCACGGGGCGCGAGCGGACGGAGGTTGATCGAGTGCTCACCCATCCCATCAAGCTCGGGGTCAACATCGACCACGTGGCCACGCTGCGCCAGGTGCGCGGCGTCACCTATCCCGATCCCCTCTACGCGGCCCTCGTCGCGGAACAGTCGGGTGCCGACAGCATCACGCTGCACCTGCGCGAGGACCGGCGCCACATCCAGGACCACGACGTCCGGCGCATGCGCGCCGCGCTGCAGACGCGCATGAACCTCGAGATGGCGGCCACCGACGCCATGGTGGCGATTGCGCGCGAGGTGGGCCCGCAGGACGTGTGCCTGGTGCCCGAGAAGCGCGCGGAGCTGACGACCGAAGGCGGGCTCGACGTGGCCGGCCAGGCGGCCCACCTGCGCGACGTGTGCGCCGCGCTGCGCGAGGCGGGCTGTCGCGTGTCGCTCTTCATCGACCCCGATCCGGCCCAGCTCGAAGCTTCGCGCGCCATCGGCGCCCCGGTGGTCGAGTTGCACACGGGGGCGTACGCCGAGGCGACCGGCGAACACCAGGCGAAGGAATTGATGCGGCTCACCGCCGCGGCCCGCTTCGGTGCGCAGATCGGCCTGACCGTCCACGCCGGCCACGGCCTGCACTACCACAACGTGCAGCCGGTCGCCGCGATCCCGGAGATCGTCGAGCTGAACATCGGGCACGCGATCGTCGCGCGCGCGGTGTTCGACGGGCTCGCGCGGGCGGTCGGCGACATGCGCGCCCTGATGGCAGAGGCTCGTCGCGGTCTGCCGACCGGGCCCTGATCGCGATGATCTTCGGCATCGGCACCGACGTCGTGCAGCTGGCGCGCATCGAGGAGACGTTCGCGCGCCACGGCGAGCATTTCGTGCGTCGCCTGCTGATGCCCGAAGAAGAGGCGGGCTTCCGCAAGTACAAGCGGCCGGTGCGTTTCCTGGCCATGCGTTTCGCCGCGAAGGAGGCCATCGTCAAGGCCCTCGGCACCGGGTTCGCGCATGGCGTCTGGATCCGCGACGTCGGCATCCAGCCCAATGCGTGGGGACGCCCGGAGGTGATCTGGTCGGAGCGCGGCCGGCGGGTGCGGGACCAGCTCGGCGCCGGCGACGGTCACGTGACCCTCACCGACGAGGCGGGTCTGGTGGTGGCAGTGGCCGTCCTGATGCGGCGGCAGGAGGCGGGCACATGACGCTCAGCAACGTCTTCGCGTTCGACATCGAGACCGTGCCCGACGTCGAGTTCGGGCGCCGGTACTACGGACTCGAGGGACTCACCGACAAGCAGATCGGCTACGTGATGATGACGCGGCAGCGTGAGCAGACCGGCTCCGATTTTCTCTCCCTGGAGCAGCATCGCATCGTGGCGATCTCGGTGGCGCTGCGCACGCGCGACGGATTCAAGGTGTGGAGCCTCGGCGAAGCCGACTCGCCGGAAGACGAGCAGGTGCGGCGGTTCCACGACGCACTCGAGCGTTTCTCGCCGACCCTGGTCAGCTGGAACGGCGCCGGCTTCGACTTGCCCGTGCTCAACTACCGCGCGATGCGCCACCGGGTGCAGGCGCCGCGCTACTGGGAGATGGGCGACGAGGATCCGTCGTTCAAGTGGAACAACTACCTGAGCCGCTACCACTGGCGTCACATCGACCTGATGGACGTGCTGTCCGGCTTCCAGGGACGCAGCCGCGTCGGCCTCGACAGCATGGCGCAGCTCCTGGGCCTGCCGGGCAAGCTCGGACTGAAGGGCGAGGGCGTGTGGGAAGCGCACCTCACCGGCCAGACCGTGGCGATCCGCCAGTACTGCGAGACCGACGTCGTCAACACCTACCTGATCTACCTGCGCTTCGAGCTGATGCGCGGCCGGCTCACCCACGCGGAGCACGACCGGGAGTGCAGCCGCGTGCGTGATTGGCTGCAGGCGTCCGGCCAGCCGCACCTGCAGGAATTCCTCGCGGCCTGGACGGCGGACTGAGGACGGCCCCGCATGAAGCGCATCAGCGCCGCGCCCGAAGAAGCGGACATCGTCGATCTCACCCACGAGGGGCACGGGGTCGCGCGCATCGAAGGCAAGACGATCTTCGTGGCGGACGCGCTGCCCGGTGAGCGGGTCGTGCTGCGCCGGACGCACCGGGCGCGCAACTTCGACCAGGCTGTGTGCGAGCAGGTGCTGCAGGCGAGTCCGCACCGGGTCGAACCGCAGTGCCCGCATTTCGGTGTGTGCGGCGGCTGCGCGCTGCAACACCTGTGGCCCGAAGCCCAGTTGCAGTTCAAGCAGGGCCAGCTGCTCGAGAACCTCGCGCGCCTCGGCGGCGTGGAACCCGGGAGCGTGCTCGAGCCGTTGACGGGACCGACCTGGGGGTACCGCCGCCGCGCCCGCCTCGGCGTCAAGCACGTGCCGCGCAAGGGACGCGTGCTGGTGGGTTTTCGCGAGCGGGCCGCACCGTACGTCGCGGACCTGCACGAATGCGCGATCCTGGCGGGCCCCGTCGGCCGGCTGATCGATCCGCTCGCCGCGCTGGTGCAGTCCCTGTCGATCGCCAGTCGCGTTCCGCAGATCGAAGTGGCGGTCGCGGACGATGCCTGCGCGCTCGTGCTGCGCGTGCTCGATCCGCCGACCGACGCCGACCGGGCGAGCCTCGCCGCGTTCGCGGGCGCGCATTCGGTCCGCTTCTTCCTGCAGCCGGCCGGCCCGGACAGCATCGTGCCGCTCGACGGCGCGGCGCCGGCGCTGCAATACGCCCTGTCCGAGTTCGGCGTGACGATCGAGTTCGAGCCTGCCGATTTCATCCAGGTCAACGGCGCACTCAACGCCCGCATGGTCGGGCGCGCGGTCGGCATGCTCGAACTCGAGCCGCGCCACGTCGTGCTCGACCTGTTCTGCGGGCTCGGCAATTTCTCGCTGCCCATCGCGCGCCGGGCCGCGGAAGTCGTGGCGGTCGAGGGCGACCCGGCGCTGGTCGGGCGCGCGCGCGACAACGCCGTGCGCAACGGCATCGGCAACGTGAGCTTCCACGTCGCCGACCTGTTCGCCGACAGCCGGGGGTTGCCGTGGGCCGGACGGCCTTATGACAGGGTCCTGCTGGACCCGCCGCGGGCCGGCGCGCGTGAAGTACTTCCCATCGTGAGCGCATCGGGGGCGGGGCGGGTCTTGTATATTTCCTGCCACCCGGGCAGCCTCGCCCGGGATGCGGGAATTCTCGTCCGCGAGCACGGTTTCCGCCTGACGGCGGCCGGGGTCATGGACATGTTCCCGCACACGACGCACGTCGAGGCCATGGCCGTGTTCGAGCGCTGAGCCGATGCCGGTCGAGATCGAACGCAAGTTCCTGGTGGCGGACGACGGCTGGCGCAGCGGGGTGGTCCGGTCGGAACATTTCCGGCAGGGCTACCTGGCGACGACGGCCACGGCGTCGGTCCGGGTGCGGGTCGGCGGCGGCCGGGCCTGGCTCAGCGTCAAGGGTCGCGTGGTCGGCCCGAGCCGGGCCGAGTACGAATACGAGGTCCCGCTCGCCGAGGCGAACGAGATGCTCGATGCGATGTGCGACGAGGGGCGACTGGAGAAAGTGCGCCACTGGGTCGTGGTCGACGGGCACGAATGGGAGATCGACGAGTTCCTCGGCCGCAATGCCGGACTCGTCGTGGCGGAACTGGAGATCGAGCGCGAGGACGCCCGCTTCACGCGGCCCGCGTGGCTCGGACGCGAAGTGACGGACGACGTGCGGTACTACAACGCAAGCCTGGCGCAGCTGCCGTACGACAGCTGGAGCCGGCAGACAGGCGGGGAGGACGCGTGACGCTGGGGCCCCTGATGGTCGACGTGGCTGGCACCGAGCTCACGGCGGAGGATCGCCGCGTGCTGCGTCATCCGCTGGTCGGCGCCGTCATCCTGTTCACGCGCAATTTCGAGAGCGTTCCCCAGCTCGAGCGCCTCGTCGCCGAGATCCACGCCGTGCGCACGCCGCCGCTCATCGTGACGGTCGACCACGAAGGCGGCCGGGTGCAGCGCTTCCGCAAGGACTACACCGTCCTGCCGTCGAATCGCGCGATCGGCCACGTCTACGACCAGGACCCCGAGGCCGGGCGCACGCTGGCCTGGCAGTGCGGTTGGCTGCTGGCGGCCGAGCTGCGCGCGACCGGCATCGACATGAGCTTCGCCCCCTGCGTCGACCTCGACTACGGCGTGAGCGAGGTGATCGGCGACCGCGCCTACCACCGCGATCCCGAGGTCGTGGCGCGCCTCTCGGTCGCGTGCCTGCAGGGCATGCGTGCCGCGGGCATGGCGGCGACGGCCAAGCACTTTCCCGGGCACGGCGCCGTGGTCGCCGATTCGCACAAGTCGTTGCCGGTCGATCGTCGCGCGCTCGAGGATCTCGCCGACGATCTCCTGCCGTACCGGCGCCTGATCGCCAACGGCCTGCCGTCCATCATGGTCGCGCACGTGCAGTTCCCGGAAGTGGATGAACCGCCGGCGAGTTTCTCGCGCCGCTGGATCCAGCAGGAACTGCGCTGGAAACTGGGCTTCACCGGGGCCGTCTTTTCCGACGACCTCAGCATGGGCGGGGCGTCGTTCGCGGGCGACGTGCCGGAACGCGCACGTCGTGCGCTCGAGGCCGGCTGCGACGTGCTGGCGGTCTGCAACGACCGGCCGGCCGTGCTCGCGACGCTCGAGCACCTGGCGGGGATCGCCGATCCGCTCAGCCAGGTGCGCCTCGCGCGGCTGCACGGCAAACCGGGTCCCGGGCGGCTCGCGCTGGAGCAGACGGCCCGCTGGGTCGAGTGCCGGCAGGCAATCGACAAATGCATGGCCGCACCGAGCCTGCAACTGAAGGCCTAGGACCCGGGTCGGGGGGAGAGACACCTTGAGCATGAGCACGGATCCGGGACTGTTGGCCGAGGTGCTGCGCCACGCCCTCGACGGCGTCGCGGTGGTCGTCCCGGGCGACGGATCGCCCCGCGTGGCCTATGCCAATGCGACGCTCGCCGCGCTGCTGCGTCGGCCCGAGGAGTGGCTCGAGCAGCGCCCGCTCGAGGAATTCGAGATCGAGGCGCCGGTCGACCCGAACCTCACGGGCACCGCCGTCGGCGTGCGTGTGCGTCTCAAGCGTGCCGACGGCACGACTGTCGAGTGCGAGCGCTGGGCGGTCATGCTGCCGGAGGCCCGCCTGTGCCTGTATTACCGCCCGGCGGCCCGCTCATCGCCCGGTGCCCTGGCCGCCGCGCTCGACAAGACCAGCGGCCTCAGCACGCCTGAGCACCTGATCGAGGTCCTGCGCCGCGACTGGTCGATCGCCCAGCGTGACGGCCGCCGCCTGACGGTGATGCGCTTCAACATCGACGCCTGGCGCGACTACAACGAAGTCTTCGGGCGCGGGCCGAGCGAGAACGTGCTGCGGCAGGTGGGACGCGCGATCGCCACGGCGACGCGGCGCGCCAGCGACATCGTGGCGCACTCGGGTGACGACGATTTCATCGTGCTCGGCGTATCGATGGACCCCGACAACGCGCTGCATTTCGCCGAGCAGATCAGCGGGCGCGTCCGCTCGCTCGCGATCCATCATCCGCGCTCCAGCGTCGGCCGCTACCTGACGGTCAGCGCGGGTGTCGTGACGGCGGCGCCGCCGCGCGACCAGGCGTGCGAGGTGATCCTCGAGGCAGCGGCCGCCGCGTTGCGGCTCGCGAAGTCGCGCGGTGGCAACTGCGTGGTGAACGGCAAGCTCTGAGCACGGTCGCCGCCGGCTTGTGGTGCGGCGGGTGACGGGTTCATAGTGGGCCGGTCCAGTGTGCGGGCAGGCGAGGCGCCATGGTCACCCAGGTCCTATACGAGATGCGCAGCCAGCATCTGCCGAGGCGCCTCGCGCTGGTGCTCGGCGTCGTGGTGGTGGCGGCGATCGGCCAGCTCGTCATTTCCAATCCTGACGATCCCTCGTATTTCCTGCTGTTCTATCCGGCTGTGATGGTGTGCGCGTGGTTCGGCGGCGCGTCGGCCGGGCTGCTGGCGACGCTGCTGTCGGTCGTGGCGGCCGGGTGGCTGTTCATGGACCCGGTGCACACGCTGCGGCTCACGACCTCGCGCCAGTGGTATTCGCTCGCCATCTTCGTGGTCATGGGCGTGGCCTTCTCGTGGTGGCGCGGGCGCCTCAGCGAGGCGAACGGCCGGGTCCGCCTGCTGTCCTCGGAATTCGACCGCGAGCGCATGAAGCGTACGGACGCCGAACAGCTGCTTGCGCGCCTGCGCGACAACCTGCAGGACGAATCCGAGCGCCTGCGACATGAACTCGCGCTCGAGATCCACGACGAGATCGGCGCGACGCTCACCGCCATCGGCATGCGCCTCGACTCGCTGCGGCGGCAGGCCGAGCGCGACGCCGCGCTCGATGCCGGCGAGATCGAGGCGATTCGCAGTCTCGTCGGCCGCGCGGCGGCCAGCAGTCGCGAGGTCTGCACTCGGTTGCGACCGGCAATGCTCGACGACCTGGGCCTGATCGAGACCTGTCGCTGGTACCTCGCCGACTGGTCCAGGAACACGGGGATCGAGGCCGAAGACCGGATCGACGCCATGCCCGTGCCGCCGGACGGCACGCTGGCCATCGACCTGTTCCGCGTGTTCCAGGAACTGCTGACGAACGTGGCCCGCCATTCGCGCGCGAAGCATGTGCGGGTCTCGCTGCGTCGCACGGCCGTCGGACTGGAGATGGAAGTCCGTGACGACGGCCGTGGCCTGCCGCCCGGGCGGCATGGCGGGCTCGGGCTGACGGGGATCCAGGAGCGGTTGCGTCGTCACGGCGGGCGCTTCGCGATCCGGTCGACCGGGCGGGGCACGCTCGCCCACGTGATGGTGCCGCTCGAGGCCGAGGCCGACACCGACCCCGTGCGCGTCGCGCGTCGCTAGAGCGGCAGGGCGCAGTCGACGGGCCGGGCCCCGAGCAGGCGCGAGCACACGCCGGGTTCGATGCCGATCAGGTAGCCGCGCCGCCCGCCGTTGATGCAGATGCGCGGCAGCGCGAGGATGCTGCGCTCGATGTAGACCGGCATGCGCCGACGCGTCGCGAACGGCGAGGTGCCGCCGACCAGGTAACCGCTGTGGCGGTTGGCGACGTCCGGCGCGCAGGGTTCGACCGACTTGGCGCCGATCTGCCGCGCGAGATTCTTGGTCGAGACCTGGCGGTTGCCGTGCATCAGCACGATGAGCGGCGCGCGCTTCTCGTCCTGCATCACCAGCGTCTTCACGACCGTGAACGGATCGAACCCGAGGACCTCGGCGCTGTGCTGCGCGCCGCCGTGCTCGACGTACTCGTAGGGATGTTCGGTGAACGCGATGCCGTGCGCCCGGAGCAGGGCGACGGCCGGCGTTTCGCTCACGCGCGTGGACTTCGCCATGGTCAGGCGGCCCGGGCCGGGACGCACTTCGCCAGGCCGTCGAGCAGCTGCTGCACGTACGCGAAACGGTCGTCCGGCGGTTCGAAGCTGCCCGTGAAGCGGATCTTCTTCGGTCCGTCGAAGCGCATGGTCCTGCCGTGTCGCTGCACGAACAGCAGCAGCGCGCCGGTGTCGACGGGCGGGTCGTCGATGAAGGTCACCGAGCCGCTGCCGGCGCCCGTGTCGATCCGTTCGACGCCACACCAGGCCGCGACCACGCGCAGGCGGGCGATGCGGAACAGGTTGCGGGCCGGCTCGGGCAGGGCGCCGAAGCGGTCGATGGTCTCCGCCTGGAGATCGTCGAGTTCCGGCACCGAACCGACGCCCGAGATGCGCTTGTAGAGCACCAGGCGCGCGTGCACGTCCGGCAGGTAAGACTCCGGCAGCATCGAGGGCACGTGCAGGTCGATCTCCGGCCCGTGGTGCAGCGGCTTCTCGAGCTCGGGGCGCTTGCCCGCCTGCATGGCCTTCACGGCGCGCTCCAGCAGTTCCATGTAGAGCGCGAAGCCGATCTCCTGGATCTGGCCGCTCTGCTCGTCGCCGAGCAGTTCGCCGGCGCCGCGGATCTCGAGGTCGTGGGTCGCGAGCACGAAGCCCGCGCCGAGGTCCTCGAGCGATTCCAGGGCCTCGAGACGCTTGACCGCATCGGAGGTCATCGCGTTCTTCGGCGGAGTGATCAGGTAGGCATAGGCCTGGTGGTGCGAGCGCCCGACGCGGCCGCGCAGCTGGTGCAGCTGGGCGAGCCCGAAGCGGTCGGCGCGGTCGATGATGATGGTGTTCGCCGTCGGCACGTCGATGCCGCTCTCGATGATCGTCGTGCACAGCAGCACGTTGGCGCGCTTGTGGTAGAAGTCGAGCATCACCTGCTCGAGGTCGCGCTCACGCATCTGGCCGTGGCCGACGACGATGCGCGCCTCCGGCACCAGTTCGGCGAGCGCCTGCGCCGTCTTCTCGATCGTGTCGACGCTGTTGTGCACGTAGTAGACCTGGCCGCCGCGGCGCAGCTCGCGCAGGAAGGCCTCGCGGACGGTGGGCGCGTTCCACTCGCTGACGAAAGTCTTGATCGACAGTCGCGCGGCCGGCGGCGTCGCGATGAGGCTCAGGTCGCGCAGCCCGCCGAGCGCCATGTTGAGCGTGCGCGGGATCGGCGTCGCGGTGAGCGTCAAAACGTCCACCTCGGCGCGCAGGGCCTTGAGCTTCTCCTTGTCCTTCACGCCGAAGCGGTGCTCCTCGTCGATGATGACCAGGCCGAGGTCCTTGAAGCGCACGCCCGGCTGCAGCAGGCGGTGCGTGCCGACGACGACGTCGACCTTGCCCTCGGCAAGCCCGGCGAGCGCCTGCTTCGCCTGCGCATCGCCGCGGAACCGCGAGAGCAGCTCCACCTTGACGGGCCAGTCCGCGAAACGGTCGACGAACGTCTGGTAGTGCTGCTGGGCGAGCAGGGTGGTCGGCACGAGCACCGCGACCTGCTTGCCGCCCTGCACGGCGACGAACGCCGCGCGCAACGCGACCTCGGTCTTGCCGAAGCCGACGTCGCCGCAGACCACGCGGTCCATGGGGCGCGACGACTTGAGGTCCTCGACCACCGCGGCGATGGCCGCCGCCTGGTCCGGCGTCTCCTCGAACGGAAAGCCGGCCTCGAAGGCACGCAATTGCGCTTCATCGAGCGCAAACGCATGCCCCTGTCGCGCCGCGCGGCGTGCGTAGATGTCGAGCAGTTCGGCCGCGGCATCGCGGATGCGAGCAGCGGCGCGGGCGCGCGCCTTGCTCCACTGGTCGCCGCCGAGCTTGTGCAGCGGCGCCGTCTCGGCCGGCGCGCCCGTGTAGCGGCTGATGCGCTCGAGGGCCTGGACCGGCACGTAGAGCTTGTCGCCCTCGGCGTATTCGATGACCAGGAATTCCGCCGGCATGCCGCCGGCCTCCATGGTCGTGAGGCCGAGGTAGCGGCCGACGCCATAGTCCTCGTGCACGACCGGCGCTCCGGGGCGCAGGTCGGCGAGCTGCTGGATGATGCGCGCCGGATCGCGGTCCGACCGGCGGCGACGGCGCTCCTGGCGCACGCGCTCGCCGAACAGCTGCTCCTCGGCGTAGACCGTCAGCGCAGGGTCGGCGAGCGTCACTCCAGACGTAAGGGGTGCGACCGTGATGCCGAGCCGCGCGTCGCTGCGCAGGAAGTCATCCCAGCCGCCGAACGTCTGCACCGCGACGCCGCGCGGGCGCAGCAACTCCAGCAGCAGCTCGCGCCGGCCGGGCGATTCCGCCGCGATCAGCACCCGGCCCGGGCGCTCGTTCAGCTGGCGCGCGAAGTCGTCGATCGTCTCGTCGCGGCGCTGGTCGAGGCGCGCGGACGGCGCCGGGGACGCGCCGACCGACACCGTCGGCAGGTCGGCCGCTGCACCTTCCGTCGGACCGCCGAGCACGATGTGCGGGCGGCTCGTGGCGCCGACCAGCCATTCATCGGGCGGCACGCAGATCTCGGCCGGCCGCAGCACCGGGTGTTCGATGTCGTAGCGCCGCTCCTCGTGCCGGTCCTCGAGGGTCTGCCAGGCGGACGCGAGGGCGCCCGCGAAATCGCCCGGCAGCACCAAGGTCGTGGCGGGCGGCAGGTAGTCGAGCAGGGTGGCGGTCGACTCGAAGAAGAGCGGCAGGAAGTACTCGATGCCCGCGGGGGCGAGGCCGTCGCCCACGTCTCGATACACGGGCATCCGCGTGAGGTCGCCCTCGAAGCGGGTGCGAAAGCGCCGGCGGAAGTCCTTGATGGACTCTGGCGAGAGGCTGAACTCGCGGGCCGGCAACAGGTCGAGGCGCTCCAGCTTGTCGCTCGAGCGCTGGGTCTCTGCATCGAAGCTGCGGATGCTGTCGATCTGGCGGTCGAACAGGTCGATGCGCAGGGGCGCCTCGGCACCCATGGGAAAGACGTCGAACAGCGAGCCGCGGATCGCGAACTCGCCGGGCTCGCCGACCTGCGGCATGCTCGCGTAGCCGGCCGCCGTGAGGCGCAGCCGGAACTGCTCGAGGTCGAGCTCCTCGCCGACCTTCAGGCTGAGCGCGTGGCCGTCGACGAAGGCGCGCGGCGGCAGGCGCTGCAAGGCGGTCGCGAGATCGGCGATGACGAGCCCGGCGCGCAGTGACGGCAGGCGCGACAGTGTCCGCAGCCGCTGCGAGATGATGTCGGGGTGCGGCGCGAACTGGTCGTAGGGCAGGGTCTCGTATCCCGGGAACGACAGCACCGGCAGCCGCTCGGGCAGGAAGTAGCGCAGCTCCGCCTCGACCTGTGTCGCGGTCGCAGCATCCGCAGTCAGCACGAGCCAGGGGCCCGCTGAGTGCTCGGCCGCCTGTGCGAGGGCGAGCGGTGTCGCGGCGCCGGCCAGGTCGGTCCAGCGCACTCCGGGGCGCCCCAGGGAGGGCAGTGCGTCCACTATTCGCATTTAAAAAACAATAGCTTACGGCCAGATCATGAGATCTGGTCTGAGGAACGGGTCTTGCGAGTTTAGCGGACTCCCCCTTCCGCCACGAGCGGAAGGGGGCGGGGGTCAGCGCCCGGCCGGCGTCAGGACCGCGTGTACCACGTGGTTGTACTCGAAATAGACGGTGAAGCCCGGGTAGACCCAGCGGCTGATCGGCGGCTGGCCGACCGCGGCGACTTTCTCACTCGGGGCGCCGAAGGTCGCTTCGACCTGGGCCTTGGACATGCCGCGCTCCGGAGCCGAACCCGACGCCTGGGCCGCAGGAGCGTCCGTCATCTGCAGGGGCTGGGCGTGGGCGGGCGTGAAGCCGCAGGCCAGCATCGTCGCGCAAGCTGCCAACAGGGGTTTCCGCATGTCTGGACCTCGCGTGGAGACGTCGCAATGACTATAGCACCGGCCTCCGGAGCGGGTGAGAACCGGTCTGTAATTCCTTGTCGCAGTTCACTAACGCCTCGCGCGCCCGCCGGCGGCCGGCGTGCAAAGCCGGCGCCGGGCAGGTAGCCTTGCCGCCACTTCGACGCACCCCCCCCGATGTTCCATCCGCTGCCCATCTTCGTCGGCCTGCGCTACGTCCGGACCCGCCGCCAGGGGTTCTTCGTATCGTTCATCTCCTGGGTCTCGATGCTCGGCGTGTGCCTGGGCGTCGCAGCCCTGATCACGATCATCTCGGTGATGAACGGCTTCGAGGGCGAGTTGCGCAATCGCCTCGTGTCGCTGACGGCGCATGCCACGATCGAGGGGCCGCAGGGCAGGATGCCGAACTGGACCGCGGTCGCGCAGCGCGCGCGGCAAGTGCCCGGGGTCGTCGGGGTCGCGCCGTTCCGCGACGTGCAGGCCATGCTCGGCCGCTACGGCAACCTGCAGCCCGCGCTGCTGCACGGGCTCGACCCCTCGACCGAGGGCCAGGTCTCGACCATCGAGCAGCACCTCCTCGAGGGCAGGCTCACGGACCTGAGGCCGGGGACCCGGCACATCATCCTCGGGCGCGTGCTCGCCTGGCAGCTCGGCGCCGAAGTCGGCGAGACGCTGACGATCATGGTGCCGGGTCGCGACCTCCTGACCAACGGCGGGCGACCGCTGCTCCAGACCTTCACCGTCGTCGGGATCTTCGAGGTCGGCCTGCAGGATCACGATGGCTCGACGGCGCTGGTCGACCTGGCGGACGCCGCCGACCTGACGGGGCAGGAGCCGGTGCCGGAGGGCCTGCGCGTCAAGTACGACGACGTGATGTCGGCGCCGGCCCGCACGCCCGCGCTCGCCGCAGCCGCGGGATCGGGATACACCGTGCAGGACTGGAGCCAGCAGCACGCGGCGTATTTCCGCGCCATCCGCATCGAGAAGACGATGATGAGCCTGATCCTGATGCTGGTGGTCGCCGTCGCGGCCTTCAACATCGTGGCGGCGCTGGTGATGGTCGTGAACGAGAAGCGCTCGGACATCGCCATCCTGCGCACGCTCGGCATGGAGGCACGCGGCATCGTCGGCGTGTTCTTCACGCAGGGCGTGGTGATCGGCGCGATCGGCACGCTGCTCGGGCTGCTGCTCGGCGTGCTGGTCGCCTACAACGTCGGCACCATCGTGCCGGTGCTGGAGCGCCTGTTCGGTTTCCACGTCATGGACCCGAGCGTCTACTACATCACCACCATTCCGTCCGAACCGCGCTGGAGCCAGATCCTCGTGATCGTCGCGCTCGCCTTCGCCCTCACGGTGCTGGCGACGCTGTATCCTGCGCGCCGCGGCGCGGCCACCGAGCCGGCCGAAGCGTTGCGGTACGAGTGATGCCCGCGCTGCCCTACGAACTGCGGATCGGCCGGCGCTACCTGCGCTCCACCGGCAACCGCTTCCTGTCGTTCATCTCGCTGATGTCGATGCTCGGCGTGGCGATCGGCGTGGCGGTGCTGATCGTCGTGCTGTCGGTGATGAACGGCTTCGAGCGCGAGCTGCGCGAGCGCATCCTGAGCGTCACCTCGCACGCGACGCTGACGGCGTTCGGCGCCGGCCTGCCGGACTGGCCCTCGATGCGGACCCAGGCCCTGCGCAATCCGCGGGTGGCGGGCGCGGCGCCTTTCGTCGAAGGCGAAGCGCTGCTGATCGGCGACGTGGCCGGCGGCCAGTCGAATGCGGCGACCGTGCAGGGCGTCGACCCCGTCTACGAACGCCAGGTGTCCGCGCTCGGTGAGCGACTGACGAGCGGATCCTTCGCGTCGTTGCGCCCCGGGGCCTTCGCGGTGGTGCTCGGCTCCGAGCTCGCCGGCAAGCTCGGCGTCAAGGTGGGCGACCCGGTGGTGGTCGCGATCGCGGCCGGCTCCGTCACGCCGGCGGGCGTCGTGCCGCGCATGCGGCGCTTCACGGTCGGCGGCATCTTCTACTCGGGCATGTACGAGATCGACGCCTCGCTCGCGGTCGTCAACCTCGAGGACGCCGCGCGACTGTTCCGGCTCGGGGACAACGTCACCGGGATCCGTCTGAAAGTGCGCGAACCCTTCGAGGCGCCGCTCGCGGTGCGTGAAGTCGCCGATACCCTCGGCGGCGGACTCTACATCGAGGACTGGACGCAGCAGCACGCAAACTTCTTCCGCTCGATCGAGCTGACCAAGCGCATGATGTTCTTCATCCTGCTGCTGGTCGTGGCCGTGGCGGCCTTCAACATCGTCTCGACCCTGGTCATGGCGGTGAAGGACAAGCAGCCCGACATCGCCATCCTGCGCACCATGGGCGCGCGGCCGGCGAGCGTGCTGGCGGTGTTCGCGACCCAGGGAACGGTCATCGGCCTCGTCGGCACGCTGTCGGGCGTGGCGCTCGGCGTGCTGCTCGCGATCAACCTGGAATCCCTGGTGCACGGCCTCGAGCGCCTGCTCGGCACGCAGTTCATGGATGCCTCCGTGTATCTGATGAGCGACCTGCCCGCGCGCGTCGAGCAGGGCGACGTGCTGCTGATCGCGGGGACCGCGTTCCTGCTCTGCTGCCTGTCCACGGTCTATCCGGCCTGGCGCGCGGCGACCACCGATCCGGCGAGGGCCCTGCGGCATGAGTGACGAGGAAGTCCTGAGTTGCACCGACGTGCGCAAGCACTTCGCGGAGGCCGGCCAGCGGCTCGACGTGCTCAAGGGCGTGGAACTGCGCGTCGCCCGCGGCGAGACGCTCGCGATCATCGGCGAGTCCGGTTCCGGCAAGACGACGCTGCTGCAGATTCTCGGCGGGCTCGACCTGCCCACGGCGGGCGAGGTGCGCATCACGGGCACGCCGCTCGCGAGCCTGTCCGACGGTGATCGCGGCGCGCTGCGCAATCGCGCGCTCGGGTTCGTCTACCAGTTCCATCACCTGCTGCCGGAGTTCACGGCGCTCGAGAACGTCGCGATGCCGCTGCTGGTGAGGCGCGCCACCGTGGCCGACGCGGAGCGCGAGGCGCGCTGGTTCCTCGAGCGCGTCGGGCTCGGCGCGCGCCTCACGCACCGGCCGGCGCAGATGTCGGGCGGCGAACGCCAGCGTGCCGCGGTCGCACGCGCCCTGGTCACGCGACCGCAGCTGGTGCTGGCTGACGAACCGACCGGCAACCTCGACGGTCGCAATGCCCGAGGCGTGCTCGAACTGATGCTGGAACTCAATCGCGAGCTCGGCACCAGCCTCGTGCTCGTCACTCACTCGCACGAAATCGCGGCGCGCATGCAACGCGTGGTGACGTTGCAGGACGGCCGGCTGGTCGACACCTGAAACGCGCGAATCTGCGCATACGGCGCAGATAGTCGCCTCGCGCCGGGGGTGCCGGCCGTCCACGCTCCGTTCCTCCACGGAGGAGCGGCGCGGTGTGGCGACTCATGGCGGGCTTCGGCGCGGGTTGCGGCGGCGTGGTACTCCTGCCTGCGCTGCCATCCCCGGGCACGCTGTGCGCGATCTGCGCGGTGCTCGTCGCGTTGGGCGCGCTCGCCCGCTTCCCCGTGGCGTTCGCGCTCGCCTTTGGGCTCGCGCACGCGACGCTGCACGCCCAACTGCGGCTCGCCGATCGGCTCGATGCGCGGCTCGAGGGTCGGGTGATCGAAGTGCGGGGCGCGGTCGTGTCCGTGCCCCAAGGCGACCGCCGGCTCCTGCGTTTCCGGTTCGCACCCACGAACGCGGGCTTGCCGCGACTGCTCGAGCTGACCTGGTATGACGCCACGTTCCGACCTCGTGCGGGCGAGCGCCTTTCGCTGCAGGTCAAGTTGCGCCGTCCGCGCGGCCTCGCGAACCCCGGTGGCGCGGACAATGATGCACGGATGCTGCGCGAGGGCATCGGCGCGAGCGGCTACGTGCGCGCGGCGGGGTCGCTGGGTCGACGCGACTCCGATGCGTGGCGGCATCCGGTGCTGGTCGCACGCGGGGCCGTGGCCGACGCGGTGCGACGCGCGCTCGGCGACCGCCCGGCCGGCGGCATCGTCGCCGGGCTCTCGGTCGGCTTGCAGGATGCGCTCAGCCGCACGCAGTGGCAGCAACTGGCGCGCACGGGCACCAGTCACCTCATGGCCATCTCCGGACTGCACATCGCGATGGTCGCGGCGATCGCCGCGTGGAGCGGTGCGCGGGTGCAGCGCTGGCGCCAGCGGCGCGGAGCGACCGGTGCCCGTCGCGATGCCGCGGTGCTGGCCGGAACGCTGGCGGCGGTGGGCTACAGCCTGCTGGCGGGCTGGTCGGTGCCCACGCAGCGCACGCTGTGGATGATCGTCCTCGCGGCGTGGGCCGCGCGCACGCGTCGGCAAGGCAGCGTCGTGGATGGCTTCGCGGCCTGCGTCGGCGGCGTGCTGCTGCTGGATCCCCTCGCGCTGCTGGCGCCGGGGTTCTGGCTGTCGTTCGGCGCCGTGGCGGCCATCCTGCTCGCGACCGCCGGGCACGTGCGCGCACCCGGGGCGGTGCGCAGTTACCTCTCGGTGCAACTCGCGGTCACCGTGGGGCTCGTGCCGGTGCTCGTCGGCAGCTTCGGCCAGCTGTCGCTGGTCGCCGCGCTGGTCAACCTCGCGGCAATTCCGCTCTACACGCTGTTGATCGTACCGGCGGTGCTCGTCGCCTCCGCGCTGGCCGTGGCCGCGCCCGCCGCGGGCGACCCAACCTTGCGCCTCGTCGCCGCGCTCATCGACGCCACGTGGCCGCTCTTCGCCGTGCCCGCGCAGTGGCCCCACTCGAGCTGGGCCGTCGCCGGGCTGCCGCCCGCCGGCTGGGTCGCGATGCTGGTGGGCGTGCTGGCAGCGCTCGTGCCCCTGCCGCTGCGAGGCCGCCTCGCAGGGGCGGTGATCGTCGTCGCCCTGTGCGGCTGGCGCCCCGAGCGCCTGCCGCCGTCGACCGCGCGCATCGAGGTGCTGGACGTGGGGCAGGGGTTGTCGGTGTTC
>JBGAHO010000058.1:0-26023 GCA_044226195.1 Steroidobacteraceae bacterium
CGCCGAAAGAGTACGAAGAGATGAACGCACGCACCGAGCGCGACCGGCAGGACATGCGCCAAAAGGCGACGATGTGCAACGGCGCGACGGGCGTCTGCGGCGGCTGACCCGGGATTCCAGTTGCAAACGACGGTGAACGCGAAACAGACCGCGGCGCCGAACCGTCACAGGGAGTGAGCCTTCGATGCAGGTGCTGCTGACCTTCGACATCGAGGTCTGGTGCGGCAACTGGTGGAAGGACCTCGACGCGCGCTTTCCGAGTCACTACGTGCGCTGCGTCTACGGCGAAGACCGCGAGCACGGTCACGCGCTGCCGCGCACGCTCGAGATCCTCGCGCGGCACGAGCTCAAGGGCGTGTTCTTCGTCGAGCCGCTGTTCGCGGCGCGGTTCGGCGTGCAGCACCTTGCCGAGATCATCCGGCTCATCCGCGACGCGGGCCAGGAAGTGCAGATGCACCTGCATCCGGAGTGGGCGAGCGAGATCGATCATCCGCGGATGGCGGGACTGTCGACCAAGCAGCGCCGCCTCGGCGCATTCGCCCGCGAGCAGCAGAGCCGCATGATCCATTTCGGGCGGGACCTGCTCGCCGAAGCGGGCGCCCCGCCGCCGACGGCGTTCCGGGCCGGCAGCTTCGCCGCCAATGCCGATACGTTCGCCGCGCTGCGTGAGAACGGCATCCTGCTCGACTTCAGCATCAACGCCGCGCTGCCGGCCTCGGTGCCCGACCTGCGCGACGGACGCGACCTCACGCGGATCCAGCGCATCGACGGCGTCACCAGCGTGCCGATGGCGATCTTCCGCGACGGCTTCGGCAAGGATCGGCACGCGCAGATCGGCGCCTGTTCGGCCGCGGAACTCACCGGCGCGATGCGGCGGGCGGCCCGGGCGGGGCAGCGGCACTTCGTGATCCTGTCACACGGCACGGAGATGCTGCGGCCGTGGAAGCCGATCCCGGATCGCATCGTGGCGCGGCGCTTCGAGTCGGTCTGCGCGTGGCTAGGGCGGCATCGGGAGGATTTTCCGACCGCGGGCGTGGACGATCTGCGCCTCGATGTCGAGGACGGCGGCGGGCGAAGCAGCGCTTCCCTGTACGCCACGTCGCGGCGATACCTAGAGCAGGGCCTGCGGCGCTACCTGTGACGATGGAGCCTCCGGTCAACGCATTTCGGCCCGTGACCGTGGCGCTCGCGTACCGGCTCGGCGAGATGCGGCTCGGCGCGGTGCGCCTGGCGGGCCTCGGCTGCGCCACGCATTACAGCCGCATGGCACCGTATGCCGACCTGCCGGATCCGCGGCGGGAGTCCGGCACGGACGCCGCGTTCTTCTTCTACCCGAGCTATCCGGTGGCGTTCGAGCCGGGCCGCGTCGAGCGACGGGGTCCGTGGCTCGTCTACACCCCTTACACGTTCGAGAACCACTACATCGACCTGCGCGCGACCGGCAGCTTCGATGCCTACCTCAGGCAATTCTCGTCCAAGTCGCGTTCGACGCTGCAGCGCAAGGTGCGCAAGTTCGAGGAGGGCGAGGGCGGGCGAGCGGACTGGCGACAGTACGCGACGCCCGAGGACGTCGGCACCTTCCTCGATCTCGCCGCGCCCCTCGCCGCCGGGACGTACCAGGCGCGGCTCATCGGCAATGCGTTGCCGTCCTCCGCGACGTTCCGCGCCCGTGCGCTCGAACGGGCGGCGTCGGGCGAGGTGAGGGCATTCCTGCTGTTCCGCGCGGGCCGGCCCGTTGCGTACCTGTTCTGCTTCGTCGCCGACGGGATCGCGACCTATGACTTCGTCGGCTACGATCCGGCCGAATCCGCTGCGTCGCCCGGAACGATCCTGCAGTATTTCGCGCTGCAAGCCCTGTTTGCCGACCCGGCCTGCGCGATGTTCGACTTCACCGAAGGCGAGGGTGCGCAGAAGGCCTTCTTCGGACGCGAGGCCCGGCGCTGCGCCAAGAGCTATTTCCTGCGGCGGACGCCGCGGGCCAGCGTCGTGATCCGCTCCCACCAGGCCCTCGCCTGGGCGAGCCACAGCTTCGGCGCCATGCTCGATCGCCTGGGACTCAAGGATCGACTGCGTCGCCTGCTGCGACGCAATGCGTGACTTCACGGCCCGCGCACCCACTGGTGCGAACGCCGCGCATGTCGGAAACTAGCGCCTCCCCCCACTCGTCATGGAGACGACGTCATGAAGCTGAAGGTATTCGGAACGCTCGCCGCCCTGTTGCTCGCCGTCGCCGCCCCGGTGCACGCCGAGAAGAGCGTCGGCAACGTGGTCGACGATTCCACCATCACGGCAGGCGTGAAGGCCGGCCTGCTGGCCGAGAAGGGCGTCCCGTCGAATGACGTCAACATCGAGGTCTACAAGGGCGAGGTGCTGCTGAGCGGCTTCGTCCCGGACCAGGCGGCGAAGGATGCCGCCGGCAAGGTCGCGAAGGGCGTCGCGGGCGTGAAGAGCGTGCGCAACGTGATCGCGGTGCATCCCAAGACCTCGATGGGCACGAAGCTCGACGACACGGCGCTGGTCGCCAAGGTCAAGGCGGCGCTGATCGATGCCGACAAGGTCAATGCCGGGCAGATCAACGTCGAAGCGCGCGGCGGTGTCGTGCAGCTCGGCGGCTTCGTGACGTCCGCCGGCATGCGGGATCGTGCCATGGCGATCGCCAAGGGCATCGCGGGCGTGAAGCGCGTCGACGACGCGATGTTCGTCAAGCCGCAGTGAGTGCGGCCGTCGAATAGCGGTTTGCGCGAGGCCCCGCGAACCGGGGCCTCGCCGTCTGGGCCACCCGTCGCGCGGGGTCCGGAACAAGAGGGACGGGAACCGACCATGCTCGATCGACTGGACCTGCTGCCGCCCGACCCGATCCTCGGGGTCACCGCCGCGTTCCGTGCGGACACCTCGCCGGACAAAGTGGACCTCGGCGTCGGCGTCTACCGCGACCTGGCAGGCAATACGCCGGTGCCGCGCGCCGTGCGCGAGGCCGAGCGCCGGATGCTGGCGGACCAGCAAACCAAGGTCTACGTGGGCCCGCTCGGCAACCTCGAGTTCAACGAGCGCATCGTCGCGCTGGCGCTGGGTCCGCAGTTCGATGCGCTGCGCCCGCGCATGGCGACGATCCAGACCGTCGGTGGTTGCGGAGCGCTGCGGATCGGGGCCGAACTCGTGCGTGCGGCCCGTCCGGCGGCCGTCATCCACGTCAGCACGCCGACCTGGGCCAATCACGAACCGCTGGTCGGGAGCTCGGGGCTCGCCCTCGAGCGCTATCCGTATTACGCACCGGCGACGCGCTCGCTCGACTTCGACGCCCTGTACGCACACGTCGCGCGCCTGCCTGCGGGCGACGTCGTGCTGCTGCACGGCTGCTGCCACAACCCGACCGGCGTCGACCTCGAGCCGGCGCACTGGGCTGCTCTCGCGGACCTGATGGCTCGGCGTGGCGTGCTGCCTTTCGTCGACCTCGCGTACCAGGGCTTCGGCGACGACCTCGAGACCGACGTCGTCGGACTGCGCCTGCTCGCGCAGCGCGTGCCGGCGTTCCTGCTGGCCATCTCCTGTTCGAAGAATTTCGGCCTGTACCGTGAACGCGCGGGCGCCCTCGCGGCCATCGCCGACAGCGCGAAGTCGGCGGCGGCGGTTGCAACCCACCAGGCACGCATCGCCCGGCGGCTCTATTCCATGCCTCCGGACCACGGCGCGGCGCTCGTGGCGCGCCTGCTGGGCGAGCCGGCCCTGCGCGCGGACTGGCAGGCCGAGGTCGCGGAGATGGTCGCGCGCATGAAGTCGCTGCGCGCGCTGCTGGCCGGCCGGCTCGCGAGCCTGCGCCCCGACGTGGATTTCGGCTGGCTGGTGAAGCAGCGGGGCATGTTCTCGCTGCTCGGGCTCGACGACGACGGCATCGCCGCGCTGCGCGAGCAGCATCACGTCTACATGCCGCGCGACGGCCGCATCAACGTCGCGGGCATCAGCGACGGCAACGTCGATTACGTCGCTCGCGCCGTCGCGGGCCTGGTCCGCGTGCCCACGTGAAGCTCTGCCCGAAACTCATTCTCGAAGGGACGCGCCTCACCCACAAGACGGACCTCGCCTTCGCGCTCAACGAGCACGCGCGCATCGTCGGCCCGCGCAAATACCGTTACCACTCGCCGGTCATCTCGGCGGAGTGGTGCGCGTTCAGCAACGTGCCGTGGGGGCGCGGCCTGGTGAACTTCGACGCCGACGAGGAAGCCCAGGCGCTCGAGACCTATGCGACCTGGGTCCGGCTGTTCGAACTGCAGCGCTACTACTCGTGGATCGTCGATCGCTTCCACGTCTCGACGATCGTCTGGCAGCGCCAGCATCGCGGCCGCGAATACGACTTCGACTGGCTCGAGCAGCGTCTGCGACCGCTCGGCTTCCGCATCGTGCTGTGCACGCGCCGGCCCGACAGCTTCGAGGCGGCGCGCGCGGAACGCCTGCGGATCTCGGGCAATCCCGGGCAGTACGACGACCTCGCGGCATTCGTGCGCGAGCAGGAGGAGATGCGGCGGGTCGCGGGCCGCTCGCGCCTGCCCGTGCTGGAACTCGACCTGTCGGACGATGACGTCGCCGGCGCGGCGGATCGCGTCGCCGACTGGCTGGAGGCGACCGGCGGACTGGCTGCGCCCTGGGGCGTGGCCGAGGCGGGGCAGGCTCGTACCTGAACCGATTCGTGCTAGGGTTGGCGCCCGGTGCGACCCCTAGAACATCCAGAGCGCCGGACCCGAGCGCGACGCAATTGCGGAGTGGCATGCTCAGCCTGACCCGATATCAATGGACGGTGCTGCTCGCGGCGTGGCTCGGCTGGGGCTTCGACGTCTTCGACAGCTTCCTCTTCAACTACGTCGCGCCGAATTGCGTGCCGACACTGCTCGACCTGCCGCTCGGCAGCCCGGAAGCGAAGCGGGCGACGCTGTACTGGACCGGCGTGATGACCTCGCTGCTGCTGCTCGGCTGGGCCGCCGGCGGCGTGCTGTTCGGCATGATCGCCGATCGCATCGGCCGCACCCGCACGCTCATGCTCACCATGCTGCTGTATGCGCTCGGCACGGCCGCCTGTGCCATGGCGCCGAACATCTGGGTGCTGGCGGTCTTCCGCGTGATCGCGAGCCTCGGCATTGGCGGCGAGTGGGCCGCCGGCGCGTCGATGGTGGCCGAGGTCGTTCCGGAGCAGAAGCGCGTCGAAGCGGGGGCCCTGCTGTACACCGCGGCGCCGCTGGGTTTGTTCCTCGCGACGTTCGTCAATCACCAGGTCGCCGCCGTGTGGCTGGCCGAGTCGCCCGAGACGTCGTGGCGCATCGTGTTCCTGTTCGGGCTGATCCCGGCGATCGTGGCGTTCGTGGTACGCCTGTTCGTCAAGGAGCCGGAGCGCTGGCAGACGGTCAAGGCGAGCGCGCCGCCCGCGCGGTTGCGCGACCTGTTCACGCCGGAGGTCATCGGCATCACCGTGCGCGGCACCCTGATGGCGATCGTCGCGCTGATCGCCTGGTGGAGCAGCAATGCCTTCATCCCCACCATCGCGGCCGGCCTCGCGCAGGCCTCCGCGGCGGCGGACGGCCTGGACCGGGCCGGCACGCTGGCGCTGGTGGAATCGTGGAAGACCATCGCCACCACCTGGTTCAACCTCGGCGGCCTGCTCGGCACCCTGCTGACCATCCCCGTCGCCAAGGGCATGGGCCGCAAACCGATGTTCCTGATCTATTTCGCCGCGTCGGCCGCCGCAATCTTCACGACTTTCGGCCTCGACTGGCCGCCGCTCACCCGGCTGCACCTGTGCTTCTTCATCGGGCTGTCGGTGTTCGGCATCTTCGGCAGCTTCACGTTCTACCTGCCGGAGCTGTTCGGCACGCGACTGCGCGGAACCGGCTCGGGCTTCTGCTACAACATTGGCCGCGTGTTCGCGTCAGCAGGCCCGTTCATCGTCGGCGCGGTCGCGGCGGCCGGCGTCGAGCACGCGATGAACGCGATTTCCTACGTGGCGATCGTGCCGCTGCTCGGCCTGCTGCTGGTGCCGTTCATCACCGAGACGCGCGGCCGGCCGCTGCTGGACTAGCCGGAATCCGCCCCTTCCTATAGAATCCGGGGTCCGAGTCTCCGTGCGCGATCCAAGTCGTTGATCCGCATGGATTCTTGGCCGAGCGGGCACGGCTCCTTGCGGGGGCAGCCCGACCGGCGGGAGATTCGCAGAGAAGTCCCCCAGCGTGGGGATTTTTCATTTGCGGCGACCGGAGCCACCGGTCGAACGCGAAGCAACGAATGGGCCGCCGGCCCATTTTTTGTTTCGGCGGCCGCCCGCGGGCGGTGCGACGAGGGTGGCGACGTGCTGAGAGAAGAACTGGCCGGACTGCTGCGGCCCGTGGTCGAGGCCGGGGGCTGCGACCTCTGGGAGATCGAGTACGTGCCGGGCCGCGGCAACGGCCTGCTGCGCCTGTACATCGACTCGCCGGCGGGCATTACGGTCGACGACTGCGAGCGCGTCAGCCGCGCGGTGAGCGAAGTGCTCGACGCGTCCGACCCGATCCCGGGTCACTACACCCTCGAGGTGTCCTCGCCGGGACTCGAGCGGCCGCTGCGGACGGCGCGGCATTTCGCGCCGTACGTCGGCGAGAAGGTCTTCGTGGAAATGGTCCACGCGGTGCACGAGCGGCGGCGGTTCAAGGGACCGCTGGTCGCGGCCGGCGGGGAGACGATCGAAGTGGACGTGGACGGGCAGCGCTACGTGCTGCCGTTGCACGGGATTCGCAAGGCGCACCTTGCGCCGGACCTGTGAGTCCGGGATTGCGGGAGTACTGACAGATGAACAAAGAGATCCTGATGGTCGTGGACGCCGTCTCCAACGAGAAGGGCGTCGACAAGGACATCATCTTCGAGGCGCTCGAAGCCGCGCTCGCGTCCGCGACGCGCAAGAAGTACGGCGAGGAGATCGACGTGCGCGTGTCGATCAACCGCAAGTCCGGCGACTACGACACGTTCCGCCGCTGGAAGGTGTTCGCCGACGACTCGACCGAACTCGAGTTCCCGGACAAGGAACTGCGCATGGAAGACGCGCTCGACGTCTCGCAGGACGCCGAGATCGGCGGGTACGTCGAGGTGCCGCTCGAGTCGGTGGCCTTCGGCCGCATCGCCGCGCAGACCGCCAAGCAGGTCATCGTGCAGAAGGTGCGCGAGGCCGAGCGCGCGCAGGTCGTCGACCAGTACAAGAGCCGCGTCGGCACGCTGGTCTCGGGCATCGTCAAGCGCGTCGACCGCAACGGCATCTTCGTCGACCTCGGCGGCAATGCCGAGGGCTTCATCTCGCGCGACCAGATGATCCCGCGCGAGCCGGTCCGCACCCAGGACCGCATCAAGGCCTTCCTCAAGGACGTGCGCTCGGAGCCGCGCGGTCCGCAACTGTTCCTGAGCCGCACGGCGCCGGAGTTCCTGATCGAACTCTTCAAGCTCGAAGTGCCCGAAGTCGGCCAGGGACTGATCAACATCCTCGGCGCCGCCCGCGATCCGGGCGCGCGCGCCAAGATCGCGGTGCGCAGCAACGACCCGCGCATCGACCCGGTCGGCGCGTGCGTCGGCATGAGGGGCTCGCGCGTGCAGGCCGTCTCGAACGAGATCGCCGGCGAGCGCGTCGACATCATCCCGTTCGACGACAACGCCGCGCAGTTCGTCATCAACGCCATGGCGCCCGCCGAGGTGAGCTCGATCGTGGTCGACGAGGAGTCGCACTCGATGGACATCGCCGTCGCCGAGGACAAGCTCTCGCAGGCGATCGGCCGCGGCGGCCAGAACATCCGCCTGGCCTCGGAACTGACCGGCTGGAAGCTCAACATCATGAGCGAGCAGGCGGCCGAGGAGAAGAGCGAGACGGAGCAGCGCGAACTGCGCGAACTGTTCATGAAGGCGCTCGACGTCGACGAGGACGTGGCGGCGATCCTGGTGCAGGAGGGCTTCTCGAGCATCGAGGAGATCGCCTACGTGCCGCAGTCCGAGATCGCCTCCATCGAGGAGTTCGACGAGGCCATCGTGCAGGAACTGCGCAATCGCGCCCGCGACGTGCTGCTCACGCAGGCGATCGCGAGCGAGGAGACGATCGAGAAGGCCTCGCCGTCGGACGACCTGCTCTCCGTCGATGGCATGGACGACGAGCTGGCCGCGGAACTCGCGCGCCACGGCATCGCCACCCGCGAGGACCTCGCCGACCAGGCGGTGGACGACCTCGCCGAGATCCCGAACCTCGACCCCGCCCGCGCCGCCGAGCTCATCCTCGCGGCCCGCAAGCACTGGTTCGAGCAGGGCGCGCAGGCCTGAGCGGAGGGAACCCATGGCGCAAGTCACAGTCAGTCAGTTCGCCGAGGTCCTCAAGGTCCCGGTCGAGAAGCTGCTCGCGCAGTTCGAGGAAGCCGGCATCCAGGTCGGCGGCGCCGATGCGGTGATCAGCGACGAGGCCAAGATGGAGCTCCTGACGCACCTGCGCCGCGCGCACGGTCGCCAGGAGGACGCGGCGGCTCCGCGCAAGATCACGCTGCAGCGCAAGCAGCAGCAGCAGATCAAGCTCGCCTCCACGCAGGGCCGCGCCCGCACCGTGGCGGTCGAGGTGCGTCAGAAGAAGACCTACCTCAACCGTTCGGTGATCGAGGAAGAACAGCGCCAGCGCCAGGAAGAGATCGACAAGCAGCGCACGTCCGAGGAGGCCCTGCGGCAGGAGGCGGAGCGCGAGGAAGCCGACCGGCTCGACGCCGAGCGCCGCGAGCGCGAGCGCATCGAGGCCGAGGAGCGCGCGCGACTCGACGAGGAGCAGCGCCGCAAGGCCGAGATCGAGTCGAAGGCCGCGGCCGAGCAGGTGGCGCGCGAGCGGAGCGAACGCGCCGAGCGTGAGAAGCAGGAGGCCGAGCGGCGTGCCGCCGAGGCCCTGCGTCCGAAGGCCCGCACCAGTGAGCCGACGCCGGATGCGGCCAAGGGCCCGACCCGGTACGGCCGCCAGGAACTGCACGTGTCGGCGGGCGCGAGCGCCCGCTTCAAGAAGAAGCAGCCGGCGCGCGGCTTCCGTCGCGGCGGCGTCGTGGTCGATGCCCCGCGCCACGGGTTCGTCGAGCCGACGGCCCCGGTGAAGCGCGAAGTGCAGCTGCCCGAGACCATCACGGTCGGCGAACTCGCCAACCGCATGGCCATCAAGGCCAATGAAGTCATCAAGACGATGATGAAGATGGGCGTGATGGCGACCATCAACCAGCCCATCGACCAGGACACCGCGCAGCTGGTGGTCGAGGAGTTCGGCCACACGGCCGTGCGCCTCAACGAGAACGCGCTCGAGGAGCAGCTGCAGACGACCGACAGCGACGTCGAGCTGCTGCCCCGCCCGCCGGTCGTGACCATCATGGGCCACGTCGACCACGGCAAGACTTCGCTGCTCGACTACATCCGCACGACCAAGGTCGCCGCGGGCGAGGCGGGCGGCATCACGCAGCACATCGGCGCGTACCAGGTCGAGACGCCGCGCGGCCCCATCACCTTCATCGACACCCCGGGCCACGCGGCCTTCACCGCGATGCGTGCCCGCGGTGCCCACGTCACCGACATCGTCATCCTCGTGGTGGCGGCGGACGACGGCGTGATGCCGCAGACGATCGAGGCGATCCAGCACGCCCGTGCGGCCGAGGTGCCGATCGTGGTGGCGGTCAACAAGATCGACAAGCACGACGCGGACCCGGACCGGGTGCGCAACGATCTCGGCAAGCAGAACGTCATCCCCGAGGAGTGGGGCGGCGACGTGATGTTCGTCAACGTGTCCGCGCGCACCGGTGAAGGCGTGGACAAGCTGCTCGAGTCGGTGCTGCTGCAGGCCGAAGTGCTCGACCTCAAGTCCCCGACCGCCGGCCTCGCCGTCGGCGTGGTGCTCGAGTCGAGCATCGAGAAGGGCCGTGGCCCGGTCGCGACCGTGCTGGTCAAGCGCGGCACGCTCAGGGCGGGCGATCCGATCATCGCCGGCCAGGAATTCGGCCGCGTCCGCGCGCTGTTCGACGCGCAGGGCAAGCAGGTCCCGGAGGCCGGTCCGGCCGTGCCGGTGCAGGTGCTGGGCCTGTCCGATGCGCCGAACGCGGGCGACGACATGCTGGTGGTCGAGAGCGAGCGCAAGGCGCGTGAAGTCGCGCTCTACCGCCAGGGCAAGTTCCGCGACGTGCGCCTCGCCGGCGCGACCAAGAAGGTCGAGGACGTGTTCTCGCAGCTCGGCGAGAGCGCGGCGCAGACCATCGCGCTCATCGTCAAGGCCGACGTGCAGGGCAGCGCCGAGGCGCTCAAGGACTCGCTGTCGAAGGTCGGCACCGACGAGGTGTCGGTCAAGGTCATCGCGAGCGGCGTGGGCGGCATCACGGAGTCCGACGTCAGCCTCGCCGCGGCATCGCGCGCGCGCATCATCGGCTTCAACGTCCGCGCCGACGGCGCGGCGCGCAGCGCGATCAAGGACAACGGCATCGAGGTCAACTACTACAGCATCATCTACGAGGCCATCGACGACGTCCGCAGCTGGGTCTCCGGCATGCTCAAGCCCGAGATCAAGGAGCAGATCGTCGGCCTCGCCGAGGTCCGCGAAGTGTTCCGCTCGAGCAAGTTCGGCACGGTCGCCGGCTGCCTCGTGGTGGAGGGCTTCATCAAGCGCGGCAACCCGGTACGCGTGCTGCGCGACAACGTGGTCATCCACCAGGGTGAGCTCGACTCGCTGCGTCGCTTCAAGGACGACGTCGGCGAGGTGCGCGCGGGCACGGAGTGCGGCATCGGCGTGGTGAAGTACAACGACATCCGGCCGGGCGACCAGATCGAGTGCTTCGCCCGCGTCGAGGTCGCGCGCAGCGCGTAACGGCATGCCGCGCGAGGTTCCCCGGGCGAGGCGCGTCGCCGAGCAGGTCCAGCGCATCCTGGCGCAGATGCTCGCGCGCGAGGTGCGCGACCCGCGCCTCAAGCCGGTGACCATCACCCACGTGAAGGTCTCGCCGGACCTCACGCACGTGTGGGTGAACTACACGCTGCTGACGGGCGACGCGCACGACCCGCTGCAGCGCGAGATCCTCGACGAGGCCTCCGTCTACCTGCGTGGCCCGCTCGGCCGCGCCCTGCGCATGCGGCTCGCGCCGCAGCTGCACTTCCAGCCCGACGAAGAACTCGAGCGCGGCAACCGCCTCGACGAACTGATCACGCGCGCGGTGCGCGAGGATGCCGCCCGGCGTCCCGCGGAGCCGCCGTCCGACGCCGGGGACGAGTGAGATGACCGCCGCCGCGCGTCCCCGGGGCGCTGCGGTCCGGTGGCGCGAGGTCGACGGCATCCTGCTGCTCGACAAGCCGGCCGGACTGTCCTCGAACCACGCGCTGCAGCGCGTCCGTCGCCTGCTGCTCGCCGCCAAGGGCGGACACGCCGGCACGCTCGATCCGATGGCCACCGGCATGCTGCCGCTGTGTTTCGGGCAGGCGACCAAGGCCTGCGGCTCGCTGCTCGGCTCGACCAAGTCCTACCGCGCGACGGTCGCCCTCGGGGCGTCGACCGACACGGGCGACGCGGAAGGGCAGGTGACGGCGCAGCAGGCCGTGCCGCCATTCGACGCGGCCGACGTGACGCGCGTCTTCACGGCCCTCGGCGGCGAGCGCCTGCAGACCCCGCCCATGTACTCGGCCCTCAAGCGGGACGGTCGACCGCTGTATGAACTCGCCCGGCGGGGCGAGACCGTGGAGCGCGCCGCGCGTGCGATCCGCATCGACCGGCTGGTGGCACTCGCCGTCGGCGCGCAGCGGATCGAGTTCGAGGTCGACTGCTCCAAGGGCACCTACGTGCGCGTGCTCGCCGAGGAGATCGCGACGGCGCTCGGCACGCTCGGGCACCTGACCAGCCTGCGTCGACTCTGGGTCGAGCCATTCCGCGAAGAGGCTCTGGTTGAATGGTCCGCGCTGGAAGCGTGGGGCGAGGCGGGCGGCTGGGACGCCGGCCGGCCACCCGGCTGGCTGCCGGTCGACCGGGCGTTTCCGGGCCTGGCCCGCGTGGACCTCGATGCCACGAGGGCACTGCACCTGCGCCAGGGACGGGAGATCCCGGCCGAAGCCGGGGGGACTCCGACGGGCGAATTCGCGCGTGCTTACGGCCCGGGCGGTGAATTCCTCGGCCTGGTCACGGTCGAAGCGGGCGGACGGCTGCGGGTCCAGCGCCTGTTCGTGGCCGGTGCGGGTACCCAAGGCTCTGAAAACAGTTGAGAAATGGCGGCTCGCGCAGGTAAAATGCGCGGCTCAGTTCAACGAGATACAAGGTTTCGAGGCACTCAACGATGGCACTGTCCACCGAGCGCAAGTCCGAGGTCGTGGCGCAGTTCAAGCGCGGCACCGAGGACACCGGTTCACCGGAAGTCCAGATCGCGCTGCTTTCCGCGCGCATCAACGACCTGGGCGAGCACTTCAACACGCACAAGCGTGACCATTCCTCGCGTCGCGGGCTGCTGAAGCTCGTCACGCAGCGCCGCAAGCTCCTTGATTACCTCAAGGAAACCGACGCGTCCCGTTACCAGGACGTAGTCGCCAAGCTCGGCCTGCGCCGCTGAGCCCCGCCTTCCGGCCCGCTTCCGCGGGCCGGATTCGTTTCTGACCCCTGCTTTTGGCCATGCCAATCGGGACACCATCGTGAACGTCCACAAGAAAACTTTTCAGTACGGATCCCATGCCATCACCCTCGAGACCGGCCGGCTCGCGCGTCAAGCCGACGGCGCCGTGCTCGTGTCCATGGGTGACACGGCCGTCCTCGTCACCGCCGTCGGTCGCAGGGAGGCCGTCCCGGGCAAGGACTTCTTCCCGCTGACCGTCAACTACGTCGAGAAGACGTACGCGGCCGGCCGCATCCCCGGCGGCTTCTTCAAGCGCGAAGGCCGTCCCTCGGAGCGCGAGACGCTGATCTCGCGCCTGATCGACCGTCCGATCCGCCCGCTGTTCCCCGAGTACTTCTTCAACGAAGTGCAGGTCGTGGCGACGGTCGTCTCGCTCGATCCGGACATCGATTCCGACATCCCCGCGATGATCGGCGCCTCGGCCGCCCTCGCGCTGTCGGGCATCCCGTTCAAGGGCCCGATCGGTGCGGCGCGCGTCGCCTACATCAACGGCCAGTACGCCCTGAACCCGACCGCCAAGGAGATGGCGTCGTCGCAGCTCGACCTCGTCGTCGCCGGCACGCAGGACGCGGTGCTGATGGTCGAGTCCGAGGCGCAGATGCTGTCCGAGGACGTGATGCTGGGCGCCGTCGTGTTCGGCCACCAGCAGATGCAGACCGCGATCAACGCGATCCGCGAACTGGCGAAGGAAGCCGGCAAGCCGGCCTGGGCCTGGAAGGCTGCCGACATCGACGCCGAGATGTCCGCTGCCGTGGCCAAGCTGGCCGAAGCGGAGCTCGGCAAGGCCTATTCGATCATCGAGAAGCTGGCGCGCCAGACGCGCGTCGGCGAAATCAAGAAGGCGACCGTCGAGGCGCTCACCACCGGTGAGTCGCCGAAGTGGACCGCCCGACAGGTCTCCGACGAGCTCGGCCGCCTCGAGTACAACCTCGTGCGCCGCCGCATCATCGCCGGCGAGCCGCGCATCGACGGCCGCGACATGGACACGGTGCGCAAGATCACCGTGCAGACCGGCGTGCTGCCGCGCACCCACGGCTCGGCGCTCTTCACGCGCGGCGAGACGCAGGCGCTGGTCACCACGACGCTCGGCACCGGCCGCGACGCGCAGCTGATCGACGCCCTCACGGGCGAGCGCAAAGAGCCGTTCATGCTGCACTACAATTTCCCGCCGTTCTCGGTGAACGAGACGGGCATGATGGGCTCGCCGAAGCGCCGCGAAATCGGCCACGGCAACCTGGCGCGCCGCGGCGTGTCCGCGGTCATGCCCGAGATGGCGACCTTCCCGTACGTGATCCGCGTCGTGTCCGAGATTCTCGAGTCGAACGGCTCGAGCTCGATGGCCTCGGTCTGCGGCACCAGCCTCGCGCTGATGGACGCCGGCGTGCCGCTCAAGGCGCCGGTGGCCGGCGTCGCCATGGGCCTCGTGCTCGAGGACGGCAAGTTCCAGGTGCTCACCGACATCCTCGGCGACGAGGATCACCTCGGCGACATGGACTTCAAGGTGGCCGGTTCCGCCGACGGCGTGACCGCGCTGCAGATGGACATCAAGATCGAGGGCATCACCCAGGAGATCATGAAGGTCGCCCTGGAGAAGGCCCTCCGCGCGCGCCTGCACATCCTCGGCGAGATGAACAAGGTGCTGTCGGCGCACCGCCCGCAGATGTCGGAGTGGGCGCCGACGATCATCACGATCAAGATCGACCCGGAGAAGATCCGCGAAGTCATCGGCAAGGGCGGCGCCGTGATCCGCGCGATCACGGAAGAGACCGGTACCACGATCGACATCGAGAACGACGGCACGGTGAAGATCGCCTCGGTCAGCGGCCCGGCGGGTCGCGAGGCCCAGCGCCGCATCGAGCTGATCACCTCGGAAGTCGAGGTCGGCGCGGTCTACGAAGGCAAGGTGGTCCGCCTGATGGACTTCGGCGCGTTCGTGCAGATCCTGCCGGGCAAGGACGGCCTGGTGCACATCTCGCAGATCTCCGAGGAACGCGTCGAGCGCGTCAGCGACAAGCTGAAGGAAGGCGACGTCGTGCGCGTGAAGGTGCTCGAAGTCGATCGCCAAGGCCGCGTGCGCCTGTCGATGCGCAACGTCGACGGCTGATCGCGCGAAGATTCCTCCTCGGCGAGGAACGGGGCCGCTCGCGGGTGAGTCCGGCGGGCGGCCTTTTCATTTGCGGCGAACGAAGGCGCGGGACGACCTCGGCCATCCGCCGAAAAAGAGGAATCTCCCCGACTATTCCTTGTCGTCGCGGCCGAACGGGCGCGTGAGGCGCGAGAACACTTCTTCCTGCAGCGAGCGCCAGCGCTGGTAGTTCTTCTGCGCGACGGCGGTGACCGTCTCGAGCGGATCGACGCCGACCACGCTCTTGAAGCGGTCGCGCAGCTCGCGCTGCTCCTTCGCGAACAGCTGGATGCTCTCGTCGAGGTAGCGGCCGACGAAGTCCTGCACGCCGCTGCCGTAGGTGCGGATCACCTGGGAGAGGAAGTCGCGGCTCATCAGCGACTCCCCGCCGCCTTCCTGCTCCGCAATCACCTGCAGCAGGATGCTGCGCGTGATGTCCTGCTGGCTCTTGCGGTCGAGCACGACGAAGTCGACGCCTTCGACCACCAGCCGACGCACGTCGGCGAGGGTGACGTAGCGACTCTCGACGGTGTCGTACAGCCGGCGATTGGGATACTTGCGGATGATGCGCGGTCCCGGCTTGCCGTCGGTGCCCGCCGCCCTGGCTCGTTTGGTTCTCGTTTTCGCCGTGGTCATGGGTTGCCGTTCCTCGACTCCGGTTCTGCTGAGACTCGACTCGCCGGTTGCGTCCGCACCCCCGCGAACGCCGCCGGCCGCCAGTGCGCCACCGCCCAGCGCAGGAGTTCGTCGACCTTGGCGCCCGCGCTTTCCCGCGGTGGCGGTTGCCGCACCCGGGCCGCGGCTGGATCGTCGGCCGACTTGGAGAGCTTACGGCCCCTGTCGTCCACGGCAAGTGGCAAATGCAGGTAGGTCGGGTTGGGGTACCCCAGCGCCGCCTGCAGCAGGAGCTGGCGCGGCGTGCTGGCCAGCAGGTCGGCCCCGCGGACGACATCGGTGATGCCCTGCCACGCGTCGTCGACGACCACCGCCAACTGGTAGGCGTAGAGACCGTCGCGTCGACGCAGCACGAAGTCGCCGCCGAGGGCAGCGGCATCGACATGCTGTGCTCCCTGGGCCCGATCGACGAAGTCCAGTTCGCACTGGGATACGCGCAGGCGCAGGGCCACCCCGGACGCCGGGTCGGCTGGGTCGGCCAGGCAAGCGGCGGGATGGAAGAGTTCCTCGCCGGCAGGCCTGTCCCGGTTCTCGGGCAGAACGGCGAGCGCCGAGCGGCTGCAGCGGCAGGGTCGCAGTCGTCCGTCGGCCGCAAGCCGCGCCAGCGCAGCCTCGTAGGCCTCGCCGCGCGTGCTCTGGCGCACCACCGGCCCGTCCCAGCGCAGGCCGAACGCCTCGAGGGTCCGCAGGATGGCATCGGCCGCACCGGGCCGTTCGCGCGGTCGATCGAGGTCCTCGATGCGCACCAGCCACTGGCCGCCCCGTGCACGCGCGTCGAGATAGCTGCCGACCGCAGCCACGAGGGAACCGAAGTGCAGTTCGCCCGTAGGCGAGGGCGCGAACCGGCCGCGATAGCCGGTGGGGGGGCGGGCCGCGGCGCCGCCGGGGTGCTCCTGGCCGGGACTTCCCGCCGGGGAGCCGCCGGGCTCAGCGATAGTCGTCCCGGTCGCCGAACTGCTTCTCGCGACGCTCGCGCCGCTCCTGGGCTTCGACGCTCAGGGTCGCCACCGGGCGCGCTTCGAGGCGCTTCACGCCGATGGGTTCGCCGGTCTCGAGACAGAAGCCGTACGAGCCGTCCTCGATGCGCTTGAGGGCCTCGTCGATCTTGCGGATCAGCTTGCGCTCGCGGTCACGGGTGCGCAGCTCGAGGCTGAACTCGGATTCCTGCGTCGCGCGATCGTTCGGGTCGGGGAAGTTGGCCGCCTCGTCCTTCATGTGCAGTACGGTGCGATCGACTTCCTGCATCAGGTCGCGCTTCCACTCGGCGAGGATGCGCCGGAAGTGCTCCAGCTGCTCCTTGCTCATGTACTCCTCGCCCTTGCGGACGACGTACGGCTGGACGTTGCGCGGTCCGGACAGCAGGCTCATGCTGCCCATGTCGAGGTCGGACTCGTCGGTCCGCGGGATCGGCGACACCACGCCGGTGTGGCGGGTTTCGACGATCACGGTCGGAGTCCGGGCGGCTTCCCGGGCCGGCGCCGGCTTGGCCGGGGCCTTGGCAACCGCCTTCACCGGTGCCTTGGCGGCGACGGGCTTGGCCTTCGGCTCCGGCTTGGCGACCGCCTTCGGCGCGACCGGCTTCTTGGCGGCCGCAGGCGCCTTGGCCGCAGCCTTCGCCGCCGGCTTGGCAGCCTTTGCAGAAACTGTCTTGCTGGCCTTGGCAGCCTTGACAGACGGTTTCTTTGCGGGCATTTCGAGTCTCCGAACCGATGGAGGACGCGGGATTATACAGACCGCGGCGCGTGGGTCCACCGCTTCGGAAAAGGCCGTCCGGGACGCCTTGCGGAGGCATTCCCGGCCGTCTGTCAATGCTGTGGCGACGGGGCGAATCTTCTAGAATTTCGCCTCCTTCCTTCCCGTTCCGTTCCCCGTGGGTGATCGATGCGCCTGACCAAGATCAAGCTGGCCGGATTCAAGTCATTCGTCGATGCGACGACGATCGGCTTCCCGACCAATCTCGTCGGCGTCGTCGGTCCGAACGGCTGCGGCAAGTCGAACATCATCGACGCGGTGCGCTGGGTCATGGGCGAGATCTCCGCCAAGCACCTGCGCGGCGATTCGATGGCGGACGTCATCTTCAACGGCTCCGGGTCGCGCAAGCCGGTCGGCAACGCATCCGTCGAGCTGGTGTTCGACAACTCGGACGGCAAGCTCGCGGGCGAGTACGCCAGCTACACCGAGGTGTCGCTCAAGCGCGTGGTCTCGCGCGACGGCCAGTCCTCCTATTTCCTCAACGGCATCCGCTGCCGCCGCAAGGACATCACGCAGCTGTTCCTCGGCACGGGCCTCGGCTCGCGCAGCTACGCGATCATCGAGCAGAACATGATCTCGCGCGTGATCGAGGCGAAGGCCGAGGACATGCGCTCCTTCCTGGAGGAGGCCGCCGGCATCTCCAAGTACAAGGAGCGGCGCAAGGAGACTGAGTCGCGCATCACGCACACGCGCGAGAACCTCGCACGCCTGTCCGACCTGCGGGACGAGGTGGAGAAGCAGTTGCGCCACCTGCAGCGCCAGGCGGCGACCGCGCGCCGCTACCAGGCCCTCAAGCAGGAAGAGCGGCAGCTGCACGCCGAGCTGCTCGCGCTGCGCCTGCGTGAAGTCGAGACGGAATCGGGCGCGCGCCAGGCCATCCTCAACGAGCGCGATACCGCGCTGCAGGCGGCGCTGGCCGAACAGCGCAGCGTCGAGGCAGCCATCGAGCGGTCGCGCGCGGAGCACGACGCGCGCGCCGAGGTCCTCTCCGAGGTGCAGGGTCGCTACTACCAGGTCGGCGCCGAGATCTCGCGGACCGAACAGGCCATCGAGCACGCGCGGGAGATCCGCAATCGCCAGCGCCAGGAACTCGAGCAGATCGTGCAGGGCACGCTCGAGGCGAACACGCACCGCGCGCGGGATCGCGAGCAGGCCGTCGCGCTCGAGGCCGCGCTGGCCGAACTCGGCCCGGGGCTCGAGACGGCCCGGGCAGCGGAACAGGCGGCGGCCGAGGCGCTGCTCGGCGCCGAAGGCGCCATGTCGGGCTGGCAGGAGCAGTGGGAAGCATTCAACCAGTCCCTGCGCGGCGCATCGACCACCGCCGAAGGTGAACGGGCGCGCCTCGAGGGCATCGAAGAGCAGCTGCGCCGCATGGCGGCCCAGCGCGATCGTTCGCGGCAGGAGCACGAGGTGCTCGCGGCCTCGGACGTCGCCGCAAAGCTCGGCGAGGTCGAGGCCGGCGAAGTCTCGGCGCGCGAGGAGCACGAAGGTGCGCGGCGCCAGCTCGAGGAACTGCTGGCCTCGCTGCAGGGCGAGCGCGCGCGTGAACGCGAACTGTCCGACGGCGCGCAGCGTGCCCGGCGCGACGTGCAGGAGGCCGAGGGCCGCATCGTCTCGCTCGAAGCGTTGCAGCGGGCCGCGCTCGGGCAGGGGCAGGGCAAGGTGGTCGACTGGCTCAAGTCGCAGGGCATGGAACGCCGCCCGCGACTCGCGCAGCAGCTGTCGGTCGATCGGGGCTGGGATCGCGCCGTCGAGACGGTGCTCGGCAGCTACCTCGAGGCGGTGTGCGTCGACTCGATCGACGGCGTCGCCGGCATGCTCGAAAGCCTCGCGGCCGGCACGGTGACCTTCTTCGCGGGTGCCGACGTCCAGGGCGGCGCGTCGCACGGGCACGGGACGCTGCGCTCGCGCGTGCGTGGCCCCGCCGGCATCGACGCGCTGTTCGAAGGCATCGTCGCCACCGAGTCCCTGGCCGAGGCGCTGCGCGTGCGGCCGGGCCTGCGGGCAGGCCAGTCGGTGATCACGCGCGACGGCATCTGGATCGGCCCCGACTGGCTGCGGGTCAGCCGCGACAAGGACGCCCACGAAGGCGTGCTCGAGCGCGAGGACAGCCTGCGCCGCGAACGGGCCGAACTGGAGCGTCGCCAGGCAACCCACCGCGAGCTCGAGGCCCTGCTCGAAGCGGCGCGCTCCCGCGTGCTCGAGATCGAGGACCGCATCGCCGACCGCCAGTCGCACGTTTCGCGCAGCGCCGCGACCCACATGAGCCTGCGCTCGCAGCTCGACGGCCTGCGTGCCCGCGCCGAGCAGCGCGGCCTGCGCCTGCAGCAGCTCACGTCCGAGCTGAACGAGCTCGAGGCGGCGGTCGAGGAAGCGAGCGCGGGCAGCCGCGGCACGCGCGCCCGCCTCGAGGAAGCCATCGAGGCCATGGCGCAGCTCGAGGAGCGACGCAAAGAGCTCGAGGCGCAGCGCGACCAACTGAGGGCGCAACTCGCCGATGCGAGGACGCGCGCCGAGACGGAGCGCAATGCGGCGCGGGAGGTCGCGATCCGTGTCGAGTCGCGGCGCACCGGCTACGAATCGCTGCTCGCCGGCATCGCGCGGCTCGACAGCCAGATCGCGCAGTTCGACACGCGGCGGACGGATCTCGAGTCCCAGCTCGCCGGCGGTGAGCAGGGCGAGGCGCAGCTGCGCTCGACCCTCGAGGAGTCCCTGCAGCGGCGCATCGCGGTCGAGGGCGAACTGACCGAGGCACGCCGCGCGATGGAGACGGTCGACGCCGAGCTGCGCGCGCACGACGAACGACGCGCGAAGGCCGAGGCGGCGGTGGGCGAAGCGCGCGAGGCCCTGGAGAACGTGCGCTTCTCGGTGCAGGAGCTGAAGGTGCGGCGCGAGTCCCTGCTCGAGCAGTTCACGCACACGCGGCTCTTGCTCGAGGAGGTCGTCGCGGCCCTGGTGCCGGAGGCCAACGTGGCGGAATGGGAGCAGCGGCTGCTCGAGACGTCCGAGAAGATCGAACGCCTCGGCCAGGTGAACCTCGCGGCGATCGACGAGTTCAAGGAACAGTCGGAGCGCAAGGAGTACCTCGACCGCCAGTTCGCCGACCTCACGGACGCGCTCGCGACGCTCGACGACGCGATCCGCAAGATCGACCGCGAGACCAAGAGCCGGTTCCAGGACACCTTCGACCGCGTCAACGCCGGCCTCAAGGAGAAGTTCCCGCGCCTGTTCGGCGGCGGCCACGCGTACCTGGAACTCGTCGGCGACGACGTGCTCGAGTCGGGCGTGGCGATCATGGCCCGCCCGCCGGGCAAGCGGAACAGCTCGATCAGCCAGCTCTCGGGCGGCGAGAAGGCGCTCACCGCCGTCGCGCTGGTGTTCTCGATCTTCGACCTGAACCCGGCGCCGTTCTGCCTGCTGGACGAAGTCGATGCGCCGCTCGACGAGAACAACGTCGGCCGCTTCTGCGACATCGTGCGCGAGATGTCCGGGCAGGTGCAGTTCATCTTCGTCACGCACAACAAGACGACGATGGAGCTCGCCAATCAGCTGCTCGGCGTGACCATGAACGAGCCGGGCGTGTCGCGCCTGGTCACCGTGGACGTCGACGAGGCCGTGCGCATGGCGGCCATGTGACCCGACACCCATGAACGAACTGCGCTGGATACTGCTGGTTGCCGGGCTGCTGCTGCTCGCGGGGATCTACGCTTTCGGCATGCGCTCCCGCCAGCGGACCGCGCCGCCGCTCGAGCGCAGCACCCGCGTCGATGCGCCGCCGCCCGCAGCCGAGTCGCCGCGCGTCGAGCCGAGTCTCTCGCCGCACACCGCGTTCGATTCGACCAGCACCGTGACAGAGCACACGATCGACTTCGACGAACCGGCCTTCACGCGGGCAACTGCGGGCCGACGCGAGCCGACGCTCGGGACCGAGGCGCCGCTGGTGGTGCAGCGCCCGGCCCCGGAGGCCCCCCCCGAGCCGATGCTCGAGCCGTCCCGTGCGGAGGCGCCCGCTCCGGAACCGGAGCCGGCCGCGGCGCCCGAGGCGCGTCCGCAGCAGAAGATCGTCGCCCTGCGCGTGGTAGCGAACCCGCCGCTGCGTTTCGAGGGCGCGCGCCTGCTCGAGGTGATCCAGTCCGAGGAACTGCAGTTCGGGCGCTACGAGATCTTCCACAACCTGCACGCCGACGGCCGGCCGATCTTCAGCCTCGCCAGCCTGCGCGAGCCGGGGACGTTCGACCTCGGGAGCATGCCGGGTTCGAATTTCCCGGGCATCGCGCTGTTCGCCGTGCTGCCCGGACCGTTGCCCGCGGTGGAGACTTTCGACCAGTTGATCTTCACGGCACGTGCCTTCGCGGCCCAGCTCGGCGGCACGCTGGCCGACGACCGCGGCGCGCCGCTCACCGTGCATCGCATCACCCGCCTGCGTGAGGAAATGGTGGCATTCGACCGCCAGCACGCGGACGGCGCCGCCGACTGAGCGGGCGATGGGCTCCCGCGACGCCGCGCGGAGGATCCGCGAGCTGCGCGAGCAGATCGAGCACCACAACTACCGGTATTACGTCCTCGACGACCCCGAGGTCTCGGACGCCCGCTACGACCAGTTGCTGACCGAACTGCGCCGTCTCGAGGGCGAGCATCCTGAACTCGTCACCCCGGACTCGCCGACGCAACGCGTGGGCGGCGCCCCGGTACGCGGGTTCGGCGAGGTCGTGCACGCGGTTCCGATGCTCTCGCTCGACAACGCCTTCACGGACGAGGATGCGCTCGATTTCGACCGCAAGGTCCGCGAACGACTCGACGTCGAGGACGTGGAGTATTCCGCCGAACCCAAGATCGACGGGCTCGCCATCAGCCTGCGCTACGAACAGGGTCGGCTGGTGCAGGCCGCAACGCGCGGCGACGGGGCCAAGGGCGAGGACGTGACCGCCAACGTGCGTGCGATCCGCTCGGTACCGCTGACGCTGCGCGGGAGGGCGCCGGCCGTGCTCGAGGTGCGCGGCGAGGTGTTCATGACCCGGCGCTCGTTCGCCGAGCTCAACCGGCGCGCGTCGGAACAGGGCGAGAAGACGTTCGCCAACCCACGCAATGCGGCGGCCGGCAGCCTGCGCCAGCTGGATCCGGCGGTGACCGCGAGTCGCTCGCTCGACCTGTTCCTGTACGGCCTCGGCGCCACCGATGGCTGGACGCTGCCGCGTCGTCACAGCGAAGTGCTCGCGGCGCTGCGCGAGTTCGGCCTGCGCACCTGTCCGGAGACCGACGTGGTGCGCGGCGCGGCGGGCTGCCTCGACTACTACCGGCGCATCGGCCGCGCCCGCGAATCGCTGGGCTACGACATCGACGGCGTCGTCTACAAGGTCGATCGGCTCGACTGGCAGCGCGACCTCGGTTTCGTGGCACGCGCGCCGCGCTGGGCGGTGGCCCACAAGTTCCCCGCGCAGGAAGAGACCACCGTGGTGCGCGACGTGGAGTTCCAGGTCGGCCGCACGGGCGCACTGACGCCGGTCGCCCGGCTCGAACCGGTGTTCGTCGGCGGCGTCACGGTCAGCAACGTGACGCTGCACAACATGGACGAGCTGGCGCGCAAGGACGTACGCATCGGCGACACGGTCGTCGTGCGGCGGGCCGGCGACGTGATTCCCGAAGTCGTGCGCGTCATTCCGGACCTCCGCCCGAAAAATGCGCGCGCGGTCACGCTGCCCGAGCGTTGCCCGGTCTGCCAGTCGCACGTCACGCGCGCGGAGGGCGAGGCCGTCGCCCGCTGCACGGGCGGGCTCGTGTGCAGCGCCCAGCGACGCGAGGCGCTGCGTCATTTCGCGTCGCGCCGCGCGATGGACATCGAGGGCCTCGGCGACAAGCTCGTCGAGCAATTGGTGGACGCCGGGCGGGTCGAGACGCCGGCCGACCTGTATACGCTCACGGCCGAGGAACTGGCCGGGCTCGACCGCATGGGCGAGAAGTCGGCGGCGAATCTCGTGTCGGCGCTCGATGCGAGCAAGGAGACCACGTTGCCGCGCTTCCTGTTCGCGCTCGGCATCCGCGACGTGGGCGAGGCGACGGCCCTGGCGCTGGCCGAGCACTTCGGCACCCTCGAACCGCTCGAGCAGGCCACGCTGGACGAGATCCAGCAGGTACGGGACGTCGGTCCGGTGGTGGCCGCCCACGTGCGCGACTTCTTCGACGAGGCCCGCAACCGCAAGGTGATCGAGGCGCTGCGCGCGGCGGGCGTGCGCTGGCCGGCCCTGAAGCGCTCGGCGACGGCCGCCGCCGGTCCGCTCACGGGACAGGTGGTCGTCATCACCGGGACACTTGCGGAGTTCTCGCGGGACGCGGCGAAGGACGCCGCCCGTGCTGCCGGCGCGACGGTCGCGGACTCCGTGTCGAAGAAGACCACGCTCCTCGTGGTCGGTGCCGACGCGGGCTCCAAGCTCAAGAAGGCGCAGGAACTCGGCGTGCGCATCGTCGACGAGGCGGAATTCCGCAGCCTGCTGCAGGGATGAGTTCGTGTAGACTCGTGCCGCGCCGCGGAGGGGCCCCGTGACCACGATTCCCGCACTGCACGACCGCACGCCAGGAGGCGGATGCTGAGGTACGCGCTGCGTCGCCTGCTGCTCACGATCCCGACGCTTTTCGTGATCGTCACGCTGGCGTTCTTCGTGATGCGCCTCGCGCCGGGCGGGCCCTTCGACCAGGAACAGATGCTGCCGCCCGACGTGACGGCGAACCTCGAGGCGGCCTATGGCCTCGACCAGCCGATGTGGGTGCAGTACGGTCGCTATCTCGGGGGACTTTCGCACGGCGACCTCGGCCCGTCGTTCAAGTTCAAGGATTTCCAGGTCTCGGAGCTGATCGCGCGCGGCTTGCCGGTGACGCTGACGATCGGCGTGCTCGCGCTGGTGCTCGCGGTCGGCTGCGGCGTGCCGCTCGGCATGCTCGCGGCGCTGCGACAGAACGGCGTCGTCGACCACCTCGTGATGGGCACGGCGCTGGTCGGCATCGCCGTGCCGAACTTCGTGGTGGCGCCGGTACTCGCCCTGGTCTTCGGCGTGCAACTCGGCTGGCTGCCGGTGGCGGGCTGGGAAGGCGGCGGCATCCGGTATTGCGTGCTGCCGGTGATCACCCTGGCGCTGCCATTCGTCGCCTACATCGCGCGCCTGACGCGGGGCAGCCTGCTCGAGGTCCTGCAGGCGCCGTACATGCGCGCAGCGCGGGCCAAGGGGCTGTCGTCCGGCGCGCTGCTGCGGCGTCACGCGCTGAAGCCGACGCTGCTGCCGGTCGTGAGCTTCCTCGGTCCCGCCACCGCGGCGCTGCTGACTGGATCGCTGGTCGTCGAGCAGGTGTTCTCGCTGCCCGGCGTCGGCCGGTATTTCGTGCAGGGCGCGATCAACCGCGACTATACGCTCGTCATGGGCATGGTCGTTTTCTACGCGGCCCTGATCCTGCTGCTCAACCTCGTGGTCGACCTGATCTACGGCTGGCTCGACCCGCGGATTCGCCATGACTGAGGCGTTCGCGGCAACCGGCGGCAGCCTGTGGAACGACGCCTGGCGGCGACTGCGCGACAATCGCGCGGCTCTCGTCGCCTGCGCGTTGCTCGCGCTGCTCGTGGTGGCCGCACTCATCGGGCCGTGGTTCAGTCCCTGGAGCGTCGACAAGGTCGACTGGTCGCTCGGCACGCTCGCCTCGCCGCCGTCGCTGGCGGGCGGGCACTGGTTCGGCACCGATGCCAACGGGCGCGACCTGTTCGTGCGCGTGTGGGTCGGCACGCGCATCTCACTGCTGGTCGCGCTGCTCGCCACGGCGGTCAGCCTCGTGATCGGCGTCGCGTGGGGCGCGACGGCCGGCTACGTCGGTGGCCGGCTCGACGGCTGGATGATGCGCTTCGTCGACGTGCTGTACGCACTGCCGTACATGTTCTTCGTCATCCTGCTGACGGTTGTCTTCGGGCGCAGCCTGTTCCTGATCTTCCTCGCCATCGGTGCCGTCGGCTGGCTCACGATGGCGCGCATCGTGCGCGGCCAGGCGCTCGCCCTGCGCCACCGGGAATTCGTCGAGGCGGCGATCGCGCTCGGACAGCCGGCCCGGACGGTCATCGCGCGGCACGTCGTGCCGAACGTGCTCGGCACGGTCATCGTGTATGCGACGCTCACCGTGCCCCAGGTCATCCTGTTCGAGAGCTTCCTCAGTTTCCTCGGCCTCGGCGTGCAGGAGCCGATGACCAGCCTCGGGCGCCTGGTGGCGGAGGGCGCGCTCGATATGGAAAGCGCGCCGTGGCTGCTCCTCGTGCCGTCCACCGTGCTCGCGGTGGTGCTGGTGTGCCTGAACTTCCTCGGCGACGGGTTGCGCGATGCGCTCGACCCGAGGCAGCGCTGAGATGGACGCGCGCCTGCTCAGCCTGCGCGACGTGGCGGTCGAATTCACGGGCCCGCAGGGCCCGGTGACGGCCGTGCGGGGCGTTTCGCTCGACCTCGCCGCGGGCGAGTGCCTCGCGATCGTCGGCGAGTCCGGGTCGGGCAAGACGCAATTGATGCTGGCGTGCCTCGGCCTGCTCGCGGCGAACGGTCGCGCGCGCGGCTCGGCCACGTTCGCGGGCCAGTCACTGATCGGCGCGGACGACGCGTCGCTCAACCAGGTGCGCGGCGCCAGTGTCGCGCTCGTGCTGCAGGATCCGATGAACAGCCTGACGCCGCACCTGCGGATCGAGCGCCTGCTCACGGAAGGCGTGCTCGATCGCGGACTGCTGAATCCGGCGCAGGCGCGCGAGCGCGCGCTGCGCGTATTGCGCCGCGTGGGGATGCCCGACCCGGAGGCGCGCCTGACGCAGTACCCGCACGAACTGTCG
>JBGAHO010000059.1:0-25861 GCA_044226195.1 Steroidobacteraceae bacterium
GGTCCCGCCGCGCCCGTCGCTGGGCCACGGGCTCAGCGCGAGGTAGTACAGCAGCACGAGGTTGACCAGCGGGATCGAGGCGAGGATCGCGAGCCAGGGCGGGAAACCCATGCGGCCGAGGATCTTCCAGAACGCCACGATCTGCAGCAGCGAGACGATGAATACCCAGCGGATCACGCGCGACTCCCGGGGCGACGGCCCGGCCGCATCATAGCGTGCATGGCGGCCGGCAAAGTCGCCGCGCCGTCAGTCGTCGTAGTTCTCCTGGCGCTCGACTTCGCGGATGCGCAGCATCGCGGCCTTGAACAGGCCGGTGGCTTCGGAACTGGAGAGTCCGCGCGCCGCGGCTTCACGCACGGCCCGCAGCAATGCCGCCTCGAAGCGGATCTGCGTGGCATCGCCCACGCGGCCTTCGGGCTCGCCTTCGCGCGGCGGCACGCACAGGTCGCCGCTCTCGCGCTGCACGATCACGTTGTCCGCGACGAGCCGCGCGTACGCCGAGCGCACGTCCTCGGCGGGCACCATCAATTCGCGGGCAACGCGTTCCACCGGCGGCAGCAACGCGCCGACCGGCAGTTCGCCCTTGGCGACATCCGATTTCACGACGGCATAGAGACGCTCGGCCAGCGTCGGCCCGCCCTGGGCGAGCATCGCCTTGCGCCAGCGTCCGGTTCGTGTCGCCCAGTACTGTTCCATGCGACCTCCCTGGCCCATGGCACCCACCTGATGAGCCGGCATTCTGGGCCTGTTGCGACCGCAGACCCACGCATCGGGGCCGGCGCGCCGTGTTTTTCGTGCGCTCGGTCACAGCCTCGGCCGCCTGGCGGGCCGGAGTGATATAACGCCGGCCATGAATCCGACCCACCCCTCCGGCCGCGGTCCGATCCGGGCCCCGCGCGGCACCACCCTCTCCGCGCGCAGCTGGCTCACCGAGGCCCCGCTGCGCATGCTCATGAACAACCTCGACCCGGACGTGGCCGAGCGCCCGGACGACCTCGTCGTGTACGGCGGCATCGGCCGCGCCGCGCGCAACTGGGACTGCTACGACCGCATCGTGAAGGCGCTGCGCGAACTGGCCGACGACGAGACGCTGCTCGTGCAGTCGGGCAAGCCGGTCGGCGTGTTCCGCACGCATGCGGATGCGCCGCGCGTGCTGATCGCCAACTCGAACCTCGTCGGCCGCTGGTCGACGTGGGACCACTTCCACGAGCTCGACCGCAAGGGACTCATGATGTACGGCCAGATGACGGCCGGCTCGTGGATCTACATCGGCAGCCAGGGCATCGTGCAGGGCACCTACGAGACCTTCGTCGAGATGGGCCGCCAGCACTACGGCGGCAACCTCAAGGGCCGCTGGATCCTCACCGCGGGCCTCGGCGGCATGGGTGGCGCGCAACCACTCGCGGCGACGATGGCCGGCGCGTCCATGCTCGCGATCGAGTGCCGGCCCGAGCGCATCCAGAAGCGGCTCGACACCCGCTACCTCGACGTCAGCACCGCCTCGCTCGACGAAGCGCTCCAAATCCTCGCGCGCGCGAAGCGCGACGGCAAAGCCGTCTCCGTCGGCCTGCTCGGCAACGCGGCCGAAGTGCTGCCCGAACTGCTGAAGCGCGGCGTGCGGCCCGACGCCGTCACGGACCAGACGTCCGCGCACGACCCGATCAACGGCTACCTGCCCGAGGGCTGGACCGTCGAGCAGTGGGAGCACGCCAACAATCCGCGCGTCGTCGAGGACGCGGCGCGCCAGTCGATGGCGAAGCACGTGCACGCCATGCTCGAGTTCAGGAAGCTCGGCATTCCCGTCTTCGACTACGGCAACAACATCCGCCAGGTCGCGTACGACGCGGGCGAGAAGGACGCCTTCGCGTTCCCGGGCTTCGTGCCGGCGTACGTGCGGCCGCTCTTCTGCCGCGGCATCGGCCCTTTCCGCTGGGCCGCGCTGTCGGGCGATCCCGAGGACATCTACCGCACCGACCAGAAGGTGAAGGAGATGATCCCGGACGATCCGCACCTGCATCGCTGGCTCGACATGGCGCGCGAGCGCATCCAGTTCCAGGGCCTGCCGGCGCGCATCTGCTGGGTGGGCCTCGGCCAGCGTCATCGCCTCGGCCTCGCGTTCAACGAGATGGTCGCGCGCGGCGAACTGAAAGCGCCGGTGGTGATCGGCCGCGACCACCTCGACTCGGGGTCGGTGGCGAGCCCCAACCGCGAGACGGAGTCGATGAAGGACGGCTCGGACGCCGTCGCCGACTGGCCGCTGCTCAACGCGCTGCTCAATACCGCGAGTGGCGCAACGTGGGTGTCGATCCATCACGGCGGCGGCGTGGGCATCGGCTATTCGCAGCACTCCGGCGTCGTGATCGTCTGCGACGGGACGCCGGCCGCGGCGAAGCGCGTCGAGCGCGTGCTGTGGAACGACCCGGGCACGGGCGTCATGCGCCACGCCGACGCGGGTTACGACATCGCCGTCGACTGCGCGCGGCAGAACGGGCTCAAGCTGCCGTTCCTCGACTGACATGCGCACGCTCTGGCGCAACGCACGCATCGCAACCTGCGACGACCACGCCAGCGTCTACGAGCGCGGCGCGCTGCTGACGGACGGCGACCGCATCGAATGGGTCGGTGACGTGCGCACGCTGCCGGCGGGCCTGCGACCCGCTCGCACGATCGAGCTCGCCGGCCGCTGGGTCACGCCGGGCCTCATCGACTGCCACACGCACCTGGTGTTCGCGGGCCGCCGCGCAACCGAATTCGCGCGCCGCACGTCGGGCAGCAGCTATGCCGACATCGCGCGTGAGGGCGGCGGCATCCTCAGCACCATGCGCGCCACGCGCGCTGCGAGCGAGGACGGACTGCTGCAACAGAGCCTGCCGCGCCTCGACTCCCTGCTCGCCGAGGGCGTCACCACGGTCGAGGTCAAGTCGGGCTACGGCCTCGAGTTCGCTGCCGAGGAGCGCATGCTGCGCGTCGCACGCCGGCTCGCCGAACTGCGGCCCGTCACCGTCTCGACGACGTTTCTCGGCGCCCATGCGTTGCCGCCCGAATTCCAGGGCCGCGCGGACGACTACATCGACACGCTCTGTCGCGACTGGCTGCCACGCCTGCGCGGGCTCGCCGACAGCGTCGACGCGTTCTGCGAGACCATCGGCTTCAGTCGCGCGCAGTGCGAGCGCCTGTACGCGAAGGCCGTCGAGCTGGGGCTGCCGGTGCGCATGCACGCCGAGCAGCTCTCGAACCTCGGCGGCAGCCTGCTCGCGGCGCAGTACGGCGCGCTGTCGTCCGATCACCTCGAGTACGCGACGGACGAGGACGCCGCCGCGCTGGCCACCGCCGGCACGATCGCCGTACTGCTGCCCGTCGCGTACTACGCACTCGCGGAGAAGCAGTTGCCACCGATCGAGGCGTTCCGTCGCCGTGGCGTGCGCATGGCCGTGGCCACCGACTGCAATCCGGGCTCCGCGCCGGGCGCCTCGCTGCTGCTCGCGATGAACATGGCGCGCCGTCTGTTCGGCCTCGGCAGTGCCGAAGTGCTGGCCGGCGTGACCCGCCACGCCGCCTGTGCGCTCGGCGTGCAGCACGACCGCGGTTCACTGCAGTCCGGCCACCGCGCGGACCTCGCGGTGTGGTCGATCGACACGCTGGACGAACTCGGCTACTGGGCCGGCTTCAATCCGTGCAGCCTCGTGGTGAAGCACGGCGAGATCGCGCTCGAACGCGCGGTGTGAGGAGTCGCGATGGCGATGCGTCATGACATGGGCGCCTGGACGGGGCGCGTCGATGCGGTCGAGGGCGACGCGGGTCGCCGCTGGCACCAGGTGATCCGGCCGCTCGGCAGCGCGACCGAGCCAGGCACGGCATTGATCGGGTTCGCGTGCGATGCGGGTGTTGCGCGCAATCACGGTCGTCCCGGTGCCGCCGACGGGCCGCAGTCGCTGCGCCGCATGCTCGCGAACCTCGCGTGGCACGGCCGTCCCGACGATCGCCTGCTCGATGCGGGCGACGTGGTCTGCGCGGGCGACGAACTCGAAGCGGCCCAGCAGGAATACGGCGAGCAGGTCGCGCGCCTGCTGCAGGCCGGCCACGCCCCGATCGGTCTCGGGGGCGGCCACGAGATCGCGTGGGCCGCGTACCTCGGCATCGAGCGCGCGCTCGCCGGGCATCCGCGCCTCGAGCGCCTCGGCATCATCAACTTCGATGCGCACCTCGACCTGCGTCGGCCCGAAGTCCCCGGTCTCGGGACGTCGGGCACGCCGTTCCTGCAGATCGCCGAAGCGCAGGCCGCGGCCGGCCGCGACTTCCGCTACCTGTGCATCGGGGCCGCCGAACCGGCCAACACGCCGGCGCTGCTGCAGCGCGCGCAGTCGCTCGGCACGCGCATCGTGTTCGACGTGGACACCGGCAGCGCCTCGACCGAACTCGCGCTGCGCGACTTCATCGCAGATTCGTCGGCGATCTACCTGACGGTGTGCCTCGACGTGTTGCCACCGGCCGTGGCACCCGGCGTGAGCGCGCCCTCGGGCCTCGGCATCGCGCTGCATCGCGCGATCGCCCTGCTGCGCGAGACCCTGCGCCTGTGCGGGCACCGCACGCCCGCGAGCAAGCTGCTGCTGGCGGACGTCGCCGAGTTCAACCCGCGCCACGACCCGGACGGGCGCACGGCCCGCACGGCCGCCCGCCTCGTCTACGAGCTCGCCGCGATCAGTCGGTGACGTCGGGCTCGACGAAGATCCAGCCGACCTCGGGGAACGCCTGCTTGATGTTGCGCTCGAGCGCGTTGAGGCGCTCGACGGCCTCGTCGATGGTGAGGCCCGAGCGCATCTTCACCTTCGCCGCCAGCACCACCTTCGGGCCGAACTGCAGGGTGATGGTGTTGAGCAGCGTCTCGATGTCCGGGTCCTGGTTGATCAGTGCGTCGATCTGCTCGCGCAGCATGGGCTCGGCCGACTTGCCGATCAGCAGCGTGCGGATGCGCACGACGATGAAGGCCGCGACGATGATCAGCACGACGCCGATGAAGATCGAGCCCATCGCGTCGAGCCGCGTGTCGCCGGTGTAGGCCGCGGCGCCCACGAACGCGAAGGCGATGACGAGGCCCGCGAGCGCGGCGACGTCCTCGCCGAGCACCACCACGAGTTCGGCGTTACGCGTGTTGATCAGCCACTCGCGGAAGGGCCGGCCGCGACGCAGCTTGGCGATCTCCTTGAGGCAGCCGAGCAGGCTGAAGCTCTCGAGCACGATCGACACGCCGAGCACGGAGAGCGCGATCCACGCCTGCTTCAGTTCCTCGGGCTCGTGCAGCTTGTGCCAGCCCTCGTAGATCGAGAACAGGCCGCCGACGGAGAACAGCAGCAGCGCGACCACGAAGCTCCAGAAATAGGTGACCTTGCCGAAGCCGAGCGGGTGCGCCGGCGTGGGCGGGTTGTCCGACTGCTTGAGCCCGACATAGAGCAGCACCTGGTTGGCGCAGTCGGCGAACGAGTGGATTGCCTCGGCGAGCATGCTGCCGGAATTGGTGTAGATGGCCGCTCCGGTCTTGGTGACGGCGATGCCGAAATTGGCCAGGAACGCGTAGAGGATCGCTTTCGCGGACGATCCGTGGTCGGACGACATGGGGTGCTCCGGGGGTCCTGCGAGACGATAGAGCCCGTCGGGATCTGATGCAATGACCGACGGGCATTGGCTGCGGCTGTCCCCGGGCAGTATCCTCGCGACCCTCCCCGCAGACTGCGTCCAGGAACCGACATGTCCATGCGCCTGCTCGCGATCTCGCTCCTGGCCCTCGGCTTCGTCGCCGGCTGCAGCCGCCAGGCGCCCTCGCCCGCCCCGGCACCAGCCTCCGACGCCAAGGCCGCGAGCGCCGCCGATGCGCACCTGCCGCCCGGCATCGAGTGGCACCACGGCACCGTCGAGGCAGCGTTCGCCGCGGCGAAGGCGGCGAACAAGCCGCTGTTCCTGTACTGGGGCGCCGAGTGGTGCCCGCCCTGCGCCCAGATCAAGGCGACCATCTTCCCGAAGCGCGAGTTCCAGGAACGCGCGAAGCTGTTCGTGCCCGTCTACCTGGACGGCGACACCGCGAGCGCACAGAAGGTCGGCGAGCAGTTCGGCGTGGTCGGCTACCCGACCATGATCCTGTTCCGTCCCGACGGCACCGAACTGACGCGCCTGCCCGGCGGCGTCGACATCTCGCGCTACGCGCGCGTCCTCGACCTCGCGCTCGCCGACGCGCGTCCGGTCAAGGACATCCTCGCGGCGGCGCGCACGGGCGGCGAACTGAAGCCGAACGACTGGCAGCTGCTCGCGTACTACGACTGGCCCACCGACCTCGGCCGCGTGCTGCCGGACACCGAGCGGCTCGCAACCTTCCGCCAGCTGACCCAGCATTGCCCGCCCGAACTCGAAGCCGACTGCTCGCGCCTGTTCTTCGAGTACGTGTCGGCCGCGGCGCAGGACACGAAGGACGGCCATCCGGCGCTCGACGGCCTCGCGCGCGCCGATGCACGCGCCCACCTGCTCAAGCTGCTCGACGAGCCCGCCGTGCAGCAGGCCAACGTCGAGCACCTGCTGCTGTCGCCGAAGGCGGTGATCGGCGTGCTGTCCGACGCCGGCAGCGCCGAGCGCCGGCAGCTGATCGACACGTGGCAGAAGGCACTCGCCGGGCTGGTCGCGCCGACGAGTGGCGCGCCGCTTTCGCCGAAGGACGAGATCTACGTGGTACGCAGCCGCGTCATGCTCGCGAAGCTCGGTGCGCCCGACGCACCGCTGCCGCCGGCGCTGCTCGACGAGGCACGCCAGGTCGTCGCGAAGTTCGACGCCTCGATCACGGATCCCGTGGCGCGTACACCGGCGATCAACGCGGGGGTGAACCTCTTCTTCGAGGCCGACATGGACGCCGAGGCCAACCGGCTGCTGACGGCCGAACTGGAGAAGTCGCCGACGCCGTTCTACTTCATGCAGGATCTCGCGGACCTCGCGGAGAAGTCCGGCCGCAAGCAGGAAGCGGTCGACTGGCTGGCCCGCGCGTACCAGGACGCGAAGGGTCCGGCCACGCGCTTCCAGTGGGGCTACAACTACCTCGTCGGCCAGATCGAGCTGACGCCCGAGAACGTGCCGGGCATCCGCCAGACCGGCCTGCAGTTGCTCGGCGAACTCGACGGCTCGCCCGACGCGTTCTACCAGCGCACTCGCATCCGCCTCGAGCAGCTGAGCGGCCAGTTGCTCGAGTGGGGCAAGTCCGGGGACGCCGCGAAAGCCGTCGACGTACTGCGCCAGCGCACGCAGCAGATCTGCCAGAAGCTGCCCGAGGCCGACGACGGTCGCGCGGCCTGCGAGGATTTCCTCAGGCGCGGCTAGCGAGCCACTCGGCGCGCGACAGCTCGTACTTGCAGGCGCGGCGCTCGTCTTCGGTCTCGCCGAGGCCGAGCGTGTCCGGGTAGACGAATTCCCCGGTGCGGCGCAGCCCGCACTTCTCCATCACGCGCTGCGACGCCCGGTTGCCGAGCAGCGTGCGCGCGGAGATGCGTTCCGCACCCACGCGCTCGAAGCCGTGCGCCACCAGCGCGCGACCGCCTTCCGTCGCATAGCCCTGGCCCCACACCGCGCGCTTCAGCCGGTACCCCAGTTCCAGGTACTCGGGCTCGATGCGGTCGTCGCGCAGGTGGAACCAGCCGAGGAACTCGAGGTCCGGCAGGCGCTCGGCGGCCCAGTACCCGAGCAGCGGCTGCTTCGCGTAGATCTCCCACCAGCGCGGCATGAAGGTCGTCACGTACAGCTCGCGCGGCGTCGGCCGGCCGCCGGTGATGTAGCGCATCACCTCCGGGTCCGAGTCCAGCTCGACGAGCCGGTCCACGTCGTCCGGGGTGAACCGGCGCAGCCTGAGACGGGGCGTCTCTAGTAGGATCATGCTTTCGGCTTCCGGCGTGCAGGGTCCATGGGCGACGCAGTGTACGATTTTCGCAGCGACAACGTGGGCGGCGCGGCGCCCGAGATCCTCGAGGCGCTGATCGCGGCCAACGCAGGCACGGCCGCACCCTACGGCGACGACGATCATTCGCGGCGCATGACCGAGCGCTTCGGCGAACTGTTCGAACGGCCCGTGCACGCCTTCGCGCTGTCGAGCGGCACGGGCTCGAACGTCATCGGACTGTCGGCCGGCGCCAATGCCTACGGCGCGATCTACTGCCACGAGACCGCGCACATCAACGTCTACGAGTGCGGCGCGCCCGAGTTCTTCACCGGCGCCAAGCTGGTCGGCCTGCCGGGCGCGAATTACAAGCTCGACCCGGGCGAACTCGATGCCGCGCTGCAGCTCGCCGGCCGCGGCAATCCGACGCGCGCGCAGCCGTTCGCACTCAACATCACGCAGCCGAGCGACTTCGGCACGCTCTACTCCGTCGACGAGGTTCGCGCCCTCGCCGCGGTCGCGCATCGCCACGGGCTGTTCGTGCACATGGACGGCGCGCGCTTCGCCAACGCGCTGGTCGCGCTCGGCTGCACGGCCGCCGACCTGACGTGGCGTGCCGGCGTGGACGTACTGTCCTTCGGCGCCACCAAGAACGGCGCCATCAACGCCGAGGCGGTCGTGGTCTTCGATCCGAAGCTCGCCACCGAGATTCCCTACCGCATGAAGCGCGGCGGGCAGGTGCTGTCGAAGGCGCGCTTCGTCTCCGCCCAGCTCGACCGCTATCTCGCCGACGACCGCTGGCTCGCACGCGCCCGCGAGGCGAACGCGAAGGCCGCGGGTCTCGCGCAGGCGTTGCAATCGATCCCCGGTGCTTCGCTGGTCGCCCCGGTGGAGATCAACATGCTGTTCGTCCGCCTGCCGGACGCTGCCGTGGCCGCGCTCGACCGCGGCCCGTTCCGCTACTACAAGCTCGGCCGCGACCTGCGCTTCGTGTGTCGCAGCGACCAGGAACCCGAAGGCATCGCCGCGCTCATCGAGTGCGTGCGGGGAGCGGTTCGCCCATGAGACACCCGATTCGCGGCTGGCGGCTCCTGATCCGGACGGCGTGGCTGGGCACGCTGCTCATCGGTGCGGCGCTGGCCCAGGCGCAGGACCTGCAGATCATCCAGCTCAAGCACCGCCTGGCCACCGACCTGCTGCCCGTCCTGCAGCCGCTGGTCGAGTCCGGCGGAAGTCTCACCGGCACCGACAACGTGCTGCTGCTGCGCACCAGCGCGCGCAATTACGAGCAGATCCGGCAGGCTGTGGCGGCGCTCGATCGTGCGCCTCGGCAGTTGCTCATCAGCGTCGGCCAGGGCAACGTCGGGTCGGACACGTCCGCCGGCGCACGCGGTTCCGCCACGATCGGCAGTGGCGACGTGCAGGCGGGCGTGAATCGCCCGCCGGGCGGGAGCAGCGGCGTGCAGGTGCAGGGCGGCGCGCGGACGCTGCACACCGGCTCCGACTCGGTCAGCAGCGTGCGCACGCTCGAAGGCTCGGAGACCTACATCGCGGTCGGCCAGTCGCGGCCGGTCACGTCCACCACGGTCAGCTCTGGCTGGTATGGCACGACGGTTTCGCAGTCGACGGAGTATCGCGACGCGCGCAGCGGCTTCTACGCGACCGCGCAGGTCAACGGCGACGCGGTGACGCTGACGATCTCGCCGCAGCAGCAGTCGTTCCGCAGCCGCGGCAGCATCGACACGCAGTCGCTCAACACGACGGTCTCGGGCCGCCTCGGCGAGTGGATCCCGCTCGGCGCGGTGCGCAGCCAGCAGGCCGGTTCGACCACCGGCGTGCTCGTGTGGGGCACGCGCGCGTCGGACTCCGAGTACTCGGCCTGGGTGAAGGTCGAGGAGATTCCCTGAGCGGGGTCAGTTGGCCGGCGCAGGGGTCGGCGCGGGCTGCACGCTGAGGCCGGAGGTCGGTGCCACGGGCGTCGGCGCCGCGACGATCTCGATGCTCTCGACGAAGTAATCGGTCTCGCCGAAGCAGCTCGTCGGCAGGCCGCGGTGCTCGCGGTAGTGCAGCCGCACCTGCTGGCCGACCGCCTTGTGCAGCTGCTCGATGACCGCGTCGTTGCGCACGCTGAAGTTCCAGATCTGCGGCGCGACGCCGCCCACGACGTACATCGCGAGCTCGCCCTCGTAAGTCTTGCACACCCAGCCGCGCTTCGAGAACTTCTGCAGCACGCCCGCGCGCTCGCCTTCCGAGTAGCTCCACCACAGCATGAAGAGCGTGTACAGCACCAGCAGCGCGAGCGCCGCGACCAGCAGGCTCGTGAGGTAGAACAGGAAGCCGCGGCGCTTCGGCGCGGGAGCAGCGGTGCTGGCATTCGGGTCGGCCATCGTTGCCTCGGTCTCTAGAGCTGCGATTCGATCGGGAGCAGCCGCAGCAGCGTGACGCCGAGCCGCTCGAGGACGCTGGCGTCCGGTTCGTTCTCGGTGCGGCGCGGCTGTCCCTGGACGCGATCGTACCAGACCAGCCCCGCGTGCTCCTCCAGCACGACGTGATAACTGAGCTCGGGCGAAATCGTGCGCATGAACTGTGCGCGCAGCTGGCCCGCCAGCTCCGGGCTGTCGACCAGCACGCCCATCTCGGTGTTGAGGTTCGCGGAGCGCGGATCGATGTTCATCGAGCCGATGAACGCCCAGCGGTGGTCGACCACCAGCGCCTTGGTGTGCAGGGTCGCGCCCGACGAGCCGAGCACGCTCAGTTCCCGGCGCGCGTCCGGGTCGGTCGTCGTGCGCTTCATCTCGTACAGTTCGACTCCGCCGCGCAGCAGGTCGCGCCGATAGCGGGCGTACCCCATGTGCACGGCGGCCACGTCCGTCGCGGCGAGCGAGTTGGTGAGCACCGCGACCCGCAGGCCGCGCTGCACGTTCGCGACGAGGCCGCGCGAGCCCTCGAGGCCCGGCACGAAATACGGCGAGATGATCAGGGCTTCCTGCGCGCCCTGCCCGATGATTTCGTCGAGCCCGCTCAGGACGCGCGACGCCTCGCGCCCCTGCTTGTCGGAGCCGATCTTGGTGGGCTCGTCGACCAGCAGGTGGATGTCCTGCACGCGCAGCGCCGGCGGCGCGCTCGCGATCACGGCCGCGCGCCGCTTCTCGTCGCGCAGCGCCGCGACGTACGGCGTGTCGCCGGTGGTTTCGCGAAAGTCGCGGGCGAGGCGGATCAGGTTCTCCAGCTCGCCGGGCTTGGGCTGGCGCGTGTCGAAGCGCGACACGGGCACGGCGTTTTCGCTGTTCCAGTACGCGTCGAATTCACGGCTCACGTCCTGCACGATCGGCCCGGTCACGGCGACGTCGAGGTCGGCGAAGTTCGAGTGCGGCGAGGCCCCGAAGTACTCGTCGCCGATGTTGCGTCCGCCGAGGATCGCCATGCGGTTGTCGACGATCCACGCCTTGTTGTGCATGCGCCGGTTGAGGCGGCTGCCGCGCAGGATGAACTCGCCGGCCTTGGCGATGATCCCGTAGCGGTTGTAGAACGGATTGAAGATGCGCACCTCGATGAGCGGGTGCTCGTCGGCGATGCGGAAGATGTCGTGCTTGGCGCGCGCATCGGCATCGTCGACCAGCAGCCGCACGCGCACGCCGCGCTCGGCCGCGCGCATGAGCTCGGACGCCAGCAGGCGCCCCGTCAGGTCGTCCTTCCAGATGTAGTACTGGATGTCGAGCGAGCGGCCGGCCGCCTCCGCCGTGGCCGCGCGATATGCAAACGCGAGCGCGTTGTCCTCCAGCAGGCGCACGCCGGACTGGTGCGGCTGTGGGCCGAGCTCGGCGATGACCGCGCGATCGATGCGGCTGGTCTCGGCCGGCGGCAGCGCGGTGGACTTTTCGACGCCATCGAGGCGCGGCGCACCCGCGCAGTGCGCGAGCAGCGGCAGCAGCGCCAGCAGTGCGAGGCGGCGGCGGACGGTGGCAAGCGGACGCAAGCGGGACGACTCAGGGAGCGGCGGCGGCCGGCGCGACGAAGTCGTCGATGCGCTCGAGCAGGTACGAATGGAACGGGTTGCTGCGCTGGCGCGTCAGCATCCAGCCGGGGATCTGCAGCACGCCGTTCTCGCCGTGTGCCTCGATGCGCCCGAGCTGGATGTGGCCGAGGTCCTCGCGCGACTCGTAGCCGTAGAGCGGGTCGTCCGGCGGGAACGGCAGCGCGACGTGCGAGAGCGAGAACACGCCGTCCGGCCACGAAAGATCGAGCAGCCGCGCGGTCTGCCGGCCCGACTGCGGGTCGGCGTGCAGTTCCTTCACCTGTTCGGTGCGCGGGTTGACGTTGGTCACCACGGTCAGGGTGTAGGGCCTCTTGGGCGTGTCGAGCAGGCGCTGGGTGAGCGGGCCCGGGTCGGCGACCAGCAGCGGCTGCACGCGCGACTCGCGATTGACGTCGAACAGCACCAGCTCGTTGTGGCCGAGCGCGAGGCGGCCGAGCAGCACGTCGACGACGGCCGGCGCCTGCACCGTGGAATCGACGGTCGAGAGGAACACCAGCGTCGGCGGGAAGCCCTGGATCGGGCCCTTCTCCGCCATCGTCGCGAGCCGGTCGTCGAGGCGGCTCGTGAGTCGCTGCGTCTCGCCGGCCGCGTGGAAGCTGAACGACTGGTACTTGTAGGGGTCGACCTCGGGAGAGATCACCTGCCACGCGGCCCGGCCGAAGCCCGGAAGCTCGGACACGCCGGTGCGAATGCGACCGATCACCGCGAGGCGCGAGACCGCGATCGCCGGCGAGAGCAGGATCAGTCCCGCCGGCCGCGGCAGCGCCTCGCCTTCGAGCACGGCGAGGCTGTAGTCGACCGCGAGCGCCCCGCCGTTCGAGTAGCCGACCATGTAGATCGGCTTGTCGGGCCCGAGCTGCCTGCGCAGGTCGCGCATGGCGACGCGCACCGCGGCCTGCATGTCCTCGAACTCGAAGGTGAGCAGGCCCGACGGCGCCGTGCCATGGCCGGGCAGGCGCAGGCCGACGACGCGGAAGCCCTCGGCCGCGAGGTGCTCGCCGATGGAGCGCATGCTGTAGGGGGAATCCGTCAGGCCGTGCAGCAGTAGCACCGCCGCCACAGGCCGATCTGGACCGAGTACGAACGTGCGGTTCCAGTTGACCGGCCAGACGCCCGGATCGCTGCGGCTGCCGATGGCGTAGCGGTTGAACGGCGCGAAATTTCCCGGCACGACCTTGGCATACACGTGCTCGCGCAGTTCCTGGAACAGGCGGTCCTCGAGCGCCTGGTAGGCCGCGATCGAGTTCACCTCGCCCTCGCGCTCGACGGTGAACTCCTGCTTCAGGAGGGTGCGGTGCCACACCTGCGGCTCGGGCCCGGCCAGGGCGAAGTAGAGCCAGCCGGCTGCCCCGATCAGGAACAGGCCGAGCAGCGAGGAGACGGCGAGGCCGCGCAGGACGCGAAGTAACCCGAACATGGCGCCGATCATAGTGGAAACCGAAGTTTTCCCGCCAAATCCCGAATGGTCCGCGCGTGGCGGGCTTGGCAGCATCGCGGCAGCGCCCCGAAAAGGTTTGCGCCGTCATGTCTCGTCATCGTCCTCCGCAGATCCTGGCTTACATGACGCCGTTTCCGTTTTCGATCGACATCGATGCGCCGCTCGGGGAAGCGCGCCGGTTCCTGCGCGAGCGCCAAATCCACCACCTTCCCGTGACTCGCGAAGGCGTGCTCGCCGGCATCCTCACCGACCGCGACATCAAGCTCGCCCTCGGCCCGGACCTCGATTCGCCGCCCGAGCGCGAACTGTACGTGCGCGACGTGTTCCAGCCGGACTCGTACGTCGTCGAGGCGGGCGAACTGCTCGAGCACGTCGCGGGGACGATGGCCGAGCGTCACATCGGCTCGGCGCTCGTGACGCGCGGCGGCAAGCTCGTCGGCATCTTCACGACGACCGACGCCTGCCGCGCCCTCGCCCGCGTGCTGCACGAGCAACATCCGGACCCTGGCCCCGACCAGCTGGCCTGACGCCCATCGCCATGCCCAACGAGGACCGCACGCGCTACACCGATCGCCTGCGCGAGGCTGCGGACATCCTCGAAGCGCAGGGCGCGAATCCGTTCAGGATCGCGGCGTATCGCAAGGCGGCGGACACGGTGCGCGATCTTCCAGAGGACGTGGCCACGATCGTCGGGCGCGACGGCGTGGCGGGCCTCGAGCAGCTGCCGCACATCGGCAAGGGCATCGCGTCGGCGCTGGCGGAGATGGCGCAGACGGGTCGCTGGATGCAGCTCGAGCGACTGCGCGGCAGCGCGGACCCGGTGGCGCTCTTCACGGCGGTGCCGGGGCTCGGGCACCGGCTGGCGGAGCGCATCCACGAGGAACTGCACATCGACACGCTCGAGGCGCTCGAACTGGCGGCGCATGACGGTCGGCTGGAGCACGTGCCGGGCGTGGGGCCGCGACGCGCGGCGACGATCCGCGCGAACCTGCACGAGATGCTCGCGCGCGGGCGCGCCCACCATCGCGCTCCGCAGATCGAGGGGCAGCGCACGCCATCGGTCGCGACGATCCTGGCGGTGGATCGCGAGTACCGCGACAAGTCGTCGCACGGGCAGCTGCCGACGATCGCGCCGAAGCGCTTCAATCCGTCGAACGAAGCGTGGCTGCCGGTGTTCCACTCGGCGCGCGACGGCTGGAACTTCACGGCGCTGTTCTCGAACACCGCACAGGCGCACCAGCTCGGGCGCACGCGCGACTGGGTCGTCATCTATTACTACGATGACGAGCACGCCGAGGGGCAGTGCACCGTCGTCAGCGAGACGCATGGGCCGCTCGCCGGCCGGCGCGTCGTTCGCGGCCGCGAGGCCGAGTGTCGCGCGCATTACGTGCGCTGATTCGTTCGTCGGCGCAGTAGCGGGCCGCGCCCCGGCTTCCGGGCGTGCTCGCGGGGACGCCGTAAACCCGTCCATGGGGGCTCCGGGCGCCGCGTCCATGCGGCGCACGGCCCCGCGAACACGCCCGGAACCCGGAACGCGCCCGCGCGCGCGGACGCGCTAGCGAACGCCGCATCGCGGCTGTTGGCTGTCCGGTGTCCTGGGCCGGGCCGTCACGCGCCATGGCCGGCGCGGGCGGAGCCTCCAGGGACGTACTTGCGGCGTCCCGGCGCAGGACACCGGACAGCCAGCAGACGCGAGGCCGCGAAGCAGCTTACGGCGCCGAGGAATGCGGCACGTCGCCGCCGGACGGGAACCGCCCGAAGCCCGCGAGGCGCGGACGGTAGTAGTCGTCGTCGAGCGACGCCTCGCTGACACGCCGGCCCGACTGCGGTGCGTGCACGAAGCGCCCCGCGCCCGCGTAGATGCCGACGTGCGAGACCTCCGCCCGCGGACCCGCGAGACGGAAGAACACGAGGTCGCCCGGCTGCAGGCTGCGCTCCGGCACCGGCGTCGCCGCCGCGAACTGCTGCGCCGCCGTGCGCGGCACGAAGATGCCCTGCTGCGCGAACACGTAGGAGACCAGCCCGCTGCAATCGAATCCCTGCGCGGGCGACGAGCCGCCGTAGCGATACGGCACGCCGACCTGCGCGCGCGCCGCCTCGACGATGCGCGAGGTCGCGGGCGGCACCACCGTGCCTCCCGGTGAGGGCCGCGTCTCCGGCTGGAATGGCGCGCAGGCCGACAAGAGCAGCCCCAGGCAGGCGAGTGCAACGAGACGCACTCGCGGGGTGCGCGGGTTGACGCGTGCGATGCGGGTGACAATCGTCACGGCGGCGAGTCTAAGCCACGGCGGCGCCGATTTGCGTGCCAGCCGTCCCGATGCTGCAATGTCGGCACCGGCCGTCAGGACCGACAAGGACCCCCTCACATGCGAATCCGTGGCAAGTGGCTGGCCGGGCTGGGCATCGTCGTCGTGGCCGCCGTCGCCGTGGCCGTGCTTTCCGGCCGATCCAAGCCCATCACCGTCGAGACCGTCGCCGCCGACCGCGGGCCGGTGGCCGAGACCGTCACCAACACCCGCGCCGGCACCATCAAGGCCTGCGAGCGGGCGCGCATGGCGCCGCCGTCGGCCGGCCAGATCGCCCGCCTGCCCGTGAAAAAGGGCGACCACGTCAAGAAGGGCCAGCTGCTGCTCGAGCTGTGGAACCAGGACACGCAGGCCAACCACGATCTCGCCGTGCGCGACGCCGCGTCCGCGCGGGCCAAGCGCGACCAGGCCTGCGTCGAGGCGAGCACCGCCCGGCGTGAGTCCGACCGCCTCGCGCGACTGGTGCAGGACAAGCTGGTGTCGGTCGAACTCGCCGAGAAGGGCGCGGGCCAGGCCGACAGCGCCGCCGCCGCGTGCCGCGCCGCGAACGAGCAGGTGCGCGTGTCCGAGGCGCGCATCGACGCCGCCAATGCCGAGCTCGAGCGCACCCGCCTGCGCGCGCCGTTCGACGGCATCGTCGCCGAGATCAACGGCGAGATCGGCGAGTTCATCACGCCCTCGCCCGTCGGCATCCCGACGCCGCCCGCCGTCGACCTCGTCGATGCGAGCTGCATCTACGTCACCGCGCCGATCGACGAGGTGGACGCGCCGCGCGTGCGCGAGGGCATGCAGGCCCGCGTGACGCTCGACGCCTTCAAGGACCGTCACTTTCCCGCGCACGTGCGCCGCGTCGCGCCCTACGTGCTCGACACCGAGAAGCAGGCGCGCACCGTCGAGGTCGAGGCCGAGCTGGAGGGCCACAACGACGCCAACCTGCTGCCCGGCTACAGCGCCGACGTCGAGATCATCCTCGCCGAGAAGCCCGACGTGCTGCGCATCCCGACGCGCGCGCTGATCGACGGCAAGCAGGTGTACGTGCTGAAGGACGGCGTGGTCCACAAGGTCGACGTGACCAAGGGCCTCGGCAACTGGGAGTACACCGAGATCACCAAGGGCATCGAGCCCGGCGCGCAGATCGTCGTGTCGATCGACCGCGAGGGCCTCGCCGACGGCGTGAAGGCCGTCAACCGCTGAGCGCCGGCATGATCGAAATCCGCCAGCTCAGCCGCCACTTCCAGGTCGGCGAGCAGCTCGTCCGGGCGCTCGACGAGGTGAGCCTCGCGTTCGACGCCGGCGACTACGTCTCGATCATGGGGCCGAGTGGCTCGGGCAAGTCGACGCTGCTCAACATCATCGGCCTGCTCGATCGGCCAACCACCGGCAGCTACGTGCTCGACGGGCGCGACACCACCGGCCGCTCGGACGACGAGCTGGCCGGGCTGCGCTCGCGCAAGATCGGCTTCATCTTCCAGTCGTTCCACCTCGTGCCGCGCATGACGGCGTTCGAGAACGTCGAGCTGCCGATGATGCTCGCGGGCATCGCGCCGGCCGAGCGGCGGCAGCGCGCCGACAAGGTGCTCGCCGACCTCGGGCTCACCGACCGCGCGCACCACCGCCCGGCACAGCTCTCGGGCGGGCAGCGCCAGCGCGTCGCCATCGCGCGCGCGATCGTGATGGAGCCCACCGTGCTGCTCGCGGACGAGCCGACGGGCAACCTCGACCACGTGTCGGGTGCCGACGTGCTCGCCTCGCTCGAGGCACTGAACACGCGGGGCATCCTCCTGATCGTGGTCACGCACGACGACGAAGTGGCCGCCCGCGCGCGCCGCCACGTGCGCATGCGCGACGGCAAGGTGGTGTTCGACGAGCGCACCGGGCCGGTGCGTCCGGCGCCATGAGACTCCGCGACCTCCTGCACCTGTCCGTCGAGTCGCTGGCCCGTGCACGCCTGCGCAGCCTGATGATGCTGATCGCGATGTCGATCGGCGTCGCCTCCGTGGTCGTGCTCACCTCGCTCGGCGAGGGCGCGCGCCGCTACGTCACCGACGAGTTCCGCTCGCTCGGCACCGACCTGCTGATCGTGCTGCCCGGTCGCTCGGAGACCACCGGCATCCAGCCCGGCATGTTCGCGGGCGAGACGCCACGCGACCTCACGCTGCGCGACGCCGAGGCGGTGCTGCGCCTGCCCGACGTCGAGCGCATTGCGCCGCTGGTGATCGGCTCGGCGCCGGTGTCGGCCCGCGAGCTGTCGCGCGAAGTGCCGGTGATCGGCACCAACTCGGACTTCCTCACCATCCGCAACCTGAGCGTGTCGCAGGGCCAGTTCCTGCCGCCCGGCGAACTCGACCGCGACATGGCGGTCGCGGTGATCGGCAGCAAGGTGCGGCGCGAGCTGTTCCCGGACGGCGACGCGCTCGGCGGCTCGATCCGCATCGGCGAGCGGCGCTTCCGCGTCATCGGCGTGCTGGCGGAGTCCGGGCGCGCCATCGGCTTCGACCTGCAGGAACTGGTGCTGATCCCGGTCAGCACCGCGCAGCAGATCTTCAACACCGAATCGCTGTTCCGCATCCTGATCCAGGCGCGCGATCGCGACGCCATGCCGCGCGTGAAGGAACAGGTGCGCGACACACTGAAGCAGCGGCACCAGGGCGAGGAAGACGTCACCGTCATCACGCAGGACGCGGTGCTCGCCACCTTCGACCGCATCTTCACCGCGCTCACCCTGACGCTGGCCGGCATCGCCTCGATCAGCCTCGCGGTGGCCGGCATCCTGATCATGAACGTGATGCTGGTGGCGGTGAGCCAGCGCACCGCCGAGGTCGGTCTGCTGAAGGCCATCGGCGCGCGCGGCTCGCATATCACCGCGATCTTCCTCGCCGAGGCGATCCTGCTCTCGCTGCTCGGCGCGGGCCTCGGGCTCGCGATCGGCTATGCGGCGAGCTGGCTGATCGGGCGTATCTATCCGTCGCTGCCGGTGGGCGCGCCGACCTGGGCCGTGATCATGGCGGTCGGCATCGCGGTGCTGAGCGGCGTGGTGTTCGGCCTGCTGCCCGCGCGCCGCGCCGCAAGGCTCGACCCGGTGCTCGCGCTGTCGGGGCGCAAGTAACGTGCGCCTCCCCGACCTCATCCGCATGACGGGCGGCTCGGTGGCGGGCCAGCGCCTGCGTGCCATGCTGACCGGGCTCGGCATCGCGGTGGGCGTCGCGGCGGTCGTGCTGCTCACCTCCATCGGCGAGGGCGTGCACAAGTTCGTGCTGTCCGAATTCACGCAGTTCGGCACCAACATCATCGGCATCAACCCCGGCACCGCCAAGACCATGGGCGGCGCGATCGGTGTATTCGGCACGGTGCGGCCGCTCACCATCGACGACAGCGAAGCGCTGCGGCACGTGCCCTACGTCACCTCGGTGTCGCCCATCGTGCAGGGCAACGCCGAGGTCGAGGCGAACGGCCGCAAGCGGCGCGTCACGGTGTACGGCACGGGCTACGAGTTCGCCGAGGCGTTTCGCTTCGAGGTCGCCGCCGGCACGTACCTGCCGCCCGACGATCCGCGCGCGCCCCGCAGCTTCGTGGTGCTCGGCGCCAAGATGGCGAAAGAGCTGTACGGCGACGCCAACGCGCTCGGCACCAACCTGCGCGTCGGCGGGCAGCGCTATCGCGTGATCGGCGTGATGGCGCCCAAGGGCACGATGGTCGGTCTCGACCTCGACGACACGGTGTTCGTGCCGGTCGCCAAGACGCTCGAGCTGTTCAACCGCGACAGCCTGTTCGAGATCGACGTGATGTACGCCGAAGGCGCGCCGGCGCTCGAGGTGAAGAGCGGCATCGAGCGGGTGCTGACCGCGCGTCACGGCGGCCTCGACTTCACCGTCACGACCCAGCAGGAAATGATCGACACGCTCGGCAGCGTGCTGAACGTGCTGACCTTCGCGGTCGGCGCGCTCGGCAGCATCTCGCTGCTGGTGGGCGCCGTCGGCATCTTCACCATCATGACCATCGGCGTGCGCGAGCGCACCGCCGAGATCGGCCTGCTGCGCGCGCTCGGCGCACAGCGCGAACAGGTGCTCGCCGTCTTCCTCGCCGAGGCCGTGGTGCTCTCGGCGCTCGGTGGACTCGCGGGTCTGGTCGTGGGTGGCGGCGGCGCGTGGCTGCTCGGCCAGGTCGTGCACAAGCTGCCGGTCAGCCTGTCGCCGCTGTTCATGGGACTCTCGGTCGGCCTGTCGCTGGTGATCGGCCTGATCGCCGGCATCCTGCCCGCGCTGTCGGCCTCACGGCTCGATCCGGTCGAGGCGTTGCGCGCGGAGTAAGTCAGCGCTGGCCGGGCGGCCGCACCTTGCGCGTAGCCTCGGCCACGTACGGGTCGTCGGGCCAGTAGTGCTTCGGGTAGCGGCCCTTCAGGTCCTTCTTCACGTCGTGGTAGGTGCGGGCCCAGAAGCTCGCGAGGTCCTGCGTGACCTGCACCGGGCGGCGCGCGGGCGACAGCAGCTCCATCGTCACCGGCACGCGACCGTCGGCGACGCGCGGCGACTCCATCAGCCCGAACACTTCCTGCAGGCGCACCGACAGCTTCGGCACGCCGCCCTCGTAGTCGATGGCGATGCGCGAGCCGCTCGGCACGCCGAGGTGCGTCGGCATCCACTCGTCGAGCTGGCGCTGACGGTTCCAGTCGAGCAGGCCGTGCAGCGCGTCGCGCAGGTTCACGCGCGAGAGGTGATCCTTGCGGGTGATGCCGTCGAGCCAGGGCGCGAGCCAGTCTTCGAGGTGGGCGATCAGCGCGTCGTCCGACACGTCGGGCCACTCGGCCGCCTTGTCGTCCGGCAGGTTCGCGCGCAGCAGCGCCACCCTCGCCCGCCACTGTTCGAGATCCTTGCTCCAGGGCAGCGCGCCGAGGCCGAGCTGGCGAATGCCGTCGATCATCGCGGCGCGTGTCGCGTCGGGCGGCACGTTGCGCAGCGGCGTGTCGTCGAGCACCAGCGCGTCGAGCCGGCGCACGCGATGCGCCACGACGGCCTGCGTGCGCGTGTCCCAGGTGACTTCCTCGCCCGACGTCACGAGGTGGCCGAGGTGCTGCTCCAGCAGTTCGCGGCGCAGCGGCGCGGCGAGGAAGATGCGCGCCTCGCGATCGCCGGCGTCGAGATCGGCGGCGACGACGAACTCGCTGCGCGCGAGCGCTGACGGACCGGGTAACGCCGCACCGCGCCCGCCACTGAAGAGATAGCGACCCGACTCCTCGCCGCGCGTCTGGCCGATGCGGTCGGGATAGGCGAACGCGAGCAGCAGGCCGGTCGCCTCGTCGGACGACAGGCGTGGCGCCTTGGCGTCGGCCGCTTCCGTGACGCGGCTCGCCTGCCGCTCGATCTGCTGGGCCGCGCGCTTCACCCGCTGCAACGCGCCGTGATCGACACTGAGGCCCGGCGGTGGCGGCGCGCCGTGCAGCACGTCGAGGCGATGGCGCAGGTCGGGATCGCGGGCGGTCGGGCTGGAGCGCAGCGGATCGCGCTCAGCCAGCAGCGCGGCCATTTCGCAGGCGAGTCCGCCGAGGCCGAGCCGGGCGCCACGCAGGATCATGTGCGCGAGGCGCGGATGCACGCCGAGGCGGGCCATGCGCCGTCCGGCCTCCGTCACCTGTCCGCGTGCATCGAGCGCTTCGAGGCGCACCAACAGTTCGCGGGCCTGCGCCAGCGTGGCGGCGGGCGGCGGATCGAGCCAGGCGAGGCTCGCGGCATCCTGCGCGCCCCAGCACGCGAGTTCGAGCGCGAGCGGCGCGAGGTCGGCTTCGAGCATCTCGGCCGGCGCCTGCGGTACCAGCGCGAGCTGCTGCGATTCGGTCCAGAGGCGATAGCACACGCCCGGCGCGGTACGGCCCGCGCGACCGCGACGCTGGTCGGCCGACGCACGCGAGATGCGCACCGTCTCGAGGCGATCCATGCCGCTCACCGGATCGAAGCGCACGCGGCGCTCGAGCCCGGCGTCGACGACGATGCGCACGCCGTCGATGGTGAGGCTGGTCTCGGCGAGGTTGGTGGCGATCACCACCTTGCGGGTGCCGGGCAGGGATGGCTTCAGCGCGGCGTCCTGGTCGGCGGCGCTGAGGTCACCGTAGAGCGGCAGCACACGGGTGTTGGGAGACTCCCGCGTTTCCGCGGAAACGTGTTCGACCGCACGACGGATCTCCGCGGCGCCCGGCAGGAACACCAGCGCATCGCCTTCGTGCACTTCGAGCGCGCGCAGCGTGAGCGCGGCGGCCCGCTTCTCGATCGGATCGGGGTAGCGACCGGCCTGCGTCGGCGGCGCGGCGGAGTAATGCGTGTCGACCTCGAACATGCGGCCCTGCGACCGGACGATGGGCGCGTTGCCCATCAGGCGGGAGAGCGACTCGCCGTCGAGCGTGGCGGACATGACGAGCAGGCGCAGGTCGTCGCGCAGGTGGCGCTGCGCGTCGAGCGCGAGGGCGAGGCCGAGGTCGGACTGCAGGTTGCGCTCGTGGAACTCGTCGAAGATCACGCCGGCGACGCCTTCGAGCGCCGGGTCGTGCTGCAGCATGCGCGCGAGGATGCCTTCGGTGACGACCTCGATGCGCGTCGCGGCGCTCACCTTGGTCTCGAGGCGCGTGCGGAAGCCGACGAGGCCGCCGAGCGGATCGCCCGCGAGCTGCGACATGCGCGCGGCCACGGCCCGGGCGGCGATGCGCCGCGGCTGCAGCATCAGCAGCTTGCCGCGCGCGAGCCACGGTTCGTCGAGCAGCGCGAGCGGCACCAGGGTGCTCTTGCCGGCGCCCGGCGGCGCCTCGAGCACCGCACAGGCGCGATTTCGCAGCGCCGCGCGCAGTTCGGGCAGGGCTTCGACGATGGGCAGCGAGGGCAGTGCGATCACGATCGGTCAGGCCCGCGCCGTGCAAGGGTGGCCGCGAGCGGGCATCATGGCGTCCATGGAAGGCAACACGTGGATGTTACTGGTGGCGGCGGCCATGGTGTTGGCCGGATTGGCGGGCTCGGTGCTGCCTGCCCTGCCCGGCGTGCCGCTGGTGTTCGGCGGGCTGCTGGTGGCGGCCTGGGCGGACGACTTTCAGCGCGTCGGCTGGGTGACCCTGACCTTCCTCGGCCTGCTGACGGCTCTGTCGTTCGTCATCGACTTCGCCGCCACGGCGATGGGCGCCAAGCGCGTGGGCGCGACCAAGCTCGCGATCGTCGGCGCCGCCGTCGGCGCGATCGGCGGACTCTTCCTCGGCATCCCCGGGCTGATCCTCGGCCCGTTCCTCGGCGCGGTGGCCGGCGAGATGATCTCGCACGGCAAGATCGAACAGGCCGGCAAGGTGGGCGTGGCCACGTGGGTGGGGTTGCTGTTCGGCACCCTGGCGAAGCTGGCGCTGGTGTTCACCATGGTGGGTGTGTTCATGCTGGCGTACTTTTTGGGCTGACGCCGGGCTGGCGATTCGCACCGATTGACCGGATGGCCGTGCGGTGGTGTATTTGGGCCGCCGGCGTTCTGCCGGGGGAACCGCGAATGCCAAGGAAGAGCTTCGTGATTGCGACAGCGCGTCTGATGCCAGTCGGTTCTTATGCGTATCAGTCAATCAGCTGTCGGCCGAAAGTCTGCGCGTCCAATTCCTGTCGGACTACTTGGCGTTAGAGCGCATGTCTCATACTTCATCGTCTAAGCAGCGGCCGCTCGGAATAACAATCCTCAGCTTGATGTTGGGTTGGCTCGCAGTCGCAGGATTCGGTAACGCCCTTGTGTGGAATCTGCAGACCGTCAGAGACCTTGCAAGTCGGATCCCCAACTCGGGGGCAACATCCAGAATGCCCTTGGGCGGGCCCTTGTTGACGATTCTCGCTCTGGCGTACGGGATAACTGCAGCAGCCGGTTGCATTGGCCTGTGGCGTATGAAGCCGTGGGCGCCTCAGGCATACCTTGCTTGGTGCGTCGTGGTGCTGATCTCTGGCATCGGTATGGCATTCCTGTCGTACGCCCCATCGCTACCGGCGGGCCTAGCATTTGCCGTGGGAATGACCGGCTTCGTGGGTCTTGCATATCCGTATATCAGTCGGTGCATAGGCAACCATGCGCTCTAACCACGCGCTGCAGGCAGACAAAGGCAAGCTGTCACGCCAATTGCGACCGCACATGGCGCGCCAGCTTGCCTTTGACGCTGAGCGCGGGCGTTAGATTGCTCGTTTAGCGCTGTGCCATACCTGTACTTCGACGAATCCATTCGCGACAACGGCGGCTTCATCGTCGGAGCGCTGGTTGTCACAAAGACAGACGTCTCCGCCGCCATTGTGGAGTCATGGTCGAAGCTCGGTCTCGGTCCAGCTCATGAATACAAGAGCTCCGGGATCAAGTCTGGTGATATTGCCGGGCAACAGCAGCGCTCGACGCTGCGCGGGCTTCTGCAGTCATCTCGCCTTGCTCTCACGGTATGTCCCAGCAGTGATCGACGGAATCTCGGTTTGCACTGCGTCGCTCTAGTCGAGCAATTGATTCAGAGAGGGCGGATCGATCCGGCCAACGGTCATCTCCTTGTTGACCAGAACATTCATGTCCCAGCAAGCCGGCGAGACAGCCTAAGCCAACTGGGTATGGACGTCCGTGTAAATCAGGACTCTCGCGTTGTTGCGGGCTTGCAACTAGCCGATCATGCAGCTCACGCTTTGGGTGGAATGCTTCTCGAAGAGCTTGGCGTGGTACGAAAAATCGTCAAAGCCGGAGAAGACTCAGGCTATGACCCCAACCAAGAGATCGAGCTAGGCTTTGAGTTGTGGGCGAGCCTCAGATACGCGCTGATCGGGAACAACGAGCACATTCCCGGGTTATCTCCGGATCCGGAGGATCCAGCGAACCTATTCTTCCGAGTCGATGGCTACGGCATGTATCTTCCGGACAGCTGCCATACACAGCTCGCAGCCGCGGCGCGGGCACGATTTGGAGTGAATTATCTTGGGTGCATCCATTAGGCAATCTAACCCGTCGTTGGAGCGGCCGTGAACGACAAAGTGCCCCGTCATGTGCGCCAGTGCCCTGCCGCTCAACTAGGTCGTTAGGGCCCCGCGATTCACCGTCGCGCAGACTTCATCGCATGGCTGCAACGCCGTACGGCAGAGGCCGCGATTGGCGCCTCGGCCCTGCGCAATCAAGGAGCGCCGGGGGTCATCGCTGCCGCTCGTATCAGCTTGGCCGAGATCGACCTCCGAGCATTTGGCCGCGCCAGCAAAGCGAAGTTTCTCGCGTTGCTAGATCGATCGACCAGTGGTGTCCTTGCTAGTTTCCCACAAGGAGCAGAGGAGTCGTGGGGCGGTGCCAGAAAGGCTGTAAATCTCTTTCTGCGCGACGCTGTCTACAACAAAGACCTGTCCGACTTCTACAAGCTGGACAGGATCCGGTGGTGGCTGGAAGTACCTCTCGACAAGCACGTTGCCGCAGGTCTGCTCGGGGAGACCGAAGGCCGCGGCCTTCCGAAGTGGGGTCAAATCAAGCGCCTCACCCCTGAGCGTAGTCGCGAGTTTCAGGCCGCGGCAGCATTGGTAGCGGCCAGGAAACGCCTAGCGCGTGTTGACCTTGACGTCTACTACTGGCGGCCACGGGATGAGGCCTAACCGTGCGCTGGAGCCGACTCGCGCCGGCATGGATGCTGTTCTGTCTTTCGGCGAGTGTCGCTGCAGCACCGCCGACACGACTGCCAGACGGTGCGTACCAGTTTCGGTGGAAGGATGCTGAGTTCACGAATTCGGCGGGCTTCCTGGTCAGGGTCGAGATCGTCGGAACAGAAATCCGGGTAGTGAACGAAAATGCGAAAGGACCGGCTCCGGTTGGAGAGCTGGAGAGAGCTACCCTGATGTGGCATTCCAAGTCGGGGAAGTGGATCCTGGGCTCCGATGAAACAGATAGCCTTGCGCCGAGCGTCGGAGGCTGCGGAGATGGCGATCCCCATGTTATCGACTTCGAGACTCGCGAAATCTGGACGTGCGAATGGGGTCCGTAAGTCAACGTGGCTGCCTAACCACGTGCTCAACCGTGACGCGCCTGGTCTGTCACGGTCCTTGCATACGCATAGGCCGCACCAGCCTGCAGCGCGCCAGTAAGCGCGGGCGTTAGGCAGCATCATTTCGCTGTATCAACAGTGGCCAACGCTTCCAGCAAGTCTATTTCGGAACTCGATACCTTCCTGGCCCAATGGGATCAAT
>JBGAHO010000096.1:0-3080 GCA_044226195.1 Steroidobacteraceae bacterium
GACCTCAGCCGAAGTCGTGGCGCGGACCCCGGGTCGCGCGACCCGAATCGACCGGGACGCGCTGTTCGACTACCTGATGCTGCACATGGTTCCCTCGCCGGGCACGATTTTCGAGGGCGTGCGCAAGCTGCGGCCGGGCTGGTGCGCGGTGCTCGAGCGTGGCGCCGTCAGCGAGCGACGCTACTGGAACCAGCGGTTCTCGGACTCCGGCGCGCCCTTCGCCACCCATCGCCAGGAATTGCACGATGGCCTGCGGGAGGCCGTGCGGGCGTGCCAGCCGGGCAGCGACGCCGGCGCGTTCCTGAGCGGCGGACTCGACAGCTCGACCGTCGCCGGGGTGCTGAGCGAGGTCGGCCCGGGCCGGGCACGCACCTTCACGATCGGCTTCGGCTACCCGGACTACGACGAGACCGATTTCTCGCGGGCCGCCAATGCGCGTTTCGGCTGCGAGGCCCACGAATACGTCGTCACCGGCGAGGACATCGCCGACGGCTTCCCGCGCATCGCCCAGGCCTACGACGAACCCTTCGGCAACTCGTCCGCCCTGCCCGTCTATTACTGCGCGAAGCTCGCCCGCGACAGCGGCGTCACGCACCTGCTCGCGGGCGACGGCGGCGATGAACTGTTCGCCGGCAACTCCCGCTACGCCGAGCAGGAAGTCTTCGAGCGCTACCGCCGGCTGCCGGGCCTCGTCCGTCGCGGCATGATCGAGCCCGCGCTCGCGCTGTGGCCGCGTCCGCTCGATTTCTGGCTCACGCGCAAGGGGCGCGGCTACGTCGAGAAGGCCAACATCCCGTTGCCCGCGCGCCTCGAGACCTGGAATTTCCTGCTGCGCCAGGGCACCGCGGCGATCCTGCACCCGGACTTCCGGGCCGCGATCGATGAAGGCGGCACGTTCCGCCGCATGCAGGAACTGTGGGACGCGACCCCGGGCGGCGACACGCTGAGCCACATGCTCTACTACGACTGGCAGCACACGCTGGCGGACAACGACCTGCGCAAGGTCGAGACCATGAGCGCCCTCGCCGGCGTGCGCGTCTCCTATCCGATGCTGCATCCGCAGGTCGTCGAGCTGTCGATGCGCATCCCGAGCTCGCGACTGATGCCGGGCACGCAGCTGCGCGACTTCTACAAGCGCGCCATGACGGGCTGGCTGCCCGACGTGATCATCCACAAGAAGAAGCACGGCTTCGGCCTGCCGTTCGGACTGTGGCTGCAGGAGACGCCGCGCCTGCGACAGCAGATCGACGACAACCTCGCCGCCTTCCGCTCGCGCGGGATCGTGCAGTCGGCACTGATCGAGCGACTGCTGCACCTGCACGGCCAGGAAGACGCGAAGTACTACGGCGTGTTCATCTGGGTGCTGGCGATGCTCGAGCAATGGCTGCGCGAGCACGGCGTCGCGCCCTGACGCACGGAATCCGACGCCATGCAGGCTCCCTCCGCCCTCACCCGCCTCGCCGTTCGCTCGGCCGCCTCGGCTCTGTCGGGCCGCGGACGCGGCGCGTCGCTGCTCGTGCTCATCTTCCATCGCGTGCTCGCGGAGCCCGACCCGGTCCTGCCCGACGAGCCGGACGTGGGCCGCTTCACCGCAATCGTCGACCTGCTCGCGTCCTGCTTCACCCCGCTGCCGCTGCTCGAGGCCGTCGCCCGGCTCCGCGAAGGCACGCTCCCGCCCCGGGCAGTCTGCGTCACGTTCGACGACGGCTATGCCAACAACTGCGAGATCGCGCGCCCGATCCTCGTCGCGCGCGGCGTGCCGGCCACGGTGTTCGTGGCCCCCGGGTTCCTCGACGGCGGACGGATGTTCAACGACACGGTGATCGAGACCGTGCGGCGCGCTCCGGATGACTTCGACCTGCGCGCGCTCGACCTCGGCCGTCATGCACTCACGGACGCCGCGGCACGCCGCCGCACCATCGAAGCCCTGCTCGAACAGCTGAAGTATCTCGAGATCGACGAGCGCCTGCGCCGCATCGCGCAGGTGGCGGACGCGGCCGGCGTGCGGCTGCCGGACAACCTGATGATGACGCGTGCGCAGGTACGCACGCTGCACCAGTCCGGCATCGAGATCGGCGCCCACACGGTGGACCACCCGATCCTGGCGAGCGTGGCGGACGACGTCGCCGAGCGACAGATCCGCACCAGTCGCGAGGAACTCGAGGCGATGATCGGCGCACCGGTGCGGTCGTTCGCCTACCCTAACGGCAAGCCGCAGCGCGACTACCTCGCGCGGCACGTCACCATGGCACGCGCCGCGGGCTTCGATCTCGCGCTGGCGACCGCGTGGGGCGCGGCCACGGCGCAGTCCGACCCCTTCCAGATCCCGCGCGTCGCCGCATGGGACCCGGACGCGCTGCGCTACGGCCTGCGCCTCGCGCGCGCCTACCGCGACCGCCAGCCGGTTCTCGCCTGACGACCGCTCAGCGCGGCGATGCCGTCGCCCGACTCACGACGTAGCGATACTTGCCGGATTTCTCCGGCGGAATCTCCGCGACGCGACACGCCGTCACCCGGGCCCCCTCGCCCATGCGCGCGCGCAGGCCGCGCAGGATCTGCGCCTCGACCTCGGCGGTCAGCTCGGGCCCGGCCACCAGCAGCACCTCGAGCGAGAGGTCCTCGGCCTGGACCAGCTTGAAGGCCTTCACGCCCGGCTTGTCCCGGACTTCGTAGATCAGCGCCAGCGCATGCATCTGGTTGCCGGACGGCGTGCGGATGAAATCGGTGCTGCGCCCGTGCACCTTTTCGAGCACCGGCAGGCCGCGACCGCACGCACAACGCCCGGCCGAGCGGACCGCCATGTCGCCGGTGCGATAGCGGATGAACGGGAAGTCGTCGGTGGCGAGGTGGGTGACCACGATCTCACCGGTCTCGCCCGGCGCAACGTGCCGGCCCTCGGCGTCGATCAGTTCCACGATGACGTGCTCCGCCGTGACGTGCAGGGAGCCCTGCGGGCACTGATGGGCGATGAAGCCGGCGTCGCGTGAGCCGTAACCGTTCGCCACCGGCGCACCGAACACCCGCTCGATGACCTGGCGCTGGTCCGGATACAGGGTCTCGCCGGTTGCGAAAGCCACGCG
>JBGAHO010000060.1:0-23312 GCA_044226195.1 Steroidobacteraceae bacterium
GTGCTCAACGACCTGACCGGAGACGGCGCGGAACCGGTGGCGCAGACCGTGGCCTCGGTCTCCAGCATCCGGCCCGCGCTGGTGCTGCGCGGGTCGACGCAGCTGCGGGCGGCCGGCAAGTCCAGACCGCAGCAGGGCTGATTCCTAGCCCAGCACCCGGACCGCCACCCAGGTGTACAGCGGAATTCCCACGAGGATGTTCAGCGGAAAGGTCACACCCAGCGACAGGCCGAAGTACAGCGAGGGGTTGGCCTCGGGCACCGCATAGCGCAGCACGGCCGGCACGACGATGTAGGAGGCGCTGGCCGACAGGACCATCAGCAGCGCGGCGTCCGCGGCCGGCAGGCCCAGCAGCGCCGACAGGGCCAGCGCGATGGCCGCATGCACCAGCGGGCCGACGCTCGCATAGGCCAGCAGCAGCGGCGAGCGACCCCGCACCGCGCCGAAGTTGCGCGCCACCATCAGACCCATGTCGAGCAGGAAGAACGCCAGCATGCCCTTGAACAGGTCGCTGGAGAACGGCGCCATCACCGCCTTGCCGGCGTCGCCGCTGAGGTAGCCCACCGCCATTGCGCCCAGCAGCAGCAGGTGGGCGCCGTCGGTGAAGGACTCGTGCAGGATGCGGCCGAGCGTGGGCCCGCCACCGCCACCACCGGGCAGCGCGACGGCGGCGCCGGAGGCCGACACCCTCAGCGCGCCGGGCGCCGCGACCGCCGCCTGTGCATGCCGCAGCCGGTTGGCAAGCAACACGGCCATGATGATCGCGGGCGACTCCATCAGCACCATTGCGACCGCCATGTGGCCACCGGGCGCGAGCTGGTTGGACTCCAGGTACTGCATGGCGGTGACAAAGGTGACGGCGCTCACCGAGCCGTAGGACGCCGCGATCGCCGCCGCGTCGAAGGGCGACAGCCGGCGACGCAGCAGCTGGTAGCCCAGCGCCGGCACGATGAAGGCCATGAGCATGGCCGCGAACAGGCTGACGAGCACCTCAGCGCCGAGCCCCGAGTGCGCCAGCGCGAAGCCGCCCTTCAGGCCGAGCGCCATCAGCAGGTAGAGGGAGAGGAAGCGCGAGATCGGCGCAGGGATCTCGAGGTTCGAGCGCACCAGCCCGGCGAACACGCCGAACACGAAGAACAGGATGGCCGGGTCGATCAGGTTCTGCATGGTTCACCGGGGTCCGCCAGGGTGCGCGGATCCTAGGCAAGGCGTGGCATCTCGTAAAATTGATTCTTGAATACACTCCTATAGACTTTCCTCTATGAATATCACGTTCCGCCAGCTGCGCCTGTTCGTCGCGCTGGCCGACACCGGCAGCGTCACGGCGGCGGCACGCGCCCTGCACGTCACGCAGCCCACGGCCTCGATGCAGCTGCGCGAGATCACCGCCGCCGTCGGCCTGCCGCTCTACGAACTGGTCGCGCGCAAGGTGCACCTGACCGAGGCGGGCGAGCAGCTCGCGCGGACCGCGCGCGCCATCGTCGACGAGTGGGAGCGCTACGGACAGACGGTGAATGCGATGCGCGGCCTGACGCGCGGGCGCCTGCGCGTCGCGGTGGTCAGCACGGCGAAGTACTTCGTGCCGCGGCTGCTCGGCAGCTTCTGCACCGGTCACCCGGGCATCGACATCTCGCTCGAGGTGCTGAACCGCGACGGCGTGGTGCAGCGGCTGCGCGACAACCGCGACGATCTTTACGTGATGTCGATGCCGCCGAAGGACATGGAACTCGAGGACCACGTGTTCCTCGCCAATCCCCTGGTGCTCATCGCGCCCCGGGACCACCGGCTGAACGGGCGTCGACGCGTGGCGCTGTCGGCACTGGCGAGCGAGCGGTTCCTGCTGCGCGAGCCCGGGTCGGGCACGCGCCTCGCGACCGACCGGCACTTCGAACAGCACGGCTTCTACCCCGCGTCCCGCCTCGAACTCGGCAGCAACGAGGCCATCAAGGAAGCCGTGGCCGGCCACCTCGGCGTGGCCGTCGTCTCACGCCATGCCCTGAAGCCGGCCGAACTCGCGCGCGATCTCTGCATCCTCCCCGTCACGGGCCTGCCGATCCGCTCGCAGTGGCACGTCGTACACCCTCGCTCGCGGCAACTCTCGCCGATCGCGCAGGTCTTCCACGCGCACCTGCTGCGCGAAGCCCGTCACTGGTCGGTGGACTGAGCCGCGCTAGCGCTGGCCCGCTCGCAGCGCGAGCACGCGCTCCTGCAATGCCTCCGGCGTCGCCTCACCGGGCGACAGGGGCGCGCCGATGGCGAGGCCGATGCGCGAGAACATCCCGCGCCGGAAGGGCCGCGTCATGGCCTTGCCGCGGACGCGGCTGAAAAAGCTGCCCCACAGCCCCTGCAGGGCCATCGGCACGACGGGCACCGGGCGGTCGCCGAGGATGCGGGTGATGCCGGGGCGGAACGTCGCGATCTCGCCGTCGCGCGTGATCGCACCCTCGGGAAAGATGCCCACGAGGTCGCCCTGGCCGAGCGCCTCGTGGACGTCGGCGAACGCACGCTCCATCAGCGCCTCGTCCTCCTTGCGCGGCGCGATCGGAATCGCCCGGCTGGTGCGGAAGATGAAGTTCATCACCGGCAGCCGGAAGATCCGGTGGTCCATCACGAAGCGGATGGGGCGTGGCGACAGGCCCATCAGCACGATGGGATCGACGAAGCTCACGTGGTTGCACACGACGACCGCCGCACCGGACTCGGGCACGTGTTCGAGGCCGGTCACCTTCACCCGGTAGATCGCCTTCACCAGCAGCCACGCCAGGAAGCGCATCAGGAACTCGGGCACGAGCAGGAAGATGAACACCGCGACGGCGGCATTCATCAGCGCGACCACCAGGAACAGCTGCGGAATCGTGAGGCCCCGGCCTAGCAGCAACGCGCACATCCCGGCGCCGGCCACCATGAACAGCGCGTTCAGGATGTTGTTGCCCGCGATGATGCGCGACTGGTGGGCGGGCTCGGCGCGGCTCTGCACGAGCGCGTAGAGGGGCACGATGTAGAAGCCGCCGAAGACGCCGATCAGCGCCAGGTCGAGCAGGATCCGCACGCTGCCCGGCGCACGCAGGAATTCGAGGGCGCCGCGCACCGTGCCCGGCGGGACGTGCGGCGTCGCGAACGCGAGATCGAAGGCAAACACCGTCAGCCCGATCGCACCGAACGGCACCAGCCCGATCTCGACCTTGCGCCCGGACATGCGCTCGCACAGCAGCGAACCGACCGCGATGCCGACCGAGAACACGGTGAGCAGCAGCGTGACCACGTGCTCGGACCCGCGTAGCGTGGTGTGCGCGTACTCGGGGAACTGCGAGAGGAACACCAGCCCGTAGAGCCAGAACCACGACACCCCGAGGATCGCGAGGAACAGCGTGCGGTTGCCGACGGTGAAGCGCAGGTTGCGCAGCGTCTCGGTGACCGGGTTCCAGTTGACCGTGAGGTCCGGTGCCAGCGCCGGCGCCGGCGGCACGAAGCGCGCGGCGAGGTAACCCGCCACCGCGATCGCGAGGCCCACCACCGGAACCCAGCGTGACGGCCCGTCGGGCAGCGCGACCAGCAGTCCGCCGAGCAGGGTACCCAGGAGAATCGCGAGTGACGTGCCGGTCTCGACCAGCGCGTTGCCGCCGACCAGCTCCTGCTCGCGCAACGTCTGCGGCAGCAGCGCGTACTTCACCGGCCCGAAAATCGTCGAATGCACGCCCATCAGGAACAGCGCGGCGAGCAGCAGCGTGAGGTCCTGGCGCAGGAAGCCGAGTCCGCCCACCGCCATGATGCCGACCTCGAGCAGCTTCACGAGACGGATGATGCGTGCCTTGTCGTACTTGTCGGCCAGCTGGCCGGCGGTGGCGGAGAACAGGAAGAACGGCAGGATGAACAGGCCGGCCGCGAGATTCACCAGCACGGAGGGCGCGAGGCTCGTGAGCGTGGCCGCGTGATACGTGAGCAGCAGCACGAGCGCGTTCTTGAAGTGGTTGTCGTTGAAGGCGCCGAGGAACTGCGTGACGAAGAACGGGCCGAAGCGCCGCTCCCCCAGCAGGTGAAACTGGCCGTGATCACTCATCGCGCCATCTTGACGCAAACGCGCGCGACGCGCGGCTCGGGCGCGCTATTGCACCCGCTTGTGCGCCGCCACCAGTCGCGTGACGATCGCCTCCCCCAGTTCGGCGAACTCCTCGCGACTCAGCGCCACCGCGTTGAGCTCGGCCGACAGCGCGCGCCGGTCCGGGTCCAGTTCCTCGAAGGCCCAGTGGCCGTCCCGCTCAGTGGACGACGGCTGCACCGCTTCCATCTCCAGTCGTTCGCCGGGGCCCTCGTCCCCTGGCTGCTCATCGACCACGCCGTCCCCCGGACGTCGCCGCTTGCCACCCTCCATGCACTCCTCCCTCTCCGCTACTCGCTCACGTCGCCCGGGCGCTCAGTGCGTCGCTCGAGCATCAGGGCCACGGCGGCCACCGCAAAGGCCAGGGCCACGGCAGCCTGCAACATCAGTCCCGGCCGGACCTGCACCGGGATCGCGGACCCGCCGGTCGCAGCGCCCAGGTCCGCGACCAGCATGCCCGTGATGACCGCATTGCTGAGCGCGACGACCACCGCCGTCGCGAACGCCGACTTGCGCGCATCCGGGCGTCGCTGCAGCAGCGACAACCCGAGGTAGAACAGCGCGGCCGCCACGCACGACACCAGCAACGCGCGCGCAGCGAACCCCGGCGCCAGCGCGAGCGCCCACGCGCCGTACGAGACGCCACCCACGATGAAGATGCCCGCGGCAACGTTCATGTCTGGCGCCCCGGCACGCAGGCCGCCGCATGCTGGACACGCGAGAGCTGCCCCACCCCGACTCTCCCTGCCTCGTTCTGCGTTCTTGGGATCGCGCGGGCAGGGCCTCGTGGCCCTCTGCCCCTCGCGTCCGTGGTCATCGAGGACCACGTTCCGATCATACCGAGGCGCATTGCGTACGCAAGCCTTGTACAGCCTCGCGTGCATCGATCGTCGCCGGACGACCGCTAGCTCGACGGGACCGAAGCGAGCGCCTGACCGAGGTCGGCCACCAGGTCGTCGACGTCCTCGATGCCGATCGACAGCCGCAGCGTGCCCGGCTGGATGTCCGTCCACGCCCGCTGCTCTGCCGTGAGCCCGCGCGGCTGGAACAGGCCGGGAGCGAGCACCAGCGACTCCGTCGAACCGAGACTGGCGGCGATGGCGAAGAGCTCGAGCGACTCCGCGACGCGGTTACCGGTCTCGATCCCGCCCCGCACGTCGAACGTGACGAGCGAGCCGAAGTCGGTCATCTGCGCACGGGCGCGCGCATGCCCCGGATCGCCCGGCAGGCCGGGAAAACGCACGCGCTCGACCGCCGTATGCGCCTGGAGGAATTCGGCCACGCGCTGCGCGTTCGCGCATTGCGCGTCACGCCGCACGAAGTACGTCTTCATGCCGCGCAGCAGCAGGTAGGCGGCGTGCGGATCGAGGGTCGGGCCGATGTGACCGACGTCGTCGCGCATGGCGTCGATCAGTTCCTGTCGCGCGATGATTGCGCCGCCCATCACGTCGCCGTGGCCGGAGGCGAACTTGGTGAGGCTGTGGGCGAAGATGTCGACGTCGTATTGCCCGTGCTGGTGGAAGCCCGCGAGCGTGTTGTCGAGCAGGGTCAGCGCGCCGTGGCGCCGCGCCGCAGCCGTGATGCGCGCGAGGTCGGCCACCTTCAGGACCGGATTGGTCGGCGACTCGAGGACCACCATGCGCGTGGGGCGGGTGGCAAGTTCGCGCTCGAGGCCGTCGAGGTCGTCGACCGACAGCAGCGTGCTGGTGACGCCGAACCGGCCGAGCAGTCCGCCGATCAGCGCACGCGTCGGCTGGTACAGCTCCGCGAAGTGCACGACGTGGTCGCCCGCCTTCAGCAGCGTCAGCAGCGGCATGGAGATGGCGGCCACCCCGGAGCCTGCGAGCAGGCAGTCGTCGCGGCCCTGCAGCTCGGCGAGCAGCTGCTCGAGCTGGCGCAGGGTCGGATTGGAGACGCGCGAGTAGTAGTAGCCGTCGCGCTGGCGCGCGAACAGGGCCTTGGTCTCGGCCACGTCGTCGAACGTGAACTTGACCGACTGGTAGATGGGCGCCACCAGCGGCCGGTTGTCGGCCGGCACCGGCACCTCGCGCGGGTGGGTGACGCGGGAGCGCTGCTTCATGGCGTGGTCACGCCCGGCAGGGAGAATTCGTCGGCATCGAGGTGCGCGGGAAAGTCGCGCCGGAAGGCGTCGAGCGATTCGCGGTCGAGCACCACGGTCTCGACGAAGTCGCCGCCGCGGTCGCCGGCCAGCACCTTGCCGAGGAAATCGATCGCCGCGCTCTCGCCGAGGTAGGTTGCACCGTTGCCGTCCTTGCCGATGCGGTTCACGCCGACCACGTACGCGATGTTCTCGATCGCGCGCGCCTTGAGCAGCGTCTTCCACGCCACGCTGCGCCGCCCCGGCCAGTTGGCCACGTACAGCAGCAGGTCGTAGTCGCCGCGATTGCGGCTCCACACCGGGAAGCGCAGGTCGTAGCAGACGAGCGGACAGATGCGCCAGCCCTTGAGCCTCACGACGAGGCGGGAATCGCCGGCGGCATAGTGATCCTGCTCCTTCGCCATGCGGAACAAGTGGCGCTTGTCGTAGTGCTGCAGCTGGCCGTCCGCGGTCACCCACAGCAGGCGGTTGCAGTGCCGGTCACCGTCGCGAATGATCACGCTGCCCGTGATCGCGCAGCCGAGCGACACGGCTTCCTCGCGCATCCACTCGACCGTCGGACCGTCCATGGTCTCGGCGAGGGCCGCCGCGTCCATCGAGAACCCGGTCGTGAACATCTCCGGCAGTACGATCAGGTCGGTGTGGCCGACCAGGCCGCGGAAGTGGCTCGCGAACAGCGAGCGGTTGGCGGAGGGATCCTGCCAGGCGAGGTCGGCCTGGATCAGCGTGACGCGCAGGTGGGGGTTCATAACAGCCTCAGTCGTTCGGCGGCCGCATCGAGCGTGGCCGCGTGCTTTGCGAAGCAGAAGCGCACGATCCGCTCGGCGGACGGCGCCTGGGAGAAGACGGACACCGGGATCACGGCCACGCCGGCCTCGCGCGTCATCCAATGCGCGAACTCCACGTCCGGCAGGTCGCTGATGGCGGAGTAATCCGCGAGCTGGAAATACGTGCCGGCCGCGGGGCGAAAGCGGAACCGGGTCTGCGCGAGATGGCCGGCGAAGTGATCGCGCTTGGCCTGGTAGAAGGCCGGCAGTTCGCGGGCGTGCCCGGGGCACTCGCGCAGGAAATCGGCCAGCCCCGCCTGCAGCGGCGTGGCGACGGCAAACTGGACGAACTGGTGTACCTTGCGGAACTCCGTGCTGAGCGCGGCCGGCGCGACGCAGTAGGCGATCTTCCAGCCCGTCGCGTGGAAGGTCTTGCCGAACGAGGACACCACGAAGCTGCGTGCCGCCAGCTCGGGCCGGCGCAACAGGCTCTGGTGCAGCACGCCGTCGAAGACCATGTGCTCGTAGACCTCGTCCGACAGCACGCATGCGTCGGTACCGCGCAGCAGGTCCGTGAGCGCATCGAGGTCGGCGGCACCGAACACGGCGCCGCTGGGGTTGTGCGGCGAATTCACGATCAGCAGGCGCGCCTTCGGCGTGAGGGCGTCGCGCACGCGGTCCCAGTCGACGGCAAAATCGGGCCGCCGCAACGGCACGTGGATCGTGCGGCCGCCGGCGAGCGCGACGGAGGGCTCGTAGGAGTCGTAGCACGGGTCGAGCACGACGACCTCGTCGCCCGGGCGCACCACCGCCTGGATGGCGGCGAACAGCGCCTCCGTGCCGCCGGACGTGACGGTGATCTCGTGCTCGGGATCGGCCGTCGCGCCGTAGTACTCGCGCACCTTGGCGGCCACCTGCTCACGCAGGGCCGGCCAGCCGGCCATCGGCGCGTACTGGTTGAGGCCGCGTCGCATGTGCTCGGTCACCCGCTCGACGAGTTGCGGTGGCGGGTCGAAATCCGGGAAGCCCTGCGACAGGTTGATCGCACCGCACTCGGCCGCGAGGCGCGACATCACCGTGAAGATGGTCGTGCCGACGTTCGGCAGCTTGGACTGCAGCGGAGTCATCGGGCGACGCAGCGATGCATGGCGGCCGAGGCGAGTCGGCCGGAATCCGGAGTACGCTTCGGCAGACACGCCGTGAATACGTCCCTGTAGGCTCGCACGCGGCGTCCATGCCGCGTGACGGTCTGCCGAATCGACTCCGGATCCCGTCCACCGTCGCCGCGGCCGGACAGCGCGGGCGCAGACCGGGACTGGGGCAATTCCGGGCGACCGTCACGAGCCATGGATGGCGAGTGCGAGCCTACAGGGACGTACTTGCGGCGTGTCGCCCGGGATTGGCCCGGTTCGGGGCTTGCCGCCCGCGCCGGAACGCAATCACGGCGTGTCTCCAGGGACGACCCCGGATTTCGACCGACTGGCCGCCGGCACCTTGTCACCCGATTCGGACGAGACACGCGCACGCGTCTGGCCGCGCCACGTCAGGTGGCGAGCGCCGCCGCGGCCATCGCCGCGCCGATGATGCCGGCGTCGTTGCCAAAGCGCGCGCGCGCGATCTCCGCGCGGCTGCGCAGCAGGTGCCCGAAGTGCTGCCAGTTCTCGGTGACGCCGCCACCGACGATGAACAGGTCCGGCCACAGCAGCGCGTGGTACTCGTCCAGCACGCCGTTCACCGCATCGGCCCACTGCACCCAGTCGAGTCCGCGATCCGCCCGCACCTTGGCCGAGGCCCGATGCTCCGCTTCCACGCCGTCGACCTCGAGGTGGCCGAGTTCCGTGTTGGGGAACAGGTGCCCGTCGACGAACAGCGCCGACCCGATGCCGGTGCCGAGCGTGATCACCATCACCGTGCCGCTGCGACCACGACCGGCGCCCAGCGTCATCTCCGCGACGCCCGCGGCGTCCGCATCGTTCAGGAACGCGACCGGGCGCTGGATGCGCGCCTGCAGTTCGCCGCGCGCGTGAAAGCCGATCCAGCGCGCGTCGATGTTGGCGGCGGTCCAGGCGACGCCCTGCTTGGTGACGGCCGGGAACGCGAGCCCCACCGGCCCCTCCGATGGCAGTTCGTCCGCCATCTTCGCCAGCATGGCGATCACGTCCTCCGGCGCGGCGCTGGCCGGGGTCGGCCACTTCAGGACCTCGCCCTGCAAGGCCGCGGCCGCCGGATCGACCCGCCCGGCCTTGACGAAGGAGCCGCCGACGTCGAATGCGAGAATCGGTGTCGACGCCACGTTCAGGCCTTCTTGAGACTCTCGATCATCTGCTGGTTGGCGGCGAGCGCCATCTGCGCGTCGCGCTCGCGGGCCTTCATCTGCCGCGTCATCGTCACGCCGGCGATCACCACACCGATCGACACGATGGTGACGAGGATCGTCGCCAGGGCGTTGATGTCCGGGCTGACCCCGAGGCGCACCTTCGAGAAGATCACCATCGGCAGCGTGCTCGAACCCGGGCCCGCCACGAAGCTGGTGATGACCAGGTCGTCGAGCGAAAGGGTGAACGCGAGCAGCCAGCCCGACATCAGCGCCGGGAAGATGATCGGCAGCGTGATCAGGAAGAAGACCTTGTACGGCTTGGCGCCGAGGTCCATGGCGGCTTCCTCGAGCGAATCGTCCATCTGCGCGAGGCGCGACTGCACGATGACCGTCACGTAGGCCATCGTGAGCGTGATGTGCGCGATCACGATGGTGGTCATGCCGCGACCCGCCGGCCAGCCGATCAGCTGCTCCATGGTGACGAACAGCAGCAGCAGCGACAGGCCCGTGATCACCTCGGGCATCACCAGTGGCGCCGTCGTCAGGCCGGACAGCAGCGTGCGGCCCTTGAAGGGCCCGAAGCGCGCGAGCACGAGCCCGGCCACCGTCCCGAGCACCACGGCGAGCGTCGCCGAGAGCGTCGCCACCTTCAGGCTCAGCCACGCCGCCCCGAGGATCTGGTCGTTGTGCATCAGCTCCCCGTACCACTTGGTCGAGAAGCCGGCCCACACCGTGACGAGCTTCGACTCGTTGAACGAGTAGAAGATCAGCAGCAGGATCGGGACGTACAGGAACGCGAACCCGAGGAACAGCACGCCGATCCGGAACCACGGACGTCCCTGGTTCATTTGCGCGCTCCTTCTTCGGCCTCGGCGTTCTGCGCGCGATCGAGGTACATGATCGGGATCACCAGGAACAGCAGCAGCGCGATGGCCACCGCGCTCGCGACCGGCCAGTCACGGTTGTTGAAGAACTCGGTCCACAGCACCTTGCCGATCATCAGCATGCCCGGGTCGCCGAGCAGCGAGGGGATCACGAACTCGCCGACCGCCGGGATGAACACCAGCAGGCAGCCGGCGATGATCCCGTGCATCGAGAGCGGCAGCGTGATCTTGTAGAACGCCTGCCAGGGCTTGCAGCCCAGGTCCGCGGCCGCCTCGAGCAGCGTGAGGTCCATCTTCTCGAGGTTCGAGTACAGCGGCAGGATCATGAACGGCAGGTACGAGTAGACGATGCCGACGTAGACCGCGAAGTCGGTCTGCAGCATCTGGATCGGCTCGTGGACGATGCCGAGCGACATCAGCAGGTTGTTCAGCAGGCCGTTGTTCTTGAGGATGCCGATCCAGGCATAGACGCGCAGCAGGAACGAGGTGAAGAACGGCAGGGTCACCAGCAGCAGCAGGATGTTGCGGGTCGACGGGGCGCTGCGGGCCATCGAGTACGCGACCGGGTAGCCGATCAGCAGGCACAGCAGCGTCGAGACGGCCGCCACCTTGATCGAGTTGAGGTAGGCGCGCCAGTACAGGTCGTCCTCGACCAGGAATGCGAAGTTGCCGAGGTTGAGCTGGATCTGCACGACCTTCTCGGAGGCCCAGTGCAGCAGTGGCTCGTAGGGCGGCATCGCGATCTGCGCCGACGAGAAACTGATCTTCAGCACGATCACGAACGGCACGAGGAAGAACAGCAGCAGCCACAGGTACGGGACCGACGTGACGAGCGTGCGGCCCGACGGCGCGAGCCGTTGCAGGCGGCGGATCATTTGGTCACCACCACCGGGCTCTCGGCGTGCCACGACACGTACACCTTCTCCTCCCAGGTGATGCGGTCCTCGGCATGGCGGTAGACGTTCGGCTGGGTGACGCGCACGATCTTGCCGGACTCGAGGCGCACCAGGTAGATCGACACGTCGCCCATGTAGGCGATGTCACGCACGGTGCCGACCGCCCAGTTGTCCTTGTCGGTCGGCCGCTCGCGGCCGATGTTGATCTTCTCGGGCCGGATCGCGGCCCACACGGTCGCGCCCGGGGCCGAGCTGACGCCGTGGTTGACGTAGATCGGTGCGTCGAGGTCGGCGCACTCGATGCGCACGTACGAGGGCTCGTCCTCGATCAACTTGCCCTCGAAGGTGTTGACCGAGCCGATGAACTCGGCCACGAAGCGCGAGGTCGGGTACTCGTACATCTCGCTCGGCGTGCCGGTCTGCACGATCTCGCCGTGGTTCATCAGGCCGATGCGCGTCGAGAGCGTCATCGCCTCTTCCTGGTCGTGGGTCACGACCACGAAGGTGACGCCGAGGGTCTCCTGGATGTTGATCAGCTCGAACTGCGTGTGCTCGCGCAGCTTCTTGTCGAGCGCCGCGAGCGGCTCGTCGAGCAGCAGCAGCTTGGGCTTCTTCACCAGCGAGCGGGCGAGCGCGACGCGCTGGCGCTGGCCGCCCGAGAGCTGGTGCGGCTTGCGCTTGGCGTACGGCGCGAGCTTCACCAGTTCGAGCATGTCGCCGACCCGCTTGGCGATCTCGGGCTTCGCGAGGCCTTCCTGCTTGAGTCCGAACGCGACGTTCTGCTCGACCGTCATGTGCGGGAAGATCGCGTAGGACTGGAACATCATGTTGACCGGCCGCTCGTACGGCGGGACGCTGGTCATGTCCACGCCGTCGATGAAGATCTTGCCGGAGGTCGGCTGCTCGAAGCCGGCCAGCATGCGCAGCAGCGTGGTCTTGCCGCAGCCGGACGCGCCGAGCAGGCAGAAGATCTCCTTCTTGTAGATGGTGAGCGAGACGTCGTTGACGGCGACGAAATCGCCGAACTTCTTCGTCACCCGTTCGATGCGGACGTAGGGCTTGGCGTCCGGGTCCGTCCAGGGTTCGAACTTCTGCTGGGTTGCGCGCGGTGAGGTGGCCATGAGATCCCTTCGTAGAATGCGTCGGGGGGACGGGGCGGCTCAGTGCCCCGTCATGAAGCGGGTCCAGGAACGGTTGAGCAGCCGGGTGAACTCGGCGGTCTTGGCGAGGTTCGGCCGCAGGCGCGCCTTCACCTCGGGCGTCGGGTAGATGCTCGCGTCGCTGCGCAGCTCCTCGCTGATCAGCGGCGTCGCCTTCAGGTTGGCGTTGGCGTAGTGCACGAAGTCGGAGTTCTTCGCCGCCACCTCGGGCCGCATCAGGTAGTCGATGAACAGGTGCGCGTTGCCGGGATGCTGCGCGTCCGCCGGGATGGCGAGCGTGTCGAACCACATCAGCGCCCCCTCCTTCGGGATCGAGTACTTGAGGTTGATCTTCTTGCCGGCCTCGGCCGCGCGGTCGCGCGCCTGCAGGATGTCGCCGCTGTAGCCGACCGCGAGGCAGATGTCGCCGTTCGCGAGCGCGTCGATGTACTGCGAGCTGGTGATCGTGCGGATGTACGGGCGGATCTTGACCAGCAGGTCCTCCGCGAGCTTCAGGTCGGCCTCCGACTGGCTGTTCGGATCCTTGCCGAGATAGAGGAGCGCGGTCGAGACCATGTCGGTCGGGTCTTCGAGCACCGACACGCCGCAGTCCTTGAATTTGGCGATCACCGCGGGATCGAACACCAGCCGCCAGCTGTCGACCGGCGCGTCCGGCATGGCCTTGCGGATCTTGTCCTCGTCGTAGCCGATGCCCGTCGTGCCCCACATGTAGATCACGCCGTACTCGTTGCCCGGATCGTGCCCCGCCTCGCGCTGCAGCAGGTCCGGGTCGAGGTTGGCGAGGTTCGGCAGCTTGTCCTTGTCGAGCTTGCGGAACACGCCCGCCTTGATCTGGCGCTCGAGGAAGTACGCGCTCGGCACCACGAGGTCGTACCCCGAGTTGCCCGTGAGCAGCTTGGTCTCGAGTACCTCGTTCGAGTCGAACACGTCGTAGCGGACCTTGATGCCGGTTTCCTTCTGGAAATCCTCGAGCACCTGCGGGTCGATGTAGTCCGACCAGTTGTAGACGTTGAGGACCTTCTCCTCGGCGGCAGCCGGGGTGGCGGTCGCGGCCGGAGCCGCCGATTCGGCGGCCGGGGCGGCGGGCTGCTTGCCGCAGGCGGCCGTCAGCAGGGTAACGGCGGCCAGCGCGGCCATCCGGATCGAGTTGCGCATGGTGACTCCCGTGAGCGTCGGGCGGCCCATCCCCTGGGGCACGCCTCGGCGGTGCCGAAGGTTATAGCTCAGCCGCTTCATCCTGGGTAGGTTGCCCAAAGAAAACGGGGCGGCCGGAGAGTGCGCTCCGACCGCCCCGCAGGTACGCATCCGTCAGACGGTCACTTGCCGGTCGTGAACCGGGTCCAGGTGCGGTTCATCTGCCGGGTGAACTCGGCCGTCCGGGCCAGGTTCGGGAACAGCTTGTCCATCGTCTCCTTCGGCGGATACACGCCCGGGTCGTTGTGCACGGCCGGGTCGATCAGCGGCACGGACGCCGCGTTGCCGTTGGCGTAGTGGACGAAGTTCGAGTTCGCCGCGGCGACCTCGGGGCGCATCATGTAGTTGATGAACGCGTGCGCGTTGTCCGGGTGCGGCGCGTCGGCCGGGATCGCGTACATGTCGAACCAGATGATGGTGCCTTCCTTCGGCACGCTGAGGCCGATCTTGACGCCCTGCTTCGCTTCCTCGGCGCGCGACTTGGACTGCAGGATGTCGCCGGACCAGCCGAGCGACAGGCAGATCTCGCCGTTCGCCAGCGCGTCGATGTACTGCGAGCTGTGGATCATGCGGATGTAGGGGCGGATCTTCATCAGCAGGTCTTCCGCCGCCTTGAGGTCCTCCGCCTTCTCGCTGTTCGGGTCCTTGCCGAGGTAGGCGAGCGCCACGCCGATGACCTCGTCCGGGGCATCGAGCACGGAGATGCCACAGTCCTTGAACTTGGCGGCCTCCTTCGGATCGAACAGCATGTTCCAGCTGTCGAGCGGCGCGTTCGGGTCGATCGCCTTGATCTTGTCGATGTTGTAGCCGAGCGCGTCCGTGCCCCACATGTGGTTCACGGCGTACTGGTTGCCCGGGTCGTGCAACGCGACGCGCTTCAGGATGTCCGCATCCAGGTTCTTCCAGTTGGGCAGCTTCGACTTGTCGAGCTTCTGGAACACGCCGGCCTTGATCTGCAGCTCGAGGAACGACGCGGACGGCACGACGACGTCGTAGCCGGTGTTGCCGGCCAGCAGCTTGGTCTGCAGCACTTCGTTGCTGTCGAAGACGTCGTAGTTGACCTTGATGCCCGTTTCCTTGGTGAAGGCCTCGAGCGTCTTCGGGTCGATGTAGTCCGACCAGTTGTAGACGTTGACCACCTTCTCTTCGTTGGAGGCCGGACCGGCGGCAGGCGCTTCGGTGCCGGCCGACTCGGCGGGCTTGGCGGCGGACGAGGTCTCCTCGGCCTTCTTGCCACAGCCGACCAGCATGGTGGCCGCGAGGAGCCCCATGAGCCCGGCGCGGATGGTGATAGTCATCGTGCGTTACCCCTGTTGCGATGTGGGCGGGCGCGGCCGCAGGCCGCGCCCGGAATGTGCCCGCGTTGTATAGCGCAATCAGGTCGGCCCTGCCAGCGGTTCGGGGCGTTCCGCGCGGGCCGGAACCAGAACGGGGCAAGGCACGCCGCCGCCCGCACCGCGTTGGCGCGTGGCAGGGCCCGACGACGCCGGCCGGACCCTACAGGCGGCCGTCCGCCTTGCAGCGCGCGTAGGTGAGGTCGAGGCAGCGCCAGGCCTTCTCCGCGAGCTCGTCGATCTGCTCGCGGCTGATCACCAGCGGCGGCGAGATGATCATCGTGTCGCGCACGGCGCGCATGATCAGGCCGTTCGCGAAGCAGAAGTCGCGGCAGATGGTGCCGACCTCGCCCCGCTTGTCGAAGAACTGCCGCGTCGCCTTGTCCCGGACCAGTTCCAGCGCCCCGATCAGGCCCGTCGAGCGCGCTTCGCCGACCAGCGGGTGCTCGGCGAGCCGCCGCCACTGGGTCGCGAGGTAGGGCCCGGTCTCGTTCTTCGTGCGCTCGACCAGCTTCTCCTGCTGGATCAGGGTCAGGTTGACGCTGGCGACCGCACAGGCCGCGGGGTGCCCCGAGTAGGTGAAGCCGTGGGCGAACTCGCCGCCCTTGTCGATGAGCACCTCGGCCAGGCGGTCGCCGACCATCACGCCGCCGATCGGCAGGTAGCCCGAGGACAGGCCCTTGGCGATGGTCATCAGGTCGGGCTTGAACCCGAACCGCTCGGAGCCGAACCAGTGGCCGGTGCGACCGAAGCCGCAGATGACCTCGTCCGCCACCAGCAGGATGCCGTACCGGTCGCAGATCTTCTGGATCTCCGGCCAGTAAGTGTCGGGCGGGATGATCACGCCGCCGGCGCCCTGGATGGGTTCGCCGATGAAGGCCGCGACCCGGTGCGCGCCCAGCTCGAGGATCTTCTTCTCCAGCTCGCGCGCCATCTTCAGGCCGAACTCCGCCGGCGAGAGATCGCCGCCCTCGGCGTACCAGTACGGCTGCGCAATGTGCACGATGTCCGGGATCGGCAGGCCGCCCTGCTCGTGCATGAAGCCCATGCCGCCGAGGCTGGCCCCCGCCATGGTGCTGCCGTGATAGGCGTTCTGGCGGCTGATGATGACCTTGCGCCCGGGCTGGCCGAGCAGGTCCCAGTAGCGGCGCACCAGGCGCACCACGGTGTCGTTGCCCTCCGAGCCGGACCCCGTGAAGAACACGTGGTTGAACTGCGGCGGCGTGAGGTCCACCAGCTGCTTGGCGAGCTCGATCGCCGGCGGATGGGCCGTCTGGAAGAAGCTGTTGTAGTACGGCAGCTCCAGCAGCTGGCGATACGCCGCCTCGGCCAGTTCCTTGCGGCCGTAGCCGACGTTGACGCACCACAGGCCGGCCATGCCGTCGAGGATGCGCTGGCCCTCCGAGTCGTAGAGGTAGCAGCCTTCCGCCTTCACGATGACGCGCGTGCCCTTGGCCGCGAGCTGCTTGAAGTCCGTGAACGGATGCAGGTAGTGCTGGCGGTCGAGCTGCTGCCAGGCGGCAGTGGTGCGTGCGGCAGTGGTCATGATGTGGGTGCGTTTCGCGTTTGATGGGGTCCGGATCAGACGTTGAGGAGCAGGTGCTCACGCTCCCAGGAGCTGATCACCTGCAGGAAGGTGTCGTGCTCGCTCTCCTTCACCGCGGTGTAGGCGAGCACGAAGCGGTCGCCGAGGATGTCGATGAGCGGCCGGCAGTCGCGCAGCAGGCGCACTGCCTCTTCGAGGCTGCGCGGCAGGCCGAACGGCAGCTCGTAGGCGCTGCCCGACACCGGCTCGGACGGCTTCAGGCCTTCGAGCATGCCGAGGTAGCCGCAGGCCAGCGAGGCCGCCAGCGCGATGTACGGGTTGGCGTCGGCGCCCGCGAGACGGTTCTCGACGCGGCGGTTCTCGGCATTCGAGATCGGCACGCGCAGGCCCGCGGTGCGATTGTCGTAGCCCCACTGCGTGTTGATCGGCGCAAGGTGCCTCAGGATGATGCGGCGGAACGCGTTGACGTTCGGCGCGAACAGGCACATCGCCGACGGCAGGTACTTCTGCAAGCCGGCGATGTGCGAGAAGAACAGCGGGCTCGGGTTGCCGTCCTTGTCGCTGAACACGTTCTTGCCGGTCTTGATGTCGACCACGCTCTGGTGGATGTGCATGGCGCTGCCGGGCTCGCGGGCCATCGGCTTCGACATGAACGTCGCGTACATCTTGTGGCGGAACGCGGCCTCGCGCGCCGTGCGCTTGAACATGAACACCTGGTCGGCGAGCGACATCGCATCGCCGTGGATCAGGTTGATCTCCATCTGCGCCGCGCCGTCCTCGTGGATCAGCGTGTCGATCTCGATCTCCTGCGCTTCGCAGAAGGCGTAGATGTCGTCGAACAGCGGGTCGAACTCGTTCACGGCCGCGATGCTGTACGACTGCCGGCCGATCTCGGGGCGGCCGGAGCGGCCCACCGGCGGCTTGAGCGGATAGTCGGCGTCGATGTTCGGCTCGACGAGGTAAAACTCGAGCTCCGGCGCGACGATCGGCTTCCAGCCCTTGGCTGCGTACATGTCGAGGATGTGGCGCAGCACGTAGCGCGGCGCCATCGTGACCGGGCGGCCGTCGGAGTAGTAGCTGTCGTGGATGACCTGCGCGGTCGGCTCGGCCGCCCACGGCACGACGCGCGTCGTGGCCGGATCGGCCTTCAGCACGATGTCGATTTCCGACGGGCTGATCGCGCGATCGTCCTCCGGATACTCACCGGTGACCGTCTGCAGGAAGATGCTCTCGGGCATGCGCATGCCCTCGTCTTCCGCGAACTTCATCGCGGGCATCACCTTGCCGCGCGCGATGCCGGCCATGTCGGGCACCACGGCCTCGACCTCGGAGATGCCGTGTTCCTTGAAGAATTGCTGGATCGGGGTACTCATGTGTCACTTCCGTGCCTGGGTGCGCGTCCTGGCCGCGTCGCCGAACGCGGCGAACATGGCGCGTGAAAACGGGTTCTGCATGACCTGCCACTCGGGGTGCCACTGCACCGCGAGCGCGAAGCCCGGCGCCGAGCGCACGCGGAAAGCCTCGATCAGGCCGTCCGGCGCGACGGCCTCGACCTCGAGGTCGCGACCGAGCTGCTGCACGCCCTGGGCGTGCAGCGAATTGACCATCGCCTTCGGCCCGCCCGCGAGGCGGCGCAGCAGGCCGCCCTCCGCGAGCTCGACTTCGTGGGCCGGGGCGTACTGAACGTCGAGCGACTGCTCCTTGTCCTCGCGGTGGTCCCGCTTGCCGGGCACCTCCTGCACTTTCTGCCAGAGCGTGCCGCCGAAGGCCACGTTCATCTCCTGGAAGCCGCGGCAGACGGCGAACAGCGGCAGGCCGGACTCGACGACGCGCGGGATCAGCGGCAGCGTCGTGGCGTCGCGATGCGGGTCGTGCAGCGTGTCGGGATCGCTCGGCGGGCCGGCATAGCGGTGCGGCTCCACGTTCGACGGGCTGCCGGTGAGCAGGATGCCGTCGAGCCGCGCGAGCAACTCGTCGAGATTGTCCGCGCCGAGCGACGGGATGAGCACCGGCACCGCGTCCGCGGCCTCGGCCACGGCGACGATGTATTTCTCCCCCACGCAGTGGAAGGGGTGCGGGCCGAGCATCCGGCGATCCGCGGGAATGCCGATCAGTGGTTTGCGGCGAGACACGTTTAAGATCCTAGACGGCTTCTGAGAGGCCGCCCTGGGGGACCGGGAAGCATTAAACCACAGCGCCCCCGGGGGCGTCGCCACGCAGCGCAACAAATGAGGCAAAAATCAGCCTAAACATAGGCTTGCCTTGACAATCCCCGCGGCGCATGAGCTTGCCGCCCGCGCGCCCGACGGGCTATGCTGCCGCGACCGAGACGGGGCCACCGTCGATAAATCTTAAACATACGGGGACATCATGCCGCAGATCGCGGACTTCGAGCCGGCGCGCGCCTGGCTCTCCCGGAACCCGCAGGTCCGCTTCGTCGACCTGCTGCTGGCCGACCAGATGGGCATCCCGCGCGGCAAGCGCGTCACGGTCGCCGAACTCGAGGGCGTGCACCGCAACGGTCTGCTGCTGCCGGGCTCGATGTTCGCGCTCGACGTGCTCGGCGGCACCGTGCAGTGCACGGGCCTCGGTTTCGACGAAGGCGATGCCGACCGGGTATGCCTGCCCATTCCAGGCACGCTCTGCAGCGTGCCGTGGCTCGGCGAGCAGGTCGCGCAGATGCAGGTCAGCATGTACGAGCACGACCACTCGCCCTTCCACGGCGACCCGCGTCACGTGCTCGAAGGCGTCGTCGCCCGTTTCCAGTCGCTGGGACTGACGCCGGTGATGGCGGTCGAACTCGAGTTCTACCTGGTCGACCGCGAGCGCACGCCCGAGGGCCACGCGCAGCCGCCCCGCCAGCCGCGCACCGGCCGTCGCGAGACCAAGACCCAGATCAACTCGATGCAGGAACTGGACGAGTACTCGGCCGTGATCGACGCCATCCAGGCGGCGGCCCGCGCGCAGGACCTGCCGACCGGCACGGTGCTCGCCGAGTACGGCCCCGGCCAGTTCGAGGTCAACCTGCACCACGTCGCCGACGCCCTGCTCGCCTGTGACCACGCCATCCGCCTCAAGCGACTCGTGAAGGGCGTGGCCCTGCAGCACGGGATGGAGGCGACGTTCATGGCCAAGCCCTACCGCGACCACGCGGGCAGCGGGGCGCACCTGCACGTGAGCCTGGTCGATGCGAACGGCCGCAACCTCTTCGCCGCGGACGACCCGACCGGCAGCCCGCCGCTGCACCACGCCATCGGCGGTCTCGCCGCCACGATCAACGACGCCATGGCGATCTGCGCGCCGACCGCGAATGCGTACCGCCGCTTCCAGCCCGAAGCGTACGTGCCGCTCAACCCGAGCTGGTCGGTCAACAACCGCGGCGTCGCCTTCCGCGTGCCGCACGGGCCGCCCGCGAGCCGTCGCGTCGAGCACCGTGTCGCCGGCGCCGACGCCAATCCCTACCTGCTCGCGGCGGTCGTTCTCGCCGGCATGCACCGCGGGATCACGCAGCAGCTGGACCCGGGCCCGGTGCTCGCGGGCAACGCGTACCGCGACACCACGCCGACGATCCCGATGTCGTGGCCCGAGGCACTGGCCGCGTTCGAGCGCAGCGAGTTCATCCGCGAGTACCTCGGCGCGAAGTTCGCCGGGCTGTACGCGGCCACGCGCCGCGGCGAGATGCAGGACTTCCAGTCCTACGTCACGGCACTCGATTACGCCTGGTACCTGACCACGAGCTGAGCCCATGGCCGAGCACATCCGTTCCTACTACGCCGCGTCGGCGAACCCGTCGCCCTCGCGGCCGGCGTTGCGAGGCGACGTCACGGCGGACGTGTGCATCGTCGGCGCGGGCATCGCGGGCTGCTCGACTGCCCTGCACCTCGCCGAGCGTGGCTTCCGCGTGGTGGTACTGGAGGGACGCCGCGTCGGCTGGGGCGCGTCGGGACGCAGCGGCGGCCAGGCGATCTTCGGTTTCGCCTCCGGGCAGGACAAGCTGATCGCCCAGGTGGGCCCGGCGGCGGCGAAGCAGATGTTCGACGTGTCGGTCGAGGCACTCGATCTGCTCAAGGCGCTCGTGGAGCGTCACGCGATCGACTGCGACCTGCATTGGGGCCAGATGCACGTCGCGATCAAGCCGCGACACGAGACCGAGCTGCAAGCCTGGCGCGACGAACTGGTCGGCCAGTACGGCTACACCTCGCTCGAGTGGCTCGAGCAGGCGCAGGTGCGCGAACTGCTCGACACGGATCGATACCTCGGTGGCCTGCTCGACCGGCGCAGCGGGCACCTCCATCCCCTCAACTACACGCTCGGGCTCGCCGCGGCGGCCGAGGCCGCGGGCGCCGTGATCCACGAGGACAGCCTCGTGACCGGCATCGAGCACGGCGCGACGGCGAAGGTTTGCACCGCGTCGGGCGGCGTGCAGGCGAAGCACGTGGTGCTGTGCTGCAATGCCTACGTCGACGAGGCGATCTCGACGCGCCTGCGCGCGCGCATCATGCCGGTCGGCACCTACATCGTGGCCACGTCGCCGCTCGGCGAGGAGCGGATCCGCCGCCTGATGCGCGAGAACCTGGCGGTCACCGACATCAACTGGGTGCTCGACTATTTCCGCTGCTCGGCCGACCACCGCCTGCTGTTCGGCGGGCGCGTCAGCTACTCGGGCCTCAACCCGGCCACCACGCACCGCGCCACGCGGGCGCGGATGCTGAAAGTGTTCCCGCAGCTCACCGACGTCGGCATCGACTACGCGTGGGGTGGCTACGTCGACATCACGATGAATCGCGCGCCCGACTTCGGGCGCCTCGCGCCGAACGTCTACTACCTGCAGGGCTTCTCCGGGCATGGCATCGCGCTGACCGGCATGGCCGGCCAGCTGGTGGCGGAGACGGTCGGGGGCCAGGCCGAGCGCTTCGACCTGTTCGCGCGCATGCAGCACCGCGACTTCCCCGGCGGCCGCGTCTTCCGCATGCCGGCCCTGGTGCTGGCGATGCTCTGGTTCCGACTGAAGGACCTGCTGTAGGCCCCTGCCCCGCGGATCTGCCGTCGGTCCGGCCTTTCCTGCGACCGTCAACCGTGCAAGCATTGACTTGTATTGCGCCCGGCCCGGCCGGATCCGCATGCCGGCCTGCTGCGAACGAGAACGACAATGGCGTGCCGGGGCCGCGGACCGCGGACGGCACGGGATCCAGAACACGATCGGGAGGAAGAGACCGATGAAGATGCGCCATGCGGGATCATTGCTCGGCCTGCTCGCCCTGGTGGGCGTACTGACGGGCTGCGGCCACCGTGCGAGCGAAACGACAGCCGCAGCGGCGGCCCCGGGAGCCGACCTCATCCTGCACCATGGTCCCATCCTGACCATGGCGGGCGACCAGCCGGCCTACGTCGAGGCCGTGGTCGTGTCGGGCGGCAAGATCGAATTCGCCGGCGCAGACGCCGAGGCGATGAAGCGCAAGGGCGAGCGCACCGTGGTCCGGGACCTCGGCGGCAAGACCTTGCTGCCCGGCCTGGTCGACGCGCACAGCCACTTCATCAATGCGCCCGCGTTGTCGCAGCAGGTCAACGTGTCGCCGTCGCCCGTCGGGCCCGGCGACTCGGTCGAGAAGATCCTCGCCACGCTCAAGGCCTGGCAGGACCAGGCCAAGGTGCCGGACGGCGGCTGGATCCTGGCCTGGGGCTACGACGATTCGATGGTGCAAGGGGGCAAGCTCACCAAGCACGACCTCGACGCCGCGTTCCCGAACCACCGCGTGATGGTGCTGCACGTGTCGCTGCACGGTGCAGTCCTCAACTCGAAGGCCCTGGAGTGGGCGGGCGTCACGCGCGATACGCCGACCCCGCCGGGCGGGCTGATCGCGCGCGGCAAGGACGGCAAGGATCCCGAGGGCCTGCTGATGGAGACGGCGTTCCTGCCGGTCTTCGCCAAACTGCCGCAGCCGGGCGAAGCCGAGATGCTCGACCTGATGAAGCCGGGCCAGATGTTGTACGCGTCGAACGGCTACACCCTCGCGAATGAAGGCTACACGCACGCGAAGGACATCCGCCTGCTGCAGAAGGCAGGCGCCGAGGGGCGGCTGTTCATCGACATCGTCGCCCTGCCCGGCTTCTCCGAGATGGACCAGTGGTTCGGCAAACCCGAGTTCCCGATCGGCCAGTGGAAGGACCACCTCAAGCTCGCGGGCATCAAGATCACCCAGGACGGCTCGGTGCAGGGCAAGACCGCGAACTTCCTCGAGCCGCTGCGGACCGGCGGACCGCAGGGCCAGAAGGACTGGCGCGGCAACTCGACCATGCCGTACGAGCAGTTCGCGAAGCTGTTCGACACGGCTCACAAGGCCGGGCTGCAGATCTTCGTCCACGCCAACGGCGACGCGACCATCCAGCAGGTGATCAAGGCGGCGGAAGCGTCGGGCCTGAAGGCGGGCGACGACAGTCGCACCATCGTGATCCACTCGCAGATGCAGCATCCGGAGGACATCGCGCGCTACGTCGCGCTCGGCCTGACGCCCTCCTACTTCACCAACCACACGTACTTCTGGGGCGACGTGCACCGCCGCAACATCGGCGAGCAGCGGGCCGCGTTCATCAGCCCGATGAAGGCCGCGATGGACGCCGGGCTGAAGGCCACCAACCACAGCGACTTCAACGTGACGCCGCTCGACCCGTTCTTCATCCTGTGGTCGTCGATGGCGCGCACGACCCGCTCCGGCTTCGTGCTCGGGCCGGACCAGCGCATCGATGCCTACCGCGGCCTGCAGGCGCTAACGATCAACGCGGCGTGGGAATATCGCGAGGAGACGCGGCGCGGCTCGATCGAGCCGGGCAAGCTCGCGGATTTCGTGATCGTGTCCGGCGATCCGCTCAAGACCCCCGTCGAGCAGATCCGCGACCTCAGGGTCGTCGAGACGATCAAGGAAGGCAAGACGATCTACCCGGGCATGTAAGGGACGGGCCCGGGTCCCGGTCCCATCGGCGGGGCGTCAACCGCCCGGCGTG
>JBGAHO010000002.1:0-41178 GCA_044226195.1 Steroidobacteraceae bacterium
GCGGCATCGAAGTCGCGGAAGGCGAAGCGCCGGGCGATGCCCCGGCCGTCCGGGGTGAGCTGCCAGCCGGCCAGGGACTGCTGCAGCGCCTGCGCGGCGGCCGCATCGAGCGGTCGACGGGTGGGGGTCTGGGTCATGGGGTCCTCCCGGACGTATCGCCCCTGCGGCCCGGCGCAGGGCGGTGTTGAAACGAAACTGTCACACGACTGTCGGATATTTTACCGTTGGCCTTCCCCCGCATGCAGGGCTGCGCAGTGACCCGACCCCAGAACGGACACCCTCGATGACCTCCCAGAGCCGGGCGGCCATGCTGCGGGAGGCATGGTTCGATCGCGACCTGAGCTGGCTCGAATTCAACCGCCGCGTGCTCAACGAGGCGCTAGACGAGCGCACGCCTCTGCTCGAGCGCCTGAAGTTCCTCGCGATCTTCAACTCGAACCTGGACGAGTTCTTCATGAAGCGCGTGGGCGCCATGCGCACGCGCGCCTACGCGAGCGGCGTGCCCGCCACCGTCGAAGCGTTCAACGCGCACATGAACACGTTGCGCACGGCACTGTTCCCGATGCTGCTGCAGCAGGCGGAATGCTTCGCCGACCTGCGCGACCGCCTGGCGAGGCAGCACGTGCGGCTGGCGACCTGGGCGGAGCTGACCGACGCGCAGCGCGACGAAGCGGCCGACTACTTCGAGCGGCACGTCTCGCCCGCGCTGACCCCGCTCAGCCTCAATCCGGCCGAAGCGTTCCCGTTCATGTCGAATCTCTCGACCTCCTGGGGCTTCGTGATCCACGACGCCGAAGCGGGCGAACGCGTGCTGGTGCGCGTGAAAGTGCCGGGCAATGTGCCGCAGTGGCTGCCGCTGCGCGCCGACGTCCCGCCCGGCGACCGCTGCTTCGTGTCGCTGCAGGAACTGTTGCGCCACAATGCCGAGCGGCTCTTCCCGGGCGTCGAGATCGAGGCGGCGACGCTGTTCCGCGTGTCGCGCAACGCGGACATCGCCATCGAAGAAGACAGCGACAACAGCATCCGTGAACTGGTCGAGGAGCAGGTCCGCCAGCGGCGCTTCCAGCCGGTTGTGCGCCTTGAATTCGGCGAGGCGCCGAGCGCCGAGATCCGCGACAGCCTCGTGTCCCGCTTCGAATTGCGGGACAGCGACGTGTACGAGCTGCCGGGCATCCTCGACTACACCAGCCTGTTCGAGATCGCGTCGCTGCCGATCCCCGAGCTGCGCGACCCGCCCTGGACGCCGCTGCCGCCGCTCGGCATCGACCCGGACGCGGACATCTTCGCCGCGATCCGCGCCGGCGACGTGCTGGTGCACCACCCCTACGAGAGCTTCGACGCCTCGGTCGAGCGCTTCATCCGCGAGGCCGCGGACGATGCGGCCACCACCACCATCAAGATGACGGTGTACCGGCTCGGCGACGATACGCCGTTCGTGCGCTCGCTGATCAAGGCGGCGGAGAACGGCAAGCAGGTCGCCTGCTGCGTCGAACTCAAGGCGCGCTTCGACGAGGCGCGCAACCTGCACTGGGCCGAGGAACTGCAGAAGGCCGGCGACCACGTGATCTACGGCGTGCGCGGGCTCAAGACGCACACCAAGCTGGCGCTGGTCGTGCGCCGCGAGGGCGACGGGCTGCGCAGCTATGCGCACATCGGCACCGGAAACTACCACGTGAAGACGGCGCGCCTGTACACGGACTTCGGCCTCTTCACCTGCGATCCCGTGCTCACCCGCGACGTGGTGAACCTCTTTCACCACCTCACCGGCTATTCGCGCCGCCCGAAGTTCGAGAAGCTGCTGGTCGCGCCGCTCAACATGCGCGAGCGCTTCATCGAGCTGATCCGTCGCGAGGCCGCCCACGCACGCGACGGCCGGCCCGCCCGCATCGTGGCCAAGGTCAACCAGCTGGAGGATGCGCCGGTGTGCGAGGCGCTCTGCGAGGCGTCGAACGACGGCGTCACCATCGACGTGATAGCCCGCGGCTTCTGCTGCCTGCGGCCCGGCATCGCCGGCTGGACCGAGAACCTGCGCGTGCGTTCGATCGTCGGCCGCTTCCTCGAGCACGGGCGGGTCTTTCATTTCGCGAACGGCCACGAGGATCCGCTCGACGGCGACTTCTACCTCGGCTCGGCCGACTGGATGGATCGCAACCTGTCGCGACGCGTGGAAGCGGTGGCGCCGGTCGAGAACCGGCACCTGCGTGAACGCCTGTGGGAAGCCCTGCAGGTGCAACTCGCCGACGAGCGCAATGCCTGGCAGATGCAGTCGGACGGCAGCTACGTCCAGCTGCGCCCGGCGAGCCGGTCGGCGCGCGTGGCGCGCGACGGCACGCACGTGGCCTTGATGAAGAAGATGCGGGCGCGCGTGCGGCGCTGAGGCACCCGCGACGCGGGCTCAGCCCCAGAGTGACGGCGAGGGCGGCTCCATGCGTCCGCGCTCGTAGCGGATCGGCGCGTCGCGATCGAGCTTCTGCAGCAGCGGGCCGTCGAGGTCCACGTAGGCGCAGGACTGCGCGACGAGGAAGGCCGGCGCCATCGCGAGCGACGTGCCGCACATGTTGCCTACCATGAGTCCGAGGCCGAGATCGCGCGCGGCGGCGCACATCGCGAGCGCTTCGGTGAGCCCGCCGCACTTGTCCAGCTTGAGGTTCACGTACTGGTAGCGACCGGCGAGCGCCGCGAGCGACGACCGGTCGGTGCACGACTCGTCGGCGGCGAGCGGCAGCACCGGGGCATAGCCGTCCAGCTGCGCGTCCTCGCCGCGCGCGACCGGCTGTTCGATGAGTTCCACGCCGAACGCACGCATGGCCGGCGCGACCCGCTCGAGCGTCGCCCTCGTCCACGCCTGGTTGGCGTCGACCACGAGCCGCGTCGTGGGCAATTCCTCGCGCACGATGCGCACGATGTCGAGGTGCCGCTCGCCATCGACCTTGAGTTTCAGCAGCGGATAGTCGCGCGCCTCACGCGCCTTGCGCCGGGTGTCCGCATCGTCGCAGAGGCCGAGCGTGAAGGCCGTGACGACCGGCTGCAACCCGGACAGGCCCGCCTGCCGCCAGGCCGGCACGCCCGTCTGCTTCGCACGCAGGTCCCACAGTGCGCAATCGAGCGCGTTGCGTGCGCCGCCCGCCGGCAACAGGCCCTGCAGCGCCGGGAGCGAGAGATCGTCGCCGAGGGCCGCACGCACCGACTCGACCTGGGTCGCCATGCTCTCGGTCGTCTCGCCGTCGTAGTCGACGCCCGCGGCTTCCGCCCAGCCGCGACGGCCGGCCGCGTCGGTCAGCGTGACCTGCAGCACCGGCAGGTGCGTGATCGAATCGCGCGCCGTGGCGAACGGCTCGACCAGTGCCCACTGCTCGACGGTCGAGGTGACGGAGATCATCTGGCGAGCAGCGCCTCGGCGAGCGCATCCACGCCGCCGCGCAGCGGGTCGCAAACCGGCAGGCCGGTCTCGCGCTGCACGCGCTCGCGATACTCCGCCCACTGCGCGTCGTCGAGCGACGACGAATTGATGGCCAGACCGACGCAGCGGATGCGACGGTTGGTGAGCCGCCCGGCCTGCAGGTAGGTCTCGATGACCTCGGGCAGCGGCGGAATCGGGTAGTCGGGATACTCCTCGATCGTCGTCCGCTCCGGTGCATGGCACAGCACGATCGCATCCGGCTGCGAGCCGTGCAGCAATCCGAGGGTGACGGCCGCGTAGGCCGGGTGGTACAGCGACCCCTGCCCCTCGATGACGTCCCAGTGGTCGGGCGCATTGTCGGGCGACAGGGCTTCGGCCGCGCCCGCGAGGAAGTCCGCAACCAGTGCGTCCATCGCGATGCCGCTGCCGGCGATCATGATCCCCGTCTGGCCGGTGGCACGGAACGTCGCGGGCACGCCTCGCGAGCGCAGCGCTGCGGTGAGCGCGAGGGCTGTGTACTTCTTGCCTAGCGCGCAGTCGGTGCCGACCGTGAGCACGCGCAGGCCGCTGCGCTTGCGGCCGCTCCCCACGGGAAACGGCGGGTTCATGTGACGCACGTCGACGAGGCGTACGCCGTGTCGCTCGGCCGCGCGCACGAGGCGCGGAAAACTCGTGAGCCGCGTGTGCATGCCGCTCACGACGTCCAGTCCCGCGACGAGGGCGGCCTCGAGGTCGTCCTGCCAGTGTTCCGGCAGCACGCCGCCCGTGGACGCGACGCCGACGACGATCGAACCGGCGCCCTGGGCCGCCGCAGCCGCCGGTGACAGCCGCGGCAGGTCGAGCGTCACGCGGGCCGACGGATGCGACCACTCGCCGATCACGTCGGGCCGGCACCAGTCGCGCAGGCCGAACGCCGTCTTGCAGTCGGACTTGAGCGTGGCGTCGCCGAGGTACAGCAGGTAGGGCTTGCGCAGCGTGAGCATGGCGGAACTCATGGACGATAGGCGGGACTGCGCAGCACGCGGCCCGGGTGGGCGTGGGTGACGGCACCGTCGCGCACGACCCAGTCACCGGACACCATCACGTCGGGGATGCCGGCCGGCGGCGCTTCGGGCTGCTCGACGGTCGAGCGGTCGATCACCGTCGCGGGGTCGAAGATCACGAGGTCGGCCACGTAGCCCGGCGCGATCCGGCCGCGATCGGCGAGGCCGAGCTGCGCGGCGGCGAGACCGGTCATCTTGTGCACGGCCTGCTCGAGGGTCAGCACCTTCTCCTCGCGCACGTAGCGGCCGAGCACGCGTGCGAACGACCCGGCGCCGCGCGGATGGGAGCCATGCAGCTCGCCGTCGCTGCAGAACATGATCTGCGGCTGGGCCACGAACCAGCGCACGTCGTCCTCGCTCATCGAGGTGCCGAGGACGTTTTCGAGTTCGTCGCCGCCGGTGACCTCGGCCTCGGTCGCCTTGATCATGCGCATGTACGCATCGACCGGCGAGATGCCCCAGGCGGCCGCGATCTGCTCGAGCGTCTTGCCCGCCATCGCCGGCTCCGGCACGTACTTGCCGAGGCGGATCGCGCCCGGGCCGCCGTTGTCGGCCAGCGCACGGGCGACTTTCTCCGCGTTGAAGAAGTCGCGATCGGTGACCAGCACGCGCAGCGTCGAATGCCAGAACGTGTACGGATAGACGTCGGCCGAGAGCTTCACACCTTCGCGCCGGGCCTGCTCGAAATACGCGGGCATGCGGCTGGCCGCGAGATGCCAGACGGGCGTCGAGCCGAGCTTGATGTGGGTGATCTCGACCGGGATCTTCGCCTCGCGCCCGATGCGCAGGATTTCGTCGTAGGAGTCGAAGACCTTGTTCCCCTCGTCGCGCACGTGGCTGATGTAGAAGCCGCCGCTGGCCGCCGCGATCTTCGACAGCTCGACCACTTCCTCGGTCGTCGAGAAATGCGCGGCCTCGTATTCGAGTCCCGTGGAGAGGCCGAAGGCGCCCGCCGTGAGTTCCTTCGCCAGCAGTTCCTTCATGCGCGCCAGTTCCTGCGGCGTCGACGCGCGGTAGAGATCCTGGCCCATGACTTGCTGGCGCAGCGTCGCCTGGCCGACCATGCTCGCGACGTTCAGCGCCGGGGGCGTCGCCTGCAGCTTCGCGAACCATTCGCGCAGCGGGAAGGCCGAGTCGCCGTCCTGGCCGACGAAGACCGTCGTCACGCCCATGCGCGTCACGGTGGCCGCGTCGAGATCCTCGAGCAGACCGCGGTCGGCGTGCGTGTGCATGTCGATGAACCCGGGCGCGAGCGCCAGCCCGCGCGCGTCACGCACGGATTCGCCGGCCGCCGGCGTGAGCGCCGGCGCAACCTCGACGATGCGGTCGCCACGCACGCGCACGTCGGCGACTACGCCCGGCGCGCCGGTTCCGTCGTAGACCGTGGCGTGCCGGATCAGCACGTCCGCCGCAACGTCCTGTACGGCAGTGGCTGCCAGCCACCCGAGCAAGAGGCACGGCCACATCCGTCGCGTGTGCTGCATCGTCGATCTCCCTGTGTCGTTGTTCAGCGGCCTGCGTCCGGCCTCACTCGAGGCCGAGTTTCTTGCGGATCGCCGCGATGAAGGCCGGGTGCGCCGCCTCGCGCGCTGCGGCGACGGCCTGTACGTGCGGGTTTTCGTGCAGCTTCGCCAGCAAGGCGCCCATCGCCGGGTACTCGGCCAGCAGGTCGCGACCGAACAGCTTCACGGATACCGCATTGCCGAGATCGGCGCTGTACAGGAAGACGATGTCCGCGAGGGTGAACGCATCGCCGGCCACGTAGGGCGCGAACCGGCCGTGACGCTGCAGCGTGGCAAATCCCGCGGTGAGGTTGTCCTTGGCGAGCGCCTTGACCGAATCCGGCGTGCGGCCGCCGAAGAACGCCTCGAGGAAGCAACTGCGCGCCGGCAACTCGATGTAGAGCTCGATCTCCTTGATCAGCGCGCGCACATAGGCTCGCTCGAATGGATCGGCCGGCAGCAGGCGCGGCCCCTGGCCGAGGTCCTCGAGGTACTCGAGGATGACGCTCGCCTCGTTGAGGCATCCGCGTTCCGTCTCGATGTAGGGCAGCTTGCCGCGCGGCGTCCTCGCCAGCGTGGCGGGGCTCTGGTCGGGATAGGCCAGCACGTACTCGAACGGAATGCCCTTCTCGAGCAACGCCAGCTTGACCATGTTGGCGTAGTTGCTGGACGGAAAGCCGAAAAGCTTGATCACGCGCGTCTCCCCTCGATTCGCCGGCGGCCAGCATAAAGGGCCGCGCGGACGCCAACAAATCGACCGCTTCGGGCGCCATCTCGGCCGTGTTCCCGCGCGACCAGCCAGACGCTGCCTTTTTGGTTCGAATTGGTTTGCTTCTCGTTGCGCGGATGCGTGTTTTCCCCCAAGACGCCGGGCACCGGAGGCGTAGGATCAAACCAGCCTCTCCGCAGAAGGGTGGGAATCATGGGCTCCGCACGGCGCCCGGATCCAGGCGACCGCGAGCACTGGAAGGTGGCGCTCGACGGCAGTCGACACGGTGTCTTCGACTGGGACATCGCGGGGGGGCACCTGTACCAGTCGGCCACGCTCTGCCGGATCGTCGGGCTCGGGGACGGCGCCCGGGTGGAGCCCTTCGAGACGTGTTTCGAGCGCGTCCACCCCGCCGATCGAGATCGATTCCGCGAAGGCATGCTCGCGCATTTCCGCGGCGAGACGCCGTACCACGAAATCGAGTTCCGCTCGCTGAAGCCCGGCGGCGGCGAAGTGTGGATCGAGGGCTGCGGCACGGTGGTGGAGCGCGACGAATCGGGGGAACCGACGCGCATGATCGGCGTGTTCCGCGACATCTCACCGTCCGGTGAGATCGACGCGGCCAACGCGGACGATCCGACGGCGCTCGCTCGCCTGCTCGGCGACCTGGCACGGGCGCAGGCGGAGAACGCGCGGCTGCGCGAGACCGGCGCCAACCTGCGCCTGGCCATCGAATCCGCCCGTCTCGGCGTGTTCAGCCGGCGACTGCCGGATGGCCCGATCGACTGCTCGGCGACCGCACTCGCGATCTGGGGCCAGCCGCCCGATACGCCCATGACGACGACTTTCCTGGAGTCGATCATTCACGACGACGATCGCGCGAGGGTGCGCGCCATCATCGCGAGCGCCGCCACGACCGGTCGCGACTACGACCTCCAGTACCGCGTCCTCTGGCCCGACGGCACCGTGCACTGGGTCGAGTCCATGGCGCGCGTCTTCCTGGCGCCGGACGGACATCCCGAACTGGTACGCGGCATGATCCGGGACGTGACCGCGGAGAAGCAGGCCGAACTGGAACTGCGCGCCGCCAAGGACACGGCCGAGAGTGCGAGCCGCGCCAAGAACGCCTTCCTGGGCAGCATCAGCCACGAACTGCGCACGCCGCTCAACGCGATCATTGGCTTCTCGGGCCTGATGCTCGATGGTGCGATGGGCGAAGTGCCGGTCGCCCTGCGACGCCCCCTGGAAATGGTGCGCCGCGCCGGGCAGGAACTGCACGACACGGTCCGGCAGATCCTCGACCTGACCAGCATCGAAGGCGGCAGCGTCTCGATCGCAGCCACGCCTGTTCCCCTGCGCGCCCTGCTGGACGAATTGCATGGCTCGTTCGCCGCGGCGGCCGCGTCGCGCGGCCTGATCCTGCGGCCGCTCGAATGCGACACCACACTCACCGTTTTTGCCGACGGTCCGCGCCTCGCACAGGTGACGCGCAATCTCGTCTCGAATGCCCTGAAGTTCACCGATCAGGGTTCGATCTGGCTCACCGCCACGCGCGAGGCCCGATGGGCCCGCATCGAGGTCGGCGACACGGGCATCGGCATTGCGCGGGACCAGCAGCACCGGCTGTTCGAGCCGTTCCAGCGCATCGCGGACGAACCGGGGCGACTGCGACAAGGCACGGGCATCGGCTTGTCGGTGTGCCGTCGCATCGTCGAGGCCATGGGCGGCGTGATCGGCGTCGAGAGCGAACCCGGCCGCGGCAGCCGCTTCTGGTTCACGGTGCCGCTCGCGCCAGGCGCCGACGGCCCCTAGCTCGCGAGATCGTCCAGCACCGGGCACTCGGGACGGTCGTCCCCGTGGCAGCGGCTGGCGAGTTCCTGCAGCACGCGCTGCATCGACTGCATTTCGCGGATCTTGCGCTCCAGCGCGTCGGCCTGGGCCTGCGCGAGGCGCTTCACGTCGCGGCTGGCGCGCCGTGGATCAGCCCAAAGACCGAGCAGCTTGCCGATCTGTGCCATCGAGAAGCCGAGGGAACGCGCGCGCTGGATGAAGCGCAGCCGGTGCAGGTCGTTGGGACCGTAGAGTCGGTAGCCCGCGTACGTGCGGTCGGCGGCTGGAATCAGCCCGATGCGCTCGTAGTGCCGGATCATCCGCGCCGAGACGCCGCTCAGCCGCGCGGCCTCGCCGATGTTGTGCAGCCCCTGGCGACGGGCAGCCGCGAGTTCGGGGCGCGGTGCACTCCTAGCCATCGCGGGCCTCCCGCGCGCGGGTCGGGCGCCAGCGCCGCAGCAGCAGCGTGTTCGACACCACGCTGACGCTCGAGAACGCCATCGCCGCGCCGGCGATCACCGGATTCAGCAGGCCGGCGGCGGCGAGCGGGATGCCGACGACGTTGTAGATGAAGGCCCAGAACAGGTTCTGGTGGATCTTGCGCGTGGTACGACGCGAGATGTCGATCGCGTCGGCCACGAGCCGCGGATCGGGGCGCATCAGCGTGACGCCGGCCGCATGCATCGCGACGTCCGTGCCGCTGCCGACCGCGAAGCCGACGTCGGCCGCCGCCAGCGCCGGCGCGTCGTTGATGCCGTCGCCCACCATCGCGGTCGCGCCGTCGCGCCGCAGTCGTTCGATGACCGCAGCCTTGTCGGCCGGCAGCACCTCGGCCACGACGTCGGCGGGGGCGATGCCCGCCTGCTGCGCGATCGCCTGCGCCGCCCGCACGTTGTCACCCGAAACCAGCACCGTGCGCACACCGAGCTCGTGCAGCGCCGCGATGGCGGCGGCGGACTGCGCGCGCAACGGATCGCCGAACGCGAGCAATCCGAGGAGCCGCGGTCCCGCCGCCGGGAACTCCGCCAGCCACGCGACCGTGCGTCCCCGCTCCTCCTGCGCGGCTGCGGCCGATGCCAGCTCATCGATCCTCACGCCGTTCTCGAACATCGAGCGTCGATTTCCGAGCAGCAGGTCGCGGCCGGCGACCCGGGCACGCACGCCGCGACCGGCGAGCGCCACGAGATCGGTGGTGGGCGGCGGGACGGTGCCACGGCGCTGCGCCGCGTCGAGCACGGCGCGCGCGAGTGGATGCTGGCTGCCCGATTCGAGGGCGGCGGCGAGTGCCAGCAATTCTTCCTCGGCGGTTGCGACAGTTTCCAGCGCGACGAGCGCGGGCCGGCCCTCGGTCAGGGTGCCGGTCTTGTCGAAGGCGACGATGCGCAGGTGGCGCGCCGCCTCCAGTGCGACCGCGTCCTTCACGAGGATGCCGGCGCGCGCGGCGACGCCCGTGCCGGCCATGATCGCCGTCGGCGTGGCGAGCCCGAGCGCGCACGGACACGAGATCACGAGCACCGCCACCGCATTGAGCGTCGCGGCGCTCCAGTCGCCCGCGAGCAGGCCCCAGCCGAGCCAGGTCAGCACGGCGAGACCGACCACGACCGGGACGAACACCGCGCTCACGCGGTCGACGACGCGCTGGATCGGCGCCTTGCGTGCCTGCGCCTCCTCGACGAGCCGGATGATGCGTGCGAGCGCCGTTTCGGCCCCGATGGCGACGGTACGCACGACGATGCGTCCCTCGCCGTTCACGGCACCGCCGGTGACGCGATCGTCCGGCTGCCGGCTCACGGGGAGGGACTCGCCGGTCAGCAGCGATTCATCGACGTGCGTGCGGCCTTCCACGATCGTGCCGTCGACCGCGATGCGCTCGCCGGGCCGTACCACCACGAGGTCGCCGACGCGCACGGCGTCGATGGGCACGTCGACTTCCTCGGCACCTCGGCGCAGGCGCGCCGTCTCCGGTCGCAGCGACTGCAGCGCGCGGATCGCCTCGGTGGTCTGACGCTTGGCACGCGCCTCGAGCCACTTGCCGAACAGGACCAGCGCGATCACGACCGCCGAGGCCTCGAAATACAGACTGTCGTGGTCCACGCGACCGGTCGCGAGATGGAAAGTGCTCAGACCGTAGGCGGCGCTGGTGCCGATCGCCACCAGCAGATCCATGTTGCCGGTGCGAGCGCGCAGCGCGTGCCAGGCGCCGCGGTAGAAGCGCGCCCCGAGCCAGAACTGCACCGGCGTGGCGAGCAGCCACTGCGCGAGTCCGGGCAGCATGACGTGACTGCCGAACGCGCGGGCCAGCATCGGCAGCACGAGCGGCGCGGCAAGCACGGCCGCCAGCACGACGTGCCGGGCTTCACGACTCGGGCCGCCGGCAACCGCCGGCTCGCGGGTCTCCGGCCCGCGCACACTCGCGCTGTAGCCGGCCTTATCGATCGCCGCGAGCAAGGCCTGCACGTCGGTGCCGGGCCGCACGGCGACGGTCGCTGTCTCGAGCGCGAGATTCACCGAGGCGGCGACCACGCCCGGCACGCGATCGAGCGCGCGCTCGACGCGCCCGGAGCACGAGGCGCAGGTCATGCCGCGGACGTCCAGCCGGACGCTCTCGGCGGACTCGGGTGGAACGGTCATGGGGTTCATGGCGACAGCCTGCACCTTGCCATCATGGCAAGGTCAACCGGTCACGCCAACTGCGGATTGCACGCCCCGCCGGACCTTGCCATGGTGTCAGGCACGACACTGGCCGCAGGCGCCGACGGTCGGCGCGAGAGGAGACGACCATGTTGCTCAAAGTCGAGAAGATGACCTGCCAGCACTGCGTGCGCGCGGTGACGAACGCGGTGACCGCGGTGGCGCCCGGCGCCCAGGTCGCGGTGGACTTGCCGACCCAGCAGGTGCGTGTGGCCGCCGGCGCTGATCCCGATGCCATCGCCGCGGCCCTGCGCGAAGAAGGCTACGCCGCGGAGGTTCTCGAACGCTGACGCGCGGAGCGTCCTCTTGTTGCATTGCCGCGTGCCTCGCGCGTCGGCGATGGATTACCCTCCGCTCCCTTCCGGCATGCAGACCGGAATCAAAGGAGGATCCCGATGTCGACCGAGACCTACCAGGCCGGCTGTCCCTGCGGCGCCGTGCAGCTCGAGATCAGCGGATCGCCGGCCGTACAGGCGTATTGCCACTGCGTGTCCTGCCGCAGTTGGCTGAGCGCGCCCATCCATGCGGCCGCGCTCTGGCCGTCGGACCACGTGAAGGTCGTCAAGGGCGCCGGCAACCTCGGCCTCTACAAGAAGACCGAGAACAGCCACCGCCAGTTCTGCAAGAGCTGCGGCGCGGCCGTGTTCGTCGGCCACCCGGGCATGGGCATGACCGACGTCCCGGCAGGCTCGGTGAAGGGCCTCAAGTACACACCGGCGCTGCACGTGCACTACGGCGAGAAGGTCATGCAGGTGCGCGACGGCCTGCCGAAGTTCAAGGACTTCCCCAAGGACTTCGGCGGCTCCGGCGAGATGCTGACGGAGTAATCGTCTGCTCATGGCCGCCCGACCGGACGCCCCTGCCGAGCCGCTGGTGACCACCCACGCCAGGGAAGGCGTGGTGCGGCTCACGCTCAACCGCGGCGCGCGCTACAACCCGCTGTCGATGGAGATGATCGCGGCGCTCGATGCAGCGCTCGCGGCCGTGGCTGACGACGCACAGGCCCGCGTCGTCGTGCTCGCGGCCGAGGGCAAGGGCTACTGCGCCGGCCACGACCTGCGCGAACTGCGCGCCCACGCGGGCGACGATGCGTGGACGCAGGCGCTGTTCGACGCCTGCAGCCGCCTGATGTTGCGCCTCACCGAATTGCCCCAGCCCGTGATCGCGCGCGTGCACGGCATCGCCACAGCGGCCGGTTGCCAGCTCGTGTCGATGTGCGACCTCGCCGTGGCCGCGGACACGGCGACGTTCGCCCTGCCCGGCGTCAACATCGGCGTGTTCTGTTCGACGCCGGCCGTGGGGGTCGGGCGCAACATCGGCCGCAAGCAGGCGATGGAAATGCTGCTGACCGGCGAGCCGATCACCGCGGCGCAGGCCGTCGACTGGGGGCTCGTCAATCGCGCCGTGCCCATGGAGCAGCTCGACGCGACGATCGCGTGGTTCGTGGAGCGCATCACCGCCCGCAGCGCCAGGGTGATCGGCCTCGGCAAGCGGGCGTTCTATGCACAGCTCGAAGCGGGCCTGCGCGAGGCCTATGCGCAGGCCGGCGCCACCATGACCTGCAACCTGCGCTACGACGACGCGGCGGAGGGCATCGATGCGTTCGTGGCCAAGCGTCCGCCCCAGTGGCGGAACTCCTGAGCCCGGGCCGGGTCCACCGGGCAGGCAGCCGATAGCGTATCCTTCGCCCGTCTGCGCCCCTCGCCCAGGAGTCCGTCTTGTCCAAGCCCGTCGCGCGCCGGTTGCCGGCGCTTGCCCTGCCCCTGCTGGCCGCCGGCCTCGCCCTGCTCGCCGGGTGCGCCACCCACCCCTCGTCCAAGAGCTCGTGGGAACCGGGCGCCGCCCGCGGCAAGACGTATTCCACGATCCTGGTCGTCGGCGTCAGCCCGAACCTGCCCCAGCGCTGCGCCTACGAGCGCATCCTCGCCCGCCGCCTGCGCAACGAAGGCACGCTGGTGGCCGCGAGCTGCGACGCGATGAAGCAGAAGGAGCCGCTGACGCGCGAGGCGATCCAGGCGACCGTGGACGAACTCGGCATCGACGCGGTGGTCGCCTCGCTGCTGGTCGACCGCAAGGTCGAGGCGAAGGAAGGCGGCAGCCGCGACACGCGCGGCGGCGCCTACTACAAGGCGACCGACAGCGGCTGGGCCTACGGCTGGGACGGCTATTACGGCGCCTACGGCGTGCCCGTGATCTACGCCGACTTCACCACGGCCCCGCCGATCAACACGATCAACACGACCGTGAAGGTGTCGACCAAGGTGTTCGATACGCAGACCGGCAAGGCGGTCTACACCACCAACACGTCCTTCAAGAACGTGATCTCCCGCGACCAGGGCTTCCTCGAGATCACCGCCGCCATCGCCGACGAGCTGCGCGATGACGGCCTGGTGAAGAAGGACTGACCGCGCCCGCTCAGGGCGTGACGATGTTGAACCAGAACGGGTAGCGGTCGAGCAGCCCGAGGAATTCCCCGAACGCGGCCTGCCGGCCGTCGATGCGGATCCGTCCCGCAGCGACGAGTTCCGGCACCGTCGCCTTGCCGAGCTGCACGTCGGCGAGGGCCAGCTTGCTCAGCGTGACCGTCGCATCCGCATCCGCCACCGGCTTGCGGAAGTGGTTCAGCACGCCGTTCTCGACGACCAGCGCGTACTGCTCGTGCAGGTCGGTGAAGTCGAGATTGAGCGCCAGCCGTCGCCCCGCGGCCTGCGGGCCGTTCAGGCGCACCGCGAGATAGTCGAACAGCATCTCCACGGGCATGTTGAGGATCGTGTCGGGACCGGCCGCAACCGTGGCGCCGCCCGAGGGCACGCCGTTGCGCAGCTCGTACGCGCCCTGCAGGTAGACCGAACGCCACGGACCGGACTCGGCCTGGTAGCCGAGTTGCTCGTAGGTGTCGGCCAGCAGGTTCTTCGCCTCGGCATTCGCCGGGTTGGCGAACACCACGCGCTTCAGCACCTCGGCCACCCAGCGGTACTCACCCTTGTCGAAGTCGGCCCGGGCGCGCGCGAGCACCGCGGCCTCGCCCCCCATGTACTCGACGTATTTCTTCGCGGCCGGCTCGGGCGGCAGGTTGTTGAGGTCGGACGGGTTGCCGTCGTACCAGCCCATGTAGCGCTGGTACACCGCGCGCGCGTTGTGGCGCACCGTGCCGTAGTAGTCCCGGTTGTACCACTGCTGCCCGAGTTCCTTCGGCAGCTCGATCATCTCGCTGATCTCCTCGCCGGTGTAGCCCTCGTTCATCAGGCGCACGGTCTGGTCGTGGATGTACTTGTAGAGGTCGCGCTGCTTCTTCAGGTAGTCGACGATCTGCGCGTTGCCCCACAGCGGCCAGTGATGGGCCTGGAACTTCACCTCGGCGTCGGCGCCGTACAGATCGATCGTCTCGTTGATGTAGGCCGCCCACTTGAGCGGGTCGCGCACCAGCGCGCCGCGCAGCGTGAGCACGTTGTGCAGGGTGTTGGTGGTGTTCTCCGCCATCCACAGCGCCTTGAACTGCGGGAACCAGGTGTTCATCTCGGTCGGCGCCTCGGTGCCCGGCGTGAACTGGAACACCATGCGCACGCCGTCGATCGTGCGTTCCTCACCCGTGTGGTGGATGAGGTCGGTCGGCGGGATCAGGCCCGGCACGCCGGTCGAGGTGGTCTGGCCCAGCCCGGCATTGACGCCACCCGTGGGGCTGCGCGGCAGCAGTGCCCCGTACATGTACACCGCGCGACGCGCCATCGCGTTGCCGGCGATGATGTTCTCGCTGACCGCGTGCTCGAGGAAGCCCTCCGACGCGAGCACCGGCACCTTGCCCGAGCGCACGTCGGCTTCGTCCACGATGCCGCGCACGCCGCCGTAGTGGTCGACGTGCGAGTGGCTGTAGATCACGGCCACGACCGGGCGCGGGCCGAGGTTCGCCGTGACGAGGTCGTAGGCGGCGCGGGCCGTCTCGGGCGAGATCAGCGGATCGAACACGATCCAGCCCGTGTCGCCCTGCACGAACGTGATGTTCGACAGGTCGTAGCCGCGCACCTGGTAGATGCGGTCCGTGACCTTGAAGAGGCCGTACTGCATGTTGAGCTGGGCGTTGCGCCACAGGCTCGGATTCACGGTGTCGGGCGCCGCGCGATCGAGACCGATGTACGACTGGTAGGACTGCAGGTCCCACACGACGCGACCCTGCGCGTCGCGGATCGTCAGCGTTGCCGGACGCGCGATGAAGCCGCGCTGCGCATTGTCGAAGTCACGACGGTCGGTGAACGGCAGCTGCTGCAGCACGGCGGCATTCGCCGCGCGGGTCACGGCCGTGGCGGGCTTGGCCGGCACCGGGGTCTGCGCGGGCGCCTCCGCGCACGCAAGAACCAGCAGCAAACTGCAGGCGAACGGGAGAAAAGCGGCAGGCTTCAGGCGCATGACGGGCCCCTCCGAGTGAACGGCAGCACTCGACGAATGGAACCCCCTGGCGCGAAAGATAACGCGCCGACTACGCCGGGGAAAGCACTTCGCGGTCGGACCGCATGGTCCGCGCAGGCGCAGGCCGGTATGCTCGCACGTCCGTATCGTCGTCCCGGGATCGAATCCGATGAGCCGCAAGAGTCAGCGCAACCGCGCCGCCGAGTCCGCCGCCACGAACGCGACGCCGACCGGAAGCGGCAGACGTGCACTGCTCATCGGCCTCGCCGCGTTCGCCGTATTCGCCATCGCGGCAGCCGTGCTGCTGCGGGGCGGGCGTGGCCCGGTGGAATCGCAGGACGAGGCGGTGCGGACCGCGGCGCTCGCGAGCGCGTACTCGCCGACCGAAGGCGATGCAATGGCGAAGGTGCACATCGTCGAGTTCCTCGACCCGGCGTGCGAGACCTGCGCGCAGTTCTATCCGCTCGTGCGCAACCTGATGGCGCAGAACCCCGGCCGCATCCGGCTCTCGACGCGCCACCTCGCGTTTCACGAGGGCTCCGAGTACGCGGTGCGGGTACTCGAGGCGAGCCGCAAGCAGGACAAGTACTGGCCGACGCTCGAGGCGCTGTTCGCCCGGCAGGCCCAGTGGGCACCGAACCACGTCGCGCAGCCAGAACTCGTGCTGCAGGCAGTCGCCTCGGTCGGACTCGATCTCGACCGGCTCCAGGCGGACATGAACGCGCCGGAAGTCGGCGAGCGCATCGCGCAGGACCTGCACGACGCCGTGACCCTCAAGGTGACGGCGACCCCCGAGTACTTCGTCAACGGGCGCGGCCTGCCGGAGTTCGGCGAACAGCCGTTGCTGCAACTGGTCAACGACGAGCTCACTCGCGCGTATTGACCGGGGTATCCCCGCCCCGGGAGCAGCCGATGCGACGTTTTGCGCGCCTGAGGCATCTAGTTGCCGTGCGGGCCGGGTTTCGGTGTCCACCGGAGGAACCGCCGGCAGCCGCTATACTCTAAGTGTCCATTCGAACCACGCAGCACCCCCCATGTCCGACAACCCCCCGCGCGCCGGAGGCCCGAGCCTCCAGGCCATCGTCGATGCTCCGTCCGAGGGCGGCTTCTTCGCCCGGCGCAGAACCTGGATCATCGCGGGGGTCGTCCTCGCACTGATCTTCGCCTGGCTGGTGCTGCGGCCGTCCGGCCAGGACGGCGCGCCCCGCTACAAGACCGAAGCCGTCACCACCGGCACACTGGTGGTCGAGGTCTCGGCCACCGGCAACCTGCAGCCGACCAACCAGGTCGACGTGGGCAGCGAACTGTCCGGCATCATCGAGCGCGTCTACGTCGACGAAAACGACCGCGTGAAGAAAGGCCAGGTGCTGGCCGTGCTGGACGATTCCAAGCTGAACGACGCGGTGCAACGCTCGCGCGCCGCGCTGGCCGCGGCCGAAGCGCAGGCGCTGCAGGCCGAAGCGACCGTCGCCGAGAAGCAGGCGGCGCTCAAGCGCCTGCAGCGCGTCGCGGCGCAGTCGAACGGCGCCTACATCTCGCCGAGCGACATGGACACCGCCGAGGCCAACGCCAAGCGCGCCGACGCCGACCTCGCCAGCGCCCGCGCGGGCGTCGCGCAGGCGCGGGCGGCGCTCAAGACCGACGAGACCAACCTCACCAAGGCCAGCATCCGCTCGCCGATCGACGGCATCGTGCTCACGCGCAAGGTCGAGCCGGGCCAGACCGTCGCCGCGTCGTTCCAGGCGCCGGTGCTGTTCACGCTGGCCGAGGACCTCGCGAAGATGGAACTGCAGGTCGACGTCGACGAAGCGGACGTCGGGCAGGTGAAGGTCGGCCAGCAGGCGACGTTCACGGTCGATGCGTGGCCGGGCCGCCGGTATCACGCCGTGATTTCGCGGGTCGGTTACGGCTCGCAGGAGAAGAACGGCGTCATCTCGTACCTGACAGTGCTCGACGTGAGCAACGACGACCTGAGCCTGCGACCGGGCATGACCGGCACCGCGCAGATCACGACGGTGACGCGCGATCACGTGCTGCTCGCCCCGAACGCCGCCCTGCGCTTCTCGCCGCCAACCGCGGATGCGACACCGCAGAAGAAGCGCGGCAGCGTGGTCGGCGCGCTGATGCCGCGGCCGCCGCAGGCCCCGAAGCGCGTGCGCTCGAACGGCGCGCCGGGCCAGCCGCGCGTGTGGGTGCTGGAGAACGGCACGCCGAAGCCGATCGACGTGAAGACCGGCGCCACCAACGGCAAGGTCACCGAGATCCTGTCCGGCGACCTCAAGGACGGCGCGGAAGTGATCACGGAGGCGGCCTCGACCGCGCCATGAGCGACAGCGCGCTGATCCGGCTCGCGGGCATCACCAAGACCTACGGTGAGGGCCAGGCCGCGTTCCAGGCCCTGAAGGGCATCGATCTCGAGATCGCGCGCGGCGACTTCGTCGCGATCATGGGGCCGAGCGGCTCGGGCAAGTCGACGGCGATGAACATCCTCGGCTGCCTCGACACGCCCACCACCGGCAGCTACGAGTTCGAGGGCGTGCACGTCGAGCGGATGCCGCGCAACCAGCGCGCGCTGCTGCGCCGGCACTACCTCGGCTTCGTCTTCCAGGGCTTCAACCTGCTCGCGCGCACCACCGCGCTCGAGAACGTCGAGTTGCCGCTGATCTATCGCGGCGAACCGGCCGCCTCGCGCCACCAGGCGGCGCGCGCCGCGCTCGCGCAGGTGGGACTCGCGGGCTGGGACCACCACACGCCGGCCGAACTCTCGGGCGGACAGCAGCAGCGCGTGGCGATCGCGCGGGCCATCGTCACGCAGCCGCAGGTGCTGCTCGCGGACGAACCCACGGGCAACCTCGACAGCCGCACCAGCCACGAGATCATGGACCTGATCACCTCGCTCAATCGCGACCAGGGCATCACGGTGCTGATGGTCACGCACGAGGCGGACGTCGCGGCGTTCGCGCGTCGCATCGTGAAGTTTCACGACGGTCGCATCGAGAGCGACGACCGCAAGGCGGAGGCCGCCTGATGCTCTGGAACACGATCGTGCTGGCACTGCGCGCGATCCGCCGCAACCTGCTGCGCTCGTTCCTCACGGTGCTGGGCGTCGTGATTGGCGTCGCCGCGGTGATCACCATGGTGACGCTCGGCAACGGCGCGACGCGCTCGGTCTCCGACCAGATCTCGAGCATGGGCAGCAACCTGCTGATCGTGGTCCCGGGCCAGCGCTTCGGACCGGGCGGCGACGGCGCGCCCGCGTTCAAGCGCGAGGACGCCGACGCCATCCACGCGCAGGTCGGCGCCGCGCGCCTGGTCGCGCCGGTGGTCAGCAAATCCATCACCGCCGTGTACCTCGCCAACAACTGGTCGACCGTGGTGAGCGGCACCAACGACGACTATTTCGAGGCCGGTAACTGGGAAGTGGCGGAAGGCCGCGTGTTCTCGGACGCCGAAGAGCGCGCCGGCAAGTCGGTGTGCGTCCTCGGCGAGACCGTGCGCGACAAGCTGTTCGGCGGCCAGAACCCGGTGGGCAGCGAAATCCGCGTCAAGGACTTCGCCTGCGAGGTCATCGGCCTGCTGAAGTCCAAGGGCCAGTCGGCCATGGGCAACGACCAGGACGACGTGGTGATCATGCCGCTGCGCACGGTGCAGCGGCGCATCAGCGGCACCACCGACGTGAACCGCATGATGGTCTCGGTGGCGCAGGGCGCGTCGATCGACTCGACCAAGGACCAGATCACCTCGCTGATGCGCGAGCGTCGCAAGATCGGCGACGACGAGGACGACGACTTCCGCGTGATGGACACGCGGCAGATCACCCAGACGCTCACCAGCACCACCCGCATCCTCACCGGGCTGCTGGCCGCGGTGGCCGCCGTGAGCCTGCTGGTCGGCGGCATCGGCATCATGAACATCATGCTGGTGTCGGTGACCGAGCGCACGCGCGAGATCGGCACGCGCCTCGCCATCGGTGCGCTCGAGCGCGAGGTGCTGCTGCAGTTCCTGATCGAGGCCGTGGTGCTCGCGAGCCTCGGCGGGCTGGTCGGCATCGCACTCGCGACGGTGGCCTCGATCGGACTGGCGAAGCTGATGAGCGTGCCCTACCTGTTCAACCCGGGCATCAACCTGCTGTCGTTCGTGTTCTCGGCCGCGATCGGCGTGATCTTCGGCTATTTCCCGGCGCGACGGGCCGCGAGCCTGAATCCCATCGACGCCCTGCGGCACGAATAGCCGCTACAGCTCGGGGATGAAGTTGAGGGCGTACCACGCCGTCAGCACGTACAGCAGAGCGATCACGCCGAGCTGGACGCGCCGCGAATCGAACCTGAGTGCGATCGCGATGAGGCTGATCTGGGCGAAGCCCAGTGCCTTCACGGCCGGCGACTGGAAGCCCGACAGCATCAGGTTCGCGATCTGCCCGCAGGCCATGTAGAGCAGCAGGCCGACCAGGAACTTGCGACGGACGTCGCTCATGTGAGCCGCGAGGTCGATCGGCTCCTCCGGCTCGACCTCCGGCATGATCAACCAGCAGTTGACGAACAGCAGGGCGCCGAGCAGCAGCAGGAAGCAGACGAAGCCCAACGTCCACACCGGATCGTTGCGGGCGTGCCAGACCGAGAACCAGTAGTCGATGCACAGGAAGGCGACGAAGCCGATCCAACCGAGCAGCGGCACGGACCAGCGGCGGACGCCGGCTCGAATGATCCTGGTGATGCCGATCAGCAGGTGCGTGAGCGCCAGCGACATCACGATCGACAGCAGCACGCTGACGTATTCGAACGGGGTCATGCGGCGCCCGTCCGCTCGGCAGGTCCGGGAAACTTACTGCGATGGTCCGAACTCATGCCGGACGCCGGCTGCGGGGCCGCCGGACTGCCTTGGTCACGGAGTGCCTGTCCGCATAATTATCGAGCAGCGTCCGGATCATTCGCTGATACGGCACTTTCGACTGGGCCTCGTGCGCCTTGAAGAACTCGACGCTCTTCCTGCCCAGCGAGAGCGTGACCTTGACGCCTTCGTCCCGCAGCACGAGCTGATCTGGCGGTGGAAGGAAGTCGTCCATGACCCGGACGCGGCCGAGGGGCTCATGGGTGTATCTGCGATTCTGCCTCATCACTCCAATAGCCCTGGGATTCCCCCGCCTGCCGATCACTGGCCGGATGTCTTCTTCTGGCCATCTGGCGACGTTTCCGCGGAAACGTCGACCGAAGTCTGTCACCGCCGGGCGACCGGCGGTTCGCGACCCGAAGCTGACACACAGTCGATGAACAATCACGGTTCGGCGGCATCGCTTCCCTTCCATGAAGCTCCCGGGAAGTAAGGTCTGCGTTGCTCGCCCGGCCGATAGAAAACGCAGTCAGAAAAGCAGTCTGCACGCATGCCCAGATAAAGCCATGCCAGGCAGAACGGATATGCGATCCAAGCCAGTGCGCGCTTTACCGGGTTCGGATGATTCCGGCAGACCCACGCTGCTCTCGCGGGCGCGACTCGGTGACCCATTCTCGCGGCTTTGACGTAAGACCGAAGTCCTTTTTCGACATCGCCGGGCTTGCCCGGGTAATCGCTCGAAAGAAAGTCCGCAAGTGCGACTTGGCTAGGGCCGAAACCCTGCGCGGCACTATTCACGAGTAGCCGTATCGCCGGAGGAGCCTCCTTCTCACGAAGCAGATACAGCAGGCCTCTTACATACAGCGCAAATGCATCCCCGGACGCAACTGGCTCGTCCAGCAACTCGACCGCCCGGTCGAAATCTACACCTGTAGGCAACGCGCCCTGAAGATGGAGGAATCCAAGTACTGTTCTCGCTGCTGCGGATCCTAGCGCAGCACGGCGCTCAAGCTCTTCGATGGCCTCGGGAACTTTGTCACATCGAATCAAGGACTCGACGGTCGCAAGGTTGGACGGGAGGTAGAGGGGATAACCAAGCGTCTTCGGGTGTGCCCGGAATACCTTCGACATTCGGAGCGGTCTGTCCGGAAAGCGAACGTCATTCATCGATATCGGGCCGCGGCTCGCACTGCATTTCCTATCACGACCGTCCGCTCCTGGCCGATTCCGGCCCTCCCCTCAAACCCGCTTCAACTCGTACCCCGACAGCGTCATGCGGCGCGCGCTCGCGCCGACCACGTCGCTGAAGCGAACCCATTCCGGACTGTCGGGCTCGTCGCGCAGGAAGAACCGTCCGTCGGCCGCGGACTCGAGCGGCACGGTGCCGGCCAGCCAGAGCTGGCCCGCCCGAAGCGCGATGCGGGTGCTGCCCAGCCACGGATCCTCGGTGCGGTAGTGCCCCACATACGCGCGCCACGCCGCCGGCACGTCGAACGTCCGCGGCCCGTTGTAGCGTTCGCCCGGATACCAGTCGTTGCCCCAGCCGGCGGCGAGCACCGGTCCCTTGTGGTCGGCGCCGTCGCGGCTGAAGTGCAGCGGAAACTCCGCGCCCTGTTCGGTCGGCACGATGAAGGCATCGTCACCACCGAGCCAGGGCTCGAGCGGCAGGCGACCGGTCGGATGCTCGAGGAACAGCCGGTCGCCTTCCGCGGTGACCACCAGCTCGCGGCCCTCGGGCGAGCGGTAACGGCCGACGTAGTCCTTCGCGGCCTCGACTTGCAGCGCCGGCGTACGCGGCGGCACGTCGGGCAGCGGCTTGCCCTCGATGCAGGCGCGCATCAGGCGCAGCGCGTACTCGGCGACGGGCCGCGGCCGGTAACCCTGCATCGCATTGATCGAGGCGAACACGCCGATGCGCGACTCGCGATCGACCTCGAGCGCGGAAGCGAACGAGACCATGCCGCCCGTGTGGCGCAGGCGCGGATGGCCGTCCAGCTGGTCCGCCGCAATGCCGTAGCCATACGACGCGCCTGGGCCGAAGTGCTCGGCCGGCATGTGTCCCTTCGCGAACAGCTCGAAGTCCGCCTCGGAAAGGATCCGCCCTTTCGGCCCTGCGCCGCGGTTGATCAGCATCGTCAGGTAGCGGCCCATGTCGGCGGCCGTCGAGGCGATCGATCCCGAGGCCTCGGTGACGTAGATCGGTGGGCTGACGCTCAGTGCACCGCGCCGTGGGAACGGCCGGTCGTTGAGCGTCGCCTGGTAGCTGCGCGCGTAGCGGTCGAGCGCGTGGAAGCTGATCACCGGCTCGGTCGACGACATGCCGAGCGGCGCGAGGATGCGTGCGCGGAAAGACTCGGCGAGCGGTCGCCCGTCCAGTTCGGCGAGCAGCAGGCCGAGCGCCTCGTAGCCCATGTTGCAGTAGTGGAACACCTGGCCGGGCGCGGCCGTTCCCCGATGCCGGAACGCCGGATCGCCGGGAAACAACAGGCCGTCCGGCAGGCCGGCCGAGTGCGTCAGCAGGTCGTGCGGCGTGAGCGGACGCGTGAGCCCGTCGAGCCGCAGCGTCGGCAGGTAGTCGAGGATCGGCCGGTGCAGGTCGAGCTTGCCCTCCTCCTGCAATTGCACGAGGCAGAGGCCGAGGAACGACTTGGTGATCGAGCCGATGTGGAACAGGTCGTCGACGTCGAGCGGCGCGTGGGTCGCGAGATCGTCGACCCCGTAGGCGCAGGTGCGCTGCACCCCGGAGGCATCCGCCAGGGCGAGAGTGAGTCCGGGCGCGTTCATGTCGTCGAGGAACTGGGCGACGTAGCGGTCGAGGCGCTCGAAGGCCTCGGCGTAGCGCGCGCTGCCCTCGGCCCGCGCCTCGGAGAGCAGCAGTCGCCCCGACGCGGTCACGGCCGCCACCTGGATCCCCATGCCCAGCAGTTCGCGTCTGTTCACGACTGACCTCCCGCTTTGTTTCGACGGTATCATGCGTCCCGTGGCGTCGCCACGCATCCGAGAGAGGGCTGCGAGATGATCAACCGTCGCGTGCTGCTGCTGGTCCTGGGCCTCCTGCCGTGTTCGCTGGCGCTGGCCGAGTTGCCCTTCACGTTCAAGGCCGGCGACCCGATCCGGGCGTCCGAGCTGAACGCCAATTTCTCGTACCTGGACAGCCTGGCGAAGACCGGGCTCGGCGGGGTGCTGACGCGCAAGAAGACGACCCTGAACAACTCGACGTTCAAGGACGTGGCCACGGTGCCCGACACGGCGACCAACGGCTGGGTGCTGCGCAGCTTCGTCGCGGGCTGCTCGGGCCTGATCCTCAAGATCAACGACGACCCGCAGTTCCCGGCCAACCTCGATGCGCCCCTCGTGGTGCGTGCGGGCGAGACCCTCTCCGCGAAGTGCCCGAACTCGTCGTCGACCGATTCGACGATCGGCTACTTCATGTTCAATGAGCAATAGGCGACAGGCCCTCGTCCTGCTGTTCGTCGCGGCCCTTGCGGCCTGCGGCGGGGGTGGGGGCGGCTCGAAGAACAAGCCGCCCGTCGCGGCGATGGTGATCACGCCGGCGAGTGGCGATGCACCGCTCGCGATCACGGCGAACGCGAGCACGTCGAGCGACCCGGACGGGACGATCGACAGCTACGCGTGGGACTTCGGCGACGGCGCGACGGCGACGGGCGTGCAGGCCGCGCACACCTATGCGAATCCCGGCGAATACACGGTCACGCTCACCGTGAAGGACGACGACGGCGCCAAGGGCACGGCCACGAGCAAGGTGCTGGCGAAGGGCACGGGCGCCGCGTTCGATGCATCGACCTTCGACGACGCGACGTACCTCGACGAGACGCCCAGCGGCACGCTGGATTCCACGATCCTGAAGTAGCCGGCCGCCGGCTCACTCCGCGGCGCGACGCCCCCGCGCAACCGCGCCCGGCGTGCGGCCCGTGCGGTTGCGGTAGCTGCGTACGAAGCTCGCGACGTCGCCGTAGCCGAGCCGGTAGGCCACCTGCGTCACCGAGAGGTCGCCCGCGCGCAGCATCTGGCCGGCACGGTCGGTGCGTACCTGCAGCGAAAGCTCGCGAAAGCTGCTGCCCTCGGCGTCGAGATGACGCGCGAGCGTCCGCGGCGAGACGTTGACGATGCGCGCGAGCTGCTCGAGCGTCGGACGCGAGTCCTCCGACTCGCGCAGCATGGTGCGGCACCAGTCGCTCCAGCGCCGCCCCACCCGAACCTGCCGCAGCATCGCCTTGCAGCGCTCCTCCGCGGCACGCATCGCCCGCGGATTGGCCATGGCGAGCGGCGCGTCGACCAGCGACGCCGGCAGCGCGAAACGCACGCCGGTCGGACCATCCGCGAAATGCACGCGAACGGGCGCGAGTTCCCGATAACGCTCGGCGTGCGCGGGCCGCTCGATCGACAGCCACGCGTCATAGGGCGGCAGGCGATCGCCGAGCGCCGCGCGATAGGCGAGGTGGTTCGAGACGACGATCGCCTCCTCGAGCATGCGCATCGTCTGTTGCGACATCGCCACCGCCGGCGTGTACACGAGTTCGACGCGGTCGGCGGACCGGTGCAGGCTCAACGCAAAGGCCGTCTGCAGCAGCCGCTGGTACGTGACCTGCAGCCGCAGCACGTCGCCGAACGTGGGGCTCGTCAGGAAAGCGAAGCCGAGCAGGTCGTGCGAAGTCGGGTCGAGTCGGCGGCCGAGTTCGAAGCCGAGATCGGTGCGTCCGCTGGCGCGGATCGCCGCGACCAGCAGGGCCTCGAGCTGTCGCAGCGTGACCTGCGCCCCCGGGTCGTCGATGGCGCGGATCCGAGTCGCGCGCAACAGTGCGTCGCGCTCCACCCCGATCGAGGCGAGGTAGTCGAGCAGCAGCGCGACGTAGCGTGCCGGCAGTTGCGCCGTCTCACGACCGTCCGGCATGGCCCGGGTCGCCTCCGCCGCGGGCTGACGCGGCTGTCTGAAAATGCCAGTACATTGTCTGAAAATGTCAAGAACGTGTCCACCGCCGGATCGACACTGCCCGCACGGATCGCCCAGACGACCGCACACCGACAGAGGGGACCTGCATGACCGACATTACCGGCGGCCAGCTCCTGGCCCGCGCGCTTGCCAACGAAGGCATCCAGTTCGTGTTCGGCCTGCCCTGCCCGGAGATCGATCCGCTGCTGGCGGCGCTCGCCGAGAACGGCATTCGCTTCGTCACCATCCGCCACGAAGCGGCGGCCGTACACATGGCCGAGGGCCTCTACAAGACGACCGGGAAGGTGGCCGCCGTGCTCGGCAATCCCGGCCCCGGGACCGCGAACCTGCTGCCCGGCCTGCTGACGGCGCGGCACGAAGGCGTGCCAGTGCTTGCGATCACCTCGCAGCATCGCGCCGGCATCGTGTACCCGGCGACGCCCGCCACCTTCCAGGGCCAGGACCAGCTCGACCTCGTGAAGCCGGTCGTGAAATGGAACGGACCGGTGTTCGAGTGGACGCGCATTCCCGAGCTGGTGCGCATGGCATTCCGCGAGATGTGGTCCGGACGGCCGGGCCCGGTGCAGCTCGAGGTCCCCGGCCCGGTGCTGTATGCCACGGGTGCAGCGGAGTCGGCGCCGATCTTTCCGGGCGTGACCGGCCGCGGTTCGCTGCCGCAGCCGTCGGCGGCGCAGCTTGCCGAAGCGGCGCAGATGCTCGCGGGCGCGAAGAATCCGGTGATCTTCGCCGGCACCGGTGTCGACCGCGCCGGCGCCAACGGCGCTCTGCTCGCGCTCGCCGAGCAACTCGGCTGCCCGATCATTCCGTCGATGGCGGGACGCAGCGTCGTGCCGCACGACCACCCGCTCTACTTCCATTCGCAGAGCCCCGCCGCGGACGAACTGCGTCGCCATGCCGACGTGATGCTCGCGGTCGGAACGCGCATCGGCAACCTCGACGTGCCGTTCGACAAATACTGGGGCGAGCCGTCGCGCTGCCGGCTGATCCAGGTCGACATCGAGCCGCGGCACATCGGCGTGTCGCGTCCCGTCGCGCTCGGCATCGTCGCGGATGCGCGCGCGACCCTCGAAGGCATCGCGAGCGCGCTGCAGGGCCGCCGACTGGCGAGTGCCGGGCGCACGGACGTCGCCGCCCAGCGCGAGGTACTGCTGGGCTGGCTGCAGGCAATGGGCGCGCATGTCGCGTCGTGGGCCGGCCCAGGCATCCACCCGGCGCATGCGATCGGCGCCGTCGGCGCGGTGTTCGGCCCGGAGGCCGTCTACTGCACCGATGGCGGCATGACCTCGCTGTGGGCGGCCATCGCGCTGCCTTCGACGCGGCCGAATTCGTATCACGGCATCCTCGAGTTCGGCATGCTCGGCACGGGCATCCCATCCGCAGTCGGCGCCAAACTCGGCGCACCGCAACGCGAGGTGGTCTGCGTCACCGGCGACGGGGCCGCGGGCTTCAACGCCATGGAGCTGCAGACCGCCGCACGCGAGGGCCAGAAGATCACCGTCGTGGTGCTGGCCGAGGGCGAGTGGACCATGGAGATCCCGAACGAGATGGCCCGCTTCGGGACGACCTTCAACACGGCCATGGGCACGGTGCACTGGGACAAACTGGCGGAAGGCCTCGGCTGTCGCGGCGAGCACGTCGAGTCGATCGGCGACCTGCCCGCGGCGCTCGCACGGGCGCGCGCCCACGACGGTCCAGCGCTGGTCAGCGTACGCACCAGCACGCAGGCCAATCTGGCCGTGCCGGAGTCCGGCATCGCGCGCTTCTTCGAAGTCTACTTCGGACCCTCCGCATGAAGACGCTGCAGGACAAGTGGGTACTGGTCACCGGCGCCGGCTCGGGCATCGGGCTGGAATGTGCGCGTGAATTCGCGCGGCGCGGCGCGAAGCTGGTCGTCTCGGACGTCAACGTGGCGGCCATCGAATCGCTGCGCGCGGAATTGAGCGCGCGCGGTACCGCATGCCACGCGCACGCCTGCAACGTCGCGGACGAACGGTCGGTCGCGCTGCTGGCGGAGACGGTGCAGCGCGAGGTCGGTGCGCTCGACGTGCTGATGAACAATGCGGGCGTCGCCTTCCTCGGCGGCTTCGAGGAGACGCCGATCACCGAATGGCGCCGCATCCTCGACATCAACGTGATGGGTATCGTGCATTGCACGCGCGCCTTCCTGCCCGCCATGCGCAGCGCGGGCGGCGAACGCAAGATCGTCAACGTCGCCTCGCTCGCCGGCTTCGCACCCGCACCCAACATGGCTGCGTACGCCGCGTCCAAGCACGCGGTCGTCGGCCTGTCGGAGGTGCTGGCGATGGAACTGCATGCCACGCCGATCACGGTGCTGGTCGTCTGCCCGGGCATCATCAACACGGCGATCGTGCGCGTGAGCCCGTTCGGGTCGACCATCTCCGAATCGCAGGTGCGCAAGCTGCAGCATTACTACGCCGACCACGGCTGCACGGCGGACGTGGTGGCACGCGACGTGGCCGAAGCCGTCACGAGCGACCGCGGCTTCCTGTTCACCGGACCGATGGCGAAGCTAGGCTCGACGGCGATGCGCCTCTCGCGACGATGGGCCCGCCGCCTGACGATCAGCGCCTCGAAGCAGAACGGATACCTCGCCGAGTGAAGCGGCACCGGGCTGAACTCCTGCTGGCCCTGCTGCTGGCACTGGCGTGCGCGGCCGCGTGGGCCTGGCTCTTGCCGGGCGACCGTGCACGCCTCACGCCGGCCGAGGTCGATGGCTACATCGCGAGGCTGCAGGGCAAGCTGCCGGCCCCGCCCGGGGAGCAGCGCATCGCGCTCGAGCGCCTCCGGGCCTGGGGCCTCGCGGACGACGGCCAGCCCGTCTACATGCTCAACCTGATGCGCTACTACCCGACCCTGCGCGCGGTGCCGGGAGGCGAGAACATCGCGCTGTCGCCGCAGGCATCCAATGCCCACTACGAGCGATCCGTCATGCCCCTGCTGCTGAAGCGGGGCGGCTGGCCGGTGGTCGGCGGCGAACGCGGCGGGATCACGCTCGCCGACGGCGTGCACGCCGACCTGCTCGGCCCCGACGCCTCGGCGGACGGACTCGATCGCATCCTCGTGGTGCGCTACCCGAGCCGTCGCGCGTTTCTCGACCTCGTGAGCGACCCCCGCTACCTCGCGCTGGCGCCATACAAGTTCGCGGCCCTGCACCTCGCCCTCGTGCCGGTCACCCGCGCCGTGGCCCTGCCGGATCCACGCGGGCTGGTCATCGCAGCGGCCGTCATCGCCTTTCTCGCGTTCGGCTGGTGGCGGTCGGCGCGCCGACAACGGTTCCCCTGACGCAGCCGCTGAGCGATCATGGCGGCCCCGATTCCGGTGCAGCGGTCGCCAGGCAGTGCTTCGACGCAGACAGGGACGATGGCGGGCCGCCGCCTGCGCGTGGATGCTGCTCGGACTCCCGGGCTGCACGTCCATGCCCACGGCCGAGGAACTGCGCGCGACGTCGGCGCGCTTCGGCCAGGACGCGGCCCGGGGACACGACGGTCGCGCCCGCTTCCGTGAACTCTTCTGCACACAGCTGGCCGCGGCCGATCCTGCGACGGCCTGCGACGACCTGCTCTGGCGCCTGCAGGATGAGGCACCGACGGCCCACCCGGGCCCACCGGCCACGATCCGGACCGACCTGCACGTCTTCGTGGTGAGCGGCGCCTTCGGCGACTGCCGCATCGAGGACATGTTCCCCTACGAGCAGGAGATCGACCGGCTGGTGGCCGCCGGCCACCGCATCGAGCAGGTCAAGGTGAGTGGCCGCTCGAGCACCGCGGCGAACGCGCGCCAGATCGCCGAGGCGATCCGGGCAGCGCAAGTGCCGGCGGACGAGCGCATCGTGCTGATTGGCTATTCCAAGGGTGCGGTCGACATCCTGCAGTTGCTCGTCGACGAGACGGACGTCGGCCAGCGGGTATCGGCCGTCGTGAGCGTCTCCGGTCCGATCCTCGGTTCGCCGCTCGCGCAGACCGCGGACTGGTGGTACCGAACGCTGTTCTCCCACTGGTTCGCGGATTTCTGCGCACCGGGCGACGGCGGCGTGATCGCGAGCCTGGTGCCCGCGACCCGCCAGGCCTGGCTCGCCGAGCATCCGTTGCCGGACCACGTGCGGTACTACTCGCTCGGCGCATTCACCACGCGCGAACACCTGAGCCGCGCGCTGACCACGACGTGGCGGATGCTGTCGGACCGCGACCGACGCAACGACGGGCAGGTCGTGATCGGCGACGGCTACATTCCCGGCGGCACGCTGCTCGGCTACGCCAACGCGGACCACTGGGACGTGGCCATCGCCATCGACAAGCAGTTGCCGCTGCTCTCGTCGCGACGCAGCCCGCGCGAGTTTCCGCGTGCAGCCCTGTTCGACGCCCTCCTGGCCTACGTAAGCGAGACCTTGGATCCGGGTGCGGGTCCGGGCCGCTGACGGCATACTCGCGCCATGAACCGCCGTGCGCCCTGGATCGGCCCGCTCGCCAGCCTGCTCGCCGCGCTGGCCGGGTGCACCGGCCGGCCGGTGGTGCCGGAATCGGGCCCGGAACTCGGCGACTACGTCGCCCGCACGAGCGCCACGTCGGTGGTGGGCACCGAGGCCGAGTTCCAGGGCAGTCCCCTGCCGGACGTCGGCCTCGCGGGCCTGTTCCCCGCGCGCGGACCCGATCAGTGCCGCGTGGCCGTGCTCGAGGGCGGTGAGGACTCGTTCGCGGTCCGACTGGCCGCGCTCCGCAACGCGCGACACTCGATCCGCATCCAGGCCCTGGTGTTCAAGGGCGACGAAAGCGGACTGCGCATCGCCGAAATCCTCAAGCAGAAAAAGGCGGCCGGCCTCGACGTGCGCGTCATCGTCGACGCCTTCTCGAACCCGTGGCTGCAGACCCAGTGGATGCTGTTCGACCTCAAGCAGAACGGCATCGAGGTCGAGGGCTACGAGGCACTGGCGCTGCAGTGGCTGAATGAAGTGCCGGTGCCGATGCTGGTGCCGCACACGGACCCGAACGCCCTGGACCAGCGCTTCCACGAGAAGATGTGGATCGTCGACGGCGAGACCGACGACGGCGTGGCGGTGACGGGCGGGCTGAACGTCGGCAATGAGTACTTCCGCGCCGATCCGGCGCACCCCGACAGCACGTGGCGCGACCAGGACGTGGTGCTGCGCGGCGCCGTGGTGAAGGACCTCGTCACCGCCTTCGACCGCAACTTCGACTACTTCGTCGGCGTGAAGAAGAGCCGCGGCCTCTTCAACACGAACCTGTACTGGGACGCGACGCGGGCCGTGCTCGACAAGACCGGCAAGGTACCGGTCAGCTACCAGACCGACCCGGCCGTGGTCGCGAACGTCGCGCGCATGGAGGCCCGCCACCCGCGCCTCGACTACCGGGGCGCCACCTGCCGCTTCATCCAGAACCGGCCGCGGCTCAGGGAAACCTACATCCAGCAGGCCTACGTGAAGCTGATCGAGCGGGCCCGGCAGGAGGTCCTGATCGCGAACGCGTACTTCGTGCCGACGCCGTCAATCTTCACCGCGCTGACCGACGCGGCGAAGCGCTGCACGGCGGTGCGCCTGATCTCGAACAGCCCCGAGACCAACGACCTGCCGGAGATCACGCTGGTGGGCCGTGGCTATTACAAGGAACTGCTCGCCGTGAACGACACCCCGGAAGTGAAGGCCTGCCCGAACCGCGATGCCGGGCTGCGCATCTGGGAATGGGTCGGCCAGTCCGCCGACCAGGCGACCCGCCAGCAGGGCACGATGCACTCGAAGTTCGCGGTGATCGACGGTGAACGCAGCCTCGTCGGTTCGTACAACCTCGATCCGCGCAGCGAACGGCTCAACAGTGAATCGGCCGTGGTGTTCCTGCAGCCGGATCTCGCCGGGCGCCTGCGCCGCAAGTTCCTGGACGACGACCTGCGTTACGCCCGCGAGGTGACGCCCGCCGAGGCCGCCCGGTTCGAATCGCCCGAGAGCGTGATCGACCGCTACCGCAAGTCGATCGGCGACTTGTTCGAGAAGCAAATGTGATGCGCCCCGGCTCCGCCACCGCCCGTCTCGTCGCCGTCCTGCTGTGCCTGCTGGCCATGACGGCCTGCCGGTCCCTGCCCTTCGCGCCGGACCCGCTCGAGGCGCCGGCCGGGCTGACCGGCGTGCAGACCCGCACCCATGGCGACGTCTCGGTGTCCGTCTCGATCCTCACCGACGAGCAGGCCCGCCGCCACTTCGGCGTCGACTTCGCGAAGCACGACCTGCAGGCCGTCTGGATCCAGGTGCGCAATGGATCGGATCGTCGGCTGTGGTTCATCCGTACCGTGCTCGATGCGGATTTCTACTCGGCCGAGGAAGCGGGCCTGCTCGTCGAGAGCGAGGTCGACCACTCGTCGCGGGCCGCCCTGCACCAGTACCTGCGCGACGAGTCGATCCGGGCGCTGCTGGTGCCGCGGACCGTGACCGACGGCTTCGTGTTCCTGCCGCGCGTCGAAGGCGGTCGCTACGTCGACATCCGGCTGCAGGGAGATGCCTACGCCGAGGGAGATCCGGCCGCACACGGGGTCGCGGCGCCGCGCGAGCTGCGCTTCGACTTCGCCCTGCCGCTGCCCGACGGCGACTTCGACTACGAGAAACTCGATCCGGCGAAGACGTACGCGGGCCGCGAGCTGCCGGACCTCTCGCTCGAGGCGCTGCGCGCCGAGCTCGAGCGCCTGCCGTGCTGTGCCGCCAACGACGAGGGCGCCGCGGACGGCGACCCGCTCAACATCGTGCTCGTCGGCAATTCGGACGACGTGCTGAATTCCCTTTCGCGCAGCGGCTGGTCGTTCACCCACCGCATCACGCTCAAGTCCGTGCGGCGCGAGATCGGCGCGGCCGTGGCCGGCAATGCGTACCCGGTGGCGCCGGTCAGCAGCCTGTACGTATTCGGCCGCAAGCAGGACGTGGCGCTGCAGCGCGCGCGCCACTCGATCTCGCAGCGCAACCACATGCGTCTGTGGCTGGCGCCGTTCCGCTTCGAGGGCCGGTCGGTCTGGGTGGGCCAGGTCAGCCGCGACATCGGCGTGAAGCTCACGCCGAAGTCACCGACGCTGACGACGCACGTGATCGACCCCGAGGTCGACACCACGCGCGAGTACCTGCTGCACAGCCTGATCGCCCATGGCTTCGTCGACCGCTTCGGGTTCGTGAAGGGCAGCGCGGAAGCCTCGCGCCTCGCGCCGCGCCACAACCTGACGGGCGATCCCTACCACAGCGACGGATTGCGTCTCGTGCTGGTGATCGCGCGGGAGCCCGTCGCGCCGGACGACATCCGCAACCTGATGTGGGAGCAGTCCGCGCCGCCCATTGCCGAAGGGCAGAGCGAGGCCGCGAGACAACACGTGCAGCCGATGCCGGGGCCCTGAGCGGCCCGTCAGCGCAGCCACTTCAGCAGCAGGGCGTGCAGTTGCTCGCGCTCGACCGGCTTCGGAATGAAGTCGTTCATGCCGGCGTCGAAGCAGCGCTGGCGGTCTTCCTCGAGCACGCTGGCCGTCATCGCCAGGATCGGCACCTTCGCGCCTTCGGGCAACGAGCGGATCGCGCGCGCGGCCGTGAGTCCGTCCATGACCGGCATGTGCACGTCCATCAGCACCATCGCGTAGCCGCGCGGCGCCATGGCCACCGCCTGCTCGCCGTTCTCGGCCATTTCGACCGTGAGCCCCGTGTCCTTCAGCATGCCGAGCGCCACGTCGCGGTTCACGGCGTCGTCTTCCGCCAGCAGGATGCGCTGGTTGCCGTGCAGGCGGCGCAACGTGAGGGTGGCTTCCTCCTCGCGCAGTCGGATCGACGGCTCGACGGGGCGGCCGCGCTCGAGCCACGCCGTGAACCAGAAGGTGCTGCCGACTCCCGGCTCGCTCTCCGCGCCCGCATCGCCGCCCATGAAGTTCGCGAGGCGGCGCGTGATGGCGAGTCCGAGTCCGGTGCCGCCGTGCTTGCGCATGGTCGAGGCGTCCACCTGCTGGAACGGCTGGAACAGCTCCGGCAGGCGCTCGGCGGCAATGCCGATCCCGGTGTCCTGCACCTCGATGCGCACCAGCAACCGGTCGCCCTGCTCCGCCAGCAGCCGGGCGCGCAGGGTCACCGACCCCGTCTGCGTGAACTTCACCGCATTGCCCGCGTAATTGAGCAGCGACTGGCGGATGCGCGTGGGGTCGCCACGCAGCCAGGCCGGCACGCCGACGAGTTCGACGCTCACCTGCAGGCCCTTGCCCGCGGCCTGCTCCGAGATCAGCACGCGCACGCTGTCGAAGATTTCCGCCAGCGAAAAGTCCAGGTGCTCGAGCACGAGCTTGCCGGCCTCGACCTTCGAGAGGTCGAGGATGTCGTTGATGATCGACATCAGGTGACGACCGGCCTGGCTGATGTAGCGCAGCTGCATCCGCTGCTCGTCGTCGAGCGGCGTCGCGAGCAGCAGGTCGGTGAAGCCGAGGATGGCGTTCATCGGCGTGCGAATCTCGTGGCTCATGTTGGCGAGGAAGCTGCTCTTCGCCACGTTGGCCGACTCGGCCCGGCGCCGGGCCTCGGCGAGTTCCTCGGTGCGCTTGACGACCAGTTCCTCGAGGCGCTCCCGGTAGAGCGTGAGTTCCTGGCCGATGCGCTTCTTCTCGGTGATGTCGTCCTTGACCGCGAGGTAGTGGGTGATGCGGCCGCCGACCTGGCGGATGGGCGCGACGATCGCGAACTCGACGAACTCGCCGCCATCCTTGCGGCGGTTGATGAACTCGCCCTTCCAGGGGCGCCCCTTCTGCAACGCCTCCCACATGTCCTGGTAATTCTTCGCCGGCGTGCGCCCGGACTGCAGGAACTTCGGATTGCGACCGATGACCTCGTCCCACGCGTACCCCGTGGTGCGCAGGAACGCGAGGTTGACGTATTCGATCTCGCCGGCGACGTTGGTGATGACGATGCTCTCCGGACTCTGCTCGACCGCCATCGAAAGCTTGCGCAGGTCTTCCTCGGCCCGCTTCCGGTTGGTGATGTCGCGCGCGACCATGAGGACGCTCGGCCGACCCTCGCCCTGCAGGCGGTAGGCCGTCACCACCGAGTCGATCAGGATGCCGTCCTTGGTGCGGAACTTGGTCTCGTAGTACTCGCAGCGCCCGGTCGCCAGCACCGCCTCCATGATTCGCTGCCGGTCGTCGGGGTCGTGCCAGATGCCGATCTCCGCGGAACTTCGGCCGACGATTTCCTCGCGACGCCAGCCCGCGATGCGCGTGAAGCCGTTGTTCACGTCGAGGTAGGTGCCGTCCGCGATGTCCGAGATGACCATCGCGTCGGGGCTGCCGATGAACGCCGTGTGATAGCGCTCCTGGCTGGTCACGAGGTCGGACTGCACCCGCAGCTCGCGCGCGTTCGACTCCGACAGGTTGGTGAGCAGCCGGCGCACGAGTCCGTGCAGCAGCAGCGAAGTCACGGCGATGAAGAGCAGGCCCTTCAGCGTGTTCGGGTTGGTGGGGCGCCAGGCGGGGCCCGCCACCAGGAGGTCGGACACGGTGATCCAGAGCGTCGCCACGATCGCGTACGCAAGCGTGACCTTCCCCGCACCCGCCGGAATCTTCGGATTCCGCGCGGGCGTCGGGGAGACACTGTCTCCCTGGTGACCACCCCGGTCCATGGAAAGACCTTTATTACGAGCAGCGGGGGACGGTCAACGTAGGGTTTCCCACTGCACGGTTTTGATGCACGGGACCGTGAACCAGTCGGAATTGGACTCGCCCGGAGGCTGTGCCACAGTAGCGCCCATTGGCAGGCCGGGAGACGATCCGTTGCGAGCCCAGGAAACCACGCCGGCCGTGAAGGTTCCGGAGGTCACGCTACTCTTCTGGCTGGTCAAGATCGCGGCGACCACGCTCGGCGAAACCGCGGGCGACGCGGTCTCGATGTCGATGGGCCTCGGATACCTGGCGGCGACGGGCGTCTTCTCCATTCTGCTGGTCGGGGCGGTGGGTGCCCAGATCCGGGCCCGGCACTTCAATCCGTGGCTCTACTGGCTGGCGATCATCGCCACGACCACGGTCGGCACGACGCTGGCGGACCTTGCCGACCGTTCCCTTGGCATCGGGTATCCGGGGGGTTCGCTGCTGCTGCTGGGCCTGTTGCTGGCGTCGCTGTTCGCGTGGCACCGCACGCTCGGCACCGTGGCGATCGATTCCGTGCAGGGCGGCCGGGCCGAGGTCTTCTATTGGGTGACCATCCTCTTCTCCCAGACCCTCGGCACCGCGCTCGGGGACTGGACCGCCGACAGCGCCGGCCTCGGCTACAGCGGCGGCATCGCGGTGTTCGTCGTGCTGCTGGCGGCGGTCTGGGCGGCGTACCGCTGGTCGACGCTCTCGCACACGGTGCTGTTCTGGGCCGCGTTCGTGCTCACGCGGCCGCTCGGCGCGGTAGTCGGCGATTTCCTCGACAAGCCGCACGCGCAGGGCGGGCTGGACCTGAGCCGCTACGGCGCTTCGGGCGCCCTGCTGCTTTTCATTCTCATCTGCGTCGCGGTGTTCCCGCAGCGCGCCGCCCGCTCCGCGCACTGATCGTCCGCCGCCGGCGGATCCGCACAAGCGCGGATTAAGCCTCCGTGCATCTGGGCGGAGCATAGTGACCTCCATCGTTCGACGGCCGCTGCCGCCACCGCGTGGCTGCACTGCGGCTGCGCTGCCCTTCGTCGCTAGAGGTCGTATCCATGCGAACGTCATCGGTATCCGCTCTGTTCCTGTCCGCCGCTCTCGGCGCCACGCTGTCCGCTTCGGCCGCCACGAGTCCGTGGCAACCGCTGCCGGACACCGCCCCGGCCCCGGCCGACAATCCAACGACACCGGCCAAGGTCGAGCTCGGCAAGATGCTGTACTTCGATCCGCGCCTCTCCTCGACCGGTACCGTGTCGTGCTTCTCGTGCCACAACGTGATGGAGGGCGGCGACGACCATCGCCCGACGTCGATCGGCGTGCACGGCCACGTCGGCGGACGCAATGCGCCGACCGTGTGGAATGCCGCGTTCCTCTCGAGCCAGTTCTGGGACGGGCGGGCCGCGAGTCTCGAGGACCAGGCCAAGGGGCCGCCTGCCAACCCGATCGAGATGGGCATGCCGAACCTCGACGCCGTTGCCGGTCGCATCCGCGGCATTCCAGGCTACGCGCCGTACTTCGCGAAGGCGTTCGGCGCTGGCGACACCGTGACGCTCGACAACGCCGCAAAAGCCATCGCCGCCTATGAGCGCACGCTCATCACTCCGAACAGCGCGTACGACCGCTACGCGAAGGGCGACACGAAAGCGCTGAGCGCGCAACAGGTGCGCGGACTCAACACGTTCGCCGAAGTCGGCTGCACGGGCTGCCACCAGGGCCCGACGTTCGCCGGCCCCGCGCTGCCGGCCGGCACGGGCTTCTTCATGAAGTTCCCGACCTATCCCGACAGTCCGTACGTCGGCAAGTACGACCTGGCGAGCGACACGGGTCGCGCCTCGGCGACGAAGAACGACGCGGACCGCAATCTCTGGCGCGTCCCCTCGCTGCGCAACCTCGTGTACACCGCGCCCTATTTCCACAACGGGCAGGTGCACACGATCGACGAAGCGGTGCGCGTGATGGCCTCGACGCAGCTGAACCGGACGCTCGAACCGGCCCAGGTCGCCGACATCGCCGCGTTCCTCGACAGCCTCACGGGGCCGTTCCCGGACCAGCAGATGCCGCGGCTGCCGCCGACGCCGGGCGACCTGATCGACTGAGGGCGAGTCGAGTAAGATGCGTGGTCGCACGACGGGCCACGCATTCTCGAACCATGGCGAAACGACCGGCAGCAGGCACGAGCGCAGGCGGCGGCCACCGCACTCGTGTCGGTCGTGAACGACGCGCGCGCATGCGCGCGCACATCGTCGAGACCGCGCGCAAGGTGTTCGCGGACAAGGGGCCCGACGCCCCGGTCATCAACGATTTCATCACCGCGGCCGGGGTGGCCCGCGGCACCTTCTACAATTACTTCCGGGCGACGGACGAACTGCTCGCCGCCGTGACGGCGTCGATGGAAGACGGCCTCATGCTGTCGATCGAGAGTGGCATGGCCGACCTCACCGATCCGGTCGACCGGCTCTGCATGGGTCCGCGGCTGTGGCTGCGCTGGAGCCAGGCCGACAAGGTCCTGTGCGCCTTCATCGTGCGCAGCCGCTTCCGCAGCAACCTGGTCGAGACGCTGCTCTCCATCGACCTGAAGGCGGGCCACCGCGCCGGGCTGTTCAAGTTCCGGCGCGTCGAAGTGGCGCGCGACCTCGTCGTCGGCACGGTGCTCGAGGCGATGCACCGCATGCTCACCACGCGCGCACCGCGCACGCTGCCCGACGACGTGTCGCGGCAGATCCTGCAGGGCCTCGGCGTGAGCGCGGAGCGGATCGAACGCAGCCTCGCGCGCCCGATCCCTCCGCTCGCCGCACTGCCCCGGCCGCGGCGCTAGGGCGCCATCGTCTCCGGGGTGACTTCCCAGCCGGCCTCGATGCCGCCTGGCAGCATCTGGCCGCGATCCTCGCCCACCTCGGTGTCGATCAGGCGATTGAGCTTGTCGTTCATCGCCATCAGCAGGTCGCGGTTCGCACCCTTCTTCATGGCGAGGTTGGTCATCTCGAGCGGATCGGCCTGCGTGTCGAACAGCTCGACGTCGTTGACCTTGTAGATCTGCTCGAGGGTCGTCGGCCGGTTGTGCTCCTTCGGCGCGAAGTAGCGCGAGTACACGTAGCGGCCGTCGTAGACCGAGCGCACCGCGCCCCGCTTGCGCAGGTCGGGCACCATGCCGGCGTCCTTCAGCTTCTTCGGATCGCCGCCCTGCTGGATGTAGGCCACCGCCTTCAGCAGGTAGTCGCCGTCGAGGTAGGCGAACATGTTGTAGTTGAAGAGCGCCGCGTCGCGTACGGCGTTGACGCCGGCCGCCGATGGGCTGGCGAGCAGGCCCGAGAAGTCCTTGCCCGGCAGGCCGCGGGTGATCTCGGCACGCTTCTCGGCCGTGGCGCCGGTCAGTGCGACGAGGGTCGGGGCCATGTCGACGTGCGTGGTCAGCGCGTCGCAGCGGCCGCCGCCGGCGTACGCCGGGTGGCTGATGATGAGCGGCACGTTGTTCTGCTCGCGGTAGGCCACGGCGCCCTTCGCGTGCAGCTGGTGCGCGCCGTCCATGTCGCCGTGGTCGGCCGTGAACACGATGATCGTCTTGTCGGTCAGGCCCGCCGCGTCGAGCTCGGCCAGCACGGTGGCCATGTTGCGGTCGGCATCGCGCATGCAGTTGAGATAGTAGTTGTGGCGACGGCGCCAGCGCGCCGGCTCGTTCGGGATGTTGCCGACCAGCGCATCGTGCGAGAGCAGGAAGTCGCGGTGGGCCGGCGGGCGACCCGGCGCATCGAGCGCCTGGTCGTGGCTGCGCGGCAGGTCGAACTCCCATTGCGCGGCGTACAGCGGATCGACCGGATCACGCGCGACGTGCGTGAGACCGCGCACGGACTGCACCGCAGTGCCCGGCGCGTCGGTGTCGTAGAACATGACGTCGTGCGGGTTCACGAGATTGACCGCGAGGAACCACGGCTTCTGCTCCGCCGCGAGCTCGCGCCCCCGGCCGCGCAGCCAGCTGCCGGCCATCGCGGCCGTGATGCCGTCGTGCCGGTAGCCGCCCTGCGTGTGGGCGATGATGTCGCCGATGCCGACGTAATCGGAGAAGCCGTAGGCCTCCATCTCCTCGGTGAAGATCTTGGTCGGACTGCCGAGCTTGTTGACCGTCTCGAATTCCTTGGTCAGGTGCCACTTGCCCTTGTAGGCCGTGTAGTACCCGGCGTCGCGCAGCATGTCGCCGACCGTGCGGACGTCGGTCGACAGGCTCTGGATCCACGGGAAGTTCGTGTTGTCGAACATCTTCGTGTGCTGGATGTGCTGGCCGGTGTAGAGCACCGAGCGCGACGGCGTGCACACGCAGGAGTTGATGGTGTGCCGCGTGAACGTGGTGCCGCGTTGCATCAGGCGCTCGTGCGCGGGCAGCGCGAAGCCCGCCGGCAGTTCGCCCGGGCGGAAGAAGCGCTCCTGGTCCACGAGGATGAAGAGGATGTTCCAGCCCCCCGGCGGCGGGCTTGCGGCCAGCGCGGCTGGCGTTGCGGTCCCGGTCGGGCTGCTCGCCGCGGCCGTCTCGCCGGCAAGGCCCATGGCGGCCACGCCCGCGCCCGCAGCGCGCAGGAACTCGCGGCGCGTCACGCCCGCGCCCGTCTTCGTCTCATTCATGTTGGCAACCCCTTCGATAGGCAGTCAATGGCGGTCATCTTGACACTTTTGACCAAGATGAACCAGACTCGTTCGCATCCGCGGCTTTTTTTTTGGAGTCGACATGATGCGCCAGCTCCCGCTCGCCGTGCTATCCCTCGTCGCGATGGCCGCCCCGCTGTACGCGGCCGACGCGCCGAAGACCTGGGAAGGCCTCGAGCAGCGCCCGGTCAAGGGCCTCGACCTCGTGTACGTGCGCCCGGGCGCGCAACTGCAGGGTTACAAGAGCATCCTGATCGACACCCCGGTCGAAGTCGCGTTCGACCGCAACTGGGACCCGAACGAGGGCGTGCGCAGCACCACGCGCCGCATGTCCGCGTCCGACATCCAGACGATCAAGACCGAGATGGCGGCTGAATTCCGCAAGGTCTTCGGCGAGGAACTGGCCAAGGGCGGTTATGCGCTGGTCGACCAGGTCCGGGACGATACCCTGCGCCTGCACGCGCAGATCGCCAACGTGTTCATCAATGCGCCCGACCGGATGGAGCCCGGCCGCGTGACCTCGTATACGATGGAATCGGGCCGCGCCACGCTCGAGCTCGAACTGCGCGACGGTGCGACCGGCCAGCTGCTGGCCCGCGTGGTCGACGAGAAGACGGCGCCGCGCAGCGGCACGCTGCAGGTCACGAACTCGGTCACGAACTCGGCCGACTTCCGCCGGGCAGTCCGCAGCTGGGCCAATCGTCTCGTGAAGGAACTCGACTCGCTGAACGGCAAACCATGACCCCGGGCGGGCGGATCACGCTCGCTCGAAGCAGGCGACCGTCTCGACGTGCCCCGTATAGGGCATCAGGTTGAACGCCTGCAGTCGCACCAGTCGCTGCCGACCGGCCCCGGTCAGCCGGGCGATGTCGGCGCGCAGTGAATCGAGGCTGCAGCTGACGTAGATCAGCCGGGCCGGTGGCGCCGCGGCGAGACGACGCACCAGCGCCGCATCCAGCCCCTTGCGCGGCGGGTCGACGATCACCACGTCGGCGCCGTCCGCGGACTCGCCACACTCGCCGGCCGGCCCGGGCACCACCTCGACCTGCGTCCGCTGCTCGGGCGTCAATGCCTCGATGCCGAGCGCCAGTCCCTCGAGCGAGGCCGGGCTCACCTCGTTGAGACGCAGCCCACTCGTCCGCCCGACGATCGACAGTCCGATCGCCCCGACGCCGGCGTAGAACTCGGTGACCCGGGAGCCCGCCGGCACCTGCTCGCGCACGTAGTCGACGATTCGTCCGGCGACCTCGAGGTTGTTCTGGCCGAACGCACCCGGCGGATAGTGGATGGGACCGCCGCCGAAATGCTCGACGACCGCCGGCTCGCCACACCAGCGCACGAACTCGCGGCCGAGGATCGCGTTGGTCCGCTCGCACTGCGCATTGAAGTGCAGGCTGTGCAGCGCCGGGCCGAGCGAGTCGCGCAGTTGCTCGAAGCACCGCGCGAGCGGATCGAGCGTCGCGCTGTTCGCCACCAGGACGACCTGCGCACGCTGCGTCGCGCGCTCGACGACCACCTGCAGG
>JBGAHO010000002.1:41187-189760 GCA_044226195.1 Steroidobacteraceae bacterium
GATCGACAGGCCGGTATCGATCAGGGCCTGGCGCAGGTCCGCGGCCACGCGATTGACCAGGGGATGGTGGACCCGGCACTCCGGTATCGCGACCACGCGATGGCTGCCGGACTGGAACATGCCGACCTTCGGCGCGCCGGCGCGGCCGCGGATCGCCAGCCGCGCCCGCAGCCGGAAACCCTGCCCCGTGCCGTCGACCTCGCCGACCCCGGGCAGTCCGTGCGCCGCCGCCAGTGCCGCGAGGGCGGCACGAGCCTCGGGCGCGATGCCGGGCTCGCCATAGCGCGGGCATCCCGGACAGGGGGGACGGTGCGGACAGGGGGGTAGGCTGGAATCGGCAGGCGATGCGGCGGACATGGCGGTCGGGAGGGTACCGCAGGCCGGCCGATGACCCCACCCCGACGCCCCCGCGGCGTCAAGTTTTCATAACGTCATAGCGACTGGACAGTGCGCGATGGGCCGGGGATAGTGGCCATCCCTGCCACCCGCCCCGGCCCACTGGCCCGCGGGCGTTCCCCGCTGCGAGACGCGCTGCCGCCTTGAGTCACCCGGCCCGGAAACTTTTCACCCTGCGCGACACCTTGCGCGCAGGAACGGCCGAGCAGCACGCAGCGCTCGAGGCGACCCCGGTGATGCGCGCCTTCGCCGCCGCTGCGCTCGACGAGCGCACGGCGCGCAGCTACCTCACGCGACAGTATGTGCTCCATCGCGCGCTCGAGCAGGCGCTGACACCGCACGTGCCGCCGGCCATGGCGCGGCTCCGCCTGCAGCGCTCGGCCTGGCTTGCCGACGACCTGCGCGAGTTCGGCTTCACCGTCGACGACCCCGAGCCCGCGGTCCCGGACGTACGCGGGTGGGCGGACGCGCTCGGGGTGCTCTACGTGCTCGAAGGCAGCACGCTCGGCCTGCGCATGGTGCGCAATCGCCTGCAGCGCGATGGCGTGACCGGCTGGCCGCTCGCCAGCCGCTTCGTGCAGGGGTACGGCGACGCGTCGGGCCATCACTGGCTCGGCCTGCTGTCCGAACTCGAATCGCTGCCAACCTCCGACTGGCCGGCCGCGCTCACAGCGGCACAAGCCACGTTCGCCGCTTTCCTGACCGTCTTTGCGGAGCCTGCCGATGACTGAACGCGACACCGTCACGAGCCCCGGAACGGCCCGTGCCCAGTCCGGCTTCGCCGTGACGCTCGACAACTGCGCGCGCGAACCGATCCACCTGCCCGGCCAGATCCAGCCGCACGGCGCGCTCGTCGCGTTCGACCCGGCCACCGAGACGGTGCTGCACGCCTCCACCAACCTCGGCGAGTTCCTGCCCGTCGGCAGCCTGCCGATCAAGGGTCGCCGGCTGTCGGAACTGGTCGGCGACGAGCACTGCGCGACCATCGTCGCCTCGCTCAAGGCCGGCACCACCGGACTCGTGCGCCACGAGGTCATCGACCTGCCCGCGCGCAAGGGCACGGCCGAGCACGGCGCCCTGCAGTGCGTCGTGCACCACCACCGCGGTGTCGGGTTCGCCGAGTTCGAGCCGCCGCCGGCCGAGGAGATGGGCGACGCGATGCAGGGCTTCAGCGACACGCTGGATTCCCTGCGCACGACCGTGGAGCTCGAGGAACTCGTGGAGCGCATCGCGCAGCGCGTGAAGCGCCTGACCGGCTTCGATCGCGTCATGGTGTACCAGTTCAAGGAGGACTGGCACGGCCACGTGGTCGCGGACGCACACGAGCCCGACATGGAGTCGTTCTTCGACCTGCACTATCCCGCGAGCGACATCCCTGCGCAGGCGCGCGAGCTCTATCGCAGCAACCTCGTGCGCTACCTGCCCGACGTCGAGTACGACGCGGTGGGCGTGCTGCCCTGGTACGACGACGACCGGCTGCAGCTGCTCGACATGAGCCATTCGCTGCTGCGCAGCGTCTCGCCGATCCACCTGCAGTACCTGCGCAACATGAGCGTGCGCGCCACACTCACCATCTCGCTGCTGGTCGAGGGCGAGTTGTGGGGCCTGATCGCGTGCCATCACCGCACGCCCAAGCACCTGCCGCTGCGCGTGCGGCGCGCCTGCTACGCCCTGTCGGTCACGGCGGGTTACATGGTCAGCTCGCACCTGAAACAGGCCCGCTCGGTGGCGCTCGCTTCCGCGCTGCAGTCGGGCCAGCGTGTGCTCGGCGCTTTCAATCACGTGCAGAGCAGCGTGCGCGACGTGATCGAGCAGTGCGGTACGTCGCTGCTGCGGGTGGCCGATGCAAGCGGCGGCGCGTTCTGGAACGGCGACGCCGTGTATCCGTTCGGGCAGTGGCCCGCGCCCGAGCGTGCCGAGTCGGTGATGCGCTACGTACGCCAGGCATTCGAGACGACGCAGGACGACGTGCTGTGCACGGACCAGGTGACCCTGCACCCGCCGCTGCAGCCCGACGAGCTGCGCACGGCCTGCGGCATGCTGGCGGTGAAGCTCGACGAGCACGGCCTGCGGGGCATCGTCTGGCTGCGACCGGCGTACCGGCGCGAAGTCTCGTGGGGCGGCGATCCGGACAAGCCGGTGCAGGTCGACCTCGACGCGCAGGGCCGGCCGCGCCTGTCGCCGCGCTCGTCGTTCGCGCGCTGGGTGGTGCTGGTCACCGACCGGTCGCGCTCGTGGAGCGACGTCAACGTGGAAGCGGCGCGCAGCCTGCTCGCGCTGCGCCAGACGCTGCAGGTGCGCGACACGCTGGCGCAGCTCAGCCTCAACGACCAGCGCTTCCGCGGCCTCGTCACGCTGCAATCGGACGCTTACTGGCGCCTCGACGCCGAGCGCCGCATCGTGACGCTGAGCCGTCACCTGCCGACGTTCGGCGAGCACGTCGAGGGCCGCACGCTCGAGTCGCTGTTCGCCCAGCACTGCGACGAGGACGAGGTCGAGGCGCTCGCCCACGCGTTGCACAGTGGCAAGCCGTTCCGCGGCCTGCGCGTCGGCGGAAAGGCCGAGCGGGACCGCGTGCGACGCATGTTCTCGCTGAGCGGCGAACCCACGCGCGACCTCGAGGGCCAGCTCTCCGGCTGGCACGGCACGATCTCGGACATCACCAAGGATTTCGTGGTCGAGGAATCGAAGTGGGTGCGCCAGGAGATCGACGCCCTGACGACGCTCGCCCGCAGCCAGTTCGTCGCCCAGGTGAGCCAGGAAATGCGCGCGCCGCTCGCTTCGGTGTCGGACTATTCGCAGCTGTTGCTCAGCGAGGCGCACCTCGGCAAGCGGGAACGCGACTGGGCCGTCCGTATTCAGCGGGCGGGCGAAGCCATTCGGCAGTCGGCGGCGGGTCTCGTGGGCCTCGCGGAACTGGAAGCACAGGCCCTGCGTCTCAAGCTCGTCACGATGAACGTGGCCGACGTCGCCAACGAAGTGGCCGACCAGGCGTACGAGCGCGCGAGCGCCCAGAACCTGACGCTCACCACCGACGCCGACGACGGCCATCACCGCGCGAACATCGATCCGATCCGGCTCAAGCGCGCGCTGCGCAACCTCGTGGCGAACGCGATCCAGTACAACCGCCCGGGTGGTTCGGTGCGCATCGCGACGCGGACCGACTTCGACACCGCCGAGGTCCGCATCGAGGTGCACGACACGGGCGACGGTCTCGATCCCCAGCAGATTGCACGGCTGTTCCGACCGTTCGACAAGATGGGCCGCGAAGTCACTCAGGTGCCGGGCGCCGGCATCGGACTCGTGGTGGCCAAGCTGCTGGTCGAGCGCATGGGCGGCCGCATCACCGTCGGCAGCGAGCGGGGCCGCGGCAGCTGCTTCGCCATCTGCCTGCCGGCGCTGCCCGCCGCCTGAGCGGCGAGCGCGGGCTCAGGCGGCGTAGTCCTGCAGGCTCTGCTGCCGGTAGCGATCGTCGAGTCGGGCGGAACTACAGCGCGACGGTGACCGCCAGCCGGATCGACCGCGGCTCGACCGGGTGGAAGTGGATGTCGCCAACCGGCGCGGATTCCCCGGGCAACTGAGACTCGTAGTAGTAGGTGATGTCGTTGTCGCGGGCATCGAACAGGTTGAAGACCGTGGCGGCCACGCTCAGGTGTGGCGAGAAGCGGTAGCCGCCCTCAAGATTCACCTGCAAGGTGGAATCCGAGCGCACGCTGTTGTCCTCGATGAGCGGCGCCGGCCCGAAATAGCGCAGCCGCGCACCACCAAACCAGCCCGTCGGCCGCATGAGCGCCACACCGACCGACGCCACGCTCTCGACGGCGTTCGGGATGTGGTCGCCGGCCGGATCCGGATCCGTGTAGCGCGCACGCGTCCACGCGAGATCCGCATCGATCACGATCCAGTCGAGGGGCGTGTAGTACGCACCCACTTCCAGGCCTTCGCGACGGCTCGCCCGGCTCGGCTCCGTCGTTCCTCCATCGCCCGAGAACAGCAGTTCGGAGTCCAGGTCCAGCAACCACAGGGCTGCCGAAAACTGCACCTCCGGGATGATGGCGGTGCGCAGGCCCGCCTCCGCACCGAAGGCACGCACGAGGGGATCGACGCGCTCGACCGGCGTGACGCCGTCGTTCGGGTCGACGCGAATCGTCGTGCCTCGCGCGTCGTTCGAGTGAAATCCGTAGCCGGCGTTCAGGAAATACTCAGTCTTCGACCACGGGCCGAACACCAGGGCCAGCTTCGGGCTCGCGATCGAGTCGTTCGCGCTGCCCGAGTTCACACCGAGGCTGCTGTCGACCTTGAAGTGATACGAGTCGATCCGCAGCCCGGCGTCCATGCGCAACCAGTCGGTCCAATGCAGACTTGCCGCGCCATAGGCGCCGTAGCTCGCCTGCTGCACGTCGTCTTCGCGCACGGTCGCATAACGCTGCCGGGCGACCGTGTGATACAGCGCGACCGGCTGGATATCGTCGTAGCGCACCTGCAGGCCCGCCATCAACGAGCCGGCGCGTCCCCACGGCGACCAAGGCGAGTCCCAGCCGACCTCGCCGCCGTAGTAACGGCGCGACTCGAACTGCTCGAACTGGTCGCCGTGGACCGGATCGGTCGCATAGGTGAAATTCGAGATGAGGTCGAGCTGGTAGTCGACGGCATAGGCGGTCGCGTGCAGCGAGCCGGCACCGAGCGACGAATGCCAGTTGCCCGACAGGCTGTAGCGATGGGTCTCGCCGCCGTCCGTCGGGTCGATCGCACCGAACCGGCCGATGTCACCCGCCTGCACGGCGCGCAGCGGGATCTGGTCCGTGCTGTGCCACTGGCCGTCGTAACCCATCGCCTCGACGCTCCAGCCACTCCCGGCGTCGCCGCGCGAATACTTGAGCACACCGCTGACCTTGCGGAAGTCCTCCGGATTCTTCCACGGCCCGTCGTTGTGGAAGTATTCCCCGGCCATCAGGAGGTCGCCGCCGGCCACGCGGGGGGACGCCGCAAGCAGTGCGCGGTAGTAGCCGTCCTCGCCCCCGCCGAGCGTGACGAATGGCGCATCGACGCGATCGCGGTACTGCATGTGCGCGGCGCCGGCAGCCGAGAAGTTGCCTTCGTCCGCATAGTACGTGCCCTTGCGATACGCGACCGACTCCACCAGCTCGGGGATGGTGAAGTTCATGTCGAGGTAGCCCTGCCCGTGCGCATTGGTCGGCAGGTTGATCGGGATGCCGTCGACCGTCGTCGAGAAATCGGTGCCGTGGTCGAGGTTGAAGCCGCGCAGGAAGTACTGGTTGGCCTTGCCGTCGCCGCTGTGCTGGGTGACGACCAGTCCCGGCACCACCTCGAGCACCTCGCCGGGCCGCAGTGTCGGCCGGTACTCGAGCTGATCCGCGAGCACGATGCCCTGACTGGCCGCCACCGACTGGCCGACCAGTTCGAGGCGCTGCGCGGTGACGACGATCTCCTCGATCTGACCGGTCGGCACCCCGCCCGCGAAGGCGGGGGCCGACACGACGGAAGCCGCAAGCGCGACCGAGACGTTCTTGCGTCGGATCAAGTTGCATCTTTCCAGGGACATCACTCGCTCCGGGTCGCTCAGAGCCCACGGCTCCGTCCGGTAGCGAGAATCTGCCGTAGGAACTTTTTAATAAATACGCATACTCCGCAAGTCCCCCGGGATCACCGGCCGGAGAGGTGCGTGACGCCGAAGTTGATGACGGCCTTCTCCTCCTGCTCGCCATGGAGGCCCGACTGCGTGAGCGGCAACTGCGCCGACGCGCGGATCACCCAGCCGTGGCCGACGTCGAACAGCAGCCGTGGCGTGGCGAACCACATCGTGCCGCCGGTATCGCCATCGGTCGTGCCGTCGCGCGCCACTTCGTCGCGGCCGGCATCGCGGTAGTTGAGCTCGAGCACCGTGTCCCAGCGCGACCCGAGCTTGTGCTCGTACGCGACGTTGGCGAGGAAGGCGTTGCCGTACTCGTAGCCGGCGTCGTTGCGTCCCGTGGCGCGGTACTGCACCGATGCGAACAGCGCCGAGGTGCGGTCGATCTGGTGGGACGCCGCGAGTCCGCCGAAGACGTCCGTCGATCCCGTGCCGGGCTGGAGATGTTCGTCGAGACGCACGCCGCCGCGACTCGCGTCGTTCTCTCCCCATGGGGTCTTCACGCCGCCCGTGAGGAACACGCTCGTCCGCATGCCGACGTCGCCCTCGAACGGCGAGGACCACAGGCGCCACTGCACGCTCACTTCCGGATCGGCGAGACCGCCGGCGTGCAGGTGCTCGGTGCCGTCTTCGCCCACGGTCTTCATGCTGCGGTCGCTGTAGGGAACGCGCAGGAACACGCCGAGGCGCTCCGTCACGCCGTAGGCGAGCAGCAGTGTCGTGCGCTCCTCGGTCAGGGACTCGGATTCGACGGCGGGATCGCCCTGCGTCTTCTGCACGCGGTCCCAGTCGAGCGCGAGGCGCAGCCCGGTCTGGGCCACGCCGTCGCGACCGAGGGCGTTGTAGGTGGGGTCGCCGCAGCGGCAGATGGAACAGCCGAGGGCGGCGGGCGCGACGGCCAGGGCCAGGGCCGCCGCGCCGAACCGGATCGAATGGTGCATGTCGTTCTCCGCAGACCCGGACGGACGCGACGCGCGGGCCGGTCCGGATCGAGTGATTCAAGGAATGTCGTGCCGATGCGCCCGTGGCCGCCGAGGTCGGCGGACGGGCGCGAATCCTTCAGGCACGCAGCGGAGGTGCGCGCGGCGGATGCGCGCGACGGGCAGTCGAGGTGAAATCGATTGCGACGCCGGCGACGACCGGTGCGACGTCGGCGACGCCGGTCAGCAGCGGACCCGCGGCATCGAACAGGAGCGCCGCCATGGCCGCGGCCGCGAAGGGACACGCGTCTGCGCTGCCCTTCTCGTGCGAGCCGCGTTCGCTCGGCGCGCTGCTCCCGGGCACGCGCACGTCGACAGGAGCCGGCCGGTCGACGCCGCACATCGCCATCGTGACCGTGCGATCGCTGCCCAGCACCGGCATGAAGCCTGCGGGCACCAGCGACCGCAGCAGCATCGCTGCGATCAGCAGCAGCAGGCCGAAGGTTCGACGTGGGACGGGAAGCCGGGTGCGTTCCATGCGGCGGGCAGTATAGCGACTAGTGCGTGGCGGCGACCGGCCCGTCGAGCGCTTCGATGGTCGCGTTCGACGGCGCCCGACTCGCCCGCAGCCTCGCTCCCACCTGCTCGGCCTGGGCGAGCGCCCGGAGCACGTTCTCGCCGGCCACCTTCGCGAGATCGGCGTCGCTCCAGCCGCGGCGGGCCAGCTCCGCGAGCAATGCCGGGAATCGCGCCACGCTCTCGAGACCCGCGGGCGTCGACTCGATGCCGTCGAAGTCCGAGCCGATGCCGACGTGGTCGATTCCCGCGACCGCGCGCAGATGATCGAGGTGATCCGCGACGTCCTTCAGCGTCGCCACGGGCGCCGGATGCGCCTCCTGCCATTCCTTCAGCGCGGCCGCCGCGCGGTCCGGCTGGCCGATGTAGAGGCCGCCGAAGGGCGGGCTGTTGAGACGCGCCTTCTCGGCGTCGAGGTCCGCATTCCAGCGACGCAGCGGCTCCGAGTCGTAGCCCGGCGCGAAGTTCACCATCACCACGCCACCGTTCGCTGCGACCCGTCGCAGCACGTCGTCCGGCACGTTGCGCGGATGGTCGACCAGTGCGCGCGCCGACGAGTGCGAGAAGATCACCGGGGCCTCGCTGATCTCGAGCACGGCCCGCATGGTCTCCTCGGACACGTGCGACAGGTCGACCAGCATGCCGAGGCGATTCATCTCGCGCACGACCTCGCGCCCGAAGGGCGTCAGCCCGTGGTGCACCGGATCGTCGGTGCCCGAATCCGCCCAGCGCGTCCGCGCGCTGTGCGTGAGGGTCATGTAGCGCGCGCCGAGGTCGTAATACTGACGCAGCACGGCGAGCGAGTCGTCGATCTGGTGGCCACCTTCCACGCCGATGAGGCACGCGATGCGCCCTGCACGGTGGATGCGCCGCACGTCGGCCACGGTGTAGGCCATTTCGAAGTCCGCGGGATCGTTCGCGGCCATGCGCTTGACGAGGTCGATCTGCTCGACGGTCGTCTGCACGAGTTCGGCGCCGCGCAACTCCACCGGGATCCAGACGGACCAGAACTGTCCGCCCACCCGACCGGCCCGCAATCGCGGCACGTCGGTCATGAGGGGGACGCCGTCCGCCGGCACGGGCAGGTGCGTGGTGTCCTGGCGCAGGTCGACCTTGCTGAAGTCACTGGCGAAGCGCGTGCGCAACTCCCAGGGCAGGTCGTTGTGACCGTCGATCAGCGGCGTGGCGGCGAGCACGCGTGCCACGCGGGCATCCACGTCCGATGGTGGTGCCGCCAGGACGAGTACCGGAGACAGCATTCCGACGATCCCGACCAGCCACGCGTGTATAGTTTTCATGCGCGCACTATATTGAACCCCGGCGACGCGCGCCTCTTCTCCTTGGACGACCCCCACAGCACCGTGCCCCGCAAGACCCTGAGCGTCGATTCGTCCCTGCGCCTCGGCGGCATCGGCAACCCGCGCTGGATGGCGCTGCTCGACGCGCTCGGCACGTCGCGCTCGATTACCGGTGCCGCCCGGACTGCCGGCCTCAGCTACAAGGCGGCGTGGGACGCGATCGAGGCCATGAACAATCTCGCGGGCGGTGCGGTGGTCGTCACTTCGGTCGGCGGCAGGGGCGGGGGCGGTGCCCGCCTGACCCCGCACGGCCGCGACCTGCTCGCGACGTGGCGCATCGCCGAGGCCGAAAACCGCAAGTTCGTCGCAGCCGTGAACGCGCGGCTCGGCCACGCGCCGGCGGGTATCCGTGCACTGGGCAAGATGGCGGTGCGCACCAGCGCCCGCAACCAGTGGTCAGGGACGGTCGCGCGCGTGCTGCCCGGCACGGTCAATGACGAGGTCGAGGTCCGGCTCGCCTCCGGCGACGCGCTCGTCGCCGTGATCACGCACGAGAGCCGGGAGAACCTGGGCCTCGAGCCGGGGCGCGAGGTCGTCGCGTTGGTCAAGGCGTCGTCGATCCTGGTCGGCCAGGGTGCGGCGCGCCTGCGCCTGTCCGCGCGCAACCAGCTCAGGGGCCGCGTGACCCGCGTCGTGCGCGGCGCGGTGAACAGCGAGGTCGTGATCGCCCTGCGCCGGGGCGCGACCGTGGCCGCCATCATCACCAACGAGTCGGCCGACGCGCTGCGCCTGAAACGCGGCCAGGCTGCCTGGGCGATCTTCAAGGCGTCGTCCGTGATCCTCGCCGCCGACTGATCAGTCGGCCAGGCGACCTGCTTCGAGCGTCAGCACGCGGTCACAGAGATATTCGATCTCGCTGCGCACGTGCGAAACGTAGAGTAGCGGAATGCCCGTCTCGGACTTCACGCGCTCGAGGAACGGCAGGATCTGCGCCTTCAGCCGCTCGTCGAGCGACGCCAGCGGCTCGTCGAGCAGCAGCATGCGCGGCGAGCACAGCAGCGCGCGACCGAGCGCGACGCGCTGGCGCTCCCCGCCCGACAGCTGCGCGGGCCGACGATCGACCAGCGCGCCGAGTTCGAGCAGGTCGAGCACCGCCCCGAGTTCGAAGCGTCGCTGGCCGGCGTCGCGACGGCGGTATCCATAGAGCAGGTTCTCGCTCGCGCTCAGGTGCGGGAACAGCTGGCCGTCCTGGAACACCAGCGCGACGTAGCGCTGCCAGGCCGGCACGAACAGTCCGGCCGCAGTGTCCACGAGCAGCTCGCCGTCGAGCCGCAGCGTTCCGCGCTGCGGCTTCAACAGCCCGGCGATGACCGCCAGCAGCGTGCTCTTGCCGCACCCGGATGGCCCGAAGACGCCCGTCGCGCCCGACCCCAGCTCGGCCGCGGCCCGCAACTCGAAGTCGCCACGTCGCAGCTCGAAGTCGAAACTAAGCACGCGTCCCCCGGTGATCGAGGTAACCGAGACGGCGCTCGGCGCGGCGCGTGATGACGTGGCTGGCCGCCAGAGCGACGACGGCGAGGCCAATTGACAGCGCCGCGAGCCGCAACGCCGCCTCCTCTCCACCCGGCACGTTCATGAAACTGTAGATCGCGAGCGGCAGCGTGCGCGTCTCACCCGGAATGTTGCCGACGAACGCCATGGTCGCGCCGAACTCGCCGAGGCTGCGCGAGAAGCACAGCACGGCTCCGGCCAGCACCCCGGGCACGGCGAGCGGCAGCGCGACGGTGAGGAAGGCATCGAGCGGTCGCGCCCCGAGTGTCGCGGCCGCCTGCTCGAGGCGGGCATCGACGAGGCGGAAGGCCACGCGCACGGGCTGCACGAGCAGCGGGAACGCCATGACGCCCGAGGCGATCACCGCGCCTTTCCAACTGAAGGCCAGCACCAGCCCAAACGATTCGTACAGCCAGTGGCCGATCGGACCGCGCGTGCCGAGCAGCCAGAGCAGCGCGTAGCCCGGCACCACCGGCGGCAGCACCATCGGCAATTGCACCAGCACCTCGAGCAGCAGCTTGCCGCGGAACTCGCGTCGGGCCAGCAACCAGCCGACCGCGACGCCGAGCGGCAGGCACAGGAGCGTGGCCCAGAACGCGACCCGGGCCGACAACCACAGCGCTTGCCACTCCTGCCCGCTCACGGCCCTAGAAGCTGAACTGCGACCGCAAGGCGTACACGTCGAAGTCCTGGCCGATCTGCACGCCGAGCGGCGGTGTCGCCGGCGAGGCACCGAACGGCGTCAGGTTGCCCGGGCCCGCGGGATTCAGGCGATCGACGTCGACGTGCAGGTAGTTGAGCATCAGCTTGACGTTATTGTTGAGGTACCAGTTGATGCCCGCCGTGAGGATCGACTGTTCGCCGCCGCGCACCGCATCCGGCGTGGCCGCCGCGCCGAGTACGCCTTCACGGAAGTTCAGGTCGGTCACGCTGTAGCGCAAGGCCAGCTCCCACGCGCCCCAGCCTCCGCGCCCGTCGAAGGGAACGCGCGGACGCGGCGCCTGGAATGCGCCGTTCGCGGTGACGTAGCGCCGGCTCTCGCCCGTCGGGATCCAGCTCGCCTCGACGTAGTAGCCGCCGAAGGTCGCATCGTCGAGCGCCGGATTGCGCCGGTCGATGCCGTACCAGTAGTTCTCGCCTTCCAGCAGGAAGTTCTTCCAGTTCGCGGCGAACTCGATGCCGGCCGCATAGCCGCCGTCGGCCTCGACGTTGCCGGTGTCGATCAGGCGCGTGCCGTCGACGCGGATCTCGGGCCGGTCGCGGAAGCGCAGGCCGTAGCGCGAGGCGCCGGTCAGCGACACTTGCGCGGGCTCGATCACGTAGGTGCCGTTGAGCCCGAGGTGCACGTTGTAGTCGGACGAGGTCAGCACCAGCCCGCCAAAGCGGCCGACCAGGGCGCGCTGCGAATCGAACACCTCGGCATCCCCGACGGCCCGGCCGGTATAGGTCAATGCTCCCATCCAGCGAGCACCCCCCGCCTTGACCATGACGCCGAGTCGTCCGTCCGCGCCCGCCATCGCGCGCGACAACTCGGCCGGAGTGGCGCGCTCGATGAACATCAGGTCCTCGGTGGCGACGCCGTCGGCCATGTTGGCGGGCGGTGAGAACGCGCCGACCTGGAACGTGAAGGGCGCCCAGCCGGTGTAGGCGATGTAAGCGTCGTTGATGCGGCCACCGCCCTCGACTCCGGCGCCGCCGAACTCGGCGAGGAAGCGGTAGTTGAAGTCGCGCGCGATCGTGCCTTCGAGGCCCACACGTGCCCGGCGGAAATAGGCGCCGTCACTCAGGTCGCGGGCCGCATCGGTCTCGCGCAGCCCGACCGCGCCCACCGAGCCACGGCGATAGTCGGTCGCAAGCGGACCGGGAGGCGCCTGGTCGTAATGGGCGTAGTCCATCTGGACGTTGGCCCGCAGACTCAAGCTGGAACGACCGTCGGCCGTCGCAACCGTGATGCGCCCGTTGTTCATCTTCACCGACGGCGCTTCCTGCGCCGCGATCTTCGCCTGCGCGGCCTGCTTCTCGAGCGCCTCGATGCGCTGGGCATCACTCGGCGCTGCCGGCGCGGGCGGCGTGGCCGCCACCACCGGCGCTTCCGCCGCGGTCCGGCCCTTGAGCGCGTCGATTTCCGCGCGCTGGGCCTCGAGCTGACGCTGCTGCGCCTCGAGCTGCGCCTGCTGCTGCTCGACCATCTTGCGCAGGGCTTCGACCTGCGCGGCGACGTCCTGCGTCGTGGCCGCCTGCACCGGCAGGGCGCCCATCGCCGCACAGGCAGCCGCCACGACGATCCAACCCGGGGAATTACGCTTCATGCTCGCACTCCATCACCGCAGCACGGTGAATCCGAAACTCTCGAAAGTCGCCCGACCCGCCTCGCTGCGCAGGTAGTCCGCGAAGCGACCGGCATCGGGCCCACGGCCCTTCGTCGCGGCGACAGGATAGGTGATGGGCAGGTGGGTGCCATTCGGAAATGTGTCGATGACCCGGACTCTCGGATCCATTCTGGCATCGGTTTCGTAGACGATGCCGAGCGGCACCTCGCCCCGCGCGACGAACATCAGCGCGTGACGGACGTCCTCGGCCCGCACGAGGCGATCGGCAACGTCGTTCCACACGCCGAGCGTGGTGAGCGCCTGTCGCGCATACCGACCGACCGGCACGCTGTCCGGATCGCCGGTTGCCAGGCGGCCCTTGCCCAGGGCCGCGGCGATTGCAAAGCCCGGCGCGATCTTCAGCTGCAGCGGACTGTCGACGGGCGCGATCAGCACCAGCCGGTTGCTGACGATGTTGCGACGCGTCGCCTTGTCGATCAGCCCGCGCTGGTCGAGGTAATCCATCCACTCCTGGTCCGCCGAGACGAACACGTCGGCCGTCGCACCGGCCTCGATCTGCCGCGCCAGCACCGAGCTGGCCGCGAACGAGAGACGCACCGGCACGCCGGTCGCGCGCGTGAAGTCGTCGCCGATCTTCTGCAGCACGTTGGTCAGGGAGGCGGCGGCGAAGACCGTGACCGGCCGGCCCGCCGGCGGGTCCGCGGCGAGCGCCGCGCCACAGGCGAGCAGCGCCACCAGGCCCAGGAAACGGCGTCGGAGCAGCATGGGAACCTCGCTCGCTATATAGCTGGCTACATAGCGTGACGCATCGGGCCGCGCACGGCAAATCGATGCGGTGCCGGCCCGGGGCGGTCAGGCGGACTTCGCGATCCCCGCCTCTTCCGCGGACGCCGCCCGGATCGAGACGGGCACGTACTTGTGGTAGGGCGTGCGCGTGAACGGGTCGCAGTGCGCCGCCGAGGTGAGACGGTTGACGCCCGGGCCGACGGGGCCGCGGCCGCCGAAGAAGCCGCCGTAGCCGTGCGGCAGGGTCACGACGCCCGGCCGCACGCTGTCGTCGACGGTGGCGGTCACGAGCAGCTCGCTTGTGCTCGATTGCAGCAGCGCGAGCCCGTGATCCACGATGCCGAGGCGCTGCGCGTCGGCGGGATGGATGCGCATCGCGCCGCTCTTGTCGACCTTGCGCCAGTGGGGATCGCGGAAGATCTGGTTGGCGTTGTAGCTGCGACGCTCGCCCGCCATCAGGATGAAGGGCCGGTCTGCCGGGCCGTCCGGCTCGCGGGAGAGGGCGTCCAGTTCTCCCAGCATCTCCGGGATCACGAGATGGATGCGCCCGTCCGGCGTGCGCAGCAGCGACCAGACCTCGTCGAACTCGTGCCGACTGATGACCACGCCCGATGGACTGTCGAGGATGGCCTCGAACAATCGGCCGCCCAGCGTCCGCGGACCCCCGGCGTGTCCCGCGCGACGGACGGCCGCGCCGTGCCGCGCGGCGTATTGCACGGCGAGCGGCAGCAGGCACGCCGAGGCGGCCATGCCCTCGGGCAATGCCGGCCCGAGGCTGCGGTACATGATCGAGGCGGCATAGGGCGCCCACGCCTTGCGGCGCGACAGCGTCATGCCCAGCGCCGTGAGGTATGGCACGAAGTGCGTCGAGCGCGGCTGCAGGCGCGCGACGCGCTCGAGCAGCGTGAAGCGGCGAGGAATCAGCCCCATCTGCTCGAGCAGGCGCGTGTAGATCTCGGGCTCCGGCAGGGACTCGTCGAGTGGCGCGAAGAGCGGTTCGCGCAGATGGAAGTAGTTCTCCGGGAATTCCATGTTGAACCCGGTCGCCTCGCACTTCTCGAACTGCGAGGCCGCCGGCAGCACGTAGTGCGCGAGTTGCGCCGTCTCGGTCATCGCGACGTCGACGACCACCAGCAGCTCCAGTGCGCCGAAGGCACGCTCGTAGGCGCCCGTGTCCGGCCAGGTCAGCAGCGGGTTGCAGCTGTCGACGATGGCGGCCCGGATCCGCTTCCCGCCCGCGAGCAGGATCTCGTCGGGCAGGATGTTGGGCGGGAAGATGCCCGCGATCGGATGCATGCCGTGGTGGACGGTGCGCGGCAGCGGCTTGCCGACAATCGTCACCCGCTCGTCGGTGTGCCCGAGGATGGGCATGAGGAACGAGTGCAGGTTGTTGGTGCCACGGCGTCCGAACTTGCCCGCGACGAGCCACAGCAGCTTTTCGAGGTAGGCATTGAGCGTCGTGTGCAGCGTGTGCTGCGTGCCGAGGTCGACGCGCACGCATGCGCGTTCGGCCCGCGCGAAGTCACGGGCCACTCGCTCGACGTCCGCCAGCGGCACGTCGGCGCGACGCACGTAGTCCTCGATCGGCACCGAACGCAGCGCCTGTTCGATTTCGTCGAAGCCGGTGCAATGGGCCGCAAGGAACACCCGGTCGTGCAGGCCATCGCGGACGATGATCGCAAGCATCGCCGCGAGCAGGAACGCGTCCGTGCCAGGGCGCAACTGCAGGTGCACGTCCGCCTGCTCGGCCGTTTCGGTGCGGCGCGGATCGACCACCACCATCGTGCGGTCCGGACTCTTGCGCAGCTCGCGGAGCGTGTCGCGCGCGCTCGGGATGCCGTGCGACTGGAACGGATTGCAGCCGATGAACAGCACGAAGTCGGCGTGCTCGACGTCCTCGGTCGTGTGGCAGGTCTGGTGGCCGAAGAGCCGGCCGTTGACCCAGAAGTCGCCGGTCTTCTCCTGGCCCAGCGAGTTGTAGGCGAACCGGCTGCGCATGGCAGGCAGCATCTGGCGGGCGTACGCGCTGCCGAGGTGATTGCCCTGCCCGGCCCCGCCGACGAGCGCAAACGCGTGGCCGCCGTGCCGGTCGCGGATCGCCACGAGCCGCTCGGCGATCTCGCGCAGCGCCTGGTCCCACGAGACGCGCTCGAAGCGGCCGTCGGCACGACGCTTCAGCGGATGGCGCAGGCGGTCGTCGTGGTTCTGGTAGTGCTCGAGGCGCGCCGCCTTCTGGCAGAGATAGCCCTTCGAGTTGGGATGGGCCTCGTCCCCGCGGATTCGCGTGAAGCGCGTGCCGTCGATCTCCACGGTCAACCCGCAGTTGCGGGAACACAGGATGCAGGCGGTACGTTGGGTGCGGCTCATGCGCGATCTCCCCCGGGGCCGGGTCCAGGCGACCTTCGCTGGTTCGTTACTGTACACGGCGGGCCTTCGGCCGGGAGGTCCGGGCCGCCTTGCGGTACGCCGTGGGCGTGAGCCCGCGTTCCACGCGGAAGGCGGCGCTGAAGTGACTCTGGCCGCGGAAGCCGACGGATTCGGCGACCTCCAGCATCGAGAGTCCGGTCGTGCGCAGCAGCTCGGCGGCCCGTTCGATGCGCGCCTGCCGCAGGTAACGATGGGGCGTCACGCCCGTGGCACTGCGGAAGTTCGCGGTGAAACTCGTGACGCCGCTGCCGCAGGCGCGGGCGAGGTCCGCCACCGACAGGGCCTCGGCGAGGTGCAGGCGCATGTGCCGGATCGCGTCGTGCGCGACGCGCAATTCGCCGCGCGTGGCGGACGGATCGAGCGTGGATCCCGGTTGCGCCAGCTCGCGTTGCCACTCTGCCAGCAGCGTCTGGCCGAGCGACTTCAGGTACGTCTTCGGCGCACCGCCCGTCTCGAGTTCATGCATCAGGCGACGGGTGAGCGCAACGATGACCTCGTTCGTGAACGTCACGGGTCCCGTGTAGCGCCCGTGGCGCAGCCACGCCGGCAGCGTACCCGCCACGTCGAAGTACACGAGCGTGCCCTCGCCCACGCCCTGCAGCGCAACGTCCGCATGCACGGACGCCGGCAGGAACGTGACGAGTCCCGGCAGGGACTGGCGGGGCCGGCGATCGCCGCCCGCGCGGTAGTCGAGGGGCTTGCCGGCCGTGTGGACCAGGAGCACGGGGGCCGGCAGCGGCGGCACCTGCAGCCGGTCGAACAGCACGCGGTAGCGCTCGAGCACGAGCGGGAGACGCGCCGGCACACGCCCGCTCGAGACGGGCGTGCCGACGCTGCGACGCAGGACCCGGCGGACGTCGAGGGCGCGAGCCATGGCGGGAGTGTAGCGAAAGATTGCGACAATCCCGCTGTCGTTTTTCGACAATGGGCCGGGTCCACCGCGTTACCTTGCATCCATCGAACGGACTGGACGCATCGGTGACGGCATGACGACGATTCGACGAATGGCAGCCGTGGCCCTGGCCCTTGGCGCACTGCTCGGCGCCCGCGCACATGCGGCGGGACCCTGGATCTCCGAGACCGGCGGCGCGGACATGGGTCTCGCCGGCGCAGGGCGCGCGGCGCTGGCGCTCGACCCGGCCGCGCTGTCGGCCAATCCGGCCTCCCTGGCCAACCTGGACGACAACGAGGTCACGCTGGCCGCCGTGCCGCTCGAACTCGACTACGCATTCCGCGGCGAGGACGGCTACGCCGGTCACGCCCGCAATCACGACGGGGGCACGGTCCTGCCAGCGGTCTACGGTGTCGCGCGAGATGGCGACTGGGTTCTCGGCTTCGGTGCGTACAGCGGCTTCGGCCTGTCCTTCGATCATGGACGGCGCTGGGAGGGCGCGCGCACCGTGACGCAGGCCGGCCTCGCAACGGTCAACGTCGGACCCGCCGTGGCGTGGCAGGCCAGCGAGCGGATCACTCTCGGCGCCAGCCTCGCCGCGCAGTGGGCGCGGCCCGACTTCCAGCTCGACGTCGCGAACGATGCGGCGTACTACGGTCCACCCGCCAATCTGCCGGACGGACACGTCGAGTTCCGCGGCGACGACTGGGCAACGGCTGCCCAGCTCGGCGTGAACGTCGAGGTTCGCCCCGGCCTGCGCGTCGGTGCGTCCTGGACTTCCGCCGTCGAGCATCGCGTGGCACTCGACGTCGAAGGCCGCGACCTGCACCCGGTCCTCGGCCAGCTGTTGCCGCCGGACGGTGCCGCGACGCTGCGCTTCACCACGCCGCAGCAGGTCATGCTCGGCGCGACGTGGTCGGCGACCGATGCAACGCTGCTCGCGGCCGGCGCCACCTGGCAGGACTGGTCGCGGTTCGGCGAGGCGCGGCTGTCGATGCCCGGCTATGCGGGCGACGTCTTCCCGGCCGGACTGCGCGACACCTGGGGCATCTCCCTGGGCGTGCGTCATGCACTCGACGAACACTGGACGCTCGCGAGCGGCGTTGCCTACGAGAGTTCACCGGCGACTTCGGGCGACGTGCCCATCTACTTTCCGGTCGCCGAGCAGTGGCGACTCGCCGGCGGCCTCGAGCGCGAGGTGAGCGATGCTCTGCGGCTGCGCGCTTCGCTGACGGTGATGCTGCAGGGCGATGCGCGGGTCGTGCAGGCGACCCATCCGCTGCCGGTGCCGGGCATCCCGACGTACACCGGCCGCTATGCCGACACGCGCGTCTACGCCTTGGGGCTCGGCGCCGACTTCAGGCTGTGACGCTTCGAACCGATGAAATACCGACGGAAGCGCTCAGCGCGCTTCCGCCGCCGCGAGCGCCGCGGCCTCCTCGTCGGTGAACAGTCGCGAACGGGTGAGGAACCGCCGGCCGGTCGGGTTCTCGAGCGAGAACATGCCGCCGCGTCCCGGCACGACGTCGATGATCAGGTGGGTGTGCTGCCAGTACTCGAACTGCGCGCGGCTCATGTAGAAGGGCGCGCCGCCGATCTCGCCGAGCTGCACGTCGGAATCGCCGACCAGGAACTCGCCGCGCGGGTAGCACATCGGCGAGCTGCCGTCGCAACAGCCTCCCGACTGGTGGAACATGAGATCGCCGTGCTGCTCGCGCAGCACGGCGATCAGTTCGAGCGCGGCCCCGGTGGCCGAGACCCGATCGACCATCAGAAGAACCCGAGGGCCTTCGGGCTGTAGCTGACCAGCAGGTTCTTGGTCTGCTGGTAGTGGTCGAGCATCATCTTGTGCGTCTCGCGGCCGATGCCGGACTGCTTGTAGCCGCCGAACGCGGAGTGCGCCGGATACAGGTGATAGCAGTTCGTCCAGACGCGGCCCGCCTTGATGCCGCGGCCCATGCGGTAGGCGCGGTTGCCGTCGCGGCTCCACACGCCCGAGCCGAGGCCGTAGAGCGTGTCGTTCGCGATGTGCAGCGCCTCGGCCTCGTCCTTGAACGTGGTGACCGACACCACCGGGCCGAAGATCTCTTCCTGGAAGATGCGCATCTTGTTGTGGCCGCGGAACACCGTCGGCTGGATGTAGTAGCCGCCGGAGATGTCGCCGTCCATCTTCGCGGCGCCGCCGCCGGTGAGGAGCTGCGCGCCTTCCTTCCTGCCGATGTCGATGTAGGACAGGATCTTCTCGACCTGCTCGGTCGAGGCCTGCGCGCCGATCATCGTGTCGGTCTCCAGCGGGTGTCCCTGCTTGATCGTCTGCACGCGCTTGATGACGCGCTCGAGGAACTTGTCGGCGATGCTCTCCTGCACCAGCGCGCGGCTCGGGCAGGTGCACACCTCGCCCTGGTTCAGCGCAAAGAGCGTGAAGCCCTCGAGCGCCTTGTCGAAGAAGTCGTCGTCCTGGGCCATCACGTCTTCGAAGAAGATGTTCGGGCTCTTGCCGCCGAGCTCGAGCGTGACCGGGATCAGGTTCTGGCTCGCGTACTGCATGATCAGGCGGCCGGTCGTCGTCTCGCCGGTGAAGGCGATCTTGGCGATGCGGTTGCTCGAGGCGAGCGGCTTGCCGGCCTCGAGTCCGAATCCGTTGACGATGTTCAGCACACCCGGCGGCAGGATGTCCGCGATCAGTTCCGCGACGATCAGGATGCCGACCGGCGTCTGCTCGGCCGGCTTGATCACGACGCAGTTGCCCGCGGCGATCGCCGGCGCCAGCTTCCACGCCGCCATCAGGATGGGGAAATTCCACGGGATGATCTGGCCGACCACGCCGAGCGGTTCGTGGTAGTGGTATGCGACCGTCGTCTCATCGAGCTCCGCCAGCGTGCCTTCTTGCGAGCGCACGCAGGCGGCGAAATAGCGGAAGTGGTCGATGGCGAGCGGGATGTCGGCGGCGAGCGTCTCGCGGACCGGCTTGCCGTTGTCCCAGGTCTCCGCGACGGCGATCATCTCGAGGTTCGCCTCGAGCCGATCGGCGATCTTGTTCATGAGCGCCGCGCGATGGGTCGGCGAGGTCTTGCCCCACGCCTCTGCCGCGGCGTGCGCAGCGTCGAGCGCCTTGTTGATGTCCTCTTCGGTCGAACGAGCGACCTGGCAAAAGACCTTGCCCGTCACCGGCGACGGGTTGTCGAAGTACTGGCCCTTGACGGGCGGCACGAACTTGCCGCCGATGAAGTTGTCGTAGCGCGGCTTGAAGGTCACCTTGGCGCCGGGCGTGCCCGGATCTGCGTAGCGCATCGTCTGTCCCCTGGTGTGGAAGTCCTGGTTTGTCGTCGGCCGCATTGCTGCGGCGCCGCATCGGGAACGGGTTCCCAGTGCGGACTTAGATTTGACCCGCCCCGACCGGAAAATACTCCCGGCGCGCGCGACTAGCCAGCACCCGCCGCCATCATGACCGCCTCGAGCGTGCCGAGGCTGACTCCCGCCAGCATGCCGCCGTCCACCGCGATGGCCTGGCCGCTGATGTAGCTGCTCTCGCCGGCGGCCAGGAAGTGGTAGACGCCGACGACATCGTCCGTCGTCCCGATGCGTCCGAGCGGACACATGCGGGTGGTGAGCGGCACCTCCGGGTGGTCCTGCGGCAGCATCGGCGTGAAGACGCTGCCGGGGCATACGGCATTGACGCGGATGCCGCGCGGCGCCAGTTCGACGGCCGCCGAGCGCGTCAGGCTCAGCACTGCCGCTTTCGAGGCCGAGTACTGACTGTAGCCCGGCACGCCGATGTCGGCCGCGATCGATGCGGTATTGATGATCGACCCGCCGTCCCGCATCCGCGCCTGGCCGTATTTCAGGCCGTGGAAGACTGCGAACGTGTTGATGGCGAAGATCCGCTGCAGTTCGGCGCCCGTCGCATCGCCGATGAACGGCCCCGTGTTCTCGATGCCCGCGTTGTTGACGAGGATGTCGACTTCCCCGCCGAGCGCGTCAGCCGCCTCCTGCACGGCACGCGCCACGTCGGACTCCAATGAACAGTCCGCCCGCACGGCCGCGACCGCGCCGACTTCACGCGCGACGTCGCCGGCGTCCCGCCGGCCGACGATCACCACGCGCGCACCGGCCGCGGTGAATCGCGCCGCCACGGCCTGCCCGATACCGGAAGTGCCCCCGGTGATGACGGCCGTCTTGCCCTTGAGTGAAAACATGCGTGCCTCCTCCGTGAGCATCAACGAGTGTGGTATTCGACCGTCACGCCATACGTGCGCGGCTCGCCGACGACCCACTGGTCCCAGCCGAACGATGCGAGGTCGTAGGCGCCGACCAGGTAGTCCTCGTCCGCGAGGTTGCGCACCCAGGCGGTCACGGTCGCGTGCTCGCCGGGCGACGTCCAGGACACGTGCGCATTGGCGATCGTGTAGGCCCCCTGGCTCAGGATCGGGTCGTTGTTGACGGAGAAGTACTGCTGGCTCTGGTACTTCGCGTCCGCCTCGATCGCCCACGCGCCGATGGCCGACGGGATCGTGTAGGTGGCCATCGCGTTGACGTTGGTCTTCGGCGCGCTCGGCAGCGTGCCGCCGCTCAGGTCCTGACCGAGCGGCGTCTGGAACTTGTCGAACTTCGAGTGCGTGTAACCGGCGCCGAGTTGCAGTGTGAACGCTTCGATCGGACGCCAGACGGCCTCCATCTCGAGGCCGTACAGGGTCGAGGCCGCCGCGTTCGACAACTGCTGCACCGGCACGTCGCTGCTGCCGGAGGCGAGCACGAACACCTGCTGGTCGGTGAAGTCGTAGTAGAAGGCCGCCAGGTTGAGGCGCAACTGGCCGCCCAGCTCGGACTTCAGGCCGACCTCGTAGCTCAGGAGCTTCTCGGGATTGACCAGCGCGGCTTCGGCCTGGTCCTGCACGGCGCCGCCGTTGTAGTTGCCGCTGTTGAAGCCGCGCGAGATCGAGGCGTAGGCCAGCACGTCGTCGGCGAGCTTGTATGAGGCCGACAGCCGCCCCGATACGTCGTCCCACGACTTCTTCTCGCCGAAGTCGATGGTCTGGACGATGGCACGGTCGGTGATGTTGCGGTTGACGAAGAACATCATGTCGCTGACGTCCGAGACGTCGGCCAGCCAGGCGCCGTAGTCAACCTGCTTGGTCTCGTGCGTGTAGCGCAGCCCGAGCGTGAACTTCCAGCGCTCGGTGGCCGCCCAGTCGACGTTGCCGAAGAGCGCGTAGCTGTCGGTTTTCATCGAGGAGATCTGGCCGAGGCCTTCCAGCACGTCGGTGAGGCCGCCCGACAGCGCGCCCGGACCGAATCCGGGGATGGGGAAGCCGACGCTGCTGTCGAGGTCCTCGTGGAAGTAGTACGCGCCGGCGATCCAGCTCAGCGCGCCCTGCGGCGAAGTGAGCCGCAGCTCCTGGCTCGTCTGGCGCGGGTGGCCGTAGTAGTTGCCCGTCATGACGTAATTCGGGCTCGCATCCGGATCCTCGTGCACCTTCGAGGTGTTCTCCTCGTAGGCCGTCACCGAAGTGAGCGTGAACGCGGGCAGGCGCCAGTCGACGTTGACCGACGCGCCGGTCGAATCCACGTGCGTGTACTGCGACTTCACGTCCCAGGCGCCCCGGTGGAAGTCGGTGGAATCGGCGTAGCCGAAGAAGTCCGTGCAGCCGCTGCCGAGCTTCGGCTTGACCGGGCACGGTCCGCCGGACTCCGGATCGACGAGCCCGACCTGCTTGTACGGCAGCAGTTCGCTGCGATCCCGGCTGCCGTGGCCCTTCAGCAGCACGTCGACGTCGCCTGTCGGCTGCCACAGCCACTGGGCCCGCCACGCGAGCGCATCGATCTTGCCGTCGTCCGAGTGCAGCAGGGCATTGCGCTGCAAGCCGTCGCGCGACTGGTACGACGCCGCGATGCGCGCCGCGCTGTGCTCGCCGGTGTCGAAGCCCACCGCACCTTCCGGATCGAGCTGGCCGTAACTGCCGGCAGTCAGGCTCGCGTCGGCGACCAGCCCCGCCCCGACTTCGGGACGCCTGGTGATGAGGCGCACGAGCCCGGCCGTCGTGTTCTGGCCGAACAGCGTGCCTTGCGGTCCGCGCGCGATCTCGACGCTGGCCACGTCGAAGATCTGCGAGCCCTGCACCGCCGGCGAACCGAGGTAGACGTCGTCGAGGTAGACACCGACCTTCGAGTTGGAGTTGGGATTGAACTGCGTCGAACCCACGCCGCGGATGAAGAAGCTCGGCGAGGTGTGCGCGAAGGAGCCCTGCTGCGACAGGTTCGGCGCGTAGCCGACCAGGTCGCGCGTCTGGGTCACGCCCGCGCCCGTGAGGTCGTCACCACTCAGCGCGGTGATCGAGATCGGCACGGACTGCACCGACTCGACGCGCCGCGTCGCGGTGACGGTGATCTCCTCGAGCTGGCCCTGCTCGGAGGACGGGGCGTCCTGCGCCGCCGCGACCTGCAGGGCGGCGGCCACGCCCAGCGCGAGTGCCGATGCCGATTGGCGCTTGAGATTCCGGTTCATGCGTGACCCCTTGCCCATGTGTGTTCTCTGTCAGTGGCTGAGTTCGGTGAGGATGTAGCGGGCGACCGCGAGGCGGACGTCCTCGGGCAGGTAGTCCTGCGAGGGCATCTCGGGATAGTCCGGGCGCTTGTGGACCGGATGGGCGATGAAGTCGGCCAGCTTCTGCGCGTCCTTGCCGTACAGGGCCTTGATCACGACCATCGGCGGGCCGACCAGCTTCGAGTTGTAGGTGTGGCAGCCGGTGCAGACCGCGAGGTAGGTGAGGCGTCCCTTCTGGTCCGTCGTGTACGGCGCGGCGACGACGGGCTTCGGCGTCTGCATCGACGCCACGGCCGCGGATGTCGCGCCCGGAGCGCAGTCCGCGAAGTTGCGCGTCCCGAGGGTGATGATCGTCGCGCGCTCGGCGATGCAGTTGTCGCGGCCCTTGCCGGTCGACAACACGTCCACGCCCTTGTCGACGCCCGCGACATCCAGCAGGTCGCGGAGCGTGCCCTGCGGCTTGCCGCCGTTCGCGATGAAGAGGTTGCGCAGGACCTGCGTGCCGTCCGGGAACGGGTCCATGCGGTCGTCGGGCGTGGTGACGAGGAAGTTCGTCTCCGACACCATGACGCCGATGCCGTCGTTGTCGCGGATCAGGTTGCCTTCAACCGTCGTGTGATCCGTGCCCAGCACCAGGATGCCGAGTCCCGGCGGCGCACCTGCCGTGATCGCGCCCGGCGGCGCGTCGTTCTTGCGGTTGTTGTGCGCCACCACGTTGTTGCGCACGATCAGCCGGTCGGCGACCTTCACCGGCAGGCCCGGCAGCATCGTGGTCGCGATGCCGATCACGTTGTCGTGGACGTAGTTGTTCTCGACCAGGATGTCGCTCGAGTTCTCGCTCTCGATGCCGATGATGCTGTCGTAGGTCTCGTTGTAGGTGACGTCGACGTTCTGCGACATGCCGACGTAGATCGCCGCGTCCTCCGAGCCGAACACGATGTTGTGCGACACGAGGCCGTTGCGGCCGAACTGCGGGAAGATCGCGTAGAAGCACGGGCCCTCGACGACGTTCCAGGCGATGCGATAGTTGTTCGCCCCCTGGGTCATGATGCCGTTGCCCTTGTAGCGCTTGACCCAGAGACGCTCGACCGACACGCCGTGACCGGAGATCAGCACGCCGTCGTTCAGCCGGTTCTCGCCGTCGAGCACGGGCCACTGCCCGCCGCGGACGAGGCCGCGCAGCTCGATGCGGTCCTTGTCGATGAACACGGTCTCCTTGTAGAGACCCGGCTCGACTTCGATGCGGTCACCCGGCACGGCGCGCTTCACCGCCGCCTGGATCGACTCGCCTGCCTTCACGGTGAGCGTCGCCGCCGTGGCCGGCACGACGACGAGCGACACGCAGGTCGCGGCGAGCGCCCATGTGCCTGCGATCAGTGACTTGCTGAGGCGCATGGATCAGTACTCCTTGCCGGTGATGGGGTCGACGCCGCCGTGCATGTTGGCGGCGGTGGGCTTGCGCGCGAGCAACTGCGGGTGTGCCTTCAGCAACGCGTCCCGCTTGTCGGTGAGCTTCTTCGCCAGGGCCGCGTCCGGAAGGCGCGTCGCGAGGTCGCGGGCGTTCTTCAGTTCGTCGGCGGCCGTCTGCAGGTCGGTCGGATCGGGTTCGACGGCGAGGATCTCGGTCAGCCGCGTCTTCGCGAGCGCCGGGTTGCGATCCTGCGCATAGACGTAAGCCGAGTACCGCAGCAGCGCGATGTTCTTCGGCGTCTGTGCGTGCGCCTGCTCGAGCAGCTTGACGGCTTTCACGCCGTCCCCGCCCGCGAATTCCGGCAGGTCGTAGTAGACCCGTCCCAGCACCCAGATCGCGTTGCCACCGAGCGCCTTCGGGTCCTTCGCCACGGCCTGGTCGAGCAGGGCCTGCGCAGCGCGCGTCTCCGTCATGAGCGTCTTCGCGTCCGCGATCCGGGTCGGCCACGTCAGCTTGTACAGCGCCCGCGCCGACATCACGTCCGGATCCTCGACGGGCAGCGCAGCGAGACGCGCGTCGATCGCATTGCCGTGCTCGATCGAGTGCTGGATGCGCGCGGCCCACTCGGGCACGCGGATGCCGTACAGGTCGAAGTCCCACAGCAGGTTGACGTGGGACAGGTAGGCGACGTTCGCGAGCAGCGCCTGAACCTGCAGCGCCGCGTCCGTGGGCGCGCCTTCGGCAGCGGCGGACATCAGGTCGGCCGCGCAGCCGAGACTGTTCTTGTCCCACACGGCGGTCGACAGCTCGGTGACGCGCGCCTCGAACTGCCCGGGCGCAGGCATCGGGCATTCGTAGACCGCGTCCGCCGCGGAGTCCTCGACGCGCGACGGCCCCGCGGCGAGCACGGCGGTACCGGGGAGCAGCAACAGCAGCGCGCTGCAGTTCCGCCAGCGGATCAGCATCTGGGCCAGCTTCATGGGGTGGGTACTCTCATGGGTGGAGCCTCGAAACGACGGGCAGCCCCGACGGCACGGCCGCAGGGACCCGCGGCGCCATCGAGGTATCGGTAAGCGTGTTCAGGAACGCGAGCAGGTCGGCCACGTCGCCGGGCGACAGTTCAGCCCGCGTCATGTGCACGTGCCAGTGGACCTGCACCTGCGCACCCGCCGGCACGGCGTGGCCGCGGGGAGCGTTGTAGAAGTCGGCCACGTCGGTCAGCTTCGCCAGCTGGCCGGCCTGGAAATACGGTGCGGTCAAGGCGACGTTGCGCAGCGTCGGGACCTTGAACGCACCGTTGAGCGCCGGATTGCCGGGCGGCAGCGCGCCGGCGCCGAGATCGTAGGGCTGCCCGGCGACCGGCGGCGCACCGACGGCCGCGAGATCGTCGCTCGAGAAGAGCGGCGGCACGTGGCACTGCGCGCAGCGCCCGACGAAGCCCCGGAACACGTTCCAGCCGCGCACCTCGGACTCGCTGAGCGCGCGCTCGTCGCCGTGCGCGTAGCGATCGAAGCGGCTGTTGAGCGAGACGAGCGACGTCTCGAAAGCCGCAAGTGCCGTGGTGACCTCGTCCAACGTGATCGCCTGCGACGCACTGCGGCGAAACGCCTGCGCGAACAGGCGACGGTACTGCGCGTTGTCGCCGAGCACTTTCTGGACGTGCCCCGGCGAACTCGCCATCTCGTTGGGCGCGAACAACGGCCCCGACGCCTGCTGCTCGAGCGACGAGGCGCGGCCGTCCCAGAACAGGCGACCGAGGAACCCGACGTTCCACAGCGTCGGCGTGTTGCGTGGCAGGAAGCTGCCGCCCTGTCGCGCCGGACCGACTCCCGACCCGCCCGCGCCCATGCCCGTGGCACGACCATCGGCGTACGCGAGGTCCGGGTGATGGCAGTGCGCGCAGGACACGCTGCCGTCCCCGGACAGCACCGGATCGAAGAACAGCAGGCGGCCGAGGTCGATCTGCTGCGGTGTGTAACTGCCCTTCATCTCGGGCAGCGGCACGCGCAAGCCGCCCTGCCCCGGCGAGGCGGTGTACATCTGGTACAGGCTGACGAGATGGCAGCGTCCGTCGGCGCCGCGATCGAAACTCGGCGGACAGCGATCGCTCAGCACGAAGGATGCGGCCGCCAGCGGGCCGCCGACGAAGAGGAGCGTGAGCGTCAGCGCGACGCGCCGCATGGCGAGGAGGCCGGATCCGCGCAGCCGTTCGCTGCGGCCTTCGCCGTGGCGCCCGGCAACGACACCGCGTAAGCGATCACGTCGCGCAGCGCCTGCTCGCTGGTCACCGTGGCGGTGATGCCCCGCATCGCGGCGCCGCGTTCGTCGTTCGGCGCGTTGCCGCGTCGACCCGAGGCGAACGCCGTGAACTGGCGCACGAGGTACCAGTCCGACATGCCGGCGAGTCGCGGTGCCTCGAGCGACACGCCGCCTTCGCCCTGCGCGCCATGACAGGCCGCACAGGTCGCAAAAGTTGCCTGCCCGGCCCGCGCATCGGCCTGGAACGTGGCCGCGCCCGGCACGTCGGCCATCGCGCTGACGTAGGCCGACAGTCGGCCAACGGCCGTGTCGTCGAGCAGCGCGGCGATCTGCACCATCTGCGCGCCATACGTATCTCCGGGCGATGCCCCACGGCGGCCGTCGCGGAAATCGGCGAGCTGCCGACCGATGTAGCGCGCGTCGAGGCCGGCGATACGCGGCGCGCCGATCTCCTTGTTGCCCTGCGCAAACACGCCGTGGCAACCCTGGCAGATGTCGAACTCCGTCGGACGCGGCGGGCCGATGCCGGCCTGCGCGGCGCCGGGGCCCGCCAGCATCAGCCACGCAACCAGCCCCGCGGCGGGAACGCTCACGCGTCCTGCACGATGCACGCTCAAAGGAGTCTCCCGCCTGGCGGCGCGCCCGCCGCTCGTGTGGACGAGTATGCCGAATCCGGGCGGCGTTGCAAACACGAACTCGCCAATTGGCGAGTCCGTATCGTTGCATGGCGACTCTTGTTGCGCCGCATCAGGCATGACCGGCGCCTCGCGAACCCAGCGACGGGCGCGCCCGTCTTGCTAAGATCCCCTACCGACCCAGGCCGGACACGATGAAACGCACGCCAACCGCACCCTCCCCGGCACGCCCCACGCAGCGACGTGGCGACGAACGCCGCGAACGCCTGTTGCGCGCGGCACAGGCGCTGCTGCAGACGAAGGATTTCCAGGACATCACGTTCGTGGCGGTGTGCAAGCGGGCCGGCATTCCCCACGGATCCGCGCGCTACTTCTATCCGGACCTTCCGGCCCTGCTGCGCGGGCTGCTCGCCGACCTCGGCGCAAAGCACGACGAGTTCGTCAATCGCCCGATCCGCGGGCGCGTGACGCAGTCGTGGCAGGCGCTGACGCAGTCCCTGATCGACCGGTCGGCACGGTTCCAGCAGCGTCATCCCGTGTTCGCGAAACTGACGATCGGCGGCCACATGCCGCCGGAACTGAAGCGCCTCGACCGTGACGCCGACTTCGATCGCGCGCGGTCGCTGATCCAGAGCCTCGACGAGTTCTTCGTCCTGCCCCGCCACCCGGACAACCTGCGCGTGGCGTACTACGCGGTCGAGGTGGTCGACACGGCATTCATGCTGTCGATGCGCGAGAGCGGCAGGCTCACGGCGTGGTGGGTGAGGCAGGCCAAACAGGCGGCCACGGCCGTGCTGGCACGGCAGTTCGGGCAGGACCTGCCGCGACGTCCGGGCGGCGACTGACGCGCTCGCGACGACGCCCGGGCGACCGTCGTCGGCCTCCCGGACCGATTTTTCACACGAATCCCCCTGTCGGCCCGGCAGGCGCAGGACCACCATGGCAGCCGACTCCTGACGATCCGGAGGGTGCTCCATGGAGATCACCGTCATTCTCATCTCGCTGGGCCTCGTCGTTGCTACGTACGGGCTCTACCGGCTGATCGACGCGCTGCGGAGTTCGCCGTGACGCCGCTCGACCTGCTCGGTCTGGTGGTGGCCGTCGGCCTGGCCGGCTACCTGTTCGTCGCCCTGCTTTGGCCGGAGAAGTTCCAGTGAGCGCCTCCGGAATCCTGCAGATCGTCCTGTATCTCGTGGTGCTGGTTGCACTCGTCCGCCCCCTCGGCGCCTACATGACGCGCGTCTACCAGGGCGAGCGCACCTGGCTGACGACGTTCACTGGACCGATCGAACGGCTGGTGTACCGCGTGTGCGGTGTGAATGCGGACGAGGACCAGACCTGGAAGCAGTACGCAGCGGCCGTGCTCGCCTTCAACCTGCTCGGCCTCGTGGTCGTGTACCTGCTGCAACGCTGGCAGGCGTGGTTGCCGCTCAATCCGCAGGGGCTGGCGAACGTCCCGGCCGATTCGGCGTTCAACACGGCGGTGAGCTTCGCGACCAACACGAACTGGCAGGGCTACGGCGGCGAGACGACGATGAGCAATCTGACCCAGATGCTCGGGCTCGCGGTCCAGAACTTCGTGTCGGCCGCCTCCGGCATGGCCGTGCTGGTCGCGCTGATCCGCGGTTTCGTGCGTCGCGAGTCCGGACACATCGGCAGCTTCTGGGTCGACCTGACGCGCAGCACCGTACACATCCTGCTGCCGTTGTCGACGGCCCTGGCCCTGCTGCTCGTCAGCCAGGGCGTGGTGCAGAGCTTCGCGCCCGCACGCACCGTGAGCCTGCAGGAGCCGGTGACGATCCAGGTGCCGGTGACGGATGCCGCGGGCCAGCCCGTCGTTGGCGCGAACGGCGCGCCGGTGACTCGCGCGCAGGTCGTGACGGAGCAGACCTTGCCACTCGGTCCGGCGGCCAGCCAAGTCGCCATCAAGCAGCTCGGCACCAACGGCGGCGGCTTCTACAACGTAAACTCGGCGCACCCCTTCGAGAATCCGACGCCAGTCAGCAACTTCCTCGAGGTGCTGGCCATCCTGCTGATTCCGGCGGCGCTCTGCTACACGTTTGGCCGGATGGTCGGCGACACGCGACAGGGCTGGGCGGTGCTGGCGGCGATGCTCGTAATCTTCGTGCCGCTCACCTTCGCCGACTACGCGGCGGAGCAGGCAGGCAACCTGCGCCTGCCGCCCGCCCTGGTGGACCAGGTTGCCTCGGACGCCCACGCCGGCGGGAACATGGAGGGCAAGGAAGTCCGCTTCGGCATCGCCAACTCGGCGCTGTGGGCGTCGGCAACGACGGCCGCGTCGAACGGCTCCGTGAATGCGATGCACGACTCGTTCACGCCGCTGGGCGGCGCGATTCCGATGTGGCTGATGCAGCTGGGCGAGGTCGTCTTCGGCGGCGTCGGCAGCGGTCTGTACGGCATGCTGATGTTCGCCATCGTGGCGGTGTTCATCGCCGGCCTGATGGTCGGTCGCACGCCGGAGTACCTCGGCAAGAAGATCGAGGCCTTCGAGGTCAAGATGGCCTCGCTCGTGCTCCTCGTCCCGTGTTTCGTGGTGCTGCTGGGCACGGCGGTGGCCTGCGTGGTGCCGGACGCCGCGGCCAAGGTCGGCAATCCGGGCGTGCACGGATTCTCCGAGATCCTGTACGCGTTCAGCTCGGCCGGCAACAACAACGGCAGCGCGTTCGGCGGCCTGTCCGCCAACAACCCCTTCTATAACCTTGCCCTCGCCATCGCGATGTGGCTGTCGCGCTACTGGCTGATGCTGCCGGTGCTGGCGATCGCCGGCAGCCTCGCCGCCAAGCGCAAGGTGGCCACCACCTCCGGCACGCTGCCGACACATACGCCCCTGTTCGTCACCATGCTGGTCGGCGTCGTCCTGCTGGTCGGCGCCCTCACCTTCGTCCCGGCGCTGGCGCTTGGACCCGTCGCCGAGCAACTGCAGATGGTGCTCCCATGACTGGACGATCCTCGACTCTTCCTGCCACTGGCCGCCGCGCTCTGCTGACGCGCGACATGTTGCTCGCGGGCGCGATCGACTCGTTCCGCAAGCTCGACCCGCGCATCCAGGTGCGCAATCCGGTGATGTTCGTCGTGTTCTGCGGCAGCGTCCTCACGACCGCGATCGGCGTCGCCGCCGCACTCGGGCTGCAGCCGGCCGCGGGCGGATCGGCATTCGTGCTGTCGATTTCCGCCTGGCTCTGGCTCACCGTGCTGTTCGCGAACTTCGCGGAAGCGGTCGCGGAGGGTCGCGGCAAGGCTCAGGCGGCAGCGCTGCGCTCGACGCGGCGCGACGTCACTGCCCGGCGGCTGGCCACCGGCCGGCGTGCCGAGGCGCAGACGGCCGTCTCGGCCAACAGCCTGCGCAAGGGCGATTACTTTCTCGTCGAATCCGGGGACATCGTCCCTGCCGACGGCGAGATCGTCGAGGGTGTCGCTTCGGTGGACGAAAGCGCGATCACCGGCGAGTCCGCCCCGGTACTGCGCGAGGCCGGCGGTGACTTTTCGTCGGTCACCGGCGGCACGCGCGTGCTGTCGGACTGGCTGGTCGTGCGTGTCACGAGCGACCCGGGCGAGTCCTTCCTCGATCGCATGATCGCCATGGTCGAAGGCGCGAGGCGCGGCAAGACGCCCAACGAGATCGCGCTGTCGATCCTGCTGGCGATGATGACCCTGGTGTTCCTGCTCGCCACCGCGACGCTCGCGCCCTTCTCCGCCTATGCCGTGTCGAGCGCGGGAGCCGGAACGGTGGTGTCGATCGTCGTGCTGGTCGCCCTGCTGGTCTGCCTGATCCCGACGACGATCGGCGGCCTGCTCTCGGCGATCGGCATCGCCGGCATGGACCGCATGGTCCAGGCGAACGTGATCGCCACGTCCGGACGCGCGATCGAGGCCGCCGGTGACGTCGACGTGCTGCTGCTCGACAAGACCGGGACGATCACCCTTGGCGACCGCCAGGCCACGGCATTCCATCCCGCGCCCGGCATATCGGAGCAGGAGCTGGCGGACGTCGCGCAACTGGCCTCGCTCTCGGACGAGACACCGGAGGGCCGCTCGATCGTCGTGCTCGCCAAGCAGAGGTTCCAGCTGCGCGGACGCGACCTGTCGACCCAGGCGCACGTGTTCCACAAGTTCTCGGCCCAGACCCGCACCAGTGGCGTGGATTTCGAGGGACGCCGGCTGCGCAAGGGCGCTGCGGACGCCGTCCACCGGTTCGTGGACGGCGAACACGGCGTCTGGCCGGCGGCCGTCACGCGCAGCGTCGATGACGTCGCCCGGCAGGGCGCCACGCCGCTCGTGGTGGCCGACGGCGCGCGCGTGCTCGGCATCGTCGAACTGCGGGACGTGGTCAAGGGCGGCATTCGAGAGCGTTTCGCCGAGCTGCGGCAGATGGGCATCCGGACCGTCATGGTGACCGGCGATAACCGCCTGACTGCGGCGGCGATCGCCGCCGAGGCCGGCGTCGACGACTTCCTCGCCGAGGCGACGCCGGAGGCCAAGCTGGCACTGATCCGCCGCTACCAGTCCGAGGGCCACCTCGTCGCCATGTGTGGCGACGGCACCAACGATGCGCCGGCCCTCGCGCAGGCCGACGTTGCCGTGGCCATGAACTCCGGCACCCAGGCCGCCAAGGAAGCCGGCAACATGGTCGACCTCGATTCCAATCCGACCAAGCTGATCGAGGTCGTCGACGTCGGCAAGCAGATGCTGGTGACGCGCGGCGCGCTCACGACGTTCTCGATCGCGAACGACGTCGCCAAGTATTTTGCGATCATCCCGGCCGCGTTCGCCGCGACGTACCCGTCCCTGAACGCGCTGAACGTCATGCGGCTCGCGAGCCCCGAGAGCGCCATCCTGTCGGCCGTGGTCTTCAATGCACTGATCATCGTCGCGCTCGTGCCGCTCGCGTTGCGCGGCGTGAGGACCCGCGCGACATCGGCCGCAGCCCTGCTGCGGCGGAACCTTCTCGTCTACGGCCTCGGCGGCATCGTCGTGCCGTTCATCGGCATCAAGGCGATCGACATGCTGCTCGTCACCCTGCATCTCGCCTGAGCGCACGCCATGTGGAACCGCAACATTCGAACGATCGTCGGCGTCTACGTCACCCTGACGCTCCTGACGGGCCTGGCCTACCCGCTCCTGGTCACGGGCCTGGCCCGGATCGCATTCCCGTCGGCTGCGACGGGCAGCGTGATCGTGCGTGACGGACGCGAGGTCGGTTCGTCGCTGCTCGGGCAGACCTTCAGCGCTCCCCGGTATTTCTGGGGCCGGCCGTCGGGCACCGCTCCGCAGCCGTACAACGGCGGTGCCTCCAGCGGCACGAACGTCGGGCCCACCAACCCGGCCTTCGTCGACGCCGTGACGCAGCGAGTCGCGGCCCTGCGCGCAGCCGATCCGGGCAATGCGGCGCCGGTGCCGATCGACCTGGTCACCACCTCGGGAAGCGGTCTCGACCCGCACATCTCGCTGGCCTCGGCCCTCTATCAGGTGCCGCGCGTGGCGAGTGCCCGTCGTCTCGAGCTGGAGCGCGTCCGCGAACTGGTGGCGCGATACACCGAAGGACGTACACTCGGAGTGCTCGGCGAGCCGCGTGTGAACGTTCTGGAACTCAATCTCGCCCTGGACGACCTGCGCTGACGTGACCGACCCGACGCGACCCGATCCCGATCGGCTGCTGGCCGACGTACAGCGCGAAGAGGCTCGCGCCACGCGCGGACGCCTGCGGATCTTCTTCGGCGCCTCGGCCGGCGTCGGCAAGACCTACGCCATGCTGGAAGCCGCGCGCGCACACCGGGCCGCCGGCGGTGACGTCGTCATCGGCTACGTGGAGCCGCACGGCCGGGCCGAGACCGAGCGGTTGCTGGAGGGACTCGAACGGCTGCCGACGATCGCCGTCAGGTATCGAGGCGTGACGAGACACGAGTTCGACCTCGATGGCGCCCTGCGACGCCGCGCCGGCATCACGCTGGTCGACGAACTGGCGCACTCGAACCTGGCCGAGGGCGATCCGGCCCCGCGGCATCCCAAGCGCTGGCAGGACATCGACGAAATGCTCGCCGCCGGGCTCGACGTCTGGACGACGCTCAACGTGCAGCACGTCGAGAGCCTGAACGACGTGGTCGCGGGCATCACCGGCGTGCGCCAGATGGAAACCGTGCCGGACCACGTGCTCGAGGACGCCGAGATCGAATTGATCGACCTGCCGCCCGACGACCTCCTCGGCCGGCTCCGGGCGGGCAAGGTCTACGTCCCGGAGCAGGTCGGCGCCGCACTGGAGCAGTTCTTCCGCAAGCCGAACCTCCTGGCGCTGCGCGAGCTGGCCCTGCGCCGCACGGCCGATCGCGTCGATGCCGCGGCCCGCGAGTATTCCGGCCGCGAGCGCGTGTCGCAGCCGTGGCTGGCACGCGATCGCTTCATCATCGGCGTCGGCCCGGACGGACAGGGCGAGGAACTCGTGCGCTTCGGCAAGCGCTTCGCCGACGCACTCGACGCGGAATGGACCGTCGTGTCGGTCGAGACCCCGGCGATGCTGCGGCTGGACGAGGCGGCGCGCGATCGCCGGATCGAGGTGCTGCGCCTGGCCGAGTCGCTGGGGGCGGAGTCGGTCACCCTCGACGGCCCGACGGCGGCAGCGGCCCTGCTGCAGTATGCGCGCACGCGCAATGCGTCGCGCATCGTCGTCGGGGAGCGCAAGCGCCGCGGACTGCAGCGTCTCCTGCGACGCTCCACCGTCGATGAACTCGTGGCCCGGGCCGACGGCGTCGACGTCTCGATCATCGCCGCGCGCGCGTCCGACGAGCCGCTCCGCCCATCGGTCGGCCGCAGACTCCAGTCGCAGGAGGTCCGCTGGGACCGCTACGGCTGGGCGACGGGCATCGCCGCCCTGTGCACGGCCATCGCCTGGCCCATGGCGGGCGCGTTCGAGTTGACCAACATCGTGATGGTCTACCTGCTGGGCGTCACGATTGCCGGACTGCGACTGGGCCGCGGTCCGTCCATCCTCGCTTCCGTGCTCGGCGTGGCCGCCTTCGACTTCTTCTTCGTGCCACCGCAGTTCACGTTCGCGGTGTCGGACGTGCAGTACGCGTTGACTTTCCTCGTGATGCTGGTGGTTTCGCTGACCATCGCCACGCTGATGTCGAACGTGCGGCAGCAGACCCGTGTCGCCGGGGCCCGCGAGCGCCGGACGGCGCTGCTCTATGCCATGAGTCGCGAACTGGCGGCCTCCCGGGGCGCCACCAGTCTCGCGCGCATCGCAATCCGGCACGTCAGCGAGTCGTTCGGCAGCCGGGTCGCGGTGCTGCTTCCCGGGACCGACGGCGCGCTGTCGGCACCCGTCGCGACCGGCGACGGGCCCGTGTTCGCCGACCCGGACGTGTCGATCGCGCAATGGGTGTTCGACCACGGCCGTCCGGCGGGACTCGGCACGGATGCCCTGCCGGGCTCCGCCGCGGTCTACCTGCCACTGACCGGACTGCAGCGCACCCTGGGCGTCCTGGCGGTACTGCCCTCCAACGACAGACGGGTGCTGCTGCCGGAGCAGCGCCATCTGCTCGAGACGTTTGCAGGCCAGGTCGCCCTGGCCCTGGAGCGCAGTGCCCTGGCCGAAGCTGCCGAATCCTCGCGCGTGGCCGCGGAGACCGAAGCGGTGCGCAACACGCTGCTGGCCTCCATCTCGCACGACCTGCGCTCGCCGCTGGCCGTCGTGAAGGGCGCCGCGACCACGCTGGCGGAAGACCGCCTCGCGCTCGACCCCGAGTCACGCAAGTCACTCGCGCGCTCCATCGCGTCCCGCGCGGACGACATGTCCGCCCTGATCTCGAACGTCCTCGACCTCATGCGCCTCGAATCCGGTCGCGCACCGCTGCGACGGGACTGGGAGTCGCTCGAAGACCTCGTCGGCCTGGCGCTGCAGCGGACCGAAGCGCGACTCGGACGGCGTCGAGTGATCGTCGATCTGCCGGACGACCTGCCGGAACTCCGCGTCGATGCGGTACTGATGACCCAGGTGTTCGCCAACCTGCTCGAGAACGCCGCCCGGCACACGGGCGAGGACACGACGGTCTGGATCACGGCCGGGCTGGTCGAGGGGGCGGTGCTCGTGCGCGTGCAGGACAACGGCCCCGGTCTGCCGGCGGGCGATCCCGAACAGCTGTTCGCGAAGTTCCAGCGGGGCCGCTCGGAGAGCGAGGTGCCGGGCGCGGGCCTCGGGCTCGCCATCTGCCGCGCGATCGTCGCGGCACACGGAGGCAGCATCCGGGCGGCGAACCGTCCCGGCGGTGGCGCGGAATTCGAGATCGTGCTCCCGATCGAGGAGCCGACCCCGTGACGCAGGCGATGTTCCGCGTGCTCGTCGTCGAGGACGATCCGGACATCCAGCGGGTGCTGCAGACGCTGCTGGAGGCGGCTCACTATCGCGTGCTGCTGGCCGGGACCGCCGCGCGGGCCCTGATCGAGGCGCGCAGTCATCAGCCCGACGTCATCCTGGTCGACCTCGGCCTGCCCGATCGCGATGGCCAGGGACTGGTCCGGGACATTCGCGGATTCTCCGCGGTGCCGATCCTCGTGCTCTCGGCCCGATCGATGGAGGTGGAGAAGATCCACGCCCTCGACGGTGGCGCCGACGATTACGTGACCAAGCCGTTCGACGCGGGTGAACTGCTGGCACGCATACGGGCCGCCTTGCGCCGCGGCTCCACGGTGTCCGAGCAGTCGCCCCGGCTGTGCATCGGCGGTGCGACGATCGATCTCGCCACGCGCATGGCGACGAGCGCAACCGGCGCGGCGATCCGCTTCACGCCGCTCGAGTTCCGCATCCTCACCTGCCTCGCTCGCCACCTCGGCATGGTCGTGACCCAGGACCAGCTGATCCGCGAGGTGTGGGGACCCGACCGGGTCACGGATACGCGCGGCCTGCGCTCCTATGTCAAGACGCTGCGCCAGAAGCTCGAAGTCGATCCTTCCCGACCGCGTCTCCTGGTCACCGAGCCAGGCGTCGGCTATCGCCTGCTGGGCGAGCCCGACGATCAGGCCGCCTCCCGCTGAAGCCGCACGGTCGAGGTCGGGAACGCGAGTTCGACGTGGTCTGCCGCGAGGCGCTCCATGATCCGCAGGTTGACCGACTGCTGCACGTCCATGTAGCGGTTGTAGTCGGCGCTGAGCACGTAGTAGACGCACTCGAACTCGAGCGCGTATGAGCCGAGGCGTGCAAAGTGTGCGCGGTCGAAGCGGACGCCGGCTTCACTGCAGATGATCTCCCGCAGCAGTGCGGGCAGCGCGGCGAGACGCGCTGGCGGCGTGTCATAGGTCACGCCCACCGAGAAGACCACGCGACGCTCCTGCATGCGCCCATAGTTGCGCAGGCGACCGCCCAGCAGGTCGGCGTTCGACATCACGATCTGCTCGCCGGACAGGCTGCGGATGCGCGTGCTCTTGATGCCGATGTACTCGACGCTGCCCATGTGCTCACCGACGACCAGGAAATCGCCGATCACGAACGGCTGGTCGAGGGCGATGGACAGGGACGCGAGCAGGTCGCCCAGCACGTTCTGCACGGCGAGCGCCACCGCTATGCCGCCGATGCCGAGCCCCGCCACCAGCGCCGTGATGTCGATGCCGAGGTTGTCGAGCGTCAGCAGGGCGACCATGACCCACACGGCGACACGCGCGAGGAAGCGCAATATCCCGATCGATCCCGCGGCTGCCTTGTCGGACCGCAAGGCGACCTGCCGGCGGAGATCGAGCCAGGCCGAGGCCGCGGTCGACGTCCAGAGCCCGCACTGCCAGAAGAAGGCGATTGCCAGCGCGCTGTCCAGCCGCGCGTCGTACTTCGGACTCAGCGTCAGCGCGCCGGAGCCGAAATACGCCGCGACGACGAGCAGGAATGCCCAGGAGGTGCGGCTGGCGGCCAGCAGCGGGATCTCCAGCACTTCCGCCTGCGGGGTCGCGGCGCGCCGCGCGTACTCGCGCCGCACGATCCGGCGAGCGAGCCAGAGCCCGCCCAGCACCGGCAGGGCGATCAGCAGGAATTCCGTCAGGTCGGGCAGCGCCCGATCCCGCAGGGACGCCAGCAGCGGGGCGACACGATCGAGCAAGCGGATTCTCCGACCACGACTGCGAAAACAGCGGACTGTAGATGGTTGCCCGGCGATGCAGAACTGAGATTTGCTCACAGAACGCCGACCGGCGATGCAGCCGGCGGACGCTGGCGTGTCCGCTGTGGCACAGTGCCCGGCCATGCGCACGATCCATCCTGTCCGCCGCCTGCTCGCCACCGATGAATGGCGCAGGCGGCTGGTCTTCTGGGGCGGCGCGGTCGCGACCGGCGCAGTCGCGGTTCTCTTCGCGCTCGGCAGCGACCTCGCCATGCGACTGTTCAGCGCCGCCTGCGCGAGATGGTCGTGGTGGCCGTTCGTCGCCACGCCGCTCGGGCTCGCCGCGGCGGCGTGGATGACGCGCCGATGGTTCCGCGGCTCGGAGGGCAGCGGCATCCCACAGACGATCGCCGCACTCGCATTGCCGACCGAGGCCGAGCGCGACCGGGTCCTGAGCCTGCGCATCGGGTTCGGCAAGATCCTCGTCACGCTGACCGCCCTCGCAAGCGGAGCGTCGGTCGGTCGCGAGGGGCCGACGGTGCAGGTCGGCGCGTCCATCATGCACTCGCTGCGGCGATTCGCGCGCTTCCGGGCGGTGGACATCGACCGCGGCCTGATTCTCGCGGGCGGCGCGGCCGGCGTCGCGGCGGCGTTCAACACGCCGCTCGCGGGAGTCGTCTTCGCCATCGAGGAACTGTCGCGCTCTTTCGAGGAACGCACCAGCGGCGTGATCCTGATGGCCGTGATCCTGGCGGGCGTGACCGCCGTGGCATTCCAGGGCAACTACACGTATTTCGGCACGACCGCCGCGGGCATGCCGGACGCCTGGACATGGCTCGCGGTGCCGGTCTGCGGGATCGTCGGGGGACTGCTCGGCGGAGGCTTCGCGGTCCTGATGATCGGCATGCAACGCCACCTGCCACTGCCGGTGCGCGAACTGTCAGGCAGGCGCCCGGTGGTGTTCGCATTCGCATGCGGCCTGCTGCTCGCCGCGCTCGGCTGGCTGTCGGACGGCTCGACCTTCGGAACCGGCTACGCGGAGGCCCGCGGAATCCTGCAGGCGCAAGCGGATCCCGCCCCGGGATTCGCGTTCATGAAGGCCCTCGCCACGCTCGTGTCGTATGCGAGCGGCATTCCGGGCGGCATTTTCGCGCCGACGCTCGCGATCGGCGCGGGCATCGGCGGGCAGGTCCACGCGTGGTTGTCGCTGGCGCCGGCCGGCACCGTCGTGATCCTGAGCATGGCCGCATACTTCGCGGGGGTCGTCCAGGCGCCGCTCACGGCGCTGGTGATCGTGATGGAGATGACCGACGACCGCTCCATCATGCTGCCGCTGATGGCGGCTGCGCTGCTCGGTCGCGCGGCGAGCGCCCTGGTCTGCCGGGAGCCGCTCTATCGTTCACTGGCCACGAGATTCACGCAGCCTTCGTCCGCGGGAACCTCCGCCTGAGGTCATCGCGAACGACGTCGCGCCCGACCCGCCGGGACGCCACGACCCCGATTGCGGTCGAGTGACAGCGCGAACGAGCGTCGAAACGCCGCGGCTTCGATCTGGATCCACGTGCGGAAGGCCACTACGGTCGGCAGGTTCGCCCGCGATTCCGGCACGAGCAGGTAATACGCCACGTCCATCTCGATGATCGGCGGCAAGGCGATGCGCAGGCGCTTTGCGTCGAGATCGTCGACCGCATAGACGAGTCGCCCCAGCGCCAGGCCACTGCCGGCCGCGGCCGCCTGGAGAGCCAGGTGACCGTCGTCGAAGTGCGTACCGCGCCGCGCGTCGACGTGACTTGCGCCGGCCACGCGCAGCCACTCTCGCCAGCCGGTCGGACGACCGGCACGGCGCATGGAATCGTCGTGGATCAGCGTGCTGCGCGCGACGTCGGAGGGTCGCCGCAGCGCGTGCTGGCGCAGGAAGGCGGGTGCCGCCACCGGCGCTACCCATTCGCGGAACAACTCCATCGACTGCGCGCCCTCGACACCACCCCTCCCGATCCGGATCGCCACGTCGACGTCCTCCTGGTCGAAGTCGACCGGCGACGGACTCGCGACGATGCGCAGTTCGATGCCGGGATGCTGCCGCTGGAATCGCGCAAGACGACCGACCAGCCAGCGCGTGGCAAACGCGGGAGTGACGCTGACTGACAGGACGCCGCTCTGGCCGGTGGAACGCATCGTCTCGACGCCCTGGCCGATCCGCTCGAAGGCCTCGCGCAGGCTTTCGGCCGCGGCCTCGGCCTGCTCCGTGAGCACGAGCCTGCGCGTGGTGCGACGGAACAGCGTGACGCCGAGATACTCCTCGAGGCCGCGGATCTGGTGACTCACAGCCGCCGGAGTGACGTGCAGTTCCCGTGCGGCGCGCGTGAAGCTGCCGAGCCGCGCAGCGGCCTCGAACGTTCGCAGCGAGGTCAGGGGCGGAAGGGATCGGGGCATTGATGAATTTCCCTCATGAATGTCGTGACGAATTCTCGCTACGCGAGGCCGCGCGGTGGTCCCTAGACTACTCCCACGAGACGGGCGATCGACCGGCGCCGGCCCGGCGCCCCGCGGCGGCTCTTGGCACGGCGATCGTCCGATCTCACCAGCACCGCGCCCGCCGCGGGCCACAAGAGTGTGGAGAAGCGTATTTCGAAATCGAGATGGAGCCTGTTCCTCGACGTCGACGGCACACTGGTCGAGTTCGCCCACGCCCCGGACGCCGTAGTGGTCGACGACACGCTGCGCAACCTCCTGGAACGCGTCCGCGCAAGGCTCGAGGGCGCGGTGGCCCTGGTGAGCGGGCGGCCGATCTCGGAACTCGACCGGCTGTTCTCGCCGCAGACCTGGCCGGCGGCGGGCGTGCACGGGCTGGAACGACGCGACGCGCTCGGCACGCGCCACTTCAAGCACGTCGTCGACGAGGGACTGCTCGCGATCGCCCGGTATCGGCTCCGGCGACTGGCCGAAAGCCTGCCCGGGACGATCTTCGAGGACAAGGGCATCACGGTCGGCCTGCACTACCGCCAGGCACCCCAGCATGAACAGCGCATCCGACGCGAGATGACCGAGGTGGCCCGCGACCTGGGCGGGGACTTCCAGGTGCTGGAGGGCCGCAAGGTTGCCGAACTCCGGCCCGGCGGGGCGACCAAGGCCGATGCGGTGCGCGACTTCCTGCGCGAGCCGCCGTACATCGGCAGGCGGCCGATCTTCATCGGCGACGACATCACCGACGAGGAGGCCCTGCGCGCCGTCGAGCGACTCGGTGGTCTGTCCGTCGCCGTGGGCGACCGCGTCTCCGGAATGGTGCGCGTCTCCGGACCGCGCGACGTTCACGCGCTCCTCGAAGACGTCGCGGAACACGGCGAGCCGCACACGTGATCCAGCAGCGCGCCAACCTCGATCTGGGCGTCGTCGGCAACTGCGAGATCGCCGCGCTGATCGACGAGCAGGCGAGCATCGTCTGGGGTTGCCTGCCCGCGCTCGATGGCGACCCCGTGTTCTGTGCGCTGCTCGACGGCAACGCGGGCCCCGACGCGGGGGGCCTGTTCGCCGTGGACCTGGCGGACGCGAGGGCCGTACGCCAGCAGTACCTGCGCAATACCGCCGTGCTCGAATCGACGCTCCACGACGCGCAGGGCAACGGCGTGCGCATACGCGATTTCTGCCCGCGCTTCCGCCAGCACGGGCGCATCTTCCGTCCGATGATGATCGTGCGCATCGTCGAGCCCGCGGGCGGGCGGCCACGGGTGCGGTTGCGCTTCCGGCCGCGCTGCGACTACGGGGCCTCGGTCCCGTCGATGCGGCGGGGCTCCCACCACGTGGCCTGTCACGCGCCCCAGGTCGACTTCCGCCTCACGACCAATGCGTCGCTGAGCGCGATTGCCCATGAGCGCTGGATCGACCTGGACGAACCGCTGACGTTCATTCTCGGCCCGGATGCCGGTGTCGACGAGTCGCCGCTGGCGCTCGCCCAGCATTTCCTCGAGGCAACCCGCGACTACTGGCAGGACTGGGTCCGCAGCCTCGCCATTCCCTTCGAATGGCAGGAAGCCGTGATCCGCGCCGCGATCACGCTCAAGCTGTGCACCTACGAGGACACCGGCGCCGTGGTTGCCGCGCTGACCACGTCGATACCGGAAAGCGCCGGCAGCGGCCGCACCTGGGACTATCGCTATTGCTGGCTGCGCGACAGCTACTTCGTCATCCACGCGCTCAACCGGCTCGGCGCGACGCGCACCATGGAAGGCTACCTGCGCTACCTGAAGCACACTTTCGGCGGCCACGACTCGGCCCGACTGCAGCCGCTGTTCTCGATCGCCGGCGACGCACACACGCCGGAGCGGATCGTGACCTCGCTGAGCGGCTACCGGGGCATGGGACCGGTCCGCGTCGGCAACGATGCCTTCGTGCAGGAGCAGAATGACGTCTACGGCGCCATGGTGCTGGCGTCGGCGCACTCCTTCTGCGACGAGCGCCTGGCGAACCCGGGCGACCGCGCACTCTTCGAGCGACTGGAGCCGCTGGGGCAACTGGCCCTGGAACACTGGAACCGGGAGGACGCGGGCCCGTGGGAGTTCCGCGGCGAACGGCGCGTGCACACGTTTTCGGCGGCCATGTGCTGGGCGGGCTGCGACCGGCTCGGCCGGATCGCCCATCGCCTCAAGCTGCCCGTCGAACGCGAGCAGTGGGGTCGTGCCGCCGATGTGATCCGCACGCAGCTGCTCGCCCGGGCCTGGAACGAGGAACGACGCGCCTTCTGCTCCAGCTTCGGCGGCGACCACATCGATGCGACCGCGCTGCTGCTGCCGGAACTGGGCATCGTCGCGCCTCGCGACCCGCGATTCCTCTCTACCCTGCAGTCCGTCGAGCGCGAACTGAAGGAAGGCGACTGGATCTTCCGCTATCGGCACGACGACGATTTTGGCACGCCGGCGACCGCCTTCACGGTCTGCGCCTTCTGGTACGTCAATGCGCTCGCAGCCGTCGGTCGCGTCGAGGAAGCCCGCGACATCTTCGAGCGCCTGCTGCGGCGACGCACGCGTCTCGGCCTGTTGTCCGAAGACATCGACCCGGCGAGCGGCGAGTTGTGGGGCAATTACCCGCAGACCTACAGCCTCGTCGGCATCATCAATGCCGCGGTCCGCCTCAGCCACCCGTGGGAAGAGGCGATGTGATCCGTACCCTGCTCCTGCGCTACGTGCTCCCCACCGTGCTCGCGATCGGCATGATCGCGCTGGTCGGCGTGCCGTACATCGACCGCATGCTCGCGGGCTGGTTCCGCAACGACGTGCAGTTGCGGGCCAAGGTCGTGATGGCGTCGCTGGAGGATCCCCTCGCCGCGCTGCTGGCGCAGGACGACGCACGCCGTGCCCGCGCCTACCTCGAACGCGTCGCGAGCGACGAGCGACTGCTCGGGATCGTGGTCTGCACCCCGGACGGCCGGGACTTCGTCCGCACGGCGCGCGTTCCATCGAGCGTGCGCTGCCCGCAGCCGTCGACGATCGAAGCGGCCGTCGCCGATCCGCCGCCGACCCGCGCGGACAAGCTCGAGGTTTCGGCGTTCCGCGTCCCGGTCGCCGGGCTGCCCGGGCACGCCGTACTCGTCGTGCACGACCTCAGCTTCATCGACCGTCGCCAGTCGACTGCCCGCAACTTCGTCCTGGCATTCGCCGTGGTGGCGACCGCGGTGCTGGCGGCGCTGGCCGCACTGGCGTTCCGGCTGCTGCTGCAGCGCTGGATCCGCCTGCTGCTGGGCGACATCCGCAGTCGACGGTTCCTCGACGACGCGGACTCGCCCGGCAGCTCGTTGCCGGTCCTGCTGCAGGTGCGCGCAGCGCTGCGGGAGCTCGAGGCGAGTCAGCGGCTCGAGATCGACTTTCGCGAGAACTGGACGCCCCAGGCGCTGCAGCAGGTCGTACAGCAGCAGCTGGACTCCTGCCCGATGCTCGTGGTGTCCAACCGCGAACCCTACATCCACAATCTCGCTCCGTCGGGCGAGCCGGTGGTGCAGGTCCCGGCCAGCGGCATGGTCACGGCCGTCGAACCGATCATGCGCGCCTGCTCCGGAACGTGGATCGCGCACGGCAGCGGCAGCGCGGACCGACTCGTCGTCGATCGCAGCGACCACGTGCGGGTCCCGCCGGAGGATCCCTGCTATGACCTGCGGCGGGTCTGGCTGACCTCCGCCGAGGAAGAGGGCTACTACTACGGCTTCGCCAACGAGGGACTCTGGCCACTGTGTCACCTCGCCTACGTGCGACCCGCCTTCCGCGAAACCGACTGGCGCCGCTACCAGGAGGTCAACGCGCGATTCGCCGACGTCGTGGCCGAGGAAGCGGGCCGCGCCGAACCGGTCGTGCTGGTGCAGGACTTCCATTTCGCGCTGCTGCCGCAACTCATTCGCGAGCGTGGCGTCAAGGCGACGATCGCCCTGTTCTGGCACATCCCGTGGCCCAACGCCGAGACATTCGGCGTCTGCCCGTGGAAGCGCGAGATCCTGCTGCACATGCTGCATGCGGACATCCTCGGCTTCCACACGCGCTACCACTGCCAGAACTTCCTGGCGACCGTCGACCGCTACGTCGAGTGCCAGATCGACCAGGAGCACATGACCGTCACGCACCAGGGCCACCTCTGCAGGGTGCAGCCCTACCCGATCTCGATCGAGTGGCCGCCGCGATGGCTCGCGCACACGCTGCCCGTGGAAGGCGCACGCACCGAGGTGCGACGTCGCTTCGGCATCGCGGACGACGTGCGCATCGGTGTCGGCGTCGAGCGCTGGGATTTCACCAAGGGCATCGTCGAGCGCTTCCTGGCCATCGAGGCGCTGTTCGACAAACACCCGCAGTGGCGCGGGCGCCTGACCTTCCTGCAGGTTGCAGCCCCGTCGCGCAGCAGGCTGCCGGCCTACCGAGCCCTGCAGCAGCAGACCCTCGACGAGCTCGCGCGCATCAACGCGCGGCTCGCCACGGATCGGTGGCGGCCCATCGTGCTGGTCGGCGAGCACCAGCAGCCGGAGCAGGTGTACGAGCTGTACCGCGCCGCCGACTTCTGCCTGGTGAACAGCCTGCACGACGGCATGAACCTCGTCGCCAAGGAATTCGTCGCGGCCCGCGACGACGAGGACGGCGTGCTCGTGCTGAGTTCGTTCACCGGCGCGGCCCGCGAGCTGCCGGAGGCGCTGCTCATCAACCCCTTCGACGTCGCCGAGACGGCCGCCGCGCTCGTCACCGCGCTGGAGATGCCGCGCGACGAGCGGCGCAAGCGCATGCAGCTGATGCGCCGGACCGTATCGGAGGCGAACGTCTACCGCTGGGCCGGGCGCATGCTCATGGACGTCGCGCAGATCCGCCAGCGGCAGGCGCTGACGGACTGGACGGCCGCCGCCTGAACCCTGCGCCGGGCTGCGGTCCCGTCAGGGCCGGCTGCCCGCGCAGCCGGCCCCGCGGGTGCCGCAGGGTCAGAACTTCACGTTGATCGCCGCGTAGATCGAGCGACCCGGGCCCGGCACCGGCGTTCCCCAGCGGGGCTGGTTCGGCGCCGGCGGAATGGTCATTGTCGTGCCCTGACCGACGTACGCGCCGCCGAGCGGCGACTCGTAGAACCGGTCGAGCAGGTTCTCGACGCCGACTTCGGCGCTCCACCGGTCACGCTCGTAGCGACTGCGCAGGTGCACCAGCCCGTAGCCGGACGTCGGCATCTCGTTGCGCACCGCAGAGACGTCGTCCTTCGCTGCGACGAACTCGCCCTCGAGCGAGTTGCGCCAGCCGCGCCATTCGTGGGCCAACCCGACCGTCGCGTTCAGCGGCATGATCTTGTAGAGGTTGTCGTCGGTGTCCTCGTTGCGCCCGTCCGTGTAGCTGCCCACGAGGCTGGCCGAGAGCCTGCCGAGCCGCTCGCTGCTCGCCAGCTGCGCGTCCGCCGTGACGTCCACGCCGTAGAGGCGCGCGGACTGGTTCACGTAGCGCAGCACGGTGAAGTTGTCGACCACCGGCACCGCCCTCGGCACGTTGGCCGTGGAGTCCCACTGGATCGCATCGACGTAGTCCTTCACCTTCGTGTACCACGGCGTGATGCGCAATCCCCAGCGCTCGCGCGCCTCGTCGTGCCAGTCGGCGGTCAGGCTAACCGTGCGGGCGACCTCGGGCTCGAGGTTCACGTCGCCGAAGTAGCCGTTGCCGTCGCCCACGGTGTTGTTCATGAACGCCGCCATCTGCCAGCTCGACCAGGTGTAGCGCTCGTACAGGTTGGGCGAGCGGGTCTTCTGGGCGAGGCCGAACTCGTAGTCCTGTCCGGCGCCTGGCGTGAAACGCACGATCCACGAAGCATCCCAGTTGTCGTCCGACCGGTCGCGCGACTGCGAGTTGAACAGCGCCGCGTCGCGAGTCTGGTTGCCCATGCCGCCGGTGCCGCCGGTCGGGAACGCATTCGTGTTGTAACCGTGCACCGGGTCGGCATCCGTAGACACGGATTCGTAGCGCAGGCCGACGATGTTCGACCACCGCTCGCCGTGGATCTCCCACTCGCCGAACGCAGCATATCGGTCGCGCTGCCCATTGTTCACGTTCAGGAAGTCGTAGGGCCACATGCCGGCGCCCGACGGCGGCCACCAGTCGTCGAGCTCGAAGCCCTGGTACTCGGCGCCGACGCGCAACAGCCCCCGCCCAGGCAATGGGATCGCCGCCATGACCGTCAGGCCTGTGTTCTTGCCGTCCGTCAGCATCGGCATGCCCGCCGCGCAACCGACCATCATTCCACCGACCATCGCCGATCCGGAAATGGGCGAGCACGGGGAACCATTGACGGCCGTGTCGCCGCCCGAGCCGGCAGGCGGCGCGCCTGGCCCGTACCAGTAGCGCTTGTCGGCGCCGAAGTCCATTTCGTGCTCGGTGTGCTGGTAGTAAGCCCGCGCCTGCAACGTGCCCCAGCCCAGCCGGCCCGTGTAGCCGAGGTTGAAGCGGTCGTTGCGGTTGTCGGTCATGTCCATGCGCTGGTTGGCGTAGCCCTCCTCCGGGATGTCCTGCAGGCTGTAGGTGAAGTCGAGCAGGTGCTGCCCCGACTGCCAGGCGAGGCGCAGCGCGTGGTTCGTCGCACGGAACGCGCTCGAACCGACCTCGTCCTTCGGCAGTGTGTGCCCGACGCGCCCCGTGAAGGTGTAGGTCTTGAAGTCGTCGCCGGCCTGGTAGTTGTCGGATTCGGTGTACGCGCCGGTGTAGCCGAGACTCACGTGCTCGGTCGCGAATGCGGCTGACACGTTGCCGCCCCAGCCGCTACCGTTGCTCCGGTAGAACGTGCCGGCTTCGCCGTTCACGAGGTGCGCGCCGGGGCCGGCGAATTCCGGGTCCTGCGACCGCACGACGATGCTGCCGCCGATGCTGTCACCGCCGACGCTGACGGGCGACACGCCCGGGTAGACGTCCACGCCGGCCACCGCGGTCGGGTCGATGTACGACAGCGGCGAGTTCATGTGGTTGGGGCAGGCCGCCGCAACGTCGACGCCGTCGACCTGCGTGCGCAGGCGATCGTCGGCGAGACCGCGGATCACCGGCAGGCGCGAGACGCCGCCGGCCTCGTAGACCGCGACGCCGGCCAGGCCCTTCAGCAGGCTGGCTGTGTCGCTGGTGCGGGCACGCTGGCGAGCGACGTCGGACGGGTCGAGGGTCTCGCCGCCGATCCCGGCGGTCAGGATGCGCCGGGCGCTGACGATGAGTTCTTCGAGTGGGGTGCCGTCGTCGGCCGCCATGCCCGATGCGGCATGCAGGGTCAGGACGATGGCGAGTGCAAGCGAACGCGATTTCATGTGAGTCGACTCCGAATGGGACAGGTCATCGCGAGACCCATGGCCTCGGCGACGAGGTCATGGCACGCGGCGGCGATCACCGGGCGCCCAGGGGTCGACCGGTGTCAGAAGATCAGGAAGTGATCAGGCCGCGAGGCGGAGTTCGGGCGGAGCGCGGGCGCGATGCGCCCGGTCGATGGCGCGCTGTTCGAAGGAAGCAGGCGGCGCTGGAGGGAGGTGCTCCACCGCGGCCACGGGCCCGGCGGCAACGAGTGCGACCGACGGCGGCGCGACGGACCCGGCCGCCGCGAAGATGCAGGGCGCCTCGTGGTGCGCATGCTGCCCGGGCCCGGGCACGCCGCGGTCCGGGGGCGCGTGCACCGCCGTCGGAACGGGTCCGGCGCCGTGGCACATCTTGATGAAGTGTCCGCCGTCGGCGGGCCCGCCGGGCATGAAGCCGGGCGGCATCAACAGGCGCAGCGCAAGGCCGGGCAGCAGCATCAGCCCGACCAGCCGGCGCACCGACTGTCTGCGCAATCCCATGGCGATCGACGACGTCATCCTGTGCGAGGCTCCACTCTCTCCTCGTCTCGAGCACCGGCGCGCTCGCCCGTCCGGCCGGCAACGCTCCGTCTGCGACCGGCCTCAGACTCGTTCCGGGACACTAGTTACCGGCAGCAGCGTCCACGCACCATTGGTATTAGCCCCAATCGGGCCGGACCACGCAGCGCTTCCGTCTCGACCATCCTTCGGTGTAGAGTATGTTTTATTTCTATATTTATCGAATCATGAAAGAGACAGCCGCGCTCAGGGCGCTCGCCGCGCTCGCCCAGGTCAACCGTCTACGCCTGTTCCGTGCGCTGGTGGTCGCGGGCCAGGGCGGCGCCACGCCCGGCACCCTCGCCAAGCGGCTCGAGGTGTCGCCGGCCACCCTGTCGTTCCACCTGAAGGAGCTGGCGAACGCCGGGCTCATCTCGCAGGAACGCAGCGGTCGCAACCTCATCTATCGCGCCGACTACCGGGCGATGACCGAGTTGCTCGGCTACATGACCGAGAACTGCTGCCAGGGCGCGTCCTGCGAGGCGCCGGCCGACCGCAAGCGGGCCTGCTGAGTGAGCGCCATGACCACCCACGTACTCATCCTGTGCACGCACAATTCGGCCCGCAGCGTGTTGGGCGAGGCGATGCTCAATCACCATGCCGCGCGCCTCGGCGTGGACGTGCAGGGCCACAGTGCAGGCAGCGCCCCGAGCGGCCGGGTCAATCCCCTCGCGCTGGCGGTGCTCACGGATGCCGGGGTCGCCACGAGCGGCGCGCGCAGCAAGAGCTGGGACGAATTCGCCGGTCCCGACGCGCCGCGCATGCGTGTGGTGATCACCGTGTGCGACAGCGCCGCGGGCGAGACCTGCCCCCTGTGGCCCGGCCGTCCGGTCAAGGTCCACTGGGGCTATCCGGACCCGTCGAATGCGGCAGGTGACGAGGCCGCACGGCGTGCCGCGTTCGACGTGACGCGCCAGGCGATCGGCTACCGCATGCTGCAACTGCTGGCACTGCCGCTCGCAACCATGGATGACGACGCGCTGCGCGAAGCGCTGCTCGCGATCGGGCACTCCTGAGTCCCCGCCATGAGCTCCGTCGCCCGTCGCCTCTCGTTCCTCGACCGTTACCTGACGGTGTGGATCTTCGCCGCCATGGCGCTCGGCATCGCCATCGGCTGGTTCGTGCCGGGCGTCGAGGCGTTCCTCGATCGTTTGAGCGTCGGCACCACCAACGTGCCGATTGCGATCGGCCTGATCCTCATGATGTACCCGCCGTTCGCCAAGGTGCGGTACGAGGACCTGCCCGACGTCTTTCGCGACCGTCGGGTGCTGACGTTGTCCCTGGTGCAGAATTGGGTCATCGGCCCCGTGCTGATGTTCCTGCTGGCGATCACCCTGCTGCCCGACCAGCCGGAGTACATGGCCGGGCTGATCCTGATCGGGCTCGCCCGCTGCATCGCCATGGTGATCGTCTGGAACGAGCTCGCCGAAGGCTCGACGGAATACGCCGCGGGCCTGGTCGCGTTCAACTCGATCTTCCAGGTCCTGTTTTACAGCGTGTACGCGTGGCTGTTCGTCACGGTGCTGCCGCCGTTCTTCGGCCTGCACGGCTCCGTGGTCGCCATCTCGATCGGGCAGATCGCGTGGAGCGTGCTGATCTATCTCGGCATTCCCTGCATCGCCGGAGTGCTGACGCGCGTGGTGATGCTGAAGTTCGTCGGCAAGGAATGGTATCACCAGCGCTTCGTGCCGATGATCAGCCCGATCACGCTGGTGGCGCTGCTCTTCACGATCGTCGTGATGTTCAGCCTCAAGGGCCAGCTGATCGTGACGATCCCGCTGGACGTCGTGCGCATCGCCATTCCGCTGCTGCTGTACTTCGCGATCATGTTCCTCGTGTCGTTCGCCATGGGCCGACGCGCGGGCGCCGGCTATCCGAAGTGCGCCACCCTGTCGTTCACCGCGGCGAGCAACAACTTCGAACTCGCCATCGCCGTGGCCGTCGCGGTGTACGGGATCGACTCCGGTGTCGCATTCGCCGCAGTCATCGGTCCGCTCGTCGAGGTACCCGCCATGATCGCGCTGGTGAACCTGGCGCTGCATCTGCGCACGCGCTGGTTCGGCGACACGGCAGCGGCCTAGTACGGCGCGCCGTCCTGCAGGCCACGGTCGGATCACCGCCATCGACGTGGCCTGACGCCCCGTCCGCCGACAGGAGTGCGATACCGGGCCCGTCCGCCACCGCGCGGACGAGTTGCAGGGCCCCATGGGCGACAGATTGCCTGGGCTAGGCGGGACCGCGCTGGCCCGCCCGTCGGCTCATGGCCAGAACGCCACCACCCTTTGCACGACCCAGAAGGCAGCAACCGACCCGATGAGGTAGGCCACCGGCGTCTGGAATCTCGCCTCGACCGTCCAAGGTCCCGGCCGCGGGGAATCTCTGCCGCCGACGGCGCGCGCGAGCAGGGAGAGCGACACCACCACGATCGCGATGAACAGCAACTGTCCGGCCTCGACACCGACGTTGAAGAACAGCAGCGCGAGCGGTACGTCGATTTCGGGCAACCCGACTTCGCGCAAGGCACCGGCAAAGCCGAAGCCGTGCAGCAATCCGAACACGAACGCGACGACCCAGGGTGCGCTCGCGGTCAGCCCCGGCCTGCCCTGCGCGATGTGCAGGATCTCTGCGGCGACGAACACGACACTGAGTGCAATGGTCGCCTCGACCGGTGCCTGCGCGACGCGCACGAGCCCGAGTGTGGCCGCCGCGAGCGTGATGCTGTGGGCGACGGTGAATGCGGTGACGGTCGCGACCAGCCGGCGCCAGTTGCCCACGATGAACAGGAGCGCGAGCACGAACAGCAGGTGATCGATGCCCGTCAGGATGTGCTGCACGCCGAGCACGAAGTACGTCCTCGCGACGTCGAAGGCGCCCGGTGTCGCGGCGACGACGAACGACACCTGACCGGGGTCGAGCCGCACCGTCTGCGTCGTGCCGTCGAGACGCTCCACACGGGCCAGCACGTCGGTGCGGGTGGCGCTCAGCCCGTCGATGCGGATCGTCCTGCCGACCAGCCCGCCGGCGCATTTCGCGCGCCAGCGCTCGACGAAGGCACCGCCGAGAAACGATCCCTGCGTCGCCGCCCCGACGCACTCCTGCGGCAGCCGGGCATGCAGCGCCAGCCGATACTCGCCGTTGGCGGGCACCTTCCACAGGACGTCGAACACGTCCGGCGCGATTTCGCGGATCTGCAGGTAGCCCGGCCGCACTTCATGCGCCTGGGCGGGCGAAGCGCCCAGCAACGCGAGCGCGCACAGGAGGAGGAGCCGGCGCATCAGGGAGCGGTCCCCGGCGAGGCCCCCTGGCCCGCCTGGCGCAGTGCTTCACCCAACGGGCCTTCGATGCGTACGTCGTACCTGGACAGCAGCTGCTTCAGCAGGGCGTCCTTGGCCAGTTTGCGCTGTTCGGCCTGCCACTCGCGCTCGACCGCGGGACGGATCTGCACCAGCGGCGGCAACGATCCGGCCTCGACGCTCGAAACGCGGACGAGGTGCACGCCGTAGCCCGATCTCACCGGCCCGAACCACTGGCCCGGCGTCGCCTTCATGACGGCCTGAGTGAATTCCGTGCCGAACGAATTGTCGACGTCCTGCGGCGCGACAGCCTGCATGGATTCGGGCAGCAGCGTCGGATCACCGAGTTCCGCGGGCCGCGCGATCGCCCTGCCCGACTGCAGCTCGCGCAGGATGCGCTGCGCATCGCCCTGCACCGCCGCGCCGCGGTGTTCGAGGCTCAGGAACACCTGTTCGAACGTCACGCGGCCGGGCGTGACGAAGGCCGCCGCGTGCGAATCGAGGTACGCCTGGAGCTGCGTGTCCGTGGCAGCCTGCGAGCCGACGGCGTCGTCGGTGACGAATTCCATCTTCTGTCGCAGGCGCCGGCGAATGACCGTGTCGTCGCGATCGAGGCCGATGGCGACGGCCTCGCGGCTGTAGACCTCTTCGGCGACGTAGTCGTCAACGAGCCCTTTCAGCTCCAGGGGCGTCGGCGGACGCATCCACGTCCTCGCGAAATTCTCCGCGAGCGCATCGACGCGCGACTCGGTGACCACGATGTCGCGAGGACTGGCGGGCTCGGCCCCATTCAGCAGGCGATACACCAGGAACATCGCGGCACCGATCACCAGGAAGTGCAGCAGAGGCTCGCGCAACCACCGCCTCGTGCGCCCACGCAGGCTCAACCCTGCCGACCCGGCCCGGGCATTCGGCAACTCAGGGGACTGCATTCGTTTCACTCCCGGGTCAGGCTCGCAGGCGGCGCACGGTGTCGCGACACGAGCATGCAATCGCGGCGCGCCGTGATGATACCCGCCTGAGGGGGGTGAGAAATTCAGGCAGGACCACCACGGGCGCCGCGAACTCGGGAGCCGGTACCGCGCCCCGCAGTACTACGGCGTGTACCAGATCGGCGAGGTCCAGGCGCGTTCCTGCTGCGTCATTGGAACCTCGGGGCTCATCTTGATCTGGAAGCGCACCGCGTCGTAATCGGTCCAGCGCGGCGTGGGAATCTCGATCACTCGCGCGTAATAGAACGCCCGCACGCCCGGATCGAAATCCGGATCCTTCCACACGGCCGAGAGCTCGGGATCGCCAATGGTGTTGGTCCAGGTGGCCGTGGCGACGTCCACGGTGTTGCCGACCGGCGGCAGCTTGCCGCCCTTGCCCGGCCTGCGCCGCTCGGCATCGCCCCACACGACGTCGTAGACGCGCTCCTGCGCGCGGCCGTCCTTGCCGAGCCAGCCCTTGACGATCTGGATGCGGTCCAGGTTGCCGAACATCGGGTCCTTGGCGGCCGCGACGAGGAACGTGGGCGCCCTGCCCGCCGGGGCCCTGCTCAGGTCACCGCCCATCGGCACGCCCTTCGCATAACCCACGTCCGCGACATTCCGGCTGCGCGCATCCACAGGCTGGTAGTTCCAGCCGCCGAAGAACCGCACCGTGATGCGCGAACCCGAGGTGCCGTAGACCTCCTTGCGCTTCATCGCATCCCACAGCGCCTCGCGCGTGTTCTCGGTGGCCCACACGGCGGCATAGCCGGCTGCCATGTAGTGCCAGGTGTAGCGCGTCTTGCCGAAGCCCTGCTTGGAGATGTGCTCCCAGCGCGTCGCCCGGGGCTCCTGGTACGGCATCTTGCCGTAGAAATTGTCTTCCTCGATCGCCGTCAGCGAGTTGTGCACGTCCGTGCCGCCGATCAGGCCGAACTTGAACGGGTTCACGCCGAGCTTCGCTTCCTGCTCCAGGCCGCGCATCAGGCCCGCGCGCAGGTAGTTGGTCGGCATCATCTCGCGCGACAGCGGCTTGTCCGTCAACGTCAGGTTGCCGTATTCCCAGCCGGCGATCCCCAGGTCGCCCGCGAACTCGTCGTTGGGCGAGATGCCAGGATGCGTCTCGCTGTTGCCCTTGGTCTGCACGACTTCCTGGAGCACTTCCCAGCGCGCGCGTCGTTCGGCGTAATCGCGCGTCAGTGGCTGGCCGGAGAAGTCGGTCAGTTCGAACATGCGGCCATTCGACAGGTTGGCGTTGTGCGGAATGGCGAGCAGGTGACCGCCGGTCTTCTTCTCGTAGTCGTCCATCCACGCCCAGAGCTTCTCCGGGTCTTCGCTCTGCCACGCCGAGAACGGGAACACCTGGTCGGCCTTGTCCTTGCCGTCACGGAACAGCACGTTGCGGTGCAGGTTGTTGCCGCCCGGCACCGACGTCCATTCGTAGCCGATCATCGCAGTGAAACGGCCCGGCTCGTTGTACTTCTCCGCGGTGGCCGTGTACTGCTGCCATACGGACTTCATGACCGGACCGACGACTTTCGGATCCTTGACCGGCGCGGGCAAGGTGCCCATGGCCTGCGACTTGGTGATCTCGGTCTGGATGGCGGACGCTTCGTCGCCACCGGCCTTCATGCCCTTCTGCCACCGCGCCAGGTCGGGGTCCGAGACGAATGCAGGATTGCCGTTGTAGACCTCCTGCATGAGGCCGAGCCCTTCGGCGTGATCCGACACCACGAGGAAATCGAGCGGGCGCGACAGTTTCGCCGGCACGCCGGTCGAGGAGATGACCTCTTCGCCGCGGGCGAAGCGGTACGAATCTTCCGGCGTCAGGCGATCGCCGGCCGCGAACGCATCGCCCGAGTTGGACGTGTGGTGGTGCGTGTCGCCCCAATATACGTGCGTCGGGTACTTGCGTCCGGCATAGATCGAATAGCCCCTGGCGGCCGCAGGGTCCGCCTTCGCCGGCGGCGCATACGCGGCTTCACCTTCATCGTCGACGACCTTCGGCTGTTCGGCGAAGCCGAGGCTCGTGACGAGCGTCAAGCCCACCGCCAATGCAAGTGCACGACTGATCATGGTCTTCCCCTGAGTCTTGCGGCCTGCGCCGATGATTTTCCCCAGCCCACGTGCCGCGGGTTCGTCCCACTCGCACGCACTCAGCGAAAACTTACAACGGCCCGCGAGTGCCGATTCGTCAGATTTCGCCGCAGCGTGATCAGTTGGCTGATCACCCGCGGACCACGACGGCCCGCCCTTACTTCTGCGGCCGGAAGCTGACGCCGATCCGCGCGTGGGGACTGCCGCCGACGTCCGTGTTGACATCGTTCCAATGCCCGCCGGAGAAGCTCAGTCCGCTCAGTCCGCTGATGCCGCTCTCGGCGTGCAGCCAGAGGTTGTGCCAGAGGCGATGGTCCAGGCTCAGGCCGGCATTCCAGGAATCGAGGTTCATCGCGATGTCGCCCGACCTCGGGCTCACGGCCCAGGACGCGCCGGACGGCGACACGCCGAGTCGCAGGAAAGTGTCCCTGGTCGGGGCATAGGTCACGCCGGGCCACGGCAGGATGGCGCTGATGGTCCAGCGCTCGTTCGCGATCCACGTGGCGCCGACATACGGAACGTAGAAGTCATCATCGGGCGAGACATCGGCGTAGAAACCGAAGACCCAGGTCAGGCGTCCGCCCGGCGAGAAGCGGCCGAAAGCACCGCCCATGCCCTCCCAGTACCAGGAGGAATCGTGCAACGACGCCTTGTGGCCGAGGGGCGCGACGAACGCAGCCAGCTGCCACTTCGCTGATGCCTGCCGCGCCCAGCAGAGCGGAATGCCGACCGAGACCGAGCTGAATCCGTCGATCAGCGGCGCATCGGTCGTGAACGTCGATGCGCTGATCCACTCGCCGATGGCGAATGCGTCGCGCTGACCCGCCATGACGGGCACGAGCGAGGCCTGCGAAAGGGACGTCTGTTTGAACTCGATCCTGGGCAGGGCCTCGTCGAGCGCGGTGAACCGCGTCTTGCCGTAGCTGGACACATCGCCCCAGGCCATCGGCGGAAACGGCATGTTCGAATCCGTGCGACTGAACTGGAAGTCGCTCTGCGCAAATGACTGGATCCAGCCTTCGATGCCGCCCGCATGCGCAGCGCCGCCGGCCAGCAGCGCGGCGGCCGCCAGCGCGCCGAGCGCGGCCAGCCGGCAGCACGCGGCCTGCCGGCCGTGCATCGCGCGGGCCGATTTCAAGGCGCTCGGCTCACTTGTGCTCGATCTTGCGTTCACCCGGCTTCGGCGCCGGCTTGGCCCTGGACGGTGCGCTCGCGGCAGCGCCGCCCTGTTTGGCGGGCCGCGCCGCAGCCTTGTCGGCCGCGCTGCGATCGGGGCTCGGAGCCACCGTGGGCACGGCCTGCTTCACCGCCGGGGCCCTGGGCTGCACTGCCGCAGCACCACGATCGGTGGTCGACGGTCGAGTGGGCGCGGCAGCGGGATCGGCGGCAACAGCTACCGGTGCGGAGGCCGGCACGGGCGGAGGTGCCGCCGTAACGGGCGCGGGCTCTTTCTTGCCACAGGCCGACAGCGTGACGAGTACCGCGACCGCTGCGGCGCGAGTGGCCTTGCGCGGCAGCAGGATGCGCGCGTTGACGCCGGACGTCATTGTTGCCCCCATTTTTTCGCAGGCGCCATGACACGCTATTACTGCGCCGACATTTTTCGATTCAACCCCCCCTTATCAGGTTCGCGCGAGCCGGGTAGCGTGCTCATCTTTGATGCAATGTGATAGCTTGACCTATCGGCATCGGGACGGCGGACATGGACTTACGCGACTTCCTCGATGTGAAGGCCATCTGCGACTCCGGCAGCTTTCGCAAGGCGGCGCAGAGCCTCGGCGTGGCGCAGCCCACGCTCAGCAATCGCATCGCCTACCTCGAGCACAAGCTCGGATCACGCCTGTTCGAGCGCGACCGAAGCCGCTCCCGGCCCACGCAACTGGCGGAACTGATCGCGGCGCGCGTTGCCACCATCGGACAGGATGCTTCGCTGCTCGCAAAGGACATCGCCCGGCTGGCCACGGGCAAGACCGGCGTCGTGCGCCTCGGATTCGGGCCGGCGCCCGGGCGCATCCTGCTCGGCGACGTGATCGCCCGGATCACTGCGCAGTACCCCGAGCTGTCGATTTCACTGGCCGTCGGCAGCACGGAGCTGTTGGCGTCACAGCTGGTGAACCGCGACCTGGACATCGTGATCAGCCACACCTTCGAGTCACGGCACCCGTTCGTGCTGATTGAGCACGAACTCGAGGTGGGCAACATCATCGTCGCGCACCCGAAGCATCCGATTTTCAAAGGCGGGGAGCCCCGGCTCGACGAGATCGTCCGGCAGGTACCGATGGCCATTCCGGTGCTGGAGCGGCGCTATCGGGACATCATGTTGCAGAACTACGGGATCGATGTCGGGCACCTGCCCGGCTCGGTGATCTGCTCCGATTTCGAACTGTTGATCCGGCTGGTCGCGGCGCGCCCATGGTATTTCACCGCGGGGCCGGTGTTCGCATTCACGCCGGAACTTGAAGCCGGCAAGCTTCGACGCCTGGCCAGTCCGGTGCCGTTCGGACACCGGGTGGCCATCCATACCAATCGCGAGGCGCTTTCGCTGCCCGCGGTTTCCCAGGTGCAGCAGATCGTCCGCGAAGTCTTCGCGGCGCTGGAACGGTCGCAATCCCCAGACTGAACGGCCGCGTCGTCGTCGCGCCATGATTCAGCTCACGGCAACAGTCGTCTGAAGAGTGCAATGCTGCTCAACTGCCGAGGAGGCCGGCGGCTCGTGCCCAGGCCTCCGAACGTCGCATGCCCTCGCCCAGCGCGACCGCCGGCACGTAGCCGAGCAGGCGCCGGGCCTTGTCGATGCTGTACGTGGCCGGCCGGTCGAGGAGTTCGACCGAGCCGCGACCGAGTTCCGTCGAACGCCCCAGCAGGCGCGCAACGCGCCCGCCCGCCTCCGCAAGTGCGATGGCGAGGCCTTTCGGCAAGGTCCGCGGCGAGGCTGCCTTTCCCAGCCAGCGCCAGTGGTGGCCGAAGAATTCGGCGCAGGACACGCCGACACCCGAGGTGAGCGTGAAGATCTGGCCCGCACCCTCCGGCTTGCCCGCGGCGAGCAGGATGCCGTCGAGCAGGTCGTCGATGTAGACCGGACTGAAGATGCCCCGACCGGCATTGGGCAGCAGGAACTGACCTTTGCGCATCATTTCCAGCGGCAGGACCACCCAGGGGCGGGACGCGGGGCCGTAAACGTCGCCGGGCCGGATGACGGTGCAGTCGGTCTCGCCTGCGGCATGGGCGGCCAGCACCGCATGCTCACTCGCGATCTTGGTGTCCACGTACGAGTTGCCGCAGGGCACGAGTGGATGAGTTTCGTCGACGTCCGCGGGAAAATCGAAGCCGAAGGCGGCGACCGACGACAGCTGCACGAACCGGCCCACGCCGTGCTCGCGGCACGCCGACAGGAGCTTGCGCGTGCCGTTGCAATTCACGTCCCACGCGGCGCGCATCGGCGCCACCATGGAAACGACGGCTGCCGTGTGAATGACGAGATCGACGCCGTCAAGCAGGCCGTGCCAGCCCTCGGGACGACGCAGATCGCCGGCCACGACGTTCGAGGCCAGATCGGCCGAGAAGTCGATGCCGCGGACTTCGGCACCGAGGCCGGCATAGCGGCGCGCCAGAGCGCGACCGATGAAGCCGTTGGCGCCGGTGATGAAGACTCGTCGCGGTGGCGTCGGCAAGTTCGGTACGCACGCGTCGCTCATCCTGACCTCGGTGCCGGCCGTTGCCCGAGCGGCTGCGGCAGGAAGCCCATGCGTCCGTCCCAGCGCGGGTTGACCCACAACAACTCCACGCTGAATCGCTGCTCGTCATTCACGTAGACGACACCCCAGTTCACGAGGTGCAGCGGGAAGCCATTCGGCCGGGCGCCGGCAGCCCGGCTGCGGCGATACGCGTCCATCATGTCGCTCATCCGGCGGTAGCCGAAGGCAATGTTGAGGATGCCCTGGTCGCTGATGCGATGTCCGTCGGGCCACGGCTTGCCGACCGGGTCGAGGTATTGCACGAGTTCGATCAGCACGTTGCCCGCATCGAGGACGACGCTGCGGCTCTTCGAGCCCGGCAATCCCCACAGCACCTCGTGCCCGGGACGCCGCAAGGCCGCTGTCGACTCGACCAGCCCGAGCGCGCCCATGAAATAGCGCTTCGACTTCTCCAGGTCGGGAACGGACAGCGTCACCGAGCGCGCTGCGACGCCGCATCGTGGACGCGCGTCGCGCGTGCGGCCGCGCAACGGATCGTCTTCCATCACTTCGACGTACACGCCCTCGGGATTGCGGACGCAGGTCCTGCGCTCACCGGCCGTGCCGAGCGGCGCCGTGAGAGGCGGCGTGCCGAGTTGCACCAGCCGCTCTACCGTCGCGTCGAAGTCCTGCACCCAGAGGCCGACGCGCGCATAGCCGACGTCGCACGGCCGGTAGTCGGACGGCATCAACCTCGCGAGCGGCGTCTCGAACTGGAACAATTCGATCTGGACGTGCTCGCTGCGATCGACCAGCCACCAGCAGGTTGAAGCGGCTCCCGGCAGGCCCTGCACGTGCCGCGCGCCCCAGCCTCGAAACGAATTCGTGCCGCCGGCCGGCACGAAGCCGAACGCCTCCCGGAACCAGTGCTCCGTGCGACGCAGGTCGACGACGGAAAAGGCGATCTGTTCGAGTTGCTGCGACATGACGATGGTGGCCGAGGCCGTGCACTCAGGGTGTGCGCAAGGCCCGCGCGACCAGGCTGTCCGTGACGCTCGCCATCAGGCGGGGCGCGAACCGCGCCATCGCGGCCGTCAGCCGGGCACGCCAGCTCCCGGGAATGATCACGAAGCGATCGCGCTCCATCCCGTGCATGACTTGTGCGCACAGGTCGGGCAACGTAACGGTACCCGCAAACTGCTTCGTCTTCGAAGTGACGGCCGGTGCGGTGCGGCGTTCGTCGTCCACCATCGGCGTCGGGACCTCCGGAGGACAGATCGCGGACACGATGATCCCTTTCGCCTTGCACTCGATGCGCAGAACGGACGCGAGCCCGACCACGCCGAACTTGGAGGAACAGTACGCGGCGTAGCCGTAGTTGCCGACGATCCCGGCGAGCGAAGCGACCAGCGCCAGGTGTGAACCGCTGCGCATGTGCGGCAGGACGGCCGCGGCGAAGTTGCGGCTGCCCTTGAGGTTGACGTCGACGACGAAATCGAACATCTCGCTCGAGAGGTCGGCGAATGAGCGCGCTACCTGCACGCCGGCCGAGTTGATGGCCACGTCCGGCGCTCCCAACTGCTCGACGGCCCGGTCGGCCGCCGCGACGACCGCCGCCGCATCGCGAACGTCCACCTCGAAAAAGAGTGCTTCGGGGCAGGCACGGCGCAGTCGATCGCGCGCCGCAGGCGAAAACCTGAGATCGAATGCCGCGATCCCGGCACCGCGCCGCGCCAGCGTCTCGGCCAGGGCGAGGCCGATGCCGCTGCCGCCGCCCGTGACGAAAGCCGTCCTGCACTGCTTCGTGTTCATCTGTTCCGCCGGCGAGTTCGCCCTCTCAGCGCGTGTATCGCGGGATCTGCGCCGAGATGTAATTCATCCTGGTCAAGCCCTGGTCCTTGATGCCCTGGTCAGCCCACGCCTTGATCGTGCTGGCATCCATCATGTTGAGGTATGTGCCGTCCTTCAGGAAGTTGACGTTCGTGCCGAAGACGACCATGAAGGTGTCCGTGTCCTCGGTGTTGCTGGCCGGCGTGTTGAACTCGTGGATCGAACCGCCCGGCTCGAAGATGTAGCAGCCCGCGGTCTGCTTCTGTTCGGGGTACTCCGAGTAGTACCAGCAGCCGGACATCGTGTAGAGATGGACGGCCCCGGTGTGGAAGTGCAGCGGCAAGGTAACGCCCGGCGCGAACTTGACGCGCAGCACCCAGACCCCGTTGTACGGATCGAGGAACAGCGGATGCGCCTTGATGCCGGGATGCAGCAAGCCCTCGAGGAACTTGCTGATGTTCGTGTCGACCGTCAGGAGCTTGTCCTGGTGTGTGAACGCTTCAGGCAATGACATGGGTGGCGCTCCGCTAATTGGGCGAATACCAGATCGGCGAGCTCCAGGCCCGCTCCTGGATGACGGAGTCGACGTCCGGCAGCAACGGCAGCTTGTTGCGCACGGCGTCGTAGGTCGTCCAGCGCGGCGTCGGGATTTCCAGCACGCGCACGTAATACAGGGCGTGCCTGGCCGGATCGAAGTCGGGGTCGGTCCACGTGCCCATCAACTCGGGACTGCCGATCTCGTTGGTGTAGGTCGCGGTCTTCAGGTCGACCGTGTTGCCGACCGGCGGCAACTTGCCCTTCGCGCCCGGCTTGCGACCGCCACTCCAGACGACGTCGATTACCTTGTCCTGCGGCTCACCATTGGCATCGACCATGCCCTTGATGATCTGGATGCGATCGAGGTTGGCGCCGTCGGGATCCTTCGCTGCCCATACCGTGAACGTCGGCGCCTTGGTCGCCTTGCTGATCGTGCCGCCCATCGGCACGCCGTCCCGATAGCCCTGCTCGACCAGTGCGCGGGAGTCAGGCGCGGCGCCCAATGCCGTGCCGCCGAAGAAGCGCACCTTGATGCGCGTGCCCGACGTGACGAAGGTCTCGCGGGCCGCCATCGCATCCCAGATCGCGGCGCGCGTGTTGCGCTTCGCCCAGACGCCGGAGATCGAACCGGGGTTCGACTCCTTCGACTTGATCCAGCCGTCGATCACGCCGTCACGACGCTCTTTCAAAGAGCCATCCGCGGGACCATGGCTGCCGATGTAGTTGTCTTCGGCGACGTCCGACGGCAGGCCGTTGTGGTTGTCCGTTCCGCCGATGAAGCCCAGCTGGTATGGATTCACGCCGAGCCTGGCCTCGTAGTCGAGGCCCTTGATCACTGCCCAGCGCACGAAGTTCTCTTTCTTGAACGTTCGGCCGCTGAACGACCCGAGACTGTCGGCGTTTTCGAAGCCGGAGAATTCGTCGGCCGGCCAGAACTTCCGGTACACCTCCGAGTTACCCTTGATCTGCATCATCTCGATCAGGCGCTCGAAGTGGCTGCGCAGGCGCGCGTACTCCGCCGTGAGCGGCTTGCCGGAGTTGTCGAGCGGTTCGAACATCAGGCCCTTGCTGCCGTTCGAGTTGTGCGGAATCGCCAGCAGTTTCATGCCCTTGGCTTCCTGCTCGGTCATCCAGGCCCAGAGCTTCTCCTCGTCGTTGGTGTCGAGCGAACTGAGCGGCATGGCCGGGACATTGAGATCGCGGAAAATGACGTTGCGGTGCATGTTTCCGGCGTTCGGCGCGGCGGTCCACTCGAACCCCGCGAGCGTCGAGAACTTCCCGGGCCGGTAGTTATCGATCGCCGCCTTGATCTCGACGTCCTTCCAGGCGCTCTGCGTCGTCTCCGCGCCGGCATAGAAAGGCGGATGATCGGGGTGCTCGCCGCGCATGTTGTTCTGGACGTACTTGACGAACCAGGCACGCTGCTCGTCGACGGTCTTGAGGTGGCGCAACTCGTCGAGCATCGGGTTGTCGCCGCCCTTGGCACCCGGCACCTGGGTCGAATACAACTCGCCGATGAACTCGGCGTGATCCGAGACAGCCACCCAATCCAGTGGCCGGCCGATGTTGTGCTTCTCGCCGTTCACGACGACGTCGCCCCCTTGCGCAAACTTGTACGCATCGTCCGGCGTGATGCGCGCACCGCCGATGTAGGCGTCGAGCGAGTAAGACGTGTGCACGTGCGTCTCGCCGAAATAGGCGTCCTTCAGCGGGTTTTCCGGCACGGCGGCCTCGAGCTGCTCGACGGTCGGCGCTGCCGCCGGCGCAGCGGCCACTGCCGGCGCGGACTCAGTGGACGCGGTCGACGTGCTGTCGGTGCGATGACAGCCTGCGAGCGCGATCAGCACGGCGAGCGTAACCAGTGTCGGCACTGCGAAGGAATTGCCGAGGCGCTGCGTCGAATGGTTTGCGCGCATTTTCATGACTCCCTGAATCCGTGGAACGTGCTTGTCTGGATTGATGGCTTGCGATCGGCCGGGCTCATTGTGCCGCAGGAACCAGCAGCGCGATGCCGGCGCGCACGACCCATTCCTGGTTGCCGCGATCGTCCTTGAAGTCGTAATCCACTTCGAAATTCGGCCGCCACTTGTGGCCGGCCCAGCCCACGACCTGCCCATAATTCGCGCCCAGCATCAGCGACGTCCACCGCGACCGTTCGGTGTCGTAGACGAAGGCACTGTTGCCGAGCGAGATCGAGCGTCCCCGGCCGAGCTGGTAACTCAGGATGGGTTGCAGGTTGACGATGCCGACGCCGGCCGCATCGGACTGGCCCGCGTACGAGAAGAAGCTCTGCAGGAACAGCCCGAAATTGACCTTCTTGACGGACGAATTCACGAAGCCCGCGGACGGTCCCGCCGTCCACTTGTCGAGCGTCAACCCGTCGGCGCCCGTCGGCAGCGTGCCGGAGATGCCAACGCCGAAGCGGCCCCACTCGCGGGTGAAGGTGAGCAGGTCGAAGACCGTCAAGTCACCAAACCCGTCCGCACCGCTCGGGGACGAGGTGATGTACGGCGCACTCAGCCGGAAGATGTGCTGCGTGGACCCAAGCTGGAACGGGATCGCCGACCGGAACACGACCTGGTTGGCGCTGCCGTCCGCGTCGTGGAGGCTGGGCGTGTACCAGTCATAGAGCTGGAACGACATCAGCGCCGCCGTCGGGTCCGCCGCCTGCGCCGCCAGCGCATCGGCGCCCGATGGCTCCTGCGCGTGCAGGACCGGCGTCGCGGCCAGAGTTGCCGCCGCGATGAGCATTGCGGCCACCGAAGGTCGCACCGGGTTCAGCGTCATGGCCATGGTCAACCGCTCGTCCATGGCTTGTTGTCGTCCTTGTCCTTGTCCTTGTCCTTGTTCTTGCCCTTGTCCTTGCCTTTGTTGTTGTTCTTGTCCTTGTCCTTATCGCCACCGAGCAGTCCTTCGTCATCATCGCCGTGAACGGCATCCCTGGCCGTGTCGTGCGCTGCTTCCGCCGGACTGCATCGACCACCGACACCGATCGTCGCCTTCGCAGCCGCGCTCTTGGCAGCCTTCTCGGCGGTGCAATCCGGATCGAGCGGACCGGCCAGCGCCGATAGGCAGGCCAGCGCGAGCAACACGCCCAGCGTGATCATCGGCTTGTTCGCATTCATGTCCATGACCCTCGTCGTGAAGAATGGTGTCAACCTGACTGAAGATGGGTGGCCGGCGACTACTGGGACGCCTGCGGCAGGTCACCCGACCAGTCCTGCGTCGGCTCCGGCTTTTCCTGGATGTTGAGCGGCACGGAGATTGTCAAGAAGACACCGTCGCCCTCGACACGGTTCTTCGCTTCGAACTCGTGGTACCAGCGCAGGTCGAGCGTGACCGGGTGCTCCTTGCTCTGCGTGAACTGGTAGGCGATCTCGGGACCCGCACCGATCACACGGCCCTTGAATCCGCCGAGCAGCGCAGGACCGCCGTGATCGGCCGTCAGCTGCTCGTTCCAGTACCCGACGACGCCCAGCGAGAAATGATTCGGCAGGTACTGCTTGCCGGCAATCTCGAGGTGCATCTCGTTACCGGAGTCGTAATGAGTGTCGTCGTTCTTGCCGTTGAACGTGAATCCGAGCACGCCCGAGAGTTCGCGCCCGCCCTTGAAGTTGGCCATCGTGTAGGCCGCGCCCGCGTCGAGCGCCCAGCGATTCTTGCCGGTATTCGCCAGCCGCCCGGCCTGGTAGTCGCCGAGCGGAGCGAACATGGTCGAGTACACGCTCCAGGCGCGGAACTTGTCGCCGGCGCGGCGCTTCCAGCCGAGCACGGCACTCAATGCCGGGTCCCCCATGGCCGTGACGTCGTCGGACTTCTTGACGGCGAACGGCGGAAGCGGCACCGCCACGTTGCCGCCCACCTCGACATTGCCGTAAGGCAATACGCCGGAGAGGGCCAGTCGGCCGCCCAGTACGCTCACGTCGGTCACCCAGGTGACCTGCGCGATGTTCATCAGCGCCTGCGCGGAGACGTTGCCGACGATGAAGTCGTTGATGGGCGTCAGGTCGCTGCGGCCGGCATCGTAGTAATAGACGTTGTCGGTGAGATACACGCCCGGCTTCGGCACGAAGGCCGCGAGCGGTCCGCGCACGCCGAGCAGGTAGTTGCTGCCACCTCCCTCGACGGCCCGGGCATCGCCTCCGAAAAGAAGCACGCCGGCCATCAGAATGGCAGCGCCGATCGGGAATCGAATCCTGACGACAGGCATCATTGCCCCCCTTGTTGCATCTGTTCCAGCATCTTCGAGACGTCGAAAGTCGTCGCACGCTGCACGGGCGGATACACCTGCAGCGACTGCATGTGCTGCCACAGGACCTGTGCGATCGGCCCTTCCAGCCATGACTTCCGCTGCAGCGCGGCCGAACGATCGGCCGTGGAGTCGAAGCTCTCGTACGGATCGGAGCGCAGGTTGAAGATCACCGGGAAGGACTGCTTCACGATCGGCGCGTAATAGTCTTCCTTGGTGGCAAAGTGCGCTTTCCACTGGTGCCAGCGCACGGCCATCAGCTCGGACTCGTAGTAGTAGATGAAGTCTGTTCGGCTGCTCTGGGGGGCCTTGCCTGTCCAGTAGTCGAGGTTGTTGACGCCGTCGATGTACTGGTGCCGCTCCTGCGCCATGCGCTGAACCACGTCCGGCACGCCCGCGGCGGCGGCCAGCGTCGTGAAGAGATCCATGTGAGCCTGGATTCCGTTCAGCACCCTCCCCGCCGGGATGTGGCCGGGCCAGCGCACCAGCAGCGGCACGCGAACGCCGCCCTCGTAGGTCGTCATCTTCTCGCCGCGGAACGGCGTCGTGCCCCCGTGGGTGCGTCCGCTGTGCTCGGCACCGTTGTCGGTCGTATAGACGACGAGAGTCTGGTCGAGAACCCGCATCTTCTCGAGTGCTGCGAGCAGTTCGCCGATCTGCGCGTCGTGTTCGATCAGACCGCTGCCGTACAGATCGTCCTCGCTGGTGTACGGCGTCGCCAGCTGGCGGTGATCCGCGCTGAGGTGCGTGAACAGGTGCATGCGCGACGTGTTCAGCCACACGAAGTACGGCTGGCCACGTGCATGCGCGCGCGCGATGAAATCCAGCGCGGCGGCAATGAATTCCGCATCGACCGTCTCCATGCGCCGTCGAGTCAGCGGCCCGCTGTCCGTACACCGCTGCTTGCCGACGCGACCAAAGCGAGGATCCTCGGTGGGATCGTCGACGGTGGTCGCCACGCACTTCAGCACGCCCCGGGGTCCGAATTTCGCCCGGAAGCCCGGATCGGTTGGGTAGTCGATCTCCTCCGGATTCTCCTCCGTATTGAGGTGGTACAGGTTGCCGAAGAACTCGTCGAAGCCGTGCACCGTCGGCAGGTGCTCGTTGCGGTCCCCGAGATGGTTCTTGCCGAACTGGCCGGTCGCATATCCCTGTGCCTTGAGGACCTCCGCCAGCGTCGGCGTGGCGGCCCGCAGGCCCAGGCTGCTTCCCGGCGTACCGACGGTCGTCAGGCCACTGCGGATTGGATACTGACCAGTGATGAACGCGGCACGACCCGCGGTGCACGAGGGCTGCGCGTAGTGGTCGCTGAACATCACGCCCTCGCGCCCGATCCGGTCGATGTTGGGCGTGCGGTAACCCATGACCCCAGGGTTGTAGAGGCTGACGTTCGCGTAGCCGACGTCGTCGCCGAAGATCACCAGGATGTTCGGACGCGCAGGCGCGCGGACCACCGCGTCGGCCGAGCCCGCGCAGACCATGGACCACAGCCCAAGCGTCGTGCAGAAAAGCACCCGCGCGCCGACGACCCGGCCGTACACCATTGCAACCCCCGTGCCCAACGCCGCTTCTCGCCCGGCGGACGACGACTCCGGGGCACAGAGTACGGCCCCCCCGCCATTGGGCGCGTCACAATTAACTCGACAGCGTGATCAGGGGCCTGATCACCGGCGATCGCGGCGGCGCGCCGGCATCGGATGCTCAGAACGAATAGCCGACCGACGTCACCACGCCGTAGTCACTCGCCGAATCACCCGTCAGCGGCTGCTTGCTGTCGAAGCTCCCGTACAGCGACAGCTCCAGGAACAGGTCGCGCATGAACTCGTAGTTGGCGTGGAGTTCCGCCTCGGCCCGGTAGCGCCCGGACTGCGTCAGGCTCGGCAGCAGGGTCAGCGAGCCGCCGACGTCCGTGTCCGGATAGTCGTACCGGAACAGCGAGAAATCCGTGGCGAACAGGCTCTCGACGCTGTTGAACGCCGAGCCGCCGGCGTAGTTCTCGTGCGACAGGGCGAGGCCGAGCTGCCCCGTCCATTCGAAGTGGTTGGTCTGCACGAAGTAGCGGCCGAACGAACCGCCCAGCAGCGTGCGCAGGTCGAGGTCGAGCTCGGTGTTGCGCGACATCTTGAACATGCCGAGATAGAAATCGTGGCTGCGCAGGAAGCGCTTCCAGACGCCCTGCAACTCATCGTGCTCGGACGTCGCGGACGAGCTGGTGCCGGTCAGGTTGACGGCGGCGTCGATAGACCATTCCCGGACGCGGTCGCGCGACGTCAGGCCACCCGCGAAATCGAGATTGCGCTCGCCGTTGGCCTTCGCGAAGTCGAAACCGGCACTGATGTAGCCATCGAGCCGGTCGATGAATTGTCCGCCCTCGATGGGGACGATGCGCACCACCCTGGCCGTCTCCAGGCGCTCGACGCCGCTGTCGCTGCCCGCATCCACCAGCAGCAGTCCCGCGCGGTCTCCGGCGCGGAGCCGCCCGTAGTAGCGCGCGCCATCGGTGACCTCGACCTGCATCTCCTGCGCGCTCTCGACTCTCGCCACCTTGTCCCATTCCACGTAGATCGTGCCCATGTGGTAGGTGCTGACCTTGAGCTGGTCGTGCTCGAGCGACCTGACTTCGCCGGTGATGCGATCGCCATTGCTCATTTCGATCACGTCGGTCTTCGGCGCCGACAGGACGGGCATCGAAACCCCGATCAGCAACGCGAGCGCGAACCACCGCAACGGCGCGGTCTCCATGGCTACTGCGCAGGGATCGTCACGAGCGGAAGTCGCTCGGGACTGCCAGCTTCCGACATCGTGAACAGGTACATCACGGCAGTCAGGGCGCGCTTGGCCAGCCAGTCGTGGTCGTCGACCCAGAACCACGTCTGGCGATAGCGAACGGCGACGAACGCGTCGTCGGGCTTCTCGCGCCCGGACCGGATGCGCCCGATCCCTTCCTGGCCGGGCGTCGCGTGGTCGAACGCGGGCGCCACGCGCTTCTCGCGCAGGTCCTGCTCCGGTACGTCCACGTAACTGGCGAAGGCCTGCAGGATCTGCAGCAGCGAGCGACTGTTCACCGCAAGCTCACTGGCCGCGCCACGCATCGGCGAATAGGTCAGCACGAACTTCTGCTGGTCCTCCGGCATGCGCAGCAGGCGGCGGATTTCGAGACCCTTCTGCTGCACGTCGACGGGTACTTCGTCGCTTTTCAGCACGATGAATGCGGTCGTGTCCTTTTCCTTGTTCACTTCGACCCGCAGAGCCACGGCGCCCGCCAGCTGCACGTCCCGCAGCAGCTGCAGCAGTCGCACGAACTCCGGATCGGCATCACGGACCATCCCGCCGGACACGGACCGGTTGCGCAGTCCGTTCATCGACTCCACCGACAGCGCGAGGATGAAATCCGCCGCGTACCCGGACTGCAGCAGGAAGAAGATGTTCTTCGGTTCGATCGGCGTGATGAGCCCGCGCAGGAACTTCTCGCCCGTCAGCGGCACGTAGGTGATCGTCGGCTTCTCGGTGAAGATGGCCTGCCCTCCGGCCGAGCCGTAATTGCCCTGCACCGCGCCGCTCGATGACACCACGCCATTGACGGATACGCCGGTTTGCATCGAGTACCCGGCCACGATCGACGAGACGTCCACGAACACCGGAGTGTCCATGTACCGGATCTTCACGATGTTGAGGAGCGTCTGCTCCTTCCACGACTCGCCGATGGCCGAGCTGTAGTCGAAGCGATCGGCCACGACCGAATGCGGCCCGACGGTGGCACAGCCCCCCAGCGCGGAGGCAGCGAGGGCCAGCAGGGTCACATATGCAGGCGTTGAGATGCGCATTGCGTCCGTCCTTCGGCCACGGATCAGAAGATCGCCGACACCACCCGCTCGAGCAGCTGTTCCAGGGAGAATGTAGTCAACAGGAGCGGCGCGCATGGCAGCACCGGGATCAGCGCGACCTGCAGCGCGGCCCGGGAGCTGAACGGCGTGACCCGCATGTCGGCCACGCGCTGGTAGCCGCCGCCCATGTCCGCCAGCGACTGGATGTCGGAGCTGCCGAGCCACGGTTCGTCGGCCGTCGCTCCGCCACGCAGCCACTTGTCGTCGAATTCCCGCATGTATCGCTGCGCAAGGGTGCCGTACTCACGCTTCCCGGCGCGCTGCACGCGCGACAGTTGCGGGGTGAACACCAGCAGTGGGCAAAGAACGAGTAGCGTGAGCAGGACGGCCGAACCGGCCACCTCGACCTTGAAGTCCATGAGGCTGGCGCCGGCGTAGAAGATCCGATTGGCGATCATCCCGGCCATCACCGCGCCTTGTGCGAGCAGCACGGGCGCGAAGGCCCGCCCGAAACTCGAGAGGAATGCGAGTCCGGCGCTGCCGTCGGGATGGGTCGGCACGAGCCGCAGGTCGATGCGGGAGACCTGCCAGAGGAACCTTGCCCAGACGAACAGGCGGAAATACCAGCGCAGCACCAGGAACTGGAAGATGGGCAGGCTGACGCAGCCGAGCCACCCGCCGGCCGGCGACGGCTGCAACCTGCCGTGATCCGGCAGCCCGTACCAGCTGCTCATCTCGAGCGCGACCTGGGTGCGCCACAGGAACGCGACGCCCACGCCGTACACGATCGTGAGCAGCAGCACTTCGACGACCCAGGCGTCCCGCAGCCGCACGGCCGATGCGATTGCGGCACGGAACCGAGGCAGCGACGCCTCTGGGACGAGGCCCCTCGCCACGAAGAGTTCGATCAGCCTGGGACCCCGCTGGTGCATCACCGCGTCGGCCACGATCAGGAGCGGGATCGCGACCAGCAGTCGCACCTGGGTCTCGATGTCGCCGAGGAACGTCAGCGTGACGGCGTGTCCCCACGCTTGCCCGGCCAGGGCGGAGAGCAGCAGCAGCGGCAACCACGCCACGGCGACCATCACCACGACACGGCGATAGAGCAGTTCGAGCGACTCGCCGGACAGGCGGACCCGCAACCAGAGGCGAAAGAGCGGTCCCCCGACCGACAGCGAGAAGCTGTCCCGCCCGGGCGGCGGCATCGACTCGGCGCTGGACCATCGATTCTGCATCTCAGCCTCGACCGTGGCGCCCGTCGGCCCGGCTGTGCGGGCGGCCTACATCGTCGCTCCGCAGCCGGGTTCAGCGGCGCCGGTCATCGCTACTGCACGACATAGACGAGGTTTTCGCCCTGGAAAGCCGCGCGGTAGGACACGCCGCCGCAGACCTGGTACTGCACTCCGTTGCGCGTCTCTGGCTTGCAGCCCGCAGGCAGCGCGGTGACGACCGTACCGGCGGCCGGTGCCCCCGGTGGACGCGCCGCTGCGGCCTGCTGCTGGGCCGTCGCCGACTGCTGTTGGGCGGTAGCGGACTGCTGTTGCGCCGTCGCCGACTGCTGCTGGGCGGTCGCCGCCTGCTGCTGGGCCGTGGCCGACGCGTCGCTGGCCGCATCCGCCGCCACGACGCGTCGCGTCGTGCGTCGCGCGACTCCCGCGCCGGAGACCGGCGTGAGTGGCGCACCGACGACGGCCTGCGCATCACGCACGAGCGTCAGGTGCAGTGGCGCGTCGGCTACGAAGTCGGCGAGGTACAGCACGGGCAGCGTGCTCGCGACGACGAGGAAGCGCCGGAATGTGTTGCGATTCATGCGGGTCTCCTCGTGGTTCAGTGGGTCAGGAACTCGATCCGGGTCGTGCCGACCGGCGGAGCGAAGACGAACGTGCGCGCGTCGAACTTCGGCTGCAGGTCCCAATGCGTCACGGTGACGGAGAACTGCGGCGCGTTCGGCAGGTCGAGCGTCGTGATCAGGAGCCGACGCGGCAGCGGGCGCGCGCCCTCCTCGATCCAGATCTGCCAGTCGACCTGGGCCGCGCGGAAGGCCAGGTGATCGCAGCGCACGCCGTCGATGACGCTCTTGCCCACGACGTAGCCCTCGAAGGCGCCGTCCATGAGGATGTCGTACGCGTCCTTGTGGATCAGGTCGCCGGCGGGAGCGAAGATGCCGAGCTGATCGCGCGCGAAATCGAGCATGCCCTCCAGCGTGGCGGGTGCAGGTACCTGCGCGTACAGCCGGTCGTCCGGATTGTGCTGTGTCAGCGAGTTGCCGTCGTAGACGAACTCCTGGCGGACGAGGTCGCCCGTGCGCTCGGCACGCAGCTTGTCCGGCCGCTGCACCGACTCGTGGGCCGCGCCGTTGAACTCGATCTTCTGCCCGGACGGCAGCACGATCTCGAGCGTGCTGCGGGTGTCGACCGTGAACCGCTGCTGCTTCGCGACGAAGTCGGTCGACGCCTTCAGGATGCGCTGTGCCTCCGCGTCGATACCGGTCGACTGGGCGCGTGCATTGGTCGCGAGCGTCATCGCCGCGAGGATGACCCAGCACGCGACCAGGGCGAACCGCCTGCGAACTGCTGTTGTCATGACGTATGTCTCCCGAGATTCGGCAGGGATTTCGCTATTCACTCTTCAGCCGCTCCACGCCCTCGATGACGGGATGCCAGCCGGACACCAGCGAGATCATGAACACGTCCATCTGCAGGTCGTCCGGCGCCTGGTCGCTGGCGGTCGACTTGTAACTGAACGTCAGGCCGATGTTCCGGTTGATCTGGTATCCCAGCGTCAGGCCGAAGCCGTAGTTGTTCAACTTCTCGCCGTCGACGCCGCCGATCGTCGCCTTGCCGCCGTTGTACCAGGCCGCGTCGAACGAACCCCACAGGTGCTCCGTGAAGTCGCGCGTCAGGTGCGCGTCGATCTGGAACAGCGGATCGGTCTTCATGGTCTGGCCGACGTAGTCCGTGTTGTCGCCGAAGAGCCAGACGGCGGGCAGGAACTCCAGCGTCGTGCGCTGCCCCGGCACCCACGCGCCGAGCTGCCAGACGATGGGGAAGCCGACGCGTCCGTACCAGCGGTTCTGGCCGACGTTCAGCGCCTGGCTGCTGTCGTATTCGCCGATCGGGATCGCGAGATCCGCCAGCACGTCCAGCGAGAAGCCCGGCTCGTAGCGCAACGCATCGGGAATGCCCTTCTGCGCCTTCGGGCCGATCAGGTTGATGTCGAACTCGACGGTCGGGTCACCGAAGCCGCTGGCCGACTGCTTGGTCGTGTGACCATCGACGATGACTTCACCCGAGATTCGACCCATGGGCAACAGCACGGCCACCATCGCCGAGCGGTCGAACAGCGCGAAGGTCTTTGCGTACCCGGCGAGCGCCAAGGTGCCTTCGAAATCGGCACCCACCGAGATCAGGTTGGATTTGTCGAACGGATTGGTGTTGCCCGACATCGACGTGACGATGAGCGGCACCGCGTTGCCGCCCGACAGCGACTTCCAGTAGAAGCGCGGTGGCACCTGGGCGTTGGCCAGCAACGGGCACAGCAGCGTTGCCAGCAGGAGCGTCGCGAGGACGCCTCGACCGCCGGCGAAGGGATTGATCGGACCGCGCGTGATGTTCATGAGAGCCATCCTTCTTGCCTGGTTGATACGCGGATCGCCGGCCGTCACGGCTTCGGCTCCGCCAGCATGTCCGGTGGCGGCACGAACTGCTTCTTCAGGTTGAGCGGCGGATAGCCGGCCTGGACCGGAACGCGCTGCGGCAGAACCTTCTCCAGCGTCTCGTAGGGCGAGCGGTTGGGCAGGACGACGTTGTCGCGCCTGACGTAGTCGTCCCAGAGCGCAACCATCGCCTTCACCTTGTCGGGGCGCTCCGCCGCCAGGTCCTTCGTTTCGCCGGGGTCTGCCGCGAGATCGAAGAGCTCCCAGTCACCCTTGCCGAACGGCTTCCACTCCCAGCGCAGCTTCCAGTTCCCCTGCCGCACGGCGCGGTTGCCGAAGAGCTCCCAGGCCAGCACGTCCTGGTCCGTTCGCGGCGACTCGGCCCGGCCTTCGAGCACCGGGACCCATGACTTGCCGAGTTCGGGAGGCACTTCCTTCCCCTTGTAGGTGCTCGGATAGCTCGTGCCCGCCACCTCGAGCAGCGTCGGCATGATGTCGGCCACGTGCATCGTCGCCCGGTTGTCGATGCCCCCCTTGGGCCGCTTGACCACGGGCCCGCTGACGATCAGCGCATTGCGGATGCCGCCCTCCGCGAGCCAGGCTTTGTACTGGCTGAAAGGCGTCATCGAGACCTGCGCCCACATCGGCCCGTAAGCGAGCCAGGACCCTGGGTCGCCCCAGGCGTTGGGATTGTTGTTCGACCAGTGCATCGCGGCCCAGAGAAAGTCGCGCGACCCGGGCGAGCCCGCGATCATCTCGTAGAGGTCGCCGCCCTCGGCGCCGTTGTCGCCGAAGACGATGAAGATCGTGTTGTCGTACTCGCCGATCTTCTTCAGGTGGTCGATGAGCCGCCCGACGTGGAAGTCGAGGTTCTCCATCAGGCCGGCGTAGATCTCCATCTTCTTGCCCATGATCGCGCGCACGGCCGGGGCCAGCAGGATGGGATCGGGCACGAACCACATCCGCTCGGCGAGCTGGGTGCCCGGCGGCACGATGCCCAGCTCGACCTCACGCCTCAGGCGCTCCTGCCGTACCGCGTCGTAGCCCCTGTCGTACTGCCCAACGTGGCGGCTGCGCCACTCCTTCGGCAAGTGGTACGGCTCGTGCGGCGCCTGGTGCGAGACGAAGGCGAAGAACGGCTTGCCGTCGCCGTGGTTGGCGTCGATGTAGGAGATCAGCTTGTCCGTGTAGGTCTGCGTCGCGTAGAAGTTCTTCGGCAGCTTCTTCAGGTACCGTCCGTCCTCCGTGTAGAGCGACTTCGGATTGGCGGCCGAGAAGCTCCAGTCGTCCCAGTAGCTGCCCATCCCGTCGAGCAGCGTGAAGTCGCGCTCGAAGCCGCGCGCGGCCGGAATCTGGTTGGGCTTCTTCCCCAGGTGCCACTTGCCCACCATGTAGGTGTGGTAGCCGGAGTCCTTGAGGAGCTGCGGCAGCGTGACGACGCGGTCGTTGAGGTCGCCCTCGTAGCCGTCGAGGCCCATCTGGTTCGGGGCGGTCCACTCACCCATGTTGCCGAGGCCGTTGAGGTGCGTGTCCACGCCGGAGAGCAGCATCGACCGCGTCGGCGAGCAGCTGGCGTGCGTGTAGAAGGTGGTGAACCGCAAGCCTTCCCGCGCCAGCGAGTCGAGGTTCGGCGTCTGGATCTCGCTGCCGAACGAGCCCATGTCGGAGAAGCCCATGTCGTCGCCGAGGATGACCACGATGTTCGGGCGGCGGGGAGCGTCGGCCGCGTGAGCCAGTCCCGGAGCGGCAATGGCGGCAATGGCGGCCAGCATTCCTGCGCCCGCCCGACAGCGACTGCCGAGCGCGCGTCGAAGACCGGTCGAAAACGTGGACTCTTGCATGACGCTCTCCGAATTGGCCGGATCGCAGTGGAGTGCCGACGAGTCTAGGCCCGTGAAAACTACGCGCGGTTTCGCTTTTCGAAACGCATTTGCGTTAAGCGATCGCGCATTCAGCGTCCGTAGGCGCAGTCGCGGCCGCCGCCAGACGGCGACTTCTTGTTCGTCGCGAAGATTCGACTTGCGTCCGATTTGCGTCTATCGGAATTCCGCAGGAAAGGACTTCGACATCTACGACCATCGCGGGTAGCGCCGTCCCACTGTAGGCCTACGCCGACATCGCGTATGCTCCGCCGCAGGTGCTTTGGCGTCGCGTGCGCAGAATGGGACTCACAGGCAACTAGAATTCGACTCGCGGCCATCGCGCAGTACGGGTGAGGCGATGCGCGCGCACCGAGGCGTCGGGCCACGGCGCGAGAGCACATGGTCTGTTCGAGGTTCCACACATGACCCGCACGCCGGACAGTGAGCAACAGCCCTCCGTCACGGTCGTCGATATCGACGATCCGGTTGCCGCCAACGCCGGCATTGAATTGCTGGACCTGGACGCGGTTCAGCTGCAGTCGATGCCTCTCAAGGTTCGACGGATCATCGTGCGCCTGGAATCGGCGACCGTGGTCTTTCACTCCACCAACGTCCGCATCCGGACGCGGACGAGGGTCCGGACAGGACTCCTCGCCTACGTTACATTCGGACCACAATCGACGGGATCCGTCAACGGACTGGTGGTGCGCCCCGGCTTGATGCTTGCCGCAGCCTCGGGTGTCGAAAACGTCTTCGTGACCAGCAGCGGCTGGGAAAGCATCACGTTCCTGTTGCCACCGGAAGACGTGCGCGCGCACCTTGCGGCGCGCGGCCGTGAGGACGATTTCCACGTCCCGAGCGGCATCGAGCCGCTGCGGGTCGATCCCGCCCGGGTGCACGACTTGTTCGAGTGGGGCAAGCGCCTCGTGGCCACCGCCCTGCTGCAGCCGGCGATGTTCGACGAGCCATCGAAGGAGCGTGCCGCGGCGCAGGATGACTTGCTGGAGATCGTCCTGGCGACACTGCACGTCGCGGACGAGTTCGAGTCCACGCGTTCCGATCGCACGCGACGCGCGCAGGGCCAGATCGTGAAGACGGCCGAGGACTATGCCGTTGCGCAGAGCAGCGAGCGCCTGTACGTGACGGACCTCTGCCGAGTGGCGGCCACCAGCGAGCGCACACTCGAATATGCATTCAAGGAAATCATGGGGCTCACGCCCATGGCCTATCTCGCACGACTGAGACTGCATCGTGTCAGACAGGCACTGCTGTCGGCGCCGGCGGGAAGCACGACCGTTTCGGCCGAGGCCCTCAACTGGGGGTTCTGGCACTTCGGCGAATTTTCGCGCGCATATAAGGAGTGCTTCGGCGAATTGCCGTCGGAAACGCTGCGACAAAAGGAATAGCGACGCGAAGTCTGCGGAAATCCGATATTCCCCTGCGAACCGCGAGCCGAGACTGCGCGCCACAACATGCGGCGCGTGTCCGCAGGGGGAACGAAAGATGACGACGACCCACGGCGATCTCTTGCGCATCGCCACCGTGATTCGAAACGACCAGATCCATTCGATCATCGGCGGCGCGGTGCGCGCAGCGCTCGCCGCGGCGCTCGGTTGCGGCGTCGGAGTCGCACAGGCGCAGGATGCCGGCAACCAGCAGATCGAGGAGATCGTGGTCACCGCGGCGCGCCGCGACCAGTCCTTCCGGGACGTCCCGATGGCGGTGAGCGCGCTCACGAGCGAACGCCTGGCAGATGCCGGCGTCAGCGAGTTCCAGGACCTGGAGACGCTGGTCCCATCGCTCGAGATCGAGCGCAACACGAACCCGTTCACCACGTCGCTGCGCGTCCGCGGCATGGGAAACCTCGCCAACATCCCGAACTTCGAGCCGGCCGTCGGCCTGTTCGTCGACGACGCCTATCGTTCGCGATCGGGCGTCGCGATGGGCGACTTGCTGGACGTCGAGCGCGTCGAAGTCCTGCGCGGGCCGCAAAGCGTGCTGTACCCGAAGAACGTGACGGCCGGAGTGGTGAACGTCATCACCCAGCGTCCCACGGACAATTTCAGCGCGTGGGCCGGTGCGAGCTTCGGCAATTTCGACTACTGGCAGTTGCAGGGCGGCATCAACGGGGCGCTAGCCGACGGCGTGCGCGGCCGCCTTGCCGTCGTGACCGGCGAGCGCGGCGGCAGCTTCGACGACATCGTCAACCGCACGAACAGCGGTGGCTACGAGCGAACGGCCCTGCGCGGCCAGGTGGAGTTCGATCTCGGCGATCGCAGCAAGCTGCGACTGATTGCAGGCTACTCGGACAAGGCGGGCGACTGCTGCTCGCCGGACGTGCTGCCCGGCAGTACTTCGCAACTGTTCCTCGGCCTGCTCCATCGACCGGTCGACACCAATCCGCTCAACCGCAAGACGGCCTACAGCGATCCGTACCACTTCGACGGCAATCAGTACGACCTGCTCGCGGATTTCAGCCACGAGTTCGACGGATTCACCCTCACCTCCACCACCAGCTACGACCACTTCGACGTCAAGTCGCAGATCGACGCCGAGCAGTCCGCCTTGACAGCCGCCGTCTTCATCGACCGGCAGGCGTCGGACGCGTTCGGCGAGGAGATCCGCATGACCTCAACGGGCGACGGCCCGCTCACGTGGATGGCGGGCGGCTATTTCTACGACAACGACTTCACCCGCGGCTCCCTGTCGGCGAAAGAGCCGATGCTGGTGCTCGGCGCGGACGTCGTGCCGCTGCCTCTGCCGGGTGCCGCAGGCGATCAATCCAGTTTCAGGTCTCTCAACGACACCCGTCACTGGAGCCTGTTCGGGCAACTGGACTGGCAGCTGACGGATCGCGCCAAGCTGTCGGGCGGCCTGCGGTACATCGACGAAAAGAAGTCGATCGACGCGCGATCCCGGCTCGTGGTCGCGGCGCCGCCCAGCTTCGCGTCGACCATCTCGGTGCCGGCGCCCGTCGTCGCCGATCGCAGCAGCGACGGCCTGGCCTGGAACGTGAGCGCGCTGTTCGACGTCGTCGACGGCACCAATCTCTATGCCACGGTGTCGGAGGGCTACAAGGCCGGCGGCTACAACGGCGACTGGGGCGCGCTTACTGTCGACCAGCGTGAATTCGACGACGAGAAGTCCCTCAATTACGAAGCCGGCCTGAAGAGCCGGTTCTGGAGCGGGAAGGCAACGCTGAACCTCAGCCTGTTCCGCACCGAGTTCACGGATTTCCAGAACGCGTCCTTCCTCGGCCTCAGCTTCCTGGTGCGCAATGCGGAGAAGGTGGTCACGCAGGGCGTCGAACTCGACGGCAGCGTGCGACCGCTCGTCGGCCTGACGTTCGACTACGCAGTCACTTGGCTCGACGCCGAATACGACAAATTCCGCAACGGAGCTTGCTACTTTGGCCGCACCGTGAGTAACCCGGCCGAGGGGACCTGCGACCTGAGCGGCGAGACGTTGCCGAATGCCCCGGACTGGCGCACGAACCTCGGCGCACAGTATGACCTGCCGCTCGCGGGTGGCACGGGCTTCGTGCGCGCCGACTGGAACTACACCTCGGAGCAGAACGTCGACACGGCGCTCGATCCGCGCGCGGCGCAGGACGCCGTCAACCTCTGGTCGGCCCGCATCGGCTGGCGCAACGAGCGCTACAGCGTGAGCGTATGGGGCGAGAACCTGACCGACGAGACTGTGAAGACCGCCGCAGGCCCACAGACGATCTTCGGCACGATCGACGGCGGCATGCAGATCTACCTCAACGAGCCGCGGACCTACGGCGTGAACTTCGACGTGCGTTTCTGACGAAGGATTTCGGGAGCCAGCCCACATGAATGAGGTCTTCGTCGCCGGCATCGGCATGACGTCTTTCGGACCGCAACCCGAGGCCACCGTCAAGTCGCTGACGCGCGCGGCCGTCGGCGATTGCCTCGCCGACGCCGGCGCCGGAACGGAACTGATCGAGCAGGTGTATTTCGCCAACACGCTGCAGGGCATCGTCGAAAACCAGTCGTCGGTGCCCGGCCAGGTCGCCCTCCTCGAGTGCGGCATCGGCGGCGTGCCGGTCGTCAACGTCGAGAATGCCTGCGCGAGCGGCAGCACCGCGTTCTGGCTGGCGGTCAACCAGGTCCGTGCCGGCGCGGCGGACCTGGTGCTCGCCGTCGGCGCGGAGAAGATGGTCTATCGGCAGCCGGAACGCCGGGCACGGGTAGCGGAGGCATTTGGCGGCGGGGCCGACGTGGAGAAACTGCCCGTCGTGCTCGAACAATTGCGCCAGCTCGGCGCCGGCGTTCCGGACGACTCCGGCGAAGGTCACCGGACTGTCTTCATGGAGATCTACACGGCCATCTGCCGGGCGCACATGGCGCACTTTGGAACCACGCAACGCCAGTTGGCAGTGGTCGCGTCCAAGAACCATGCGCACGCAATACACAACGAACGCTGTCATTACCGAACGGCGATGTCGGTCGACGAAGTGCTGGCGGCGCGACGGCTGGGGTATCCCCTCACCGTCGCGATGTGCTCGCCGCTGAGCGACGGTGCAGGTGCGGTACTGGTCGCCAGCCGGGCCGGCCTTGCACGCCTGTCGCGGAGTCAGCCGCGCGTCCGCGTGCTCGCATCGACGCTGCGATCGGGGATCGCGCGGCCGTGGGACGACTTTGAGAACCACGTCATCCGCCGCACAGCCACGGACGCCTATCGCGAAGCGGGACTGGGACCCGACGCGATCGACCTGGCCGAGGTGCACGACGCCGCATCATTTGGCGAAGTCTTCGCCAGCGAGTTACTCGGCCTGTGCAAGCTTGGTGAGGGCGGGACGTTCGCCGAGTCCGGCGCGACCACCATCGGCGGTACGCTGCCGATCAACACCTCCGGCGGTCTCGAGAGTCGCGGTCATCCGATTGCGGCCACGGGCCTTGCCCAGCTATTTGAATTGACAACCCAGCTGCGCGGCAACGCGGGCCTGCGCCAGGTGCGCGGCGCCAGGACCGCCGTGCAGGAGAACGGCGGCGGCTTCATCGGGACAGAGGAAGCCGTAGCCGTGGTCAGCATCCTGCAACGCGATTGACCGTCCAGGGAGACCTGCCGTGCGCTACACCCCCGACTTGCTCCTCAAGCCGCCCTTCATCTTTCCCGAGGCGCCCCGCTGGTTCGGCGACGCGTTCCACTTCTGTGACATCGATGCCGGCACGATCTACCGCCTGGGCGCGGGCGGCGTCGCGCACGCGCTCTACGTCCACGGCAGCCCGGTATCGGGCTGGGTTCGGCTGGACGACGGGACGTTGCTGGTGGTGGCGGGGCTGGAGCGGCGCATCGTCGCCGTGCGCGACTCGATCGCGACGACGTACGCCGATGCGACCGGCACCGTCGGCTGGGCATTGAACGACCTGCTGCGCACGCCGGACGGTCACTGTTATGTCGGTGGCATCGATTTCAACCTGTTCGTGGACCCGAGCCAGGCCAACCGCCCGAGCCCGCTGCTGCACGTAGCGCCGGGCGGCAAGGTGGACGTCGCGACGCGAGAGATCTCGTTCCCGAACGGCATGACGCTGCTGGCGAGCGGCGAACTACTGGTCGCCGACTCGCTGACCGGCGATCTGCTGGCCTTCAGGCGTCGACCGGACGGCTCGTTGACCGACCGGCGAGTCTGGGCTGCGCTGGACGGTGAAATGCCGGACGGCATCAGCCTCGATACCGAAGGCGCAGTCTGGGTCGCCAGCCACCATCGCGTGCTGCGCGTGATCGAAGGCGGCCGGATCATCGACACGGTCGAGATGGGCGAGACACGCGCGACCGCCTGCATGCTCGGCGGAGCGGATGGCCGCACGCTCCTGGTGACGGCATCGGACACCCACGATCGCGCGCAGATCCGCGCGAAAGGCCCGAGCGGCGCGCTCTACACAGCCCGCGTGTCGGCGCCTGGCGCCGGGCTGCCTTCGGTTTACGGGCACGCCGCATGAGCACGGCGTGTCGCGATGATGCCCCGACCGGAGCGTCACGGCGCCTGGCCGGGCGGGTCGCCTTGATCACCGGTGGGACCGGCGGCATCGGCGCTGCGACGGCGCGCCGCTTCGTCGCGGAAGGCGCATCGGTCGTCATCTGCGGACGCTCGGTGGAGCGTGGTACGGCGCTGGCCCGGGACATGGGCGAACAGGCGCGATTCGTCGCTGCGGACGTCACGCGCGAAGATCAGGTCGACGCCCTCTTCGCCGAGGTCGCCGCCTGGCGCGGCCGCCTCGACATCCTGTTCAACAACGCGGGAGAGACTTGCGTCCCACCCTCGCTGGACTTGCTCGACTTACCGTCGCTTCGACGCGAGATCGACACGCTGTTCAGCAGCGTCGTGCTCGCGACGCGCCTCGCGGCGCGCGCGATGCGGGTCAGCGGCGGCGTGATCCTCAACTGCGGAAGCTCGGCCGCTCACCGCGCGGGTTCGCAGTCGGCGGTGTACAGCGCGCTCAAGGCAGCGGTCGCCCATTTCTCGCGGTGCTCGGCTCTGGAACTCGCCGAACACCACATTCGGGTGAACACCATCTCGCCCGGCGCGATTGTGACTCCGATCTTCCTGAAGGCGATGCCCGTGCCCGCCGAACGGGAGACCGCGGCCCTCGATGCGCTGCGCGAAGTGTTCGGCAAGGCGCTGCCCGCGGGGCGTGCTGGCGAGCCCGAGGACGTGGCGGCGGTCGCGGCCTTCCTCGCCAGCGACGAAGGCCGCTACGTGACGGGCCAGGACTGGGTCGTCGATGGCGGCCTGACGGCCGGCGTGTCCGCCGTGCAGCGACGACAGCAGGAAGCCATGATCGTCGGGCACGTCACATCGCGAATCACCGCTTGAGCGTTGCCGTTCATGGCCATCATCGACTTCTTCGACCGCGGCTGGCATATCAATCCACACGGCACGGCTTACGTCCAGGACGATCGCCGGTTCACGTTCGACGAAATCGGTGATCTGTCCTGCCGGATTGCGAACGCATTGCTCGCCAATGGGTTCCGACGCGAGAGCAAGGGAGCCGTCTGGGCAGGAAATGACGTGACGGCGTGGGTGTGCACGCTCGGACTCTGGCGCGCCAACCTGTGCTGGATCCCGGTAGGCGCCCGCAATCCACCGCACGAGAACCAGTGGCTGCTCGACGCGTTCGACTGCGAGATCCTGTTCTTCCAGCGCGAGTTCGCAGCCGTCATCGCCGAATTGCGCGCTGCCATGCCCGGGATCCGCGCGTGGATCTGCACCGACGGCGAAGCGCCCGAGGTCTCCGGATCACACTCGCTGCAGTCCTGGATCGCGGACCATCCGGCGTCGCCGCCGCAGGTGACCTTCGACATGGACGACGTCGTCGTGCTGTCGCCGACCGGCGGCACGACCGGCATGCCCAAGGGCGTCATGAACACGCACCGCAGCACGCAGACCTTCTGCGCGCACTTCATGATCGGCTGCCCCTACCCGGCCGACGCGCGACCGATCAATCTCGCGGCCGCGCCGATCACGCACACCGCCGGATTGCTGTCACTGCCGTGCACCGCGCGCGGCGGCACGGTGGGGCGCGATCCAGAGCCATCGCGTCACGGAGGTGTTCCTGCCGCCGACCGTGATTTACCGGCTGCTCGAAATTCCGGACCTCGCGACGAGGTGCGACTTCTCGTCGCTGCGCTACTTCCTCTACGGCGCCGCACCGATGTCCGTGGAGAAGCTGAAGCGCGCGCTAGAGGTCTTCGGCCCGGTGATGATGGGCGGCTACGGCCAGACGGAGGCGCCGACCTCGATCTCGTTCCTGACCCCCGCCGAACACGTCATTGCGGGGCAGCCCGCCCCGGACGAGCGGCTCGCATCCGTCGGTCGCCCGAATCCTCTGGTGCGCGTCGAGATCATGAACGACGCCAACGAAATCCAGCCGCCCGGCGTCACCGGCGAGATCTGCGTGCGCGGCGACCTGGTGATGAAAGGCTATTACAAGGCGCCCGAGATCACCGCCGAAACCATCGTCGACGGCTGGTTGCACACCGGGGACATCGGCCACCTCGATGCGAATGGTTACCTGCACATCACCGATCGCAAGAAGGACATGATCATCTCGGGCGGATTCAACGTGTACCCGAGCGAAGTCGAGCAGGTCATCTGGAGCCATGGCGCCGTGCAGGACTGCGCGGTCATCGGGGTACCCGACCCGCAATGGGGCGAGGCCGTAAAAGCGATCGTCGAGTTGAATCGCGGCCAGCGCGCGACCACCGACGAGATCATTGCGCTGTGCAAGGAGCGACTCGGTCCCGTGAAGGCGCCCAAGTCTGTCGACTTCGTCGAGGCGCTGCCGCGCAGCCCGGTCGGCAAGGTACTCAAGAAGGAGTTGCGCGCGCATTACTGGCAGGGATTCGATCGCAAGATCTGAGCCTGGACGAACCGCGGCGACCCGACGAGCGCGCTGCGTACCCAGGTACCATTACGCTGGCGGATTACCGTGCCGTCGGCCCAACTATGTGCCCGGCAAGTCCCCTGCGGCAGACCTCAGCCAGCGAATCGATCCGACGCGATTCCCGACATGACACTCGACAGATGCAACGTCCCCCCGTTGCTGGGTAACAGCACGCAGTGCCGCTTCCACGTCACGGCGAAGCCAGACGGGTCGGCCTGCAATCTCGACTGTGGATACTGTTTTTCGCCTGAGCTAGTGGGAACTGGCGGGCGGCCCGGGCAGCGGGCACTTCTCCGACGAGTTGCTCGAGCGATTCATCCGTGACTACATCGCCAGCGTGACGGCGGACGAAGTCACGTTCTCGTGGCAGGGAGGCCGTACCACGACATCTGTGGCAAGGGCGTGGCACTCGAGCAGGACGGCAGCGTGTGCAGCTGCGACCATTACGTCTACCCCGAGTATCGACTGGGCAACCTGCGCGAGCGCTCGCTCGGCGAGCTGGTTTTCTCTCCGCGGCAGGAACGCTTCGGCTACGCGAAGTCGGAGACGCTGCCGGCCCACTGTCGACTTTGCCTGCACCTGACGAACTGCCAGGGTGAGTGCCCGAAGAACCGCCTGCTGCGGACGCCCGACGGCGAGGCAGGACTCAACGATCTCTGCCCGGGCCTAAAGCGATTCCTTGCGCACGCCACGCCTGCGGCCAGCAAGATCGCGGTGCTCACCGGGCCGCAGCCTGCAACTCCGCAAAGGCGGCGGCCACGTCCTGCGCCAGCTGCGGCAGGTCGTGCAGCCGGGCGCCGTCGGCGACGAACCCGAAGTTCATGTGCCGGTGGTAGGACGCGAGCGTGACGTTGAGGCCCACCGACATCGCGATCGCGGACACTGGGAAGAGATTCACCAGCGGCGCGCCCGCGAGGTACAGGCGCTTGCGTCCGCCCGGCACATTCGAGATCACTAGATTCGCGAGCGGCGGCGTGAGGCGGTCGACGTGCGTGGCCGAGGCGAACTCGGCGACGCCCAGCAACGAGACCGCGTAGACCATCGCCGCATCGCGACCCATGGAGCGCAAGTCCTGCTTCCCGGCATCGAGCGCCGCCACGACCTGGTGAATGCGGTCCACGACGCGGGCGCGCGGCTCGCCAAGGTGTACGAACATGGCCGATGCCTTCGTGCCGGCGGTGCCGTCGCCTTCATCCCGCAGCGACACGGGGCAGAACGCGACGAACTTGTGCGCGAAGGCGTGGCCGCCGCGCCGCAGGTAGCGGTGCAACGCCTCGTCGACGAGCGTCACCGCGAGATCGTTGAGCGTTGCGCCGTAGTGGTGACCCACCCCACGCATCTCGTCGATGGGCAGGGACAGGGTCGCGATCGACCGGGCCATCTGCAAAGGCTCGTTCATCGGGCCGCGGTGCGCGGTGAACGGCGCGCTGCCGACCGGATCTTCATCGAGCAGGGAGGCCAGCCCCTTGCGCAACGCACCCAGCGAGACGTCGCGCAGCGCGCGCGTCTGGCGCGTCGCCGACAGACCGAGGTCCGCGAGCCGGTGCACCAGCGCCTGCGGCGGATGGGGCTTGTGCATGGGCTCCGGGATCGCGAACGCAGGCCGGGGCATCCGGCCGCGCGGGCTCGTGCTGAAGCTGCCGAGCAGCCGGCGCAGTCCGGAGACGCCGTCCGTGATCGCGTGATGCACCTTGGTGTAGAGCGCGAACCGGTGGCCCGGCACGCCGTCGATCCACCAGTCGCGGAACAGCGGCCGGTCGCGATCGAGCATCGGCTCGTGCAGGTCCGCGACGAGGCGCAGCAGGTCGTCGTAGGTCGAACCGCGGGGCAGCGCGAGATGCTGCGTGTGATAGCGCGCGTCGAACGACGTCGCCGTCTCGAAGTGCGGCAGGCTCGTGGCGCCACCAAGCCGCGGCACGAGGTTGAACGGAGGTGTCGGCGCGTGTGCGCGGTACGCCTCGACGATCTCGCGCACCACGTTCGGCCGGCCGCGGGGCTTGTCGAACAGCAGCAGGGCCCCGACGTGGGTCGGCGACGCCTGCGTCTCCATCAGCAGCCACATCAGGTCGAGTGGCGCGATCGGCGCGTTCATGGTGCGTTCCCCCGGGGCCGCACCGGATGGAACCCACGGCCCCGGAAGCAAGGTTTACGCCGTGTCGCGCCCGGGATCCTGCGTGGATACCAGTATTGACTGGCTTCCCCGCTGCGACCGCGACTCTGCGTCGGACGGAGTCGCGGGCCTCAACCCCGGATCGTCAGCTCCGCGATTTCCGCCGGCCGGTCGCCATCGTCCATGTCGGCCACCACGTCGAACACGAATGCGTCATCGGCCCGTGTCTCGATGCCCTCCAGCTTCAGGCGGGTCGGCCGGCCGTCCCCTTCAACGACAGGCGCGACGACCGCCGCGCGATCGTCGGCATCGATCCACCCGAACCGGCAGCCGAGCACCGGGCCGTCGCGGAGCGGGTCCTCGGTGTCTTCTGCGCAGGCCACGAAGGCGAGCCGACCGTCGTCGGTCACGGCACCGTCGGTGAATCCGAACGGGACGCCCTCCACGTCGCCCAGGTGCACCTCGACGATGCGGACGACCGGCGGGCAGGAACGACGTCCGTCGAGCCACCCGATGAACTGATCGAGCGGCAGGTCGAGGATCGCATTCCATGCTGCCAGGCCGCGCTTGCCGCCGCCCCGCTGCAGCAGGCGCAACCGCTCGCCCTGGATCACGGCCCCTTCGACGTTGAGTCGGGCGCCCCGCTCGTTCGCGTGCACCCGCAGTGCGCGATAGAAGTCTTCGGCCCTGAGCAATTGCGGGAAGGCGTCCTTGCGCGCTGCCAGCGTCACGATCTTCTCGCGATGCTCGCTGGACCCCGAACCGAAGGCGACCAGCGTTCCATCCGGCAGCACGATGGACGCCTCGAGATCGAGCTTGAAGCGCTTCGTGCCGCGCGCATCGTCGAAGACGCGGGCACCGTCCGGCCCCGAGGGCAGCAGCAACGACTGCACGTCTCCCGAAGACGGGTCGAGCACCGCGAGTGCGTTCACGTCGTCCTGCAGGATGACGAGCCGGCTGCCGTGCCGGCGCACGGACGAGGCCGCGCGCACATGCGACGGCAGGTCTTCCAGCGGATACGCGCCATGCCGGTAGAACAACGGCCGCGACGGGCCGAGCGTCGCGGTCAGCGACGACGACAGCGTGGCCTGCAATGTGGCCTCAGCGGGTGCAGTCATGGCGCCACATTGAGAGCGAAGCGGCGTCGCGAGTCAATGAGCGTTGGGCTCGTTCAGCGCCTCGGCCAGGTCGTGCAGGGCACGCACGATCTCAGGAGACTCGAGCACGTCCTGCAGGCGCTCGTGCTGGTCGGGCGGCAGGCTGGCTCGCAGGTGGAAGTAGTCGTCGCCGGACAGGACGCTGTGTTCGTAGTCGCCCAGGTTCACCGCATCACCGCGGGCCACCCGCTCGCCCAGCCGGACACTCAGGTAGCTCACGGCGAGCCGCAGGTCGTGCTGCGGATCGACCCGGCGGGCCGGCGTCACCAGCACGCGGTCGATGGCGCGCACCTCCTCCACCAGCGCCTCGGGAAGGTTCCACGCGTGCATCAGCAACGCACCGATCTCGGCGGCGGGCGCCCCCAGTTGCGTCTGCTCGGCCCACGAGCGTGCGAGCAGGCTCTGGTTCGAGGGTGCGTCGCCTTCGCGCGGCATCAGCGTCGCGGCCGCGAAATGCCCGAGTGAGGACAACGCCACTTCGGTCACCAGGCCGCCCGCCTCGGGCAGTTGCAGTCGCTGGGCCAGCTTCTGGCTGAGCTCGCCCGCTATCGCGCTGGCCGCCCAGAGATGATCGAAGCGCTGCCTCAGTGCGGGCGCGTGGGCCTTGAACGACGCTTCCATCATGTATTGCAGGCAGATGGTGCGCACGGTGTTCAGTCCGAGCAGGGTGATGGCCTGGCCGAGGCTGCCCACGGGTCGCTGCAGGCCGTAGTACGCCGAATTGGCGCGGGCCAGCACCTGGGTCGCGGCCATCGGCACACCCATCACCAGTTCGGCCAGTTCGGCCGAACTGGCCCGGGCGACGAAATCCTGTGAGACCAGTTGATAGAAGGCGCGCGGGGGCGGCGGCGTCTTCTTCAGCTCGGCCAGCATCTGCTCCCGACGCGATTCCGGCAGGGACTCCGCCGTCTTCCACTCGAACTCGCGCAGCGAGGCAGGCATGACCGGGCGCGGCGTCGGCCGGGTGACCTCCGGCGATGCCGCCGCTGCCCGCGGTTTGGCACCGGTGTCGACCGCCGTGCGTGAAGCACGTGGTCGGCCGCCGGGTGGCGCATCCGTCCGAGCCGACGACGAATCGTCGCCGGGCTTCCTGCGGACGAGTACGAATGCCAGCAGGCCCAGCACGGCGATCGGACCGAGCATGTAAAGCGGGTTCACCCGGCAGCTCTCCTAACGCGAGTGAAAGGGCGGGCAAGGGCCCGGCACGCGGGCGACGGCGCGAGCATGGGTTGGTCTGGCCGGCGGATATCCGTACCACGCCGCGAGCCCGGGCCGCTGCCGAACGATATCGGCCGGCGCGGGCGAGAATTGAGACCAGGGCCGACCGCGACCGCTTCAGCGGCCGGCGCTGGCAGGTGCGCTTCGCTTGGCGGCGTACGCCCGGCCCTCGAACACCGTGCCCCAGACCTGGATGTCGCGCAGGCCCTCGACGCCGACCTCGTAGGGGTCCTTGTCCAGCACCGCGAAGTCGGCCAGCTTGCCGGCCTCGATACTGCCCAGCCGGGTTTCCAGGTTGATCATGTACGCGGCATCGATGGTGACCGCGCGAATGGCCTGATCCAGCGTCAGTCGCTCATTGGGCGCGAACACCTTGCCAGACATGGTTTCTCTCGACGCGGCGGTCCACGCGAGGAACAGTGGCTCGGCGGGCGCCATCGGGAAGTCCGAGTGCAGCGCCACCGGTACGTTGCGTCGTACGAGACCGCCCAGGGGCGCGATGCGGGCGGCGCGATCGGTGCCGAGGCCGTTCGCCGCGTAGCGGTCGCCCAGGTCATACAGGTAGAAGGGATTGGCCGAGACCTGCGCATGCAACTCGGCGATCCGTCGCGAAATGCCGTCGTTCGCATACCCGAAATGTTCGATCGTGAAACGGTGGTCGGCCCGCGGCTTCTCCTCCTCGAGACCCTGCAGAGTATCGAGCACCATGCTGGCGCCGCCATCGCCGTTGGTGTGAACGTGGATCTGATATCCCGCATTCCAGTAACTGCGGGCGAAGTCCGCGAACGGACCGGGCTGGCTGATCCATTCCCCGTGGTGGCCGTCGATGTAGCCCGGAGGTCCGATCTGCATCGCCTGCGAGAACATGGCGCCGTCGGCGAACAGCTTGATGCCGCCGTTGAAGATCAGGTGCCTCGTGTTCCGGGAATTCAGCTGGCCCACCAGTTTCATCGCCGCCTCCGGGCTCTTCAGGGCGGCAGCCAGTTTCATCACGTCGGGCGTCAGGCGCACCCGGACCGGCGAGTCGGCCGTGTCGAAATTGCGCTTGGGTGACGCCATCTCCAGGTCGTAGTTCGTGCCACCCGTGTTCATGTCGGCGACCGTCGTGACCCCGTTGTAGGTCAGGTAGTCGCGCGTCTTCAGGTAGCCCGGATCGGCGGCCGCCGGATCGAGCAGGATGCCCGCCATATAGGGCAGGGCCACGCTGAACATGCCGTCCTCCCAGAAGTGGTTCCTCTTCCAATCGATCTGCGGGTGGTCCTTGAATTTTTCTTCATTCAAGCCCTTGGCCTTCAGCAAGGCGAGCATGGGCGTATTGATGTAGATCTCATGCATGGATCGCTGCAGCACGAGGATGGGAACGTCCTTGGAGATGCTGTCCAGCACCTCACCCGAAAGTTCGCCATGGGAATCGGCGCTATAGCCCCAGGTCATGAAGATCGGCGCGTCCTGGTTGCGCGCTGCGAACGCCGACTTGAGCGCCTGGCGGTAGGCGTCCTGCCCGAGGGTCGCCGGCGTCTTCTGGCCCATGACGTTCCACGGCTCGGGCGTGATCCAGACGGTCTCAAAGGCGATCGCGCCCAGCAGCGGGTGCAGATGCGGATCGATGAAGCCCGGCAGCAGGACCTTGTCCTTGAACTGCGCGTCGATCGTGTACCGATTGTCCTTGAGCCAGGGCTCGAGGTCCTGCAGCGAGCCCACGCTGAGAATCTCGCCGTCCCGCACTGCGACCGCTGTCGCGACCGGACGCGTCGGATCCATCGTGACGATCTTCTTCGCGACGAAGACGGTAATCGCGCCAGGCGGGTCTTCGGCGAGAGCAGGGGTCACTACCAGCAGGACAAGCAATGCCCATCCCGTCGCACGCCGAAAGATCGTCATTGGCACTCCTCCCTGCGGATGTTCGCGTTCCTCACCGGCCGCCGCTCATTCACCCTGATCGTGGGAATGAATCACGCCGGCGCGACCAAGCGCCAGGCTGGCGACCTGGAAACAAGCGGCCGATTGGGCGCAACTGGCCGTCGCGTCTGCCTTCTTCGCGACGGTGTCGCGGCGGTAGACGGTACTGCCTTCCTTGATGGTCTCCATCACCTTGATGTCGGCAATCTTCATCGGGTCGATGGTCAGGGGGTTGCCGTCGAGCACGGTGAAGTCCGCGAGCTTGCCCACTTCCAGCGAACCCTTCGATTTCTCCTCGAAGTGCTGGTACGCCGACCAGAGCGTATGAGCTTTCAGCGCCACCAGAGGCGTCGTGCGATGCTCCGGGCCGAGAACCTGCCCGCTTCGAGTCACGCGCGTGACGGTCGCCGAGAGCACGCGCATCGGATCGGGCATGGCCACCGGCGCATCGTGATGCGACGTGAAGATCATGCCCCGTTCGATCGCCCAGCCGGTGGGGGAAATGTTGGCCGCCCGCTCCGCGCCCAGCACCGAGTCGCGATGCCAGTCGCCCCAGTAGTACGTGTGCATGGGAAAGAATGAAGGAATGATGCCGAGCGCCTTGAACGCCTCGACCTGGTCGAGGCGGGCGGTCTGAGCATGGATGGCGACCGGGCGACGATCTGCCATGCCGTACTTCCTTTCGGCGGCACGCACGGCGTTGATGTACTGATCAATGGCCGCATCCCCGTTCACATGCGCCAGGACCTGCCAATGGTTCTTGAAAGCCAGGTCGACGAAGTCGTTGACCTGCTGGTCGCTGAAGGCCGGGTAGCCGCGATACTCCGGCTGTTGACCGGCCGGAACCTTGAAATAGGGCTGGGTCAGCCATGCGGTCTTCCCCTGTGGCGAACCGTCGAGCGTGAGCTTGATGCCACCGAGTCGGAAGTGCCCCGAGTAGGTACGCGACAGCCACGGCGTCTTCATTGCATCGACGCCCACGGTGATGTCCGGATAGGCCACGACGTCGATGTCCAGTTTTCCGCTCTTGGCCACCGCCGCCATCGTGGTCACCGCGGCGAGTGAGGCTTTCCCTTCCTGTGCCGTGGTGTAGCCGAAGCTCTTGTAGAGATCGACACCGGCCGAGAACAGGGCCTTGTTGGCATCGGGACCGAGTTTGCTCAGAAGACCGAAGAGCTGCGCGAAGAAGGCATTCTCTTCGAGCACTCCGTCGGGTTCCTGACTGCCTGCCCTGCGACGAATGACACCACCGGGCGGGTTCTTCGTGGCGGCGTCGATGCCGAGGATCTCCAGGGCTTTGCTGTTCATCGATCCCAGATGACCGGACTGGTGCACGATCACCACTGGCAACTGCGTCGACACCTGGTCCAGGTCATCTCGAGTCGGATGACGCTGCTCCTTGAGCTGTGCATCGTCGTAGCCGAACCCGACGATCCAACCGTACGTGCCCGTGAGCTTCTGGTTCTGATCGGACCACGCCTTCAGCGCGGCCTGCAGTTCGGGGATGTCGTTCACCCGGCCGTCCGGACGCGGCAACAGATTTGCCGAGATCGCCTGGATGCCGGTGTTGAATACGTGACCATGCGGATCGATGAAGCCCGGTACGAGCGTCTTGCCTCCCAGATCGACGACCCGCGTCCTCGCACCCTTGAACTTCATCACCTCGTCGCGATACCCGACGGCGACGATGCGTCCGTGCGCGACGGCGATCGCCTCGGCCTGCGGCTGAAGTTCATTGACCGTGACGATGTCGCCGCCGGTATAGATGGCATCGGCAGGTTCCACCGGGGCGGCGAGCGCTGACGATTGCGCCAGGCCAACGGCCACGACCGACGACAGGATCGACACTAGCCGCTTCATGCAGGGCTCCCGTTGTCTTTTCCAAGGTTCGACTTGGGGAATCTACACCGCCGACCGGTACTTTGCGGGTGGGACTCTATTGCTCCGCAGCACGGAATCCTTGACCCCGCGGGAAAGCCTGCTCCGTCCGGGCGACGCCTGTCGCACCTCGATCCCGGCGGCGGGCGCGTGCTGTTCTCGTGCGCGACCCGGCGCGCCGGGCGACAGCGACCTGCGGGGGTGGGTTTGCAGGACGCGGCCGACCCGGCACGCCAGAGAGTGAACGCAATCGGCGGGCTCGGGAGCCCTAGTTCTTCACACCCGCAAACTCGAACGGGCTGGCATTCTGGAAGTATCGCGTGACCTCTCCGGACACGAACTTGCCGTCGACCACCAACTGAGAGTTCTCGGTCAGACTGAGCTTCCTGACCGGGCTGCCAGCGGCGAAATTCAGGTTCTTCAGTTCGACCCAGAACAGGTACGGGCTGAACGCGGATTCGAAGTAGTAAACCATGTTCTTCTGATCCGCCATCGTGCGCCACTGGGTCGCCGCGATGTTGGGCTGGCCCGGCGTCGTGATGCCCACGGGCACCGACACGCTGCGGATCACGCTCAGCGCGGTCGCCAGCGCTGCGACGGGATCGTCGGGCTTGATGACCGAGTTCATGTAGTAGCTGGCACGCACGAACCGGTCGGACGCTCGATTCGTACCCGGCAGCATCGTCTGGCCACCGATGGTTTCCCAGTAGGCATTGAGAGCAAGTTGCTGGTCGTACGTCGGCGAATTCGTCATCACGGTGTACTGCCTGCCGTGATGGATGACGAGCTTGCCGCCGACATACTCGAAGATCGCAGAGTCGCCACCCGGGTCCGAGATGGACAGGTGCGCCACACCGGCATGGCCACTGGGGAGCTTCAGTTCAACGATGTAGAAGGGCTCCTTGCGCAGCGCTTCGACGGCCTCGCCGACGGTGGCGAAGTTGTCGAGCACGTACTGGGCCCATGCCGTCACCGAAAGCGGTTTGCGGGGGTCGTTGGCCGCCGGCTGACCATAGTCGGACTCGGCCAGGTACAGGGCATTGGCCGAGAGGCCCTTCTCGTTCAGGCCATCGACCGTGCCGATATCCCACCCCGCGGTCGTGATGCTGCCGTACTTCGACGTCCAGTCAATTGCGCCGGAGACCCCGCCATCCCTGCGCATCCCGCGGGGGTACACCCAGACATTCGAATGCTGCGATCCGACCCAGTCATTGGAACGCGTCGTGATCACCATGCCGTTCGGCCCGACGTACATTGCGCGACTGCACGCAGACACCGGCTGAATGGACCCGATCGCGACGACGACACCCAGGCCGGCGAGGGCCAGCCCACGAAACTTCTGCAATCCACCCATTGCATGGCTCCATGCGAATTGTCCCGCAGGCGAACCTAGCCCGTCGTCGGGGCGGTGTGGCGGGCAGGTGGCCCATTCCGGGTCACCTGCGACGGGCAGCACCCGACCGGTTCTTGACCGGGGACGGCTCCGGTCGCGCCACGATCGCCTGCAAACTTGCCAACTGCTCGGTGCACGCCGCGTGCAGTTCCACCAGCTCGAGGATGGCCGCGAGCGCCTTGCGATCTTCGAGCCGGTTCGGGGCGCGCACGCCTTTCGGCGTGGAGAGCAGGATGCCGCGCTCGCTCATGCTGGCGACGTGGCGCCTGACCGTTTCCTTGGGTATCCCGGTCACTCTCGCGATCGCTCGTCGCGACATGGGCACGACCAGGTCCGGCGGCAACGGCTCACGCGCAGGAAGCCCGGTCTTGCGTGTTGCGGGACTCAAGGCACGCTGGACGTTACCCGTCGTCGTCGCAATCAGGATCATCAGCTCGACTGGTTGCAGCTCGAGGTGCCTGGCGAGCACGCGGTGCACCGCAAGGCAGTGGTTCAACAGTGCAAAACCGCACAGCCGCAATTGTCGCTCGGTGGCCTTGGGCGACACCGAATAGCGATGACTCGGAACGCCTTCCGTGCGTTGGCTCATGTCAACGGCACAGCATAGAGATTGGAGCGGGTGATGGGTATCGAACGCACCAAAGGCGCCTCGCTCTGTTTGTCGGATCAATCACTTGCGAACGATGACGGTCCTGGGTGTGACTGACGTGTGACCGCGCACCTGCGGATTTTCGGCACGGGCAGGGATCGCTGACTCCCTCACTTCCGATCGGTTCGTTGCGACGCCTTTGATTCAGCACGACGCAGCTCCTGGTTCGTCAAGACGTACTTCGCGTTGGCGCCAAGACGCTGCACCGCAAGGTCGATGAACGCGCGCGCTCGGGCCGGCTGCGCGCTGCGAGTGCCGAAGTAGACGAAGTAGCTCGCATGGTCGGGGATGTGATCGACCAGCAGCGGCACGAGCTGGCCCGAACGGATATACGGCGCGGCTGTCACGCCCGAAAGTTGTCCAATGACCGCGCCCGCAAGAACCGCCTCTAGCTCCAGAATCTCGTCATTGGTACAGATCGCCGGCACGACTGGTTGCTCAACGACATCGTCGCCGACCTTCACGCGCCAGGGGATGACCGCGCCAGTGGCTGGATGGCGGAAGACGCTACACCGATGTGACGACAATGCAGCAAGCGTCCTCGGCACCTCATTCTGCTGCACGTAACTCGGCGCAGCGCAGATGATCAGCTGCGCCGCGAACAGGCGGCGCGCGATCACCCCTTCGTGAGGCGACATCCCGAGTCGGAAGCCGACGTCCACCCGATCTTCGACCCAGTTACCGATGCGGTCCTCGAGTTGCACGTCGGGCACGATGGCGGGGTGTTGCGTGCAGAATTCGTGCAACACCGGCCACAGCACCTGTGGAAAAGTCGAACGCGGACCGACGATCCGTAGTGGGCCCGCAATCTCTTCTCGCGCACGCATAGTGGTGTCCATTGCACGCTGAAGGCTCATCAAGGCCGGCCGGGCTTCTTCGAGAAACTGTCGGCCTTCGTCGGTCAGTGACATCACTCGCGTCGTACGGTGAAACAACCGCACATCGAGGCGTTTCTCGAGCTGCGCCAGCGCCTGGCTCGCCGCCTGCGGACTGATCCCCTGCGCGAGCGCTGCCTTGCGCAGGCTGCCTAACTCGGCAGCGCTGACAAAGATGGCGATCGACCGCAGTTCATTGCTGGCCATGGCACCGGCCGCTCATCACGATTGTCCTCTTTTGCTTTCCAATGAATCAATAAAGCAGGACTTCCTGCTTGTCAATGTAGCGCCTACTCTGCAGGTACAGGTTGAGAGGAGCGAACCATGGACTACGTCACCTTGAACAACGGGCTGCGGATGCCGACTGTCGGCTTCGGCGTCTTCCAGATCCCCGATGCCACCGAGTGCGAACGCAGCGTCATTGATGCCATCGAGGTCGGCTACCGACTGATCGACACGGCCGCCTCCTATATGAACGAAGAGGCCGTCGGGCGCGGACTGCGCGCGAGCGGCGTGCCGCGTGAGCAGCTGTTCGTCACGACGAAGCTGTGGGTGCAGGACGCAGGCTTCGAGCGCACGCAGCGCGCAATCGACAGCTCGCTCAGGCGCCTGCAGTTGGATTACCTGGACCTGTACCTGATTCACCAGCCTTTCAACGACGTCCACGGTGCGTGGCGTGCGATGGAGCAGGCGCACAAAGCCGGCAAGCTGCGGGCGATCGGCGTCAGCAACTTCCAGCCCGACCGCCTCATGGACATCAAGGCCTTCAACGAAGTCGCTCCCGCCGTGAACCAGATCGAGATCAACCCCTTCCATCAGCAAGCCGAAAGCGTGAACTTCATGAGAGAGATAGGAGTGCAGGCCGAAGCCTGGGCTCCGTTCGCGGAAGGTCGCAACAACCTGTTCACCAATGACACGCTTCTCGGCGTCGGACGCAAGCACGGCAAGTCCGTCGCCCAGGTCGTCATGCGATGGCTGGTACAGCGCGGCGTCGTCGCCCTGGCCAAGTCTGTCCGCCGTGATCGCATGATCGAAAACCTTGCGGTCTTCGATTTCGTGCTGGACGAGGACGAAATGACGCGCATCGCTGCGCTGGATACCGGCCAGAGCGCGTTCTTCTCACACCGCGATCCGGCGATCGTGAAATGGATGGCGGAACGCCGTCTCGATGTCTGAAGGAGGGTGAGATGACAAACCACCCCGACCAACTGAAATCCCGCCGGGAGTTTCTAGCCTCTGCCGCCGCCCTTGGCGTCGCCCCTTGGTTGCTCTCTGCCTGTGTCGGTCCAGCCGATGCGGCGGGCACCACCACGGCGATTGCCGCGTCGACCACTGGGGCCGCCACGCGACGCCGGATGGGGCCATTCGAGGTATATCCGATCGGCATGGGCTGCCAGTGGCATCCAGCCCGCGCGCCGCAGGCGGTCAGTGATCTCTACGCCAGCAGCACGGAACGCAAGGCGGCGGTCTCACTCATTCAACGCGCAGTGGATCTCGGCGTGACGCTGTTCGACACCGCCGAGGTCTACGGACCTTTCATGTCCGAAGAGATTCTGGGCGAAGCGCTGCAGGGACGTCGCGATCGCGTCGTCGTATCGACCAAGTTCGGCATGGACATCGATGAAAAGACGGGCGAACGCCGCGGCGGAATGAACAGCCAGCCGGAGCACATACGGCGCGTCGTGGATGCCCAGCTTCGACGCCTGCAGACCGATCGTATCGATTTGCTTTACCAGCACCGGGTCGATCCGAACGTGCCCATTGAGGACGTGGCCGCGACGATCAAGGAACTGGTCGCGCAAGGCAAGGTGCGACACTGGGGCCTGTCGGAGCCAGGGCTGCAGACGATCCGGCGCGCCCATGCGGTGCATCCGCTGGCGGCGATCCAGAACGAATATTCGATGCTATGGCGCGGCCCCGAGGCGCAGGTGCTGCCGCTGTGCGAGGAGCTGGGCATCGGCTTCGTGGCCTGGAGTCCGCTGGGCATGGGATTTCTTGCGGGCACGATCACCGCCAACAGTCGCTTCGGCCAGCAGGACTTCCGCGCAATGGTCCCGCGTTTTGCGCCAGAAAACCTGCCAGCAAACATGCCGCTCGTTGCGTTGGTCCGCGATTGGGCCCGGCGCAAGAACGCGACGCCGGCACAGATCGCGCTGGCGTGGTTGTTGACGCGCAAGCCGTGGATCGTGCCGATTCCGGGCACTACCAACGTGGCACACCTCGAGGAGAACGTTGGCGCGGCCGCCGTGGTCTTCAGCCCGGCGGAGCTGGCCGAGCTCGACGCAGCCGTGCAGGCGATTCCGATCCGCGGTGCGCGATTGCCACCACCGGTATTGAGCGGGACTGGAGTCGAAGCACCATCCAAGCGGTGAGGTGATTCACAGCCTGACAGGAGCAAAGCATGGACATCTCCGACTCGAACTTAGCTTCGCAAATGCCGACGCGCAAACTCGGTGCTCATGGGCCCACCGTTTCGGCGCTGGGCTTCGGTTGCATGGGACTCAACTTCGGCTACGGGCACAAGCTTGGACGCGCCGAGGCGATCGCGCTGGTCCGCGCCGCCTTCGAGCGCGGAGTGACGTTCTTCGATACCGCCGAGGCCTACGGTCCGTTCACGAATGAAGAACTGGTGGGCGAGGCGCTCGCTCCGGTGCGAGATCGCGTCGTCCTCGCAACCAAGTTCGGTTTCCAGAACGGCGATTCGACCAAGGGACAGGACAGCCGGCCCGAACGCATCCGCCAGGTCTGCGAGGCCTCGCTAGAGCGGCTCCGCACGGATCGCATCGACTTGTTCTACCAGCACCGGGTAGACACGTCGGTGCCAATGGAGGACGTTGCTGGCGCGGTCAAAGATCTCATCACCGAGGGCAAGGTGTTGCACTTCGGGCTGTCCGAGGCAGGCATTGATTCCATCCACCGCGCCCACGCAGTTCAGCCAGTCGCGGCGCTTCAGAGCGAATACTCGATGTGGTTTCGCGACCCGGAGCGGGACATCCTGCAGACGGTGGAAGAGTTGGGCATCGGCTTCGTGCCGTTCGCACCGTTGGGGAAAGGCTTCCTCACAGGAACAATGGATGCGGCAACGCCAATCGGAGCGAACGACTTTCGCAGTCAGGTGCCGCGCTTTTCGGCGGAGGCACGACAGGCAAATCAGGCGTTCGTGGATCTGCTTCGTGGGGTTGCTGCGGAGCTCAACGCTGCGCCGGCACAGATCGCGCTCGCGTGGCTGTTGTCGCGGAAGCCCTGGATCGTGCCAATTCCCGGCACCACTAAACTGCACCGGTTAGAAGAGAATCTCGGCGCCGTGCGCCTGGCGCTCGACGTCGATGTACTGCAGCGAATCGACGAAGCCTTGTCTCGCCTGCAAGCGCATGGCGATCGCTACCCGCCAGCTCTGGCAGCGCGCGTGGGACGCTAGCCCACGGTAGTGGAAACTGGAGCGGGTGATGGGAATCGAACCCAAGCAACCCGTGCGTATCATAGCGGCGGAGCTGAATTCTCACCGCCGCGTGTGACTGGCGTGTGGCAGACCCGGCTTTTCAGGTGAGCCTTTCGCGCAGGAAGTCGACCAGTGCGCGCGCGGCCGCCGACATGTGCTTGCGCGGCGGGTGCTGAATAATTATCTCGGTCTGCAGGGGATCGGAGCCTTCAATGCGGTACTGAGGCAATGCCTGCACCAGCGTGCCGCGTGCAAGCTCGCGCTCGATCAGGTCGCGCGAGATGACGGTGAGGCCAAGACCTGCCTCGGCGGCATCGACGACGGCCGACAATTCATCCCCGATCACCAGCCGCGCCTTGGGCAGGATAGTTTCCGGGCGGGATCGGCCATTGCGATGCGTGAACTGCCAGCGGCCGCGCTGGTGATTAGGGAGGCTCACGGTGATGCAGTGGTGCGCCGCCAGATCGCCGGGTTCGGCAGGAGTGCCGTGTTCTCGCAGGTAGCCGGGACTCGCGACCAGCATCAGGTCCATTTTCTGCAATCGATGCGCCACCTTGTTCTGCTCGCGCTCCTCACCCCAGTTGATGCGCACGTCGTAGGCGTGTCGCCCGACGCCGCGGGCGCCGTCATGGATACTCATGACGATTTCGACACCGGGGTAGCGCTCGAAGAATTCCTTGAGCACCGGCAGGATCTTCGTGCGTCCGTAACCGGTGACGGTGGACAAGCGGACGGTGCCGGCAATCTCGCCCCGCTCCACCTCGAGACCCTGCAGCGTCGCGCGGATGTCGCCGAACGAGCCCTCGAGGCGCTCGAAAAGACGACGGCCTTCGTCGCTCAGCACGAGCGAGCGCGACGAGCGATTGAAAAGCCGCATATGGAGCCGTTTCTCGAGACGACTGAGGCTCTTGCTGAGCGCGGCCGGCGTAAGGTCGAGCGCCACGGCGGCGCTGCGCAGGGACCCGTGATGGACCACCTGCACGAAGACGTAGAGCGACCGCAGTTCGTCCAATGGCTGCCCCTACTTCGGACAATATTTCATCAAACTGAATGACATTTTGTCCGTATTCGGTCGTCCTGTCATTCCCTACACTCTGGCCGCGACCAGGGGGACCTGAGGGGGACCTGCGATGCGTTACAAACTGCTGGGCCGATCCGGCCTGCGTGTGTCGGAGATCTGCTTCGGCGCCATGACGTTTGGGGGTGGCGTGGGCACTCTCGGTGTCGGGGGATCCGACGACGCACAGAGCCGGGCGATCTTTGACCGATTCGCCGAAGCCGGTGGAAACTTCATCGACACCGCCTGCAGCTACAGCCGCGGGCGCAGCGAGGAACTGCTCGGCGACTTCTGCGCGGCCGACCGCGACCACTTCGTCATCGCGACCAAGTACACGAACAGCCACCTCGGCGGACTCATGCGGTCCGGCAACAGCCGGCGCAACATGATGATCAGTGTCGAGGCCAGCCTGCGGCGCCTGAAGACGGACCGCATCGACCTGTTCTGGCTGCACGTCTGGGACGGCACCACACCCGCCGATGAGCTGATGCGGGCGTTCGACGATCTCGTCACGTCCGGCAAAGTCCTCTACGTTGGTGCGGCCGACATGCCGGCCTGGGAGATCAGCCGGGCCAACATGCTGGCGGACCTGCAGGCGATGAATCCGTTCATCGCCATCCAGGTGGAATACAACCTGCTGCAGCGCTCGTGCGACAACGAATTGCTGCCGATGGCAAAGTCGCTCGATCTCGGCATCACGGCATGGTCGCCACTTGCGCGCGGTGCCCTCGCCCGCGCCTTGCAGGCGAACTCAACCGGGGCCGCACTCTCCGAGCGGGACGTGCTCATTCATCGAACGGTCGACGAGGTGGCCCAGGAAACCGGCGCGTCCCGTGCCCAGGTGGCGTTGGCCGCGATCCGCCAGATGGATCGCTACGGCACGATCATTCCGATCATCGGTGCAAGCAGCGTCGAGCAGCTGAACGACAACCTGGGCTGTCTCGACGTCAGCCTGACGACGGAACAACTGGCTCGCCTCGAAGCCGCGTCCGCCCCGCCGCTCATCTTTCCGCATGCCCTCCTCCGTTCTCCGCTGGGAGAAAAGCTCACCCGCGGCGGGCAAGTCGGCTTGCTCGACAATCACCGCGACTGACCGGCACGAACCACGGACATGAGCCTGCCCGCCTGTTTTCGCGAGCGCATGCGCCTGCCGGCGATGGTGGCGCCCATGTTCCTGGTGAGCGGCACGGATCTGGTCATCGAGAGCTGCAAAGCCGGGCTGATCGGATCGCTGACCCGCAATCACTGCCGCTCGAACGAGGAATTCGAGCAGCAATTGACGACTGTGCGCGATGCCTTGAAGAAGGCGTCGGACGAACGACCCCGACGGGTCATCGGCCCGATTGCGGCCAACGTGTCGATCGGCATGGAGGCCAGCTCCCGGCGTGCCGCGCTGCACGCGTGTCGTCGCCACGACGTCGACATCGTCGTCACCGCGGGCGGCAATCCTTCCGACATAGCGAAGGAAGTGCACGACTTCGGCGGCCGCATCTTTCACGACGTCACCTCGCTGCGTTTCGCCGAAAAGGCGCTGGCGGCCGGCGTGGACGGCATGATCGCCATCGGCACAGGTGGCGGCGGCCATTCCGGCACCACGAGTCACCTTGCGCTGATTCCCCAGATCCGGGCGATCTTCGACGGCACGATCGTCATGGCGGGCGCCGTGGCCTGCGGTGCGGCCATTCGGGCCGCGGAGGTGCTCGGGGCCGATCTGGCCTATCTCGGCACGCGTTTCATTGCCAGTCGCGAGTCCCTGGCTCCCGCCGAGTACAAGGCGGCCCTCGTGGCTCACCAGTCGGACGCCCTGCTGTACACCGACGCCATCAACGGACTGCCGGCGATGTGGATGAAGCCGTCGCTGCGCAGCCACGGTCTCGACCCGAATAACCTGCCGCGCCCCGCGCGCGGGCATGGCACCGACCACCTGCCGCCCGGCACGAAGCCCTGGGCCAATCTCTGGAGCGCCGGGCAGGGAATCAACCAGATTACCGACGTGCCGTCGGTCGCTGAACTCGTCGAGCGCCTGGTCGAGGAGTATCGACGAGCCTGCGCGGTTCGGCCGTGGAGCGAACCCGCTGGAGGCAACTCGCGATGACCGACATTCTGCTTCGCGAGGACAGCGACGGGCTCTGCACGCTCACTCTGAACCGGCCCGACAAGCTCAACGCGCTGAACACCGCCCTCTTTCGTCGCCTCGACGAAGAACTGGCGGCACTCGAGCAGCAGTCCACGACGATTGGTTGCGTCATTCTCAAGGGCAGTGGCCGAGCGTTCTGCGCGGGCGCCGATCTGGCGGCCATCGGAAACGAGCCGCCGCCACCACCCGCCTTCAAGGCGGGCGTGATCGATCGGCTTTCGCGTATGCCGCAGCCCGTGATTGCCAGCATCCACGGCACGTGCGTGACGGGCGGGCTCGAACTGGTGCTGGGTGCGGACCTCATCGTCGCCGGGGCCAGCGCCAGATTCGCGGATACGCACGGCAGGTGGGGAATGGTGGCGGGCTGGGGCATGACACAGCGGTTGCCGCGTCGGGTAGGCGCCGGACAGGCGAAACTCATGATGATGAGCGGCCGGTTCATCGAAGCGCCGGAAGCCCGGCAAATTGGGCTCGTCGACCTTTGCGTTCCCGACGAGCAACTCGAGCCGTCTGCCCTGACCCTCGCGCGCGACATTCTCTCGAACAGCTGGCACACGGCTCAGGCCACCAAGCGACTGATTCGGGAAACCGAGGGAATGCGCCTGGGGGACGGCCTCGCATACGAGCAGACCCACCACCCCGGGCTCGCAGCGGACTTCCTGCAGCGGCTCGCCCGTTTTGGCAGGAAGGACTGAAGTTGCGGTCGAGATGCCGTAACGCGCACGCGAGGAAAGCGATATGAATCGCACCGTGAAAGCCACGCTGACCTACATCGCTCCGTCGACCGAGCCGCTGTACAACTACTACCTGATGGAGCCACCGCAGGGTCGGAAAGCGTCCAACGAAGTGCCGGACCCGCGCGAGGTAACCATTCTCAACTTGCGGGAGGAGAACTGCCGCCTCGACGTGCATGGCTTCGAGCTGGTTTCGTTCAAGCCTACGGTGGAGGACATTTATGACTCCGCGCAGCGAGCCAAGAGTTTCGACCCGGAGGTCGCCGCACTGGTCAAGCATTGCACCGGCGCCATCGAGGCACGAGTCTTCAGCCCATTCCTTCGAGGCGAAGAAGCGCAGCGCCGCAATCCCGGCTCAATCTCGGCACCGTCGGCATTCGTGCATGTGGACTTCACGCACGAGTCCGGCGCGATGTATTTCGAGGAGATTCTGGGTTCGGACGCCGATCGCTTTCGTGGACGTCGCTACGCGATCATCAATGTGTGGCGACCCATCGTCGGCCCGCTGCAGGATCGGCCCTTGACGCTTTGCGATGCCCGAACCGTCAGGGCCGGGGACCTGGTCCGCTCGAAAGCTTACAGCCGGATGGACGACCAAGGCCTCAATTCGGCGACCGGCAAGGTCTACGAGGCCGAGACCTACGCTGTCACGTACAGCGCGGAACACAATTGGTATTACGCCCCGGAAATGATGCCGGACGAGGCGTTCCTGCTGAAGAACTATGACTCGGCGCTGAGTGGAGTCTCACGATTCACGCCGCACACGTCATTCGCCGATCCGAATGCGCCGACCCGACCGGTACCGCGCTCGAGCATCGAAGTTCGCGTTCTCACAATTTGGTGAATTCAATCCGGAGAGCCTTCCAAGATGGTGACGAGTGAACACGTGCGCACGTTCGGCGAAGTGGGTGCCGTCGTCATTCGCGGCCTCTTGCGGCCCGACGATCTCGAATTGCTGCGCTCGGGCCTAGCCCCGATTCTCGAGGCAGCCGACGACTACAGTGACTACTACGAAGGCGGCGACCTCACGACGACGGAATCCGGATCAGGTGCCCGCAAGCGCAAGTCGGGCCAGACGCTCACACGACAGAACGCCTGGGTGATGAGCCCGCAGGTTCGCCGGCTGCTGCACACCTCGCCGCTCGCCGCCACGGCTGCTGCCGTGATGGGCAGCCGCGAAGTGCGGCTGTACGAGGACCTGATGATCTTCAAGGCAGCGGGCAGTGAGCAACCGACGCCGTGGCACCAGGACGACCCGCAGTGGCCGCTGGTGGGTCGTCAGTTGTGCAGTGCCTGGTTCTGCCTGGACCCGGTCGACAGCACGACCGGAGCGCTGCGATTCGCGGCCGGCACGCATCGGGGCCCGCGCTATCGACCCTACGTCGCGCCACAGCGGGCCGCCGACCTGGATGCCGACAGTCAGTACTTCGAGGGCGGTCCCCAGCCTGACGTCGATGCCGAGCCCGAGCGGTTCCCGGTGGTCTGGTACGACACCCAGCCGGGCGACGTCGTGTATTTTCATCCTCGCTTGTTGCACGCCGCGCTCGGCAGCTCACCCGCCCACCCGCGACGCACTTTCAGCTTCCGCTTTCTCGGCGACGACGTGGTCTGGGAGCCCAAGAAGTCCGTCATGTATGACTGGCTCGCCAGCATAGCGCTGTCTCCGGGCGATCGCGTGCAGGGCCAGTACTTCCCATTGCTTTGGCCCTTGCAGGCGTCCGAGCCGGCGCCGCCCCGGGCCTAGCCCGGCCTCGTATCCGCGCACGCCGTCCCCAGAAGCAGAGCACGCCCATGCGAATCCGTGACTACGACGACCCCCTGTTCGACCCGCACGCGACGTTTGACGCCGCCCAGGGACTCGGCGAGATCGACGATCCATACCCGCTGCTGCACCAACTGCATCGCGAAAGCTGTGTGCATCAAGGCGACCTGCGGGAGCGGTTCGGTCTTGCGCCGTTTGCGTTCTGGTCGCACCTGCCGAGCGTCATGGTCATGGGACACGAACTGGTGGAGCGCGTGTTCGGCGACGGAGCGACGTTCTCCAACGGCATCATGCAGCACCTCTATCGCAACTCCTTTGGCGAGTCGATCAACGGAATGGACGCGCCGGAGCACAGCAAGTACCGGCGTCTCTTCCAGAAGGCCTTCATGCCGCAGACTGTCGCAACCTGGGGCAACGAATTGGTTCCGACTGTCGTCGGCAGCATTATCGACGGTTTTGCGGGTCGCGGCCGGGCCGACCTCGTCAGGGAGTTCACGCTCAAGTATCCCTTTCAGGTGGTGTACGAACAGCTCGGCCTGCCCCAGGAAGACCTGGATGTGTTCCATCGCCTGGCCGTCGGCCTCATGTGCATCTCGGTCGACTACCCACACGCATTCGACGCCTCACAAAAGATGGGCGAATACTTCGCGCTGCTGCTCGAAGAGCGGCGCGCGCGGCCGGGCGACGACCTCATCAGCATGCTTTCGACGGCAGAGGTCGACGGTGAGCGACTGCCGGACGAGATCAGCATTTCGTTCCTGCGCCAGCTGATGAACGCCGCCGGGGACACGACGTACCGCAGCACAGGGTCCATGCTGGTCGGGCTGCTTAGCAACCCCGAGCAGTTGGACGCCCTGCGCGCCGACCGCACTTTGATCACGCGTGCCATTGAGGAAGCTTTGCGCTGGGAGGGACCACTGACGGTCCTTACGCGGCAAACCGCTCGCGACGTCGATCTCGCCGGCGTACCCGTCGCAGCCGGCACGAAAATCGATGTGGTCGTGGGCACCGCCAATCGCGACCCGGCGCGTTATGCAGAGCCGGATCGCTTCAACATCACGCGCCCGCCGCAACGACACATGGCGTTCGCCTTCGGACCGCACGTCTGCATCGGCCAGCACCTTGCAAGACTGGAGATGACTCGAGCGATCAATGCCCTGCTCGATCGACTGCCGAACCTGCGTCTCGATCCTGACTACCCGCCGGCGACGGTTTCTGGCTTCAATTCACGCGCGCCGATGGCGCTTCACGTTCGATTCGATTCGTGAGACGTGTCGACGGCACGGCGAGCTGGGAAAGCCGTTGCCGGACGGAAGTGGAGCGGGTGATGGGAATCGAACCCACGTTAGTAGCTTGGGAAGCTACAGTTCTACCATTGAACTACACCCGCGCGGGGTCGCAAGTTTAGGGCGTTTCCGCGGTCTGCGGCAATCGCCACGGTGATTGACTCCGGCCGCCGCTCAAAGCGGCGTCCCCACCCTGCGCATCATCTCCTGGAAGCGCGCATCGCCGTGCAGGTCGAAATGGTGGTGATCCACGCCCACGGTCACCATGAAATCGTCGTGCACCGCCATCGCGCGCGCCAGCCAGGCAAAAGCCAGCTCGTGATCGCCCAGCCCCATCGCAATGTCGGAGAACGCGAGCGGGGCGACGTACTGGTGCGCGCTCAGGCGCTCGAGATCGTGCCGGACGCGCAGCGCATCGGCGGTTCGCCCTGCCCGGGCGTACGCAAAAGCAAGCGGCGCGCCGCCCATGACCGGGCCCATCGCCAGGTGCACGCGCTCCAGCCGTTCGATCGCTTCGTCCCAGCGGTGGTCGATGACCGCGACCAGTCCGAGCTGAAAGTCGGCGAACACGAAGTTCGGGTGCTTCTGCAGCGCAGCCTCGAAAATCCGCCGTGCCTTCGCGGTGTCTCCGGAGAAGCGCGCCGGTATGCCCTGGGCGGTCGCGAGGATGGGTGACAGAGGGTCGAGCGCCAGCGCCTCGCGCAAGTCTGCCTCGCAGCGGTCGAACTGGCGACGATAGCAATACGACTCGCCGCGCCACTGGTAGGCCGTGGCGTTGTTCGGGTCGAGCGCGATGGCGCGCCGGAAATGCTCGTCGGCGGCAGGCCAGTCCCAATCGAACTGCGAGCTGACGACGGCCAGCACCATGTGTGCACGTGAGGATTCGGGATTCAGCTTCAGCGCCGCCTCCGCCGCCGCCCTCGCTTTCGGGTGCGAATCGAACGGCGCCGTGTTGGCATACATCGGCATCAGCAGCCAGGTTTCCGCCAGTCCGACCTGCGCCTCGGCGTAGTCCGGCTCCGCGGCCAGTGCCTGCTCGTACAGCCGGATCGCTTCCTGCAGCGACGCGGCCGTGCGCTGGTTCCAGTAGTGGCGAGCGCGCAGATAGAGCGCATAGGTCGCGGGATCGTGCGGGCCCTTCGCCGCAGCCGTGCGCAATCGCGCCGAAAGATGCATGGCGAGCTTGGCGGCAATGTCGCCTTGCGACCCGGCGACTTCCTGCGGATCGAACTGCGCGTCATACGACCAGAGAATGCTGGCATCGGCCGCACTCAGCAGCCGCAGCGCAATGACGGTGTGTTCGCCCGATTGACGCACCGTGCCCGTCAGCAGCGCCTGCACGCCGAGCGCCTTGCCGATCGCGACCGGATCCGCGCTGTCCGCTGCCGACCTCGCCACCGATCCACGCGCGATCAGCGTCAGCCCCTCGATGCGCGAAACCGTCTGTACCAGTTCGTCGTTGATGCCGTCGACGAACTGCGCGTCGATGCCCGCCACCGACAGCGGCAGCACTGCCATGCGGCGGATCTGCTCCATGGGCGGCGGCTCACCCGGCGGGTCGCGGCGAACCCAGAACAGGGCTGCGACGAGCGCAACGGCCGCCAGTCCCGCCCAGAGCGCCCACCGTGACGATCGCGGCGGCGACGGGCTCGGTGGGACTGTCGCCTCTGGGGTGGCGGTCGGCCCGGGAGGCTGCTCGATGATCGCTGCCGCCGTCGGGGGCAGGGCAACCTCGGCCACGAACCGGTAGCCGTCGTTCCAGCGCGTCTCGAGATACCGGGGCGGGTCGTCGCGATCGTCGAGCGCCTTGCGGATGGAGCTGACGCACCGCGTCAGTGCTTCTTCGTAGACCTCCTTGCCGGCCCAGAAGCGCTGCAGCAACTCGGCGCGGGTGACCAGGCGCGGCCGCTCGGCCACGAGGTGCTCCAGCACGTCGAACGGGCGTTTCGCCAGATGGACGCGGTCGCCGTCCCTCGTGAGCTCGCGCGTGACCCGGTCGAGCACGAACGGGCCAAAACGCCACTGCTGAAGCCCGTTCGCGCCGTCGGTCGGTGATTGTTCAGGACTCGTTCGCACTTTGTTCAGGTTCTCGGTGCGCGCCGCGGACGATTCTTCGGCCGTCACTTGCGGTCTGGAACCAAGCCTACACGGGTCTCGCGCCGCAAGGCAGTACCAACGACAGGGGAGAAAAGAGATGGACTGGCAAGACCTGCCTCTGCACGAAACAGCACTGTTATGCACCATGTTGGGGCTGCTGGCATCGGCAGCCTGCTCGCGGGGACCCACGCCCGCAGTCGAATCGGCCCCGTCGACACCGACCGCCGTGACGATGCAGGCAGCGCCACCGCCGTCGGCGCCTCCAGTCGCGACCGGCGCAGCGGCTGCTGCATCGCAGCGTAACGTCTTCGTCAACGGGCAGCCCATTCCTGCTGCGCAGCTCGCCGAACTCGAGAACCACTTTCACCTGCAGATCGCGAACGGCCAGTACTGGTACGACCGCGTGAGCGGCGCGGCCGGCCCTGCGGGCGGCCCCACGCTGGCCTTCATCGTGCCGGGCCTCGATCTCGGCGGCCCCCTCACTGCGCAGGCTTCCAACGGCAACACCGGTGTGTTCATCAACGGCCGCGAGTTGCCGCAGTACGACCTCATCGCGCTCACGCGCCTGGTCGGCTTCGTGCAGCCGGGCCGCTACTTCCTCGATGCGATGGGCAACGCCGGCTACGAGGGCGGCCCGCCGATGATCAACCTCGTCGCCGCAAGCCGCCAGCAACAGACGCAGGGCGGCGGCGGCGACGGCTGGTACTCGAGCAACGTCAATGCCGGCGGCAACGAGTCGGGCGGCACCGGCTACGTGATGGGCAAGGACGCTTCAGGCAACACCTGGGGCGCGAGCTACTGACAACCACCAACGAATGGGGAGAGTTGCGATGTCGATGACTCACGGGTTGAGAACCGTCCTGCATGCCCTGGTGGGCGTGCTGGCGGCATGCGGATGTGGAGCGGCCCAGGCAGCGGCGCCGGTCTACACCGTGGAAGACCTGGGCGTGCTGGCGCCCGGCGACGAGAGCACGGCCCTGGCCGTCAACTCCACCGGCAAAGCGGTCGGCCGATCGTCGCCCGCCGGCACCGTGCTGAAGTCGGTGCTGTGGACGACGACGACACCGACGGACCTGCAGACGCTGGTCGGCAAGCAAACGACAACGGCCAACGGCATCAACGATGCGGGGCACCTTACTGCGATCGGCATCAACAGCACCGTCGGCACGGCGCACTACTGGAACGGCACGACCTTCACCGACATCGGCAAACTCGGCCTGGGCGTTCCTGGCGGCAGCTCTGGCGCCATTGCCAGCATCGGCAACGCCATCAGCAATTCCGACCAGGTCGTCGGGCGCGCGTGGGCCTCGGATACCAGCACCGGCACGTACCACGCCTTCAGCTGGCAGGCCGGCACGCTGAAGGACCTCGGCACGCTGGCAGGATGCACCGGCAGCGAGGCCTACGACGTCAACAGCAGCGGGCAGATCATCGGCTATTCCTTCGGCACCTGCCTGCCGGAGCAGGCCGTGGTCTGGGTGACGGACTCGGCAGCGCCCGTCACGATCAACAGCATCCTCGCCGCGGCGGGCATCACGGAAAACGTGCGCTTCGCCACCGGCATCAATGACAGCGGCATGATGCTCGTGCAGCGAGTCGTTTCGAGTCGCGGACGCTGCGTCATCATCGGCGTCGCCCCGACGTCATTCACCGACATCGGCTACCTCGGCGCGAACGGCGCATTCGAGAACTGCGCTCCGGGCAAGATCAACAACCTGGGCGAGGCCGTCGCCACGCAGTCGACGAGCCCGCAATCCACCGCCCTGCTCTACAGCGCAGGCGTTCTGTACGACCTCAACACGGTGCTCGAGCCGACGTCGGCCGCGAACTGGCGTCTGCTGACGGCCACCGACATCAATGATGGCGGCACCATCGTCGGCCAGGGACAGATCAACGGCGAACTGCACGCCTATCGGGCCACGCGCAGCGGCGGCGCCGGGGGCACGATCTCGGTCAGCGACTCGGTGGGCGCGGTCGACGATGCCGACCTGCCCTTTGGACTCACGACGATCGGCGTCGGGACGATCGGCACGGTGACCGTGCTGAACGATACGGGCGGTGATGCGGTCATCGACATCACCGATTCGCCGGCAGCACCCTTCGGCATCGCGGATCCCGCGGATTGCAAGGTGACGCTGGCCGCACACGACAGCTGCACGATTACCATTACCTTCGACCCGACGTCCACGACGGCCGCGAGCGATACACTCACGCTGAGCCTCGCAGGCACGCCAAAAGTGGTCAACATGAGCGGCACCGGCCGCCAGCCGACATTCACGGTGACCGATTCGATCGCTCCGAGCGACGATCACACGGTAGCCTTCGGCAATACGGTGCTGGTCGGCAGCAGCGGCTCGGCCACCGTCACGGTCACCAACACGGACACCACCGCGGCCAGCATCTCGCTGACACAGGACCTGCCGGCAGGCACGCCTTTCCGCTTCCAGAACGCGGCCGCCTGCAACGTGGTCCTCGCGCCCAACCAGACGTGCGTGCTGACGGTGCTGTTCGAGCCCGTGGCAGCCGGTTCCTTCAGCGCGACCTTCAAGGTGAGCGCGGGCGGCAGCAGCGAGCAGACGATAACGGTGACGGGCGCGCCCGGCCTGCCGAACGCCGACATGCAGGTGACGCAAGCCATCGATCATCCAGTGCTGGAACCCGGTACGAGCGGGGCCGACCTCGCGACGATCACGCTGACCGTGAAGAACAACGGCCCCGACAGCAGCGGCGCCACGGTGGCCGACGTTCTGCCGGCCGGCCTGGTGTACGTGTCGCACGTGGCGAGCGCCGGCAGCTACGACGGTTCGACCGGATCGTGGGCCATCGGCAGCCTCGCCAGCGGTACGAGCGCGACGCTTGCGCTGCAGGTGCGCGCGGTCGCACCAGCGGCCGGGTGCCTGTCCAACACGGCCACCGTTTCTGTGCCAGCAGGCGTCGCCGACCCGGTCGACGCCAACAACAGCCAGACGATCTTCATCGGCGCGCCGCTCTGCGCGGACCTGGTACTCGGGTCGTCGCAGGTCAGCGATTCGTGCGGCGCCACTTTCGACTGCAATGGACAGATCTCCGTACTTCACGAGGTCACCATCACGAATCGCGGGCCGGGCACCGCCGAGAACGTGATCCTGCAGGTTCACCGCTACGAACTGGATCCCCAGCCGAGCGACTTCGCTCCCTTTGGCAACCAACCGGTCACCGTCGGAACGCTCGCGCCGGGCGAGTCGAAGACCGTCCGCGTTGCCGCCTATACCGTCAGCAGTCGAGGACGGGACATCGACGTCACCTACGATCTCGAGCTCACGTCCGACACGCCGGACCCGGTCGCCGCCAACAACTCGTCTGTCGGCGGCTACCCGATCGTCCGGCGAGGCGAGGGTTCCGGCTGCTTCATTGCCACGGCGGCCTACGGTTCGTACCTCGAGCCGCAGGTCATGGTGCTGCGCCACTTCCGCGACCAGGTGCTGTTGCAGCATGACTGGGGACGCGCCTTCGTCGCGTGGTACTACCGCAACTCGCCGCCGATCGCGGACTGGATCCGCGAACGCGAGTGGGCGCGTGCCATCACGCGGGTCGTGCTGACGCCGCTTGTCTACGGCGTGAAGTATCCGGCCGGCGGCGCGCTGCTGATGGCGCTGCTGCTCGTTGGCTTCAGGCGGCAGGCCGCGATGCGGGCAGTTCGCAACAGCTGATGTACGCGATGGCACCGGGCACGGACGCCCGGCGCCCCGTAAATTCGTTCCGACTGTGAATGGGGCCGCGACCTGCGTCGCGGCCCCGTTCCTTTTATTGACCGGCGCGCCGGATTCCCGGACCGTGCGAACCCATGACCGCCGTCCAGTTCCGCAACACGGAGATCCGCCTGTCCGAGACGCTGCGCGCCACGGGTACCGCCGTTGAAGGCGACCGAGTCACGTTGCGGCGCTTGCTCGAAATCGTCGGCGAGCAGGGTCTGCTGGTGTTCTGCGCGATCCTCGGCATGCCGTTCATGCTGCCCGTGACGATTCCCGCCATGAGCGTGGCACTCGGCACGCCGATGCTGCTGATCGGTCTGGCGGTGATTATGAATCGCGTGCCGTGGCTGCCGGATCGCCTGCTCGATCACGCGCTGCCGGGCGACACGGTGCGCCACGTGCTCCAGCGGGCCGCGCGCACGGCCGAGCGCTTCGAGCACCTCGTCAAACCGCGGCTGCTTGCACTGACGTCGGCGCCATGGCTCAACAGCCTGCACGGTGCAGCGATCGTGGTGGCGGTGCTGGTACTGATGGCACCCCTGCCGCTGGTACCTTTCGCAAATACCCTGCCCGCCATCGGCATCATCCTGCTCGCGCTCGGGATCGCCGAGCGCGACGGCGTGGTGATCCTGTCGGGTTACGCGGCGACCATCGTCGCCGGAACATTCGTCGGTGGCCTGCTCTACCTCGCGGCGAAAGCCGGCAGCGATCCTCACGCCGCGTGGGAGTCGCTGCGCGCTCGCCACGCGCTACCTGGGCATGTGAGTGTCTGCGGCGGCCGACGGATCGTCGAAGTACTTGCCGTAGGCGAGCAGCGCGCCGTGCACGAGCGCGGCACCGTCGTGGCGCGTGCGGTCGGGCACCTTGCCGGTCATCATGCTCGTGCCGCGCAGCAGATCGGCGATGACGTAGTGCAGGTTGGCATCAGCAGCCGGCGGCAGATGGCAGTTGGCCACGATGTCCTTCACTTCGGCATCGATCCGGGCCGCGAGCGCTTCGTACTGCGCATCGGTCTCGGCACCCGAGTGGATGGCGTGATGATCGGCGTCGAACGCCCGGCCGATGGCCGCCATGCCCGCACGCAGCCTGGCGTCCGTCGTCCACTTGCGGTCGCCATCGAACGACAGCTTCGTGACGGCGGCGTCCGCCGTGTCGTGCATGTGCGCGTGGTCTTCCTGCGCCACGGCAAACCGCGGCGCCGCGAACAGCACCACCGCCAGCGCGGCGCAGGCGAGAATCGGGCGGGCTTCGAAAGTCATGCGGATGCTCCTGCGGACAGAATCCAGTTGATCGCCGGCACGACCTGATTTGCAATCACCGGACGCCGTGCCGAAGCATCAGCATTGGCGCGTCAGGCCGGCGTGTGCCAGTCCTGCCGCTCAGCGAACCGGGCGGCGAGGAAGTCGACGAACGTGCGCACCTTCGCGGAGAGGTGCCGGCGGCTCGGGTACACCGCGGCAATCGGCGCGCGCGCAGGTTCAAAACCGGGCAGCAATCGAACCAGCCGGCCGTCGCGCACTTCGGGCGCGACGATGAAGTCCGGTTCGAAGACGACGCCCATGCCATCCACTGCGAGCGCCGCCAGCACGCGGCCGTTGTTCGCGCGGTGTCGCGGAGTGATCTTCACCGCATGCGCAGCGCCGGCGGCATCCGCAAACGTCCACACGTTGGGCACCGGCACGTGCGTGTAGGTCAGGCACTCGTGTTGCGCGAGGTCTTCCGGCGTTGCCGGGGCCCCGCGCCGCGTGATGTACGCGGGCGACGCGCAACACACGGCCTGCGTCCAGCCGATGCGGCGCGCCACGAGTCCCGAGTGGCCGAGGTTGCCGATGCGCACGGCGAGGTCGAAGCCCTCGTCGACGAGATCGACCGCGCGATCGGAGAGGTCGATGTCGAACAGCACCTGCGGATGGCGCGTGCAGAACTCCGCGATCGCCGGCGCGAGGTAGCGCACTCCGAACGACACGCCGCAGGTGACGCGCAACGTGCCCTTCGGCACGGCGGCCGCGGTGCGCACCGACGCGTCGGCTTCGTCGAGATCGGCGAGCAACTGCACGCAGCGCTCGTAGTACGACTGCCCGGCCTCGGTCAGCGACAGCTTGCGCGTCGTGCGGTTGAGCAGGCGAACCTGCAGTTGCGCCTCGAGTTCGGCGACCTGCCGCGACACGGCGGACGTCGAGACGGACAGGCGGTCGGCGGCCCGCGCGAATCCGCCGAGTTCGACCACCTTGGCGAAGGTCTGCAGGGCCTGGAAGCGATCCATCACCGATCATTGCATTTGACGCAACAAACTATCAATCCAGACCCTGTTTATCTCGCCTGCACGAGCGATCAGGATTCGCCCAAGGGACCGGCTCGCCGGCGCCCGACCCGACACCACCCGACTGCAAGGAGGATCGCTCCATGGCCACATCCACCGCCGCCAACCGCGCCGACCTGGGAGCTTTCGTGCTGCGCATCAGCCTCGGCACGATGTTCATCGCCCACGCCCTGCTGAAGTATTTCGTCTTCACGCTGCCCGGTACGGTGCAGTTCTTCCAGTCGCTCGGCCTGCCCGGTCCGCTCGCCTACCTGGTCTTCGCGGCCGAACTGGTCGGCGGCGTCCTGCTGCTGCTGGGCGTTTACACCCGATACGTCCCGATCGCGCTCGTTCCCGTCCTGATCGGCGCAATGTGGGCGCATTTCGGCAACGGTTGGGTCTTCTCCGCCCCCAATGGCGGGTGGGAATATCCCGTGTTCCTGGCCGTGGCGGCCATCGTCCAGTTCCTGATCGGGGATGGCGCGTTCGCCCTGCGCCGGACGGCCCCCAGTCAGCAGGAAGGCGTCGCATACGCCGCCGTTTGAATCCGATTCACCGCACTTTCAACGGAGTTCGATCACCATGAAGCTCTACTACGCGCCGGGCGCCTGCTCCCTGGCCCCGCACATTGCCCTCGAGGAAACCGGCCTGCCCCACGACCTCGTGAAGGTCGACCTGATGAAGCACACCCTCGCGGACGGCACCGACTTCCGCAGCATCAACCCGAAGGGCTACGTGCCGTTCGTGCAGCTCGACGACGGCAGCAGCCTGTCGGAAGCGAGCGTGATCCTGCAGTACGTCGCGGACCGCAAGCCGGGCACGCTCGCCCCGGTCTTCGGCACGGCCGAGCGCTGGCACCTGATGGAGTGGCTGGCGTTCATCGCGACCGAAGTGCACAAGGGCTTCGCGCCACTGTGGAATCCGGCGACGCCGCCGGAGGTGCGCGAGCGCACGAAGCAGGCGCTCGGCAACCGCTTCTCGTACATCGAGAAGACCCTGGCCGCGCAGCCTTTCCTCGGCGGTTCGACCTTCAGCATCGCCGACGCCTACCTGTTCACCACCGTCAACTGGTCGGGCATGCTGAAGCTCGACCTCACGCCGTGGCCCGCGCTCGTGGCGTTCCAGCAGCGCGTCGCTGCGCGGCCGGGCGTGCAACGGGCGCTCAAGGCCGAAGGCCTGATCTGATCGTGACCGGAACCGGCCGCCCAACCTCGCGGGAGGGCGGTCGGGAACGTCGACGGAGATTTCATGTCGCGCATGCCCACCCTGTTCCTGTCGCACGGCTCGCCGATGCACGCCCTCGATCCGGGTGGCGCCGGCCCCGCGTGGCAGGCGCTCGCCGCGGACATCCCGCGCCCCAGGGCGATCGTCGTCGCGTCTGCCCACTGGGAATCCTCGCTGCCGATGCTGAGCGGACGCGAGACGCTCGACACCATCCATGACTTCAGCGGCTTTCCCGCCGAACTCTATCGCGTGCGCTACGACGTGCCGGGATCGCCCGCAACCGCGCAGCGCGCGGCGGACCTGCTGCGCAACGCGGGCTTCACGCCTGCGGTGAACGGCTGCCGCGGCATCGATCACGGCGCGTGGGTTCCGCTCAAGTGGATGTACCCGGAACGCGACGTGCCGGTGATCCAGGTGTCGGTGCAGACACCGCTCGGCACCGCGCATCACTTGCGCCTCGGCGAGGCGCTCGCGCCCCTCGCGGACGAAGGCGTACTGATCGTCGGCTCAGGCCACGTCACGCACAACCTGCAGGACTGGTTCCGGCATCGCGCCGACCCGCGCCCGCTCGATTACGTCGCGCAGTTCTCCGCCTGGCTGGCCCAGGCGCTCGCCTCGAACGATCGCGATGCGCTGCTCAACTACCGGGATCGGGCGCCGTCGGCCGCGCGTGCGCATCCGACCGAGGAACACTTCCTGCCGCTGTTCGTGGCGCTCGGCGCCGCCGGTCCCGCGGCACAGCCGCGGCGCGTGTACGCGTCGATCGATGCCGCCGCACTGGCGATGGACGCCTATCGGTTCGACGGCTGAACGAGGGCTACCGGCGGCGCGCCGACGACAGGCGATGCGGCAGCCGTCGCGGCGGAATCGGCCGGGACCTCGACGCGTGCGTGCGGGTTGTCGATCGCGAGCGCCGCGGCTTCGGCCTTCTTGGTCATCACCACGATACTGATGCGGCGGTTGATCGCCGCCTCGGGATTGCTCTTGTCGAACAGCACCGACGAGGCGAGGCCGATGACGCGGGCGACCTTGTCCGCGGGCAGGTCGCCGCCCAGCAGCGCGCGACGCGCGGAGTTGGCGCGCTCGGCGGACAGCTCCCAGTTCGTGAAATCACTGTTGCCCGCGTACTGCGTCGTGTCGGTGTGGCCGCTGATGCTGATGCGGTTCGGGACCGACGCCAGGTACTTCGACAGCTCATGGAGGATGTCGGTGGTGTAGGGCTGCAGGTGCGAGCTGCCGCGATCGAACATCGCGCGGTTCTGTGCGTCGACGATCTGGATCCGCAGCCCCTCCGGCGTCAGGTCGAGCAGCAGCTGGTCCTTGAAGGCCTGCAGCGAAGGCGTCTTGGCGATCGCTTCCTTGAGGTCGCGCATCAATGCGGCGAGCTTGGCCTTCTCATCCTGCTCGGCGAGACGCTCCGCCTGCTCGATCGAGGGCGGCGGCGGCGTCACCTGCTGCATCAGGTTGCCGGGAACCTTTTCACCCGTGCGCGGGGCATCCATCGCGCCGCGCAGCTTGATGGCCGCCGTGCTCGCGCCGCCCGGGCCGTTCTGGCCGGGAGCGGGCTTCGGAGCGGTGCCGTCCTCGAGCGACGGGTTCTTGAAGTAGTCGAAGATCGCGGCGCGCTGCTCGTCCGAGACGGTGGTGATCAGCCACATCACCAGGAAGAACGCCATCATCGCGGTGACGAAGTCGGCGTAGGCCACTTTCCACGCCCCGCCGTGATGGCCCCCGGCCACCACCTTCTTGCGGACGATGTAGATCGGCCGCTTCTTTTCGTCCTTTGCGTTCATGGCCTGTCCACCGCCTGCCGCCCGCGCGGATCACGCGGGTTTCTTGAGCTGGCCTTCGAGGTCGGCGAAGGTGGGGCGCACCTGGCTGAAGAGCAGCTTGCGTGCGAACTCGACTGCAACTTTTGGCGGGTAGCCGCGCACGCTCGCGACGAGCGCCATCTTGACGACCTCGAAGGCCTTGCCCTCCTCGTCCGCACGGTGCTGCAACGCCGTCGCGAGTGGCGCGGCAAAGCCGTACGCAACGAGGATACCGAGGAAGGTGCCGACCAGCGCCGCGGCCACCTTGTGGCCGATGGTCGCGGTGTCCGCGCCTTCGATGGACGCCATCGTGTTCACGATGCCGAGCACCGCGGCCACGATGCCGAAGCCCGGCAGCGCGTCCGCGAGCTGCTGCACGGCGTGCGCCGGCTGGTGGGCTTCCTTGTGATGGGTCTCGAGCTCGTACTCGAGCAGGCTCTCGAGCTCGTGCGGGTCGAGGTTGCCGGAGATGATCAGCCGCAGGCAGTCACAGATGAACTCCATCATGTGCTTGTCGCCGGAGATGCCCGGGTACTTGGCGAACAGCGGGCTCGAGTCCGGCTTCTCGATCTCGCCTTCGATCGAGAGCACGCCTTCCTTGCGCAGCTTGCTGAGCAGCTCGTACATGAGCTGCAGCAGCTCGATGTACTTGGCGCGGTCGTAGCGCGACTTGCGCATGAGCCCGGCGAGGCCGTGCCCGGTGTCCTTGAGGATCTTCGGCGGGTTCGCCGCCAGGAAGCCGCCGAAGGCGGCCCCGCAGATGATCAGGATCTCGGTCGGGTGCCAGAGCGCGAGGAGCTTGCCGCCGCCGAGCACGAACCCCAGGCCGACCGAAACGATGACTGTGATCAATCCGATGATGACGAACATGGCGCTTCCACCCTGGGTCGCACGCTGGCCGTACCCTGTATCGTCAGCACCCGCCGGTCATTGAGGGGAGCCCCGGCGGTCGTCATCCAAATTGGACGCAGTTCCCGCTCTAGCGGGACGGGCCGCTCCGGTAGCGGCGACCGCCCCCGCCGTTGCGGTGCCGCGACTCGCGCCGGGCGGCAGGATGTTGCCGCTGGCCCGCGTGGGAGGCACCGCCGGCGGCCCGATGGGCGTGCGCCGGCTCGGGCGTCGGAGCGGGTATCCGGATCGCGCTGCGATCGAGCGGCAGCACGGCGATCTTGCGGCCGAGTACCTTCTCGATGCCGCGCAACCGGTCGCGTTCGTCGTCGGAAACCAGCGAAAGCGCCTGCCCGGTCGCACCCGCGCGGCCGGTGCGGCCGATGCGGTGGACGTAGTCTTCGGGGACGTGCGGCAGCTCGTAGTTCACCACCTGCGGCAGCTCGGTGATGTCGAGGCCGCGCGCGGCGATGTCGGTCGCCACCAGCACCTGCACCTTGTAGTCCTTGAAGTCCGCGAGCGCCCGCGTGCGCGCCGACTGTGACTTGTTGCCGTGGATGGCGGCGCAGACGATGCCGTCCTTGCCGAGTTGTTCGGCCAGGCGGTTGGCGCCGTGCTTGGTGCGGGTGAACACGAGCGTCTGCGGCGTGGCGCCTTCGCGCAGCAGGTGGCTAAGCACGGCGCGCTTCTCGGCCTGCGGGACGAGGTGCACGCGGTGCTCCACGAGTTCGGCCGGCGCGTTGCGGGGCGCCACCTCGACCGTCAGCGGGTCGTGCAGCAGGCCGTTCGCGAGCGCGCGGATCTCTTCCGAGAACGTGGCCGAGAACAGCAGGTTCTGGCGCTTCGGCGGCAGCAGCGTGAGCACGCGGCGGATGTCGCGGATGAAGCCCATGTCGAGCATGCGGTCGGCTTCATCGAGCACGAGGGTGCGCACGCTGCGCAGGTCGATGTTGCGCTCGTTCGCGTGGTCGAGCAGGCGGCCCGGCGTGGCAACGACGATGTCGACGCCGTGGCGCAGGGCATCGACCTGCGGGCGCGGGCTGACGCCGCCGAAGATCAGGATCGTGCGCTGGTGCAGGTGGCGGCCGAAGTCGCGGAACGACTCGTCGACCTGCGCCGCGAGTTCGCGCGTCGGCACGAGCACCAGCGCGCGCGGGGCGCGGTGGCCGCTCGGACGCGGATTTTCCTCGTGCAGGCGCCGCAGCAGCGGCAGCGCAAAGGCCGCAGTCTTGCCGGTGCCGGTCTGGGCAGCGGCGAGCAGATCGCGGCCGGCGAGCACGGCGGGAATGCCCTGCTGCTGGATGGGGGTGGGCTGCACGTAGCCGAGTTCGCTGACGGCACGGAGGAGTTCGGCGGTGAGGCCGAGGGAATCAAAGGACATGGTCTTGCTTTCCAATGCGCTTCTCCCGCGTGCACGCACGCAGGAACCGGACGAAGCGTCGCAGTTCAGTGTCGGTGGGATCGAAGACGCAATCGCAGACGTCGATCAGTCTGCAGGAGGGGCCGCAAGGGAAGGAATTCCCAGAAGAACCTCACGCGCAGGCCGGGCTGCGCAGCGGCAAACTGGCGCGAACTCTACACGAACCCGGCCGGGCCGGTTCGACTTTCGTCACGAAGCGAGCCGGATCAACGGCTTAGAGCCAGTTCCCCATGAGGATGAAGGGCGCCCAGAAGAATGGATGGGCGAATGGCGCGTTCGGCGGCGGCGTGTAGCGCGCAGACTTCGGCACGCTCGCCGACGGCGGCAGTTCGCGGATGGCGCCACGCAGCGCGACCGGCGCGGTGTCGGGCCGCAGGTCGCCGGTGATGAACGCGAGCTGCACCTCGCGCATCGCCTGGGCCTTGGTGAGGTGCTCCGCCTGGCGGCGACGATAGAACTCGCGCATGAAGAGTCCCGTGCTGCCGTCCGCCACCGACCAGAGCGTCGCCATCACGCTCGCCGCACCCTGGTTCTGCGCCAGCGCGCCGAAGCCCTCGACCTCGCGGCCGTTGCGGCGCTGCGTGTCGCCGAGTGCGGTCTGGCAGGCCGACAGCGTCAGCAGGTCCACGCTGCCGAGCGGGTAGTTGCCGGTCTTGAAGTCCGCGAGCGTCAGTTTGTTGCCGCCGCCCATCAGCAGGTACGAGTCGGCATCCGTGCCGGCGGTGAAATTGAAGTGGCTCGCGATGTGCACCACCGGCGGATTCGTCTCGAGCGCCTCGGAGAAGGTGGCCGGCGTGAAGTTCTCGTCGAGTTCGACGCTGCCCGGCAGGATGCCGTCGCCGTCGGTGTCGCCCGACCGCACGATCTCGTTCAGCTCGACCGGCACCGCGGGCAGTGGCGCCCACTCGATCTTGTCGGTGCCGGGCGCCGCACCCTTGCTGACGCCGAGCGCGGCAACGCTCCAGTCCGACTGCGGACGGCGCTCGAGCGCGGCCCGACCTGCCGGCGTGAACAGCGCGAAGCCGTACTTCGCCACCAGGAACTGCTGGCCGTCGTGCAGCGCCGCGAACGGCAGGTAACGCAGCGCCCCGTCGAGCGACAGCATCAGCACTTTCGCGCCGGCCTGCTGCAGGTCGGGCGCGATCGGCGCGATCAGCGCGTCGTAGAGCGCCTTCGCCGTCGGCACCGGATCGCGCGACGGCGACTGCAGGATGTCGCGGTACTGGAATACCAGCTTGTTCAGTTCGGCCTGCGAGATCGCGCTCTCGCGATGGATCTGCACCGTCGGCGTGGTGAGCAGGATGTGCACCTTGTCCGGCAGCAGCAGGTAGTGGACGATCACCGCGCCCTGCCCGAGCCGGGCGAGGCTGCCCTGCATGCCCGACAGGCTCTGCAGGTTCTGCGCCGCGAAGTCCATCGCGCGGTCTTCGCCCTGCGTGCGGAACGCCTGCTCCAGTTCGACGAGGTAGGACTGGAACGCCGCGTTCGCCACCTCGCGGTCCGCCTTCACCTGATCGAAGCGCGCCTGCTGCTCCGGCGTGCGCGAGGCCGCCGGGATCGCCCGCAACGCCTCGTACTCCTTGCCGAGCGCCGCCAGCTTGGTGCTGATCTCCTGGTAGCGCTGTGCCCACGGCGCCTCCGCCGCGGACGACGTCAGCGTCGTCTGCCGCGCGTCGGTGGTGGCGTCGCGGCGGATGAAGTCGAAGTACTCCTCCTCCTTGAGCATCGACATCACCTGCTCGGCCTCCGCGAGCCGGCCGCGCGCGATCATGGTGTCCGCGAGCGAGCGGTACACCTGCTCCTTGTTCTGCACCAGCGAACGCTGCAGCTCCTTGTCGAGGCTGAGGGCCGAGGCCCGCAGCGACTGGATGAGGTTGACCGCCTGCTTGCGATAGAAGATCGACTGCTCGGGATTGCCCCGGCGCAGTGCGACGTCGGCCAGCGTGTCCCAGGCCCGCCACTGCAGGTCGGGCGAGCCGACTTCCTGCGCGACGACGAGCGCCTGCTGGGCATTGCGCGCGGCATCGGCATAGCGCTTCTGCCTCGCCTGTACGCCCGCGAGCCCCGACCACGCCGCCGCCTCGCGGCCGCGGTTGCCGGTCTTCTGCAGCAGCGCGAGCGCCTGCTGGTAGCTGTCGGCGGCCCGACTCAGCTGGTTGAGGGCCGCCTGCGTCGCCGCCATTTCCGCGAGCGCGGCCGCCTCGCCCGACCGCGACCCGATCTCCCGCTGCAGCGCGATCGCCTGCCGGAACGACTTCAGCGAGGCCGAGTAGTCGTGCAGGTCGTACTGCGCATTGCCGATCGAGCTCAGCACGCTCGCCTCGCGCTGGCGCTGGCCGACCTCGCGCGTGATCGCGAGCGCCTGCTGCAGGTACTCGAGCGCGCGTGCCGGCTGGCCGAAGCGGCGATACGCGTCGCCCAAGTTGCCGAGCAGCACCGCCTCGGACGGGCGCAGTCCGGCGCCGCGGAAATACTCCAGCGCCTTGCCGTACAGCTCGAGCGTCTGGCCGTACTGGCCGAGCTCGAGGTAGGCGTCGGCCATGTTGCTGTGGTCGCCCGCCTCGCCCTCGGCGTTGCGCAGCTGCTGGTGGATCTCGAGCGACTGCCGGTGGAACTCGAGCGCCTCGGCCGGACGACCGAGCGCCGCCATGTTGTTGCCGATGGCGCGCACCGCATCGGCTTCGAGCAGGCCGTTGCGGATGTCGTGCGCGATCGCCGCCGCCTGGCGCGCGAGTTCGAGGCCTTCGCCCGCCCGCCCGATCGCCTCGTAGGTGTAGGCGATCGAGATCAGGTCCTGCCCCTCGGTGTCGCGCCGCCCGAGACGGCGGTCGATGGCGAGCGCCTGCTGGTGCTGCTGCAGCGCCTTGTCGTACTGCGCGAGGTCGCTGTACGTGTCGCCGAGCGAGATGAGGCTGCGCACCTCCGTGTCCACGTCGCCGTCCTTGCGGGCCGACGCGAGTGCCGCTTCGAGATACGGCACGGAATCCCTGGCCAGTCCCTGCGTGCGCAGCAGGCCGCCGATGTCGAGCGCTACGATGCGCTGGAGGTACGTGTTGCTGGTGTCGCGCGCCAGTGCCTCGGCGCGCTTGTAGCGCTCCATGGCGTCCGCGTAGCGATTGACGTCCTGGTAGGCGAAGCCGACCACGAGCGTGCGCACGGCCATGTTGACCTTGCTGCCGACCTCCTGCTCGGTCTGCACGGCCTGCCGCTCGAGTGCCGTCGCGCCCTCGATGTCCCCGGTGCGCACCAGCACGGCCGCGATCAGCGACTGCGCCTGTGCCTCGCACGAGCGATCGCCGCTGCGCCGGCAGGCCTCGGCCATGGCGTCGTACGCGGCACGCGCGGCCGCCTGGTCGCCGGCCGCAGCCTGCGCATCGCCGATCGCCATCTGGTCGCTCGACTCCGCGCCCGGGCTCTGGCGCTCGCGCGCAATCGCCAGCGCCTTCTCGTACCAGGCGATGGCCTCGGGGTACTGGCGCAGGCGCACCGACAGGTCGCCGAGGCGGCGGTAGTCGATGCGCTCGTTCTCGGCGTCGCCCTCCCCTTCGCGGTCGAAGGCCAGCACCTGCTCGTAGACCTCGCGCGCTTCGTCCAGGCGGTTCGACTTCGCCAGCGCGTCGCCGAGGTTCGTGAGCTGCGCACTCTCCGTGCGGCGCTCGCCGAGCTGGTGGCCCAGCGAGACGGCTTCGCGGTAGGCGTTCACCGCCTGCGGATACTCCGTGCGGCGCGAGTACACGTCGCCGAGCGAGGTCATCACTTCGCGCTGACCGGCGAGGCTGCCTTCCTTGCGGCGCATCTCGAGCGCGTGCTGCAGCTCGGCGAGCGCCTCGTCGTGGCGGCCGAGCTGGCTCAGCGACTCACCCACCCAGCGCCGGTCGTACGCCTCGCCCGCAGCGTCGCTGCGCTGGATGTCGACGTCGACCGCGGCACGGAACGCCTCGAGGGCGGCGGCATGGTCACCGAGCCCGTTGCGCGCCATGCCGAGCTCGGTCAGGTCGGCGCCCAGCGAATCGATGTCGCCCGCCTCGCGACCGAGGGCCACTGCTTCATCGAGGTACTTCGCGGCGACGCCGAAGTCGCTCGCCCGGCGCTTGAGCTTGCCGAGGTCGGAGAGGACGGACCGCAGGCCGGTCGTGTCCTGCTCCTGACGGAAGAGCTCGAGCGACTTCTCGAAATGGGGAATCGCCTCCGCGTCGCGTTTCAGGCTCTGCAGCGAGCGGGCCACGCCACGCTCCGCCGTCGCCTGGTCGGCCGGGCGGTCCGTCGCGGCATAGATGCCGGACGCGCGCTGATAACGCTCGAGCGCTTCCTCGTGGCGGTCCGCGCGCCGCAGCATGTTGGCCGAGTTCTCGATGAAGATGCCGAGGTTCGCCGAGTCGCCGAGTGCGCCGGCGACGCTGATGGCCTCGTCGTAGCCCTGCAGCGCGAGGTCGTTCTTGCCGAGGTCGGCGTAGAGGTTGGCGAGCGTGTTGAGCGAGGAGCCGACCAGCGACGGGTCGTTCAGCTCGCGCGCGAGGGCAAGTGCCCGCTGCAGCGAGGCGACGGCCTCGTCGTCCTGCTTGAGATCGCGCTGCACGTCGGCGATGGTGATGTGGTCGACGCGCTCCGCCGTCTTGTCGCCGAGGCGCTGGTCGATCGCGAGGGCTTCCTGGTACGCGGCCAGCGCCGCCGCATAATTGCCGAGGCCGCGCTGCGCGAGCCCGATGCCCGTCAGCGACACGCCCTGTCCGGACGGAGTGTTGAGCTCGCGGCCGAGCTTCAGGGCCGCCTGGTAGGAGGCGAGCGCGCCCGCGAAGTCCCCACTCGACTTCTGCGACCAGCCGAGGTCGTTGTACGCGACGCGCAGCTCATCCTGCTTGCCGAGCTCGGCGTACAGCTCCGTGAGGCGCTGCAGCTCCGGCACGGCCTCGGCATGACGACCCTTCTCGCGCAGCATCTTGGCGACCTTGGCGCGATCCCACGCCTCGCCACTCTTGTCGCCGAGCGCGACGTCGGCCTCGACGCCACCGCGATACGCCTGCAGCGCGCCCTCGAAGTCGCCCGTGGCTTCCTTCGCCTGCGCGAGCCGCGACACGTCGCGACTGACGGATGCCATGTCGCCCGCCGCCCGGTGCAGGGCAACGGCCTCCTCGAGGACGGCGACCGCGCCCGCCGCATCGTCCTGGTTGCGGCGCAGGTTGCCGAGCTGCGACAGGGCCGAGCGCAGCGCCTCGGTGTCGCCCGTCTTGCGATAGAGATCGACGCTGCGCGTGCTCGCGGCGAGCGCCGCCTCCGGCTGCTTCATCGCATCGAGCACGTCGGCGTCGCGATAGTTCCACTTGGCCTCGTACGGCACGTGCTGCGCGCGCTGCACGAGCGCGATGGCGCGCAGGTAGCGCTGGTGGGCGCCTTCGAGGTCGCCCTGCTGCTTGTACGCGTTGGCGGCGTTGCCGAGGTCGATCGACTGGTTGACCGGATCGCCGCGACTCTCGTGCACGGCGAGCGCGCGGTCGTACGCGGCGATCGATTCCGCGTACTGCTCCTGGTCGAACGCCAGGTTGCCGATGCGCGTGTGCGTGCCCGCCTCGGCGTCGCTGTTGTTCAACTCGCGCGCGAGGTCGAGCGCCTTCTGGTAGGCCTCGAGGGCCTGCGGCCACTGCTTCAGCGAGCGGTGGACGTCGCCGAGCGTGGTGTAGTCGATGCGCTGCGCGTTGCGGTTGGCGAGCTCGACGTCGATCGCCAGTGCCTGCTCGAACGACTGCAGCGCCTGCGCCGCCTGGCCGAGCCCGAGCTGCGCCTTGCCGATGCCCGTGATCGCGCTGCTCTCGTCGATGCGGGATTTCGCCTGGCGCGCGAGCTGCAGCGCTTCCTGGTGCGTCGCGAGCGACGCCTTGTAGTCGCCGATGGTCTCCTGGGCCTGGCCGAGTGCATCGAGCACGTCGAGGACCTTGTCCGGCTGCCCGAGTTCACGACGCAGCGCCAGCGCCTTCTGGAATTCCGCCACGGCGTCGCGGCCACGGCCGATGTTCGAGTAGGCCGTCGCGAGCTTGCGGCGATCCCACGCCTCGCCTTCCTTGTCGCCGAGGTCGACGTCGGAGACGACGGCCTCTTCATAGGCCTGCAACGCGAGCGCGTCCTCGTTGAGGGCGCCGTAGGCCTGGCCGAGGACGGACAGGTCGCGGCTCTCGCCGGCGCGGTCATGCGCCTGGCGGTGCAGCTCGATGGCTTCCTTGAGGTCACGCACGGCGCCCGCCTGGTCGCCGATGGCTCGCCGCGCCGCGCCGGACTTCGAGAGCGCGCCGCGCAGGCCATCCGCGTTGCCCGTGCCGCGATAGATCGCGATGCCCTGCTCGAAGAGCGGCACGGCCTCGGCCGTGCGATCGAGCTTGACCAGTGCCCGGGCCTGGCCGACCGTCGCGATTGCCTCTGTGCCGGCGTTCTTGCCGGCGCGCGCGGCGGCCTGCGCCTCGGCGAAGGTCGCGAGCGCCTGCTCGTACTGCTCGGCTTCCATGTACGTGTTGCCGAGGTTGCCGAGATCGATGGCGACGTCGGAGGCATCGTCGAGCGAACGATGCAGCGCGACGGCCCGCTGGTAGGCGGCGATGGCGTCGTCGTTGTGCGAGGCGAGGTAGTGGATGTTGCCCACGAGCGTGTGCGCGCTCGCTTCCTCGGACGCCTGGTGGGTCTCCGCAAGCACGACGATGGCCTGCTGCAGCAGGTCGAGCGCCTGTGCGTCGCGGCCGAGGTCGCTGTCGATTTCACCGAGTCGTGCGAGCACGACGCCTTCAGCCGCGCGATCCTGGGTCTGGCGACTGAGCGCCAGGGCCTGCTGGTACGCGGCGTAGGACGCATCCTTGTCGCCCGCCACGTACTGCGCGAGGCCGAGGTTGGCGGTGGCCCGGCGCTGGTCGACCAGTGCGCCGGCGGCCGCGTGCAGGCGAGCCGCTTCTTCGAATGACGCCACGGCGCTGTTCGCATCGTTGGCGAGCAGCTGGAGGCGGCCGAGCTCTGCGAGGGCCTGGCGCAGGGCGTCGTTGTCCTGGGCCTCGCGAGCGAGAGCCACGGCCTGGGCCAGCGTCTCGCGCGCCGGACCGGACTGGCCGAGCTGGTCCTGTACGGTCGCGAGGGACCGGAGCACGCGGATGCGCAGCGCGGCATCGCCGGAGGCAGTGCCGTACTCGAGGGCCCGCTCGAGCGGCGTCACGGCTTTCGCGTACTTCTGGCGCTCGATCTGCTGCTGCGCGCTCGCCAGCAGTTTCTCGGCGCGGGCCTGCGCGCGCTCGGCGTCGGTCGCCGCTTGCGCGGGCAAGGCGCTCGCCAGGAGCGCGCAGATGACGATCGACAGGGTGCGGTGAGCCGGAGGTTTCATGTTCGTGGGGTCACTCGTGAAAGTCACCCGGCATGGACGTCCACGGCCGGCAGTCGTCAGGGACCAGGCTCGAAGATCAGGCGATACCGGCCGGACTCGTCGACCCGGCCACCGCGCGGCTCGGCCCAGCCGCGAAACGCGTCGAGATGCGGCGCATCGACGTCGACCTCGACGATGCGCCGGCCGTCGGCCGCCACGTCGCGAGGCTGCAGGCCGAGGGCCACGAGCTCGCCGGTGGCCACGGTGGCCGCCGCGACGGGATCCGGCACGGACTGCTTGATGACGCCCGCGAAGCCGCGCGGCTTTTCGACCGGCGTCGGCGGCGTCGGTTGCGGCGTGACCCCGGGTGTCGGCAGCAGGCGGATGCCGATGGCCAGCGCGGCGACGGTGGCCGCCGCGGCCAGCCACGGGCCGAACGATCGGGAACGCGAGGGACGGGGAGCGGACGCCGCGCCGAGCAGGCCCTCGTTCTCCAGCCGGCGCAGCAATCGCTCGAGACCGACGCGATCCTGCGCACCGGCCGATTGCAGCACGGCGTCCTCCGCACGGATGGACCGCCGCAGCGCGCCGGTGCCGTCCGGATCGGGGGCGCCGGGCGCACGTCTCCCGGCGAGTTCCTCGCTCCAGCGGTCGATGTCGTCTTCGCTCGCCACGATCGCCCGATTGTAGCGCTACATCTTGCGATAGCTGTCGGGTTCACCGTCCCCGTCGCGATCGGTGCCGACCATGTCGGCGCTGCCGTCGCCGTTCTCGTCGAGGTAGAACACGTCGAGCTTGCCGTCCTCGTCCTTGTCGATGGCCTTGTAGTCCGCCTTGCCGTCCCCGTTGCGGTCGCCGAGCACGGTGTCGACCTTGCCGTCACCGTCGGTGTCCTGCAGCAGCAGGTCGGCCGTCCCGTCGCAGTCCTCGTCGACCGCATACGCATCGGCCTGGCCGTCGTCGTTGGTGTCGACCGGCTTGCGCTGCTGGGCGCACGGACCGTTGCCGCCCTGCTTGCCCGGCGGGCCCTTCTTGCCCGGCGCCGGCGCGGCGTCGGGGGGCAGTCCGGGACCCGGCCCCTGGCCGCCCTTGCCCATCGGCCCCGACTTGCCCTGCTGCGGTGCGCGACTCTCGATGCGACTGCCGTCCGCCGCCAGCAGCGTGCGCACGTCGTCCACCGAGACTGCGAAGTTGAGGCCCTCGGCATCGGAGCGCACGAAGCTGTTGATGCCGACGATCGCGCCGCTGTCGTCGAGCAGCGGGCCGCCCGAGTTGCCGGGATTGATCGGCGTCTGCGTCTGGATGACCGTCGCGCGGTGCTTGATGCCCTCGCCGGCATCCCACTCGTAGTTGTGGCGGATCTGGCTGACGATGCCGCCCGTGTACGACCAGGCCTCGCCGGTCGGGTGCCCGATCGCGTGCACGTCCGAGCCCACCTCCAGCGAGGACAGCGAGCCGAGCTTGATCTCCGGCACGTAGGCCGGGATCTCGCTGATGCGGATCAGCGCGAGGTCGGCGACCTCGTCCACGCGCACGACTTCGGCGCGGTAGGCCTGCTGGTCCTGCGCGTCCGCCTCGCCCTGCGGCTTGAAGATCACCGACACGACCGTGTTGCCGGCGACCACGTGGTTGTTGGTCACCGCGAGTCGATGCGCCTTGTCGATGACGGCACCGGAACCGAGACCGTCCGACACGGCGACGAGCACCACGCCCGGCGACCACTGGCGGAACAGCGCGGCTTCGCGCGCGCCCCGCGGCTTTTCCTCGCCGCGCGGCAGCAGCGCCTTGAGGCTCGGCGCCCCATCGAGCGCGTGCACGCTGGTGCGGAAATCCTGCGCGCCGGCCGGCACGGCGCCCGGCACGACCTTCGCGCCGCTCAGCGAACCGTGGACCGAGGTGTCGGGCGCCGCGACCGCGGAGGCGGCCACGAGGGCCGCCGCGCCGAGGCCGGTGAGTGCGCGGAGAACGTTGACTGGATGCATGCGTAACCTGCCTTGCGGATGCGAAGTGTGTTCAGCGTGGCGCCACGGTCCACGAATACGTGGTGATGTCGGCCGAGCCCGTGAGTCCCGAGGCACGGCGCGGCGCGCCGCGGGTCGCGCCCGTCGGCGACGAGCCGAATGCGGCCTCCTCGAACATGTCGAGCAGCCCACCCGACGAGCCGCCGCGCTTGGCGGTCTGGGCGATGCCCGGCTGCGCAAGCCCGACGAAACTCGTCTGCGGCGACTGCGGCGTCACCGGAATGGCGATCACCAGCATGCGCTCGAAGCCCGAGGGATTCGCGTTGGCGGTGATCTCGAACTCGATGCGCGCGCGCGACTCGATGCGCGGCAGGTCGCCCTGGTCGGCATCCGGATACATCGCCGTGATGCCGTAGTAGGCATCGACGTACAGGATGGTGAGATCGACCGGCTGCGCGAGCGGGTTCGTCACGCTCACCTTGATCTTGTCGCCGTCGTGGATCGTCGGCCGCGACGTCGCATCGAGCACCTGCGGCAGCGTGCTGCACTTCGGGTCCTTGACGTCGCACTTCGGCAGCCAGGTCAGGGCCACGTCGACGCGCTGGCCTGTCGTGCCACCGATGCCGGCCGCCAGCCGCGAGAGGTTCGCGACACGCCCGATCTTCTCGAGGTTGGTACCGAGTTCGAGCGCGAGCGGCGACAGCCCGCCGCCACTCGCCGGCCCGCCGGCCTCCTTCAGGTCGATCGCCGGACCGTGGCGGTTGGGATCGGCCATGACACTGGCTGCGCCGTCGAGGAAGCGCAATTGCAGGCCGGCCTGGCACAGACGGACGTCGGCCGGCTCGGTCGGCGCCACCCAGCGCACGCGCTGGGCGATGCCCTTCGCGCCTTGCAGTTCCTTGATCGCTGCCGACACTGCCGCAGACGGCGCATCACATCCCGTCGACTTCGCGGGCGTCGCCACGCGCAACGAGAAGTCCACCTTCAGGTCGACCGGGCGTGCAAACGCCGGCAGGCGGAGCTTGGTGAGGTCGGGCGCGGGCTTGCCCGCGTATTCGACCGGCACGACTTCCGCAACGTTGCTCGCGGCGTTGGCCACCTTCACGTAGCCGACCGCCTCGGCGTCCTTCGACGTGGGCAGCGGCACGACCGCGAGGATCGAATCGTTGGTGACCTGGTGGATCAGTCCCGCGCGCAGCCGGTACGTGCCGTTGTCGCCCTCGAGCCGCCACTGCGTGACCGCCTGGCCGGGCGTGGCGCCGAACACGAGGTTGTCGAGGCCGGTGCCTTCGTAGGTCGGCGTCGGCTGCTGGCGTCCCATGCCCTGGTACGACTGCAGCACCTGCTCGATCGTCTGCCGGTACGTGGCGTCCGGATGGGTCGAGAGCACCTGGTAGAGCGTGTAGGAGAACAGGCCGCGCGGCACGGCGTCGGGCGCGTACATCGGCAGCGACGCCTCGGGCGTGGTCTCCTGGCTCTGCGCGGCATAGAACGCGACGAAGCCGCCGCGCTGCGGGGAATTGGCACCGCGGTCGAGCTCCGGCGTCACCTGGCGCACCGGGGCCGCACCGCCGCGCGTGCGCTCGCCGACGGCCTGGGCTCGCGCCGCCGCATCGGCGAGGATCTTCGGATCGATGCCGAGCGCCTCCGGCTTCACCTGGCGATCCTTTTCGCCCGGCAGCGGCATCGCGCGCGTGATGGTGCCGGAGTGGCAGTTGTCGAAGACCGCCCAGACGAACACGCCGCGGTCGCGGATCTTGCCGATGGCCGCGCCGAGCTCGTTGTCCGTGAGCGCATTCGGCAATGCCGCGATCTCGCCATCCCACTTGCCGACGTCGCGCGGCAGGAAGATCTCGTCGAGCCCGTCGGGCTCGTTGCGCAGGTCGTCGGCCTTGGCCGGCTCCTGCGAGCCGTGCCCCGCGAACATGAGGAATGCGACGTCACCCGGCTGGCCCCGCGCGGCGATGGAGTCGAGTTCCGCCAGGATCGCGCGCTTGGTCGGATCCGCCGCGCCCGGCACGCCGTCGGCCAGCACCTTGAGGTCGGCCGGCTGCACGCCGCGGCCGCGCAGGAACTCGGCGAACAACTGCACGTCGTTGTGCGGGCCGTCCAGCCACATCGAGGAGTCGAGGTTCGGGTACTGGGACACCCCGACCAGCAGCGCATAAGTGCGGCCGGCCGCGTGGCCGATCGCAGGTGCGGCGCACAGCAGGCACAGCACGACAATACGAATCATTCGCAACACGTCAGGTCCCTCGCGATGGCAGGTTCGCCGGCGGCTCCGGCACGTGCTTGGACGCCGCATCGTTCGTTGCGTCAGGCACTCACGCCCCGGCGAGGCAATGCTCGATGAACGGTCGCAGTTTCTTGCGGCACTGCGAGAGGTATTCGCGCGTGGCCGCCGCCGTGCGACCAAGCGTGCGCGCGACGTCCGCGATGTCCATCTGGTCCGTCGCCAGCCACGAGAGGCACTGCGCGCGCTGCGGGTGCTGGCGCGCGAATTCGCGGAAGCCACGCTGGACACAGTCTGCGACCGACTCCGACTCGATGCGCTGCAGCGGATCGGCGTCCTCCTGCACGGGCGCATCCGCGCCTTCGAGGTCGTCGACGTCGAGCATCGGTTGCGACGCCGGGCTGCGACCCGCATCGCGCGCGACGTTGCGCGCGATGGTCCAGATCCACGCGGCCAGCTGCGCCCCCTCACCCCGGAATTCGCCGACCGAGCGCACGATGCGCACGAACGTCTCCTGCGTGAAATCCTCGGCCTGGGCCGGGGTCGCGCGGTGGTTCTGGAAGAACCGGCGCAACCGGCCGGCAAACGCGGCATACAGGCGCTCCACCGCCTTGCGCCGCGATGGTGCATCGCCGCGCAATGCCGACAGCAGCGCGTCGTCGAAAACCAGATCGACTTCTCGCTCGGGGACCCCTGATTCTGCCAAGCTCGGACCCTGCGTGGCGGGCTCGGGCCCGCGTGTTGTGGGAACAAGAATGCCAAGCCGCCGCGCTGCCGTCGAGATCGATCCCTTGCCGCACGGCGCGCGCATTGGCTACGCTGCGCCCGCCTGACGTTTGGGGAGCGTCGACGTCCATCGTGACGCAGCCGGCCAGGAGCCGGCCCGGAAACAGACCACCAACACACATCTTAGGAGCTTGCTTATGTCGAACCTTCTCTCGTCCCGCCGCGTCGGCGTGGCGATCGCCCTCGCCCTGACGGCCGCCGCCGGCATCGCCATGGCCGCCGACGCGGGCAAGGGCCCGAACTCGGGCGCGAAGGCCAAGTCGTCCGAGACCGCCGCCGCCGTCCAGACGCTGGCGACGGCCGATGCGCTCGCGCTCTACGGCATCCAGCAGAGCGACCCGGTCGCGCTGATCCAGGCCGCGAAGATGAAGAAGGCCGCGCCGGCGAAGGCGCTCGAGGCCGCCAAGAAGTCCGAGGGCAAGGGCACCAAGGGCGCCGACAAGAAAACGGGCTACGACCTGAGCGCCGATGCGCTGCTCGCGCGCGCCGAGGGCATGTCCTCCGGCAACGCGACGCTGCAGGCGCTGATCGCCGACGCGAAGTCGACGAAGTCGCGCGGCGCCACGCGCGGCCCGACGGTGCACTCCGACACCGTGCTCGCCGGCAACACGGACTCCTACACGATCGCCTTCCGCGGTGGCGAGGAAGCCGCCGTGCTGGTGAGCGGCGACGGCGACACCGACCTCGACCTGTACGTGACGGACGAGAACGGCAACACGATCTGCACCGACACCGACGCGAGCGACACGATGCTGTGCCGCTGGACGCCGGCGTGGACCGGCCCGTTCGGCATCCACGTCCGCAATCTCGGCGGCGTGTACAACAACTACAAGCTCGCGGTGAACTGAACCGCCTCGCGCCTGGTCGCGGGACACGAAGGGGCGCGGGCGACCGCGCCCCTTTTTCATGGGGCGGTCATTCGAACTTCCACAGCACGCCGAACGACGGCACCAGCGGCAGCCAGCGGCGGAACTGGCGGCTGACCTCGACGTGCGAGTCGTCGTCGCCCTCGTCTTCGAATTCGTAGTCGACGCAGCAGGGATTGCGGCGGTCGAGCAGGTTGGTGACCTCGAGGAACACGTCGAGCGTGCTGCGGCCGAAGCGGAACTCGCGGCTCGCGCGCACGTCGAGCGAGGCGAAATCATCGTAGCGGATCGTGTTGCGCGGGCCGAGCACCACCGTGGAACCGGTCATGCCCTCCACGACCGACACCGGCGTCAGCGGCCAGCCGGTGTGGTAGCTGCCGGCGAGCGTCACCGTCCAGCCGTCGTCCGCCCACGTGACGCCGCCCTGCACCGTGTTCGTCTGGTCCCAGCTCCTCAGCACGTCGCGGTCGCCCACGTGGTCCTGCGCGCGTGACCACGCGTAGCTGAACCAGCCGCTCCACGGCCCGTCGCCGCGCCGGCTGAGCAGCGCTTCGACGCCTTCGACGTGGCTCGAGCGCGGCTGGATCGCGACGCGGTCCCAGCGCAGCTCGGGCGCCAGCGACAGCGGATCGAACAGGCTCTCATAGCGCGTGCCGAGGCCACCGTACTCCTTGCGATAGGCCTCGACGCGCAGCCCGAAACCGTGCGCGAAATCGTGCTCGGCCCCGAGCACCGCGTGATCCGCGTGCTGGGCCGCGTGAAACGTCGACACGCCGTCCTCGACCTGCAGTTCCTCGATGCCCTGGGACTGCAGGTAGCGGCCCCAGCTGGCGCGCAGCCGCGTGGCGGGACTCAGCCGGTAGAGCAGGTTCACGCGCGGCCCGAGCTCGTGACCCGCATCGGGCACGTAAGTGGCATCTTCCCAGCGCAGGCCGAGTTCCGCCGTGAGGTCGTCGGTCACGCGGACCCGCGTCGTGGCATACGCCGCGTAGTAGTCGCCGGTCGGTCGTGGCGCGAGGTCGCGCTGCACCGAGCTCGGCGCGCTGTCCGGAAACGGGTAGCCCGAGAAGAAATTCACGTGGCCGGTGTAGTCGTACGTGGCGCGCAGCGAGCGCATCTCGACGCCGAAGCGATGCAGCCAGCGTTCGCCCGACCAGCTGCCGTCGAGCTTGATGCCGAGCACGTCGTTGTCGCGCCGGTCGTCGAAGGCGCCCGAACGATTTCCGGGATCGTCCACGACGCCCTCGCGCTCGGACTCGACGTCGGTGAACGACAGCTGCGCGCGACCGCTCAGCTGCGGCGAGAAGCGGTGCTCGAGCGTCGCCCACGCATACGAATTGCGGTAGTTCGCGGACGCCGACTCGGTGCCGGCACGGTTGGTGATGTCGATGCGGTCGCGGGCCGCGAGGACGTGCAGGCTCGCGCGCGTGTCCTCGTTGAAGTCGTAGTCGAGGCGGCCGTAACCGTCGAGATAGTGCGGCTCGCCGAGGTCGAAGTTGATCAGGTCGGCGGTGAGGTCGAGGTTGCTCGCGCGCAGGGCCGCGAGCCACTGGCCCCGGCCGTCGTCGAAACGCTGGGCCGCCAGGCCGTTGAAGTGGAAATTGCTGATCCCGAGCTCGTAGTGCCGATCGGCCTCGGGATGCACCGAGCGGATGTCGACGACCGAACCCATGCGGTCGCCGTACTCGGCGGTGAACCCGCCGGTGTAGACGTCCATGCTGTCGACCACGCGCTCGTCGAGCACGCTGGTCGGGCTCTGGATCAGCCGCAGGTGGAACGGCTGGATGAGCGGCAGGCCGTCGAAGATGACCTCCGTCTCGTTCTCCTCGCCGCCGCGCATGTGCGCGAGTCCCGACAGGCCGTTGCTGGCCGCGCCGGGCAAGCGGTGCACGGCCTTGAGCGCGTCGTCGGCGAAGCGCGGCATCGCCGCGACCTCGGTCTGCGTCAGGAACTGGTGCGCGTCCGGCGCGTCGGTCGCGAGGGAATAGCGGCTGGCCGTCACCACGATGGCCTCGAGGCTCGGCGGCGCCACCGGCTTCACGGCGGTCGGCGGGACCGCCACGGGCTTGCGCACGATGGCGAAGATGCCGTCCCCGACGACCTGCGCCTGCAGGCCGTGTTCCGCGAGCACCTGGTCGAGGATGGCGACGTCGGGCCCCGGCTGGGGTTCCTTGCCGACGCGCAGCTGCGGCGGCACCAGCTCCACGTTGTAGATGAGTTGCAGGCCGCGCCCGGACAGCTCGCGCAGCACGTCGTCGAGCGCACGGCCAGCGTACGGCGCCGCCGCCTCGGCGGGCGCCAGGCACGACAGGACCAGCAACGACGTCGCGGCCAGCGCGAGTCGAGAGGTCAACCGGCGATGTGTGTGTCTCGTGGAACCTTGGCGCATGGCGGACGCAGGCCCGCCCACGCGTGCCAGCCCCGCGATGTTAACGGGGCTGGCGTCCGGTTCCTATCGCGACGTAAGGGTTTCAGCCACCGGCCTCGACGCGGATGTGTCCCGCATCCACGCGCGGCTGCAGGGACGTGGTCGACAGCACGGCCGTCACGGCGGCGTCGGGCGTGAGCCCTTCGACCGAGCCCTTGAGGACGATGCCGTGGGCGCGCGCGGCGACCTCGGGAGAGGCATAGACGATCTGCCGCCCGGTCTCGCGCGCGGCCCAGCCGAGGAACTCGTCCACCGAGCGACCTTCGATCGCGAACGGCGGCGTGACGCTGCCGATCCACGACCAGGACGCATCGTTGGCCGCCAGGTCGGCGTGCGTGACTTCGCCGCCGCGCAAAGTCACCTGCTGACCGGCCCGCCCGATCACGTCACCGCCGTGGCCGCCGATCGCGACCAATCCTTCGCGCACGCCGACGCGCAGCGTGCCGTCCTCGACGCGGGCCTCGTATTGCGTGCCGAGGTGGCGCACGGTACCGGCCGGGGTCTCGAGTTCCAGCGCCCGACGATCGTCGGCGCCGGTAACGCCCGAATCCACGTACAGCCCACCTCGGCGCAGGCGCGCGTGGTGCTCGTCGTTGAGCGCAACTCGCGTCGCGTGGTCGAGCCGCAGTTGCACGCCACTCGAGAGCTGCACGGCGGCGCGGCCGGATTCGCCGGTGCGCAGCTCGTCGCCCGCCTGCAGGCGGGTGTTCGCGGCCAGCGGGGCCCAGGCGTCCTGCCGGTCACTGCGATATTCCACAACGCCCTCGACGCGGGCGACCGACGCCGCGGGCCCGCTCGCCGGCAGGTAGAGCGGTCGAGCCAGCCACAGTCCGAGCGCCGCCGCGGCCACGCCGGCCGCCGCGGCCCAACCCGTGTAACGGCGACGGCGATCGCGTGCCGCCGTCACGGCGCGCCACTCGGCTTCCACCGCCGCGCGCACTTCCGCCTCCAGGGCGGGAGACGGCCGCGGTCGCGGGCCGGTGGCACGCAGCAGTGCCCCGAGGTCCTGATCGTCGCGGCTTTCGGCCGCCGTCTCGCGTTCGTTCACGTCATTTCCCCCTCATGCCTCGAGGCCGGCCAGCACGTCGGCCGCCGCGGCCCCGAACACCGCTTCCAGGCCGTCGCGGAACGCGACGCGCGCCCGCGCGAGCAAGGACTGGGCGGCCGCGTGGCCGATCCCGAGTCGCTGGCCGATCTCCTCGACCGAATGCCCCTCGACATACTTCATTTCCAGCGCCTCGCCGTAGCGATTCGGCAGGCGATCGAGCACTGCGTGCACCAGGCGCTTCAGCTCCGCGCTGTCGGCGCGACGCAGCGGATCGTCGCTGGCCGGCGCCTCGATGTTCTCCAGCGCGGCGCGCACTTCGTCGCTGTCGTCGATCAGCACCACCTTCGACGAGCGGCGCTGCTGCGAACGCACGTGGTCGGCGATCTCGCGCCGGCAGATCTGGCACAGCCACGTGAAGAGCGAGGCGTCGCCCCGCCAGGCGTCCAGCTTGCGCATCGCCTTGATCAGCGTCGACTGCACCACATCCTTGGCGGTGTCCTCGTTGCCGCGCAGGCGCGGCAGCGCGAACCGGTAGACCCGCGGGAAATAGAGCTCGAAGAACGTGCGGAAGGCCCGCTCGTCGCCCGCCAGCATTGCCTGCGCCAGTTGTCGGTCGTCGTTGGTCACACGCGCCTTCCGTCGCTGTCCGACGCATTAGACGCGAGTCGGGCGGCAAATCAATCGCCGCATCCGGAATCGCCCTCCAAGTGCCTGATTTCCGGGCTGACACAATGTTTCAAGCGATTTTCGATTGATCGGCCGGCGCGCCGGCGTCTAACGCTGCACCCGTCGCGCATGCGCCGGGCATCCGCCGAGGAGAAGCGCTTGATCCCGACCGCCGCCGCCCACGAACGTCCCCTGCACCGCCGGTTGCGCGTCGAGGCCGTCACTCCGGACGACCCGACGCGACGCGAGATCGAGTCTTACGTGCGCGCGGCCTTCGCCCGCAAGCATGCCGCCGACGTGCAGACCTTCATGCCGTCGCTGCTGTCGTTCCGTGACGCGCGCGACGTGCTCCACGGCGTGGTCGGCCTGCGCGCCGCGCGTCCCGCCCCGCTGTTCCTCGAGCGCTATCTCGACGTGCCGGTGGAGCTGGCGCTCGCGCAGGCGACCGGCGCGGAAGTGCGGCGCGACCAGATCGTCGAGGTCGGCAACCTCGCCGGCCGCAGCTGCCGTGCCGCCATGCGCATGGTGGCGCAGTTGCCGTCCTACCTGATGGCGCACGACTACCGGTGGATCGTGTTCACGGCGACGAGCACGGTGCGCGAGATCCTGCAGGGCTTCGGCGCGCCGCTGGTCGAGCTCGCCCGTGCCGAGCGCAGCCGCGTCGCCGGTGGAATCGACGACTGGGGCACCTATTACGACACCGATCCGCGGGTGTTCGCCGGCTACCTGCCGGACAGCCGACGCATCGCCGGCTTCGCGAGCCACGATCTTGACGGCTGAGTCGCTGATCCAGGCGCTCTGGCGCGCACCGGTCGGACGCGTCGCGTTCGACGACGGCACGCAACGGCTGACCTACCGCGGCCTGCACGCGGCGCTGTCGACGGAAGCCGCGTGGCTGCGGGCCCACGCCGGCGAGCGCTGCGCGGTGCTCGCCGACAACGGCATCGCCTGGACCGTGACCGACCTCGCGCTGCTGATGATGGGACGCCTTTCGGTCCCGGTGCCCGCGTATTTCACCGACGCGCAGCTGCAACACGCCCTGGACGATGCCGGCATCGACAGCCTGCTGACCGACGACCCGACGCGCGTGCTGCGCATCGGCGGCTGGCAGGAGCACGGGCGCTCGACGCAGGGTCTCGTCCTGCTGCGTCGCGACCTCGCGCCCGAAGCGCGCCCCGCGATTCCCGCGGGCACGATCAAGATCACCTACACCTCGGGCAGCACGGCCGCGCCGAAGGGCGTCTGCCTGTCCTCCGCCCAGCTCGACGCCGTCGCGCAGTCGCTGGCCTGGGCGACGCAGTCGCTGCAGGTGCGGCGTCACCTGTGCGTGCTGCCACTCGCGACGCTGCTCGAGAACGTCGCGGGCATCTACGCCCCGCTGCTCGCCGGCGCGACCTGTCACCTGCCCTCGACACGGACCACGGGCCTCAGCTATTCGGGCACCGATCCGCAGCGGCTGCTCGCCTGCATCGTGCGGATGCAGCCCGAGAGCCTCATCCTCGTTCCGGAACTGCTGCAGCTGCTGGTCGTCGCCGCGGAGCGCAGCTGGGCACCGCCGGCCTCGCTCAAGTTCATCGCGGTGGGCGGCGCGTCCGTCTCGCCGGCGCTGCTGGCGCGCGCGACCCACTGTGGATTGCCGGTCTACGAGGGCTACGGCCTGAGCGAATGCGCGTCGGTCGTCTGCCTGAACCGGCCGGGCGCACATCGGCCCGGCAGTGTCGGCCGCCCGCTGCCGCACGCGGCCCTGCACCTGAGCGGTGACGGCGAGATCGTGGTCACGGGCCCGACGATGCTCGGCTACCTCGGCGATCCCGCGCCCGCGCGGCCGGGAACGTGGCACACCGGCGACCTCGGCGACATCGATGCCGACGGCTACGTCTACGTGCGCGGACGCGTGCGCAACGTCTTCATCACCAGCTACGGCCGCAACGTCGCACCGGAGTGGGTCGAGCGCGAGATCGCACAGCGCCTCCCGCAGCGCCCGGTGCTGGTGCACGGCGAGGCCCTGCCCTTCCCGGTGGCGCTGGTGAGCGGCGTCGGCGCCGAGCACGAGGCGCCGCTCATCGAGCAGGCCATCGCCGAGGCCAATGCGGGACTGCCGGATTACGCGCGAGTGCAGCGCTGGGCCCGCGTGCCGGAGCCCTTCAGCTTCGCGAACGGAATGCTCACGTCGAACGGTCGGCTGCGCCGCACGGCGATCGTCGAACGTCACCGTGCCCTGATCGAATCCTTGTACGCCGGCGCGCCGGCCTGACCCCGGGAATCCGCATGTCCTTCTACGAACGACTTGGCCAGCTGACCGCCGCAGATCGTGATTACCTCGTGGCTGCGCCGGCGATCCAGCGCTGCCTCACGGGCGACGTGACCCGCGAGCTCTACATCGCCTTCCTCACCCAGGCGTACCACCACGTCCGCCACACCGTGCCACTGCTGATGGCGACCGGCGCCTGCCTGCCGGACCGCCACGCGGACCTGCGCAACGAGATCCTGCACTACCTCGAGGAAGAGACCGGCCACGAGCAGTGGATCCTGAACGATATCGCGAACGCCGGCGGCGATCGCGCCGCCGCGGCCGCTTCGCCTCCGGCGATCGCCACCGATGCCATGGTCGCGTACGCCTACGACACGGTGCTGCGCCGCAATCCCATCGGCTTCTTCGGCATGGTGTACGTGCTCGAAGGCACCAGCGTCGCGCTCGCCCTGCAGGCCGCGGACCGCATCCAGGAGACGCTGCGCCTGCCGGGGAACGCCTTCTCCTACCTGCGCAGCCACGGCGAGCTCGACAAGGAGCACGTCAACCACCTCGCCGGGATCCTCGCGCGGCTCGACGCCGAGGGAGACCGCGCAGCGGTGGTGCAGTGCGCCCGCGCGATGTTCTGGCTGTACGGCAACGTCTTCCGCAGCCTCGATGCCGGGGCGCCCCACGTCGAACCCCTGAGGAAATCCGCATGAACCCGTCCCTCGCGAAGATCCTGATCACCGGCGGCGCCGGCGGCATCGGCGGCGCCATCGCGTCCGAGCTGCTGTCGCGCGGCGCGGCCGTGCTGCTCGTCGACCGCGATGCCGATGCGCTCGCCCGCGCCGTCGAGCGCTTCGCGCGCTACGGCGACCGCGTCGGCACCTGCGCCGCCGACCTGACCAACGCCGCCGACCGCAAGCGCATCTGCGACACGGCCGCCGAATGGCGCGGCGGCGTCAACGTGCTGGTGAACAACGCCGGCATCAACCACTTCCGCATGTTCGAGGACCAGCCGCCGGAGCAGGTCGACCTCGCGGTGGCGATCAACCTGCTCGCCCCGCTGCACCTCTGCCGCGGCATGCTGGCGCACCTGCGCGCGCAGCCCGAGGCCTGCATCCTCAACACGGGCTCGGTGTTCGGCTCGATCGGCTATCCCGGGTACGCCGTGTACTCCGCGACGAAGTTCGCGGTGCGCGGCTTCACGGAGGCCCTGCGCCGCGAGCTCGCCGACACGAAGGTCAAGGTGCACTACGTGGCGCCGCGCGCGACGCGCACGGGCATCAACACGTCCGCCGTCGAGCGCATGAACGAGGAACTCGGCGTCGCGATGGACCCGCCGGAGCTCGTCGCGCGCGCGGTGTGCGACATGCTCGAGCGCGGCAACGTCGAGGCCGTGCTCGGCTGGCCCGAGAAGCTGTTCGCGCGCCTCAACGGCGTGCTGCCGCGCGTGGTCGACGGTGCCCTGCGCAAGCAGCTGCCGGTCATCCGCCGCTACGCCAGCGAAGCCGCCGCGCAGCGGCTTTGACCCCCTACGCAATCTGGAGCCCACTCATGAACGCGATGCGCACCCTCATGGCCGCCGTCCTGCTCGCAGGCACGTCCCTCGCGAACGCCGCGGCACCGGCCGATCCCGCCTTCGATGCCGAACTGCTGTCACTCCAGCAGGCCTGGGCGAAGGTCAATTACGAGACCCCGGCAGGCGACGCCCGCGTGCAGGCGTTCGACGCGCTCGAGAAGCGCGCCGAGACGTTCACCCACGAGCACCCGAAGCGTGCGGAAGCGTACATCTGGGAAGGCATCATCGAGAGCAGCTACGCCGGTGCGAAGGGCGGGCTCGGCGCGCTCAGCCTGTGCAAGGAGGCCCGCGGCAACCTCGAGGCCGCGCTGAAGCTCGATCCCGCGGCGCTCGAGGGCTCGGCCTACACGAGCCTCGGCACGCTCTACTACAAGGTGCCCGGGTTCCCGCTCGGCTTCGGGGACGACGACAAGGCCGGCACGCTGCTGACGCAGGCGCTGAAGCTCAACCCCGCCGGCATCGATCCGAACTACTTCTACGCCGAGTACCTGTTCGAGCAGGGACAGTATTCACAGTCGCTGCAGTACCTCGACCGCGCCGCGCACGCCGCCCCGCGCCCGGGCCGCGAAGTGGCCGACAAGGGCCGCCAGGGCGAGATCGCCGCGTTGCGGGCGAAGGTGAAGTCGAAGCTGGGCTGAGTCGTCAGGGACCGCTGCGCGAGAGCAGCGCGTTCAGCAGGTTGTCCTGGAAGTTGATGTTGTTGGTCAGCTGGTCGTGGTCCTCGCACAGGAAGAACGAGAACGCGATCGGGAAGCTGCCGGTGCCGTTGCCCTGCACTGTCGGGTCGATGGATTGCCGGCCGAGCAGCGACGGCTTGACCACGCGGCCGTCGCCGGGCTCGAGCATCAGCAGGTCGTAGTGCTTGCCGGGCAGCGGTGACTTGATGTCCTCCGGCGCGAAGCGCGGCACGCGCCGGCTGCCTTCCTGCTCGACCAGCACGCGCGAGGGCGTGAGCGCGCAATCCGCGCCGAACACGACCAGCTTCACACTGCTCTCGGGCTCCGGCAGGGCGAGCGCGCGCTGGAAGCGGCCGGCGCGCACCAGCGAGCGGTCGAAGAACGCCTGCAGCGTCTTGAGGCGTGCCTCGCCCTCGGCCGGCGTCGCCGACGACTCGACCACGCGCTGCGCGACGACCGGGTCGTAGACGGACCACTGCAGGTCGCGCCACGCGACCGGATCGAACAGGTCGACTTCCGGGCTCGACGGATCCTCGGGCCGGACCCGCAGCGGCCGGCCGTCGATGCCGATGAGCGGCTTGCGCATCGTGTGCGGCAGCAGCTCGTACGCGCTCGCCATGGTCGCGAGCGTCTCCGGCGACACCGTGCGCACGATCTTCTCGCCTTCGACGAAGCCGCGGATCGTGTTCGCCGAGCCGAGGCTCGGCGTGCCGAGCAGGATCAGGCGGTTGATCTTCGCCGCCCCCTTCATCGTGACCTGGATGTCGTCGCGGTCGAGCACGTCGTCGGTGCCGAAGCGCAGGAAGTAGCGCGACACGAGGCCGCCCATGCTGTGCGCGACGATGTCGACCTTGAGATCCGGCCGGCCGTAGTCCTTGCGGATCTGCTCGATCAGCGCGTCGAGCTGGCGCGCCGTCTGCACGTTGTCGCGACGCCAGTCGTAGGGCAGCACGTAGAAGTGCCGCTCGTACGGGTCGGTGACCGGCGTGCCCGCCGTCGTGCGCTTGAAGTCGCCGTGGTTCTCGAGCGTCTCGATCAGGCGGTTGTAGAAGTCGTGGCCCGCCGCGGTGTCGGTGATGTCGAACGCCTCGAGCGGATTCGGCCGCGGAGCGAGCGTCTGCGGATCGATGTCGAAGGCCAGCACGTCGAACTTGTTCGACACCAGGTTCCACAGCGTGCCCGGCCACACGACCTCGCCCGTGCCGGTGTCGCGCAGCTTCGAACCCATGATGCCGGGAATGACGATGAGCGGCGGCTGCTCGGCGGCGAGGTTGGCGCCGCGATAGAGGCGGCGCAGGTCGGGCTGGGTGGGCTCGCTGCCGCAGGCGGCGACGAGCGCAGCCGCCGCCAGGACGACGAGCAGCGTCAGCGCGCGACGGCGCGGTTCAGGGCTTGCTGCCGGTGTCACCGACGAAGTTGGCCGTGAGGACATAGGCGACCTCCTGGTCGTTCTTGTTGCGTACGTCGACCAGGAACGATCCCGTCCAGCGCGGCCGCCACCGGCACTGCGCCTCGCTGCCGTCGCCTTCGTCCGCGCAGACGAGGTTGTTGTACTCGTCGTAGACGTAGAGGTCGAGATCGGACGACGTCGGGCCCTGCACGTACACCACGGCCGGCGTCTCGCCCTTGAAGACGAGGTCGGCACGGTCGGCGGCGCGGCGGCCGATCAGCTTGTCGAGCGCGTTGAGGCCGGCCGACACGAGCGGCAGGTCGCGGCTGCGGTAGTTGCGCGCGTCGGCGATCAGCGCGGCGATCGTCGGGTTGTCGGGCGCCAGCGCCTGCGCGCGCGCCAGCAGCGACTCGAACGAGTTGCCGGCGGTGCCCGGCTTCGACTGCACGCCCTTGCGGATCTTGGCCGCCTGCACCAGCGCCACCGGGTCGGCGTTGCGCTCGCCGTACGCCGCGAGGCGATCCGACAGCGCGAGTCGCTCGACGGCCGAGAGCGCCGGGGACTGGCTGGCATCGAGCTTGGCAGCCGGGTCGGCGTTGGTGCCGCGGCTCGACCCGCTCTCGGCGGCCGGGCTCGTGAGGGTCACGAAGGTGCCCGCCAGCAATGCGGACGTCGCCAGGCAGGACACAAGCTTCGAGCGGGAAACGGGTCGGCACGCGGTCATCGGGTCTCCTCGGGATGCGACGGTAGCGCAAATGGCGCAGGCCCGGAAGCCGGCGCACCAATTGCGACCTGCCGCAAGGACGGGCTCGCGGGCACGCTGTCAGGATCGCTGCCCCATTCCAAGGAGGGCCCATGGCCAAGCTGATCCTCACCTACAAGCTCAAGCCGGGCGTGACCCGCGAGCAGTACGAGCACTGGACCCGCACGGTGGACTACCCGAGCATGCGCGGCCTCGCGCGGGTGAAGTCCTTCGTCAATCACCGCACGACCGGGCTGCTGATCGGCGCGGGCCAGCCCTCGGCGGATTATGTCGAGATCTTCGACATCCCGGACCTCGACGGCTTCGTGAAGAACGACCTGCCGGGCGCCGTCGTGCAGAAGGTGATGGGCGAGTTCATGGGCTTCGTCGTCGACCCGCAGTTCATCGTCGCCGAGGAAGTCGCCTGATCTCCTGACGGCAGGCGCGGTAGCGCGTCCAAGCGGACATGCGCCACCTCACCCGCTGCCTGCTCCCCCTCGCCCTCGCCGCCGCCGGGCTGGCGAGCCCTATCGCGACCGCCGAGCCCGCGGACCTGCCGCCGGCGCTCAAGGCGGCGATGCGTCCGTACCTCGTCGAGGCCGACGTCGATCCCCGGGCGCTCGACACCTGGGACGAGGACTACGCTTCCACGCTCGACCTCTCCCCCGACGGCGTCGCCGACTGGGTGGTCGATTTCGATGCGCTCGGCTTTCCCGGCTGGTGCGGCACCGGCGGCTGCCGCCACCAGGTGTGGGTGAGCCAGGGCGCCGGCTACGTGCGGGCGCTCGACGAATGGGTGGTCGACGTCGCGCTGCGCGCCGGCACCGCGCACACGCTCGACGTGGAACTGCACGGCAGCTTCTGCCGCGAGCCAGGCAACGCGCCCTGCTCACGCTCCTTCCAATGGAACCCGGTCGCCCGACAGCTCGAGGAAGTGCCGAACGCGGAAGGCGGCTCGCTTCTGACCGGCCCGCTGTTCCAGCCGGTGCCGACGGACGAAGCCGAGTGGCCCGAGATCCTGCAGCGACTGCGCGATGGAGTCGTCGATCGCTGCAGCGAGGCGGGCGGCGACTCCATGGCCTGGAACTGGCCCGCCAGTTCGATTCCCGACATCGACGGCGACGGCGTGCGCGACTGGGTGCTCGACGAATCCTGGCTGCTGTGCGACCGCGGCGAGGACGACAGCATCGACATCCCGGCGCGGCTGCACGTCTTCGTCAGCAACCACGGCCGCTGGACCGAGAAGCTCGACGTGCCGGACGCCGAGTGGGCCGTCGACGTGTCCTCGCGCCCGGCCTCGCTCGTGATCACGCCGACCGAATGGTAGGCATGACGCGCGGTCAGCGACCCGCGAGCGTGTGGATGATCACGTCCCAGTAGTCGAGGCCCTTGTAGAACGCGTCGACGGGAATGCGCTCGTTGAGGCCGTGGGAGAACTCGTCGCTGGCCTTCACGAACGTGCTGCTGACGCCGTACGTCGGGATGCCCGCGCCCCGGTACACCGAGCCGTCGGTCGCGTACGGCGCCATGTCGGGCACCAGCTTCACGCCGGGGTACCCCTGGTGCACCGCCTTCGCGACGGCGTCCATCACGTCCTTGCGCATCGGCGACGGGCCGCTCGAGTGCGGATGACCCATGATCGACACGTCGACCTTCTCGCCGACCACCTGCTGCAGCGTGGCCTTCACGTCCTCGGGTGTCGTGCCCGGGAAGATGCGGCAGTTCACCACCGCGGTCGCCGACTGCGGCAGCGCGTTGTCCGCGTGGCCGCCGCGCAGCATCGTCGCCACGCAGGTCGTGCGCGTGCGCCCGATCAGTGTCGGCTCGGACGCGAGCACGGCAGCCGCCGACGGATCGCCCGGATTCGCGGCGAAGCGCGCCATCGCCTCGCCGATCGGGCCCGGCGTGACCGACGCCGCGGCCTGGAAGCTGCCGATCGTCCAGTCGTTCCACTGCACCGGGAAGGCATAGGCCTGCAGCTTCTTCAGCGCGTCGGCGAGGTCGTAGATCGCGTTGTCGGGCCGCGGCTGCGAGCTGTGCCCGCCGGCATTGTGCGTCGTCAGCTCGTAGCTGGCGTAGGACTTCTCCGCGCCCTGCACGCGGAACACCAGCGGTGCACCGGTCGCATCGTCGAGCTGGCCGCCGCCGCCGTCGCCGTTCAGCGCGAACTCGGCGTCGACGAGGTCGCGGTGCGGACCCGCGAGCAGCTTTGCCGTTTCCATCGTCGACTCCTCGTCGCCCGTGAAGGCGAGGATGAGGTCGCGCGTCGGCACGAACTTCGCGCGCTTCAGGCGCAGGAAGGTCTGCGACAGCAGCGCCACCTCCGACTTGATGTCGAGCGTGCCGCGGCCGAAGAAGTAGCCGTTCTCCTCGATCAGCGTATAGGGATCACGCTCCCAGTCCTCGGGCTTCGCCGTGACGACGTCCATGTGGGCCATGAACAGGATCGGCTTGCCGCCCTTGCCCGTGCCGCGGTAGCGCACGACCAGCGCCGCCGTCTCGCCGAGCGGGACGACGTGGATGTCCTCGGCCGGGAAACCCGCGGCGCGGAACTTCGCCGTGAGGTAGTCGACCATGACCGGCACCTGGCCGAGACCTACCGACGTCTTGAACGCGATGATGTCCTGGAAGATCTGGCGCGCCTCGGCCTTCGACTCGGCGGTGGCAGCCTCGACGGACGGTGCGAGGCCAACGAGCGCGAGCGCGAGCGCGACGAGCAACGGCTTCAGCATGGGACGACTCCAGTGCGTGGGGCGTTCAACGGGTCATCGCCTGCTCCAGCAGGCGGGCAGGCACGCCGGCGTCGATCGCGCCCGCGAGCCACGCGTCGACCGCGGCCTTGAGCGCCGGATCGCGTGGCATGAAGATGGCCTTGCTGGCCCGGGTCAGCGTGCCCGGATACGTGCGGCACAGCTCCGGGTGACGATGGGCCTGCAGCTCGGCCTCGACGTCGTCGGTGATCATCGCGTCGGCGCGGCCGTCGAGGATCTCCTCGAACACCGTCCGGTTGTCGGGATGCACCTCGACCTGGGCGCGGTGCAGGTGCTCGCGCACGTAGCGCTCGTTGGTGCCGCCCGGATTCACGACCACGCGCACCGACCGGCTGTCGACCTCGCGCAGCGTGTCGAAGTCCTGCCGCTGGGCACAGCGCGCGACGATGGTCTTGCCGCCCGACTGGTACGGGATCGAGAACGCCCCGGCCTGTTCGCGCTCCGGCGTGATCGATACGCCACTCAGCGCCACGTCGTACCGGTCGGCCGCGAGGTCCGCGAGCAGGCTGGGCCAGCTGGTGCGCACGAATACGGGCTCGACGCCGAGATGCGCGGCGAGCGCCCGCGCGAGTTCGACGTCGGCGCCGGCGAGCTGGCCATCGCGCTCGAGGCTGAACGGCTCGTAGTCGCCGGTCGTGCCGATCCGCAGCATGCCGCTCGCCTGTACGCGCGCGAGCCCCGGGGGCTGCGAGGTGCCGAGCGCGTGCAGGATGTTGAGCAGCCGGTCGCGCTCGAACGGCAACGCGACCGCGGTGCCGAGGCGCTGCGCGGCGAGCGGACGGTAATGCTCGACGAAGTCGGCACGCCGCGCGGCCGGCAGCGCGACGTACATCGCCCGCAGCAGCGCGTCGTTGAGACGGTCGATCTCCGCCCGGAAGCTCGCCAGGTCGGTGGCGCCCGCGCAGGGCCCGCACCCGGTCTTGCGCCAGTCACCGTGCAGCTGCAGCTGCAGGTCCCGCGCGAGGTGCATCTGCTGGGCGAAGAACTCGCGCACGGGCAGCGACGCGAGCCCCATCCGCTCGGCGGCCGCCGCCTCGCGATCGAGCACGGCCTGCTCGCGCGCCGGATCCGCGATCGGCGCGCCGGACACCCACTTCGCGGCCGCGGCCTGCGGCATGAGCGCGAGCCGCTCGGCCACGAGGTCGAAGAGTCGGGTCAGGGCGGCTTCGTCGTCGATGAGCATCGTTTGGGCGTTCGCAGGTGTCGGCACCAGCCACGCGATCAGGGCGAGCGTCGCCACCAGGTCATGCATTGCGTCGGACCCCGTCGAGGTCGGGCGATTCTACACGCCCGCCTCAGCGCAGCATCTGCACGAAGCCCTTGCGCCGCGAGACGGCCACCCGCCCGAGCCCCAGCCAGGTCGCCAGCAGGGCCAGCTCGTCACGCAGGGGACCGGCCACGGCGGCCGGGTCGGCCCCGGCCTCGCAGTGGGCCGCGATGACCCGCAGCACGCCACGTGCGCGGTCGGACTTCAGGTCGACCCGCGCCACGAGCCGGTCGCCGAGCAGGAACGGCAGCACGTAGTACCCGTGCTCGCGGCGATGGGCCGGCGTGTAGATCTCCAGCCGGTAGCGGAAGCCGAACAGCCGTTCCGTGCGGTTGCGCTCCCAGACCAGCGAATCGAAGGGCGAGAGCAGCGCCCGGGCGTCGACCCGGCGCGGGACCCGCGCATTGGCCGCGAGATACGCCGGCCCCTTCCAGTGCTCCACCGCCACCGGGCGCAGTTCGCCTGCCTCGACCAGCTCGGCGATGCGGGCCCGGGCGTCGGCCACCGGCAGGCGGAAGTAGTCGCGCAGGTCGCGCTCGGCGGCGATGCCGAGTGCCCCGGCCGCGATGCGCAGCAACGCCCGCTGCTGCTCCTCGGGCGACGCGGTCGGCGCGTCCACCACGGCCGGAGGCAGCACGCGCTCCGCGAGGTCGTAGATGCGCTCGAAGTGCCGCCGCCCGTGCGTACCGACCTGCCCGGTCCAGAACAGCCACTCGAGCGCCACCTTGCCCTCGCTCCAGCCCCACCACCCCCCGCGTCGTCGGCCACCCGCGCGCAGGTCCGAGACGCCGAGGGGCCCGCGCTGGCGGATCTCCTCGAGCACGGCAGCACAGACCGTCGGGTGTTCGCGACCGAAACGCGCCACGCCACCCCAGACACCGATGCCGTCGCGGGCGCGCGCCATGCGCCAGCGCAGGTTCGGCTGCGACTCGACGGGCAGCAGCGAGGCCTCGTGGCCCCAGTACTCGAACAGTCGACGCCGCGTCCCGGCGTACGCCGCCTCATCCAGCAGCGGCGCGCGATAGGCGCCGAGCCGCGAGTAGAGCGGCAGGTAATGCGAGCGCACGAGGACGTTGACCGAGTCGATCTGCAGCAGGCCGAGCGAGCGCACGGTGCGCACCACGTCCGCGGCGCCGACGCGGGCCGGCCGCGGCCGCGCGAATCCCTGGGCCGCGAGGGCGATGCGCCGCGCCTCTGTCAATGAGAGCGATTCGCGAGGTCCATTCATGAGGCCGACATCTTACAGTCGCGGTACTCTTGGCACCGGGAAGGCAGCGCCCCGGGGCACGCGTCCATGATTCGCTATTCGGCCGACGTGATCGTGATCGGCGCGGGCATCGCGGGAGTGAGCGCGGCCATCGAGCTGCTGGCGCGCAATCGGCGCGTGCTGCTTCTCGACCGCGACGTCGAGGCGAATCTCGGCGGGCTCGCCAAGGAGAGCTTCGGCGGCCTGTGGTTCGCGGGCACGCCGCTGCAGCGCCGCTACGGCATCCGGGACGGCGTGCAGCAGGGCCTCGCGGACTGGCACGCGTTCGCGGAATTCGGCGCGGACGACCACTGGCCGCGCGCGTGGGCGGAAGCCTACGTGCAGCGCTGCATCCCGGAGATCTACGACTGGCTGCGGGGCCTCGGCGTGCAGTTCATGCCGATGCCGCTGTGGGTCGAGCGCGGCCTGCACACGCCGGGCAACTCGGTGCCGCGCTGGCACATCGTGTGGGGCACCGGCCACGAGCTGGCCGTCGTGCTCAACCAGCACCTGCGTTCGCGACCGAACGTCGAGCGGCTGCAGCTCGCCTGCGAGCATCGCGTGGAGTCGCTCGTCAGCAGCGACGGTCGCGTCACCGGGTGTCGCGGCGTGCTCGAGGGCTCCGGCCAGGAATTCGAGGCGACGGCCGAGTCGGTGATCGTCGCGAGCGGTGGCATCAACGGCGACATCGCGCGCGTCAAGGCGAACTGGCACGCGGACTGGGGCCGGCCGCCCGAGGTGATCCTGAACGGCTCGCACAAGTACGCGGACGGTCGGCTGCACGATGCCGCGAGCGCGCTCGGCGCGCGCGTGACGCACCTCGACTGGCAATGGAACTACGCGGCGGGCGTGCACCACTGGCAGCCGCGCAAGCCGGGACACGGACTCTCGCTGGTGCCGCCGAAGTCGGCGCTGTGGCTGAACTGGCGCGGCGAGCGCATCGGCCCGATGCCGCTCGTCACCGGCTTCGACACGCACGACCTCGTCGCGCAGATCTGCCGGCAGGAGCGCGCCTATTCCTGGCAGCTGCTCAACCGCAAGATCATGCTCAAGGAGCTGGCGATCTCGGGCGGCGAGTTCAATCCGGCGTTCCGGCGCAAGAAGCGCCTCGCCGTCGCGCGCGACATCCTCCTCGGCAACCACTGGCTCTACGACCAGGTGACGGAGATGTGTCCGGACGTCGTCGTGGCGCCCACGCTCGAGGCACTGGCGGAGAAGATGAACGCGCTGGTGGGCGACGGCTCCGTGAGCCTCGAGGCGATGCGCGAAGCCGCCACGCGCTACGACGCGTGCATCGACCGGGGACCGCGGTTCCACGACGACGAGCAACTGCGGCGCATCGAATTCGCGCGGCGCTGGACGGGCGATCGGCTGCGCACCTGCAAGTTCCAGAAGGTCCTCGACCCGAAGGCGGGGCCGCTGGTCGCGATCCGCGAGTTCATCATCAGCCGCAAGAGCATGGGCGGCCTGCAGACGGACCTCGACTGCCGCGTGCTCGATGGCGCGGGGCAGCCGATCGCGGGGCTCTATGCCGCAGGCGAGTCGGCGGGCTTCGGCGGCGGCGGCATGAACGGCAAGCGCGGTCTCGAGGGCACGTTCCTCGGCGGCTGCCTGCTCGGCGGGCGCATTGCCGGGCGCGTCGCCTAGGCGTGCGGCGCAAACCAGCAAACGCGAGCGACGCCATTTTCTACGCGAAGCCGCCCGCGCCAGCGAGCGGCAGTCCGGGGTTCCGGGTCGTCCCGGAAGGACGCCGTAAACCC